>JOHN01000031.1 GCA_000719695.1 Streptomyces sp. NRRL F-6131
CCCCCGCCACCGCTCCCGCCGTGCCGGCCGCCCCCGCCGTGCCGGCCGTCCGGGCGATCGACCCGGCCGTCCACCGCGCCCTGCTGGTGCGTGACGACGCCGGACGCCCGCCGGTCCGCTCGGTCGACGAGGCCGGCGGCGCCCCGCTGCGCTGCTGCCTGGCCCGGGCGCGGGCCGGGGAGCGGATCGCCCTGGTGAGCTACGCGCCGCTGCGGCGCTGGGCCGCCGAGACCGGCGCCGAGCCGGGCCCGTACGACGAACTCGGCCCGGTGTTCCTGCACGACGGCCCGTGCGCGGGACCGGCCGGGCCGGGCTGGCCGACCGGCTTCCACGGCGGCGAGCGGGTGCTGCGCGCGTACGACCGGCGCGGGCACATCCTGGGCGGGGTGACCGTCCTGCCGGAGACCGCGGAGGCGGGCGCGGCGGCCCTGCTCGCCGACCCGGAGGTGGCCGTGGTGCACGTCCGGGCCGTGCACTTCGGGTGCTTCCAGCACGAGGTCCGGCGGGGCTGACCCCCGCCCGCCGGTGCTCAGCCCTGCTTGGCGTAGTCGCCGAAGCCCTGCCAGTCCAGGGCGACCACCGGCTCGTCACCGAGCACCCAGGCGTCGTGGCCGGGCGGGCAGATCATGAAGTCGCCGGGTCCGAACTCGGCCGCCTCGCCGTCGTCCATGACGATCCTCATCCGTCCGGAGACGACGTAGCCGACGTGGGCGGCCTGGCAGCTGTCCGTCTTGGCGATCGGCTTGATGTGCTTGGACCACTGCCAGCCGGGCTGGAACACCGCCCGTCCGACGGCGCCGCCGTCCAGGTTGACCAGACGCACTTCGCCCGTGTCCTCCTCGAACGGGCGGACTTCTTCGGGGTCGGTGTCGAAGCTCTTGCGGATGAGGCCGGCCATGAGGTGCTCCTCGGGGACGAGGGCGGCCCCGCCACCAGGGACGGTGGCGCGGCCGCCCTACCGGTCCCTCCAGTCTGCGCCTCCGGGACCCGGGCCGCGAAGCCGCGACCCGGGCTCGGCGGCTCCGGACCGGTGGCCCGGGGCTCAGCCCTCGCCGCCCGTCCGGGCCACCCCGATCGGGCAGCTGGCGCCGGTGCCGCCGAGACCGCAGTAGCCGTTCGGGTTCTTGGCGTCCGACAGGTACTGCTGGTGGTAGGGCTCGGCCGGGTAGAACGGGCCGGCCGGGGCGATCTCGGTGGTGATCGCGCCGAGGCCGAGCGCGGTGAGCGCCGGCTGGAAGGCGTCCCGGGTCGCGGTCGCGGTGGCCGCCTGGGCGGGGGAGTGGGTGTAGACGGCGGAGCGGTACTGGGTGCCCACGTCGTTGCCCTGCCGGTTGCCCTGGGTCGGGTCGTGCGCCTCCCAGAAGGTCTTCAGCAGCCGCTCGTAGGAGATCACCGCCGGGTCGAAGACCACCCGGACCGCCTCGGTGTGCCCGGTCAGGCCGCTGCACACCTCCTCGTACGTCGGGTTCGGGGTGTGCCCGCCCTGGTAGCCGACCAGCGTCGTCCAGACGCCGGGCAGCCGCCAGAACGTGCGCTCGGCGCCCCAGAAGCAGCCCAGTCCGAAATCCGCCACCTCCAGCCCGGCGGGGTACGGACCGGTCAGCGGGTGGCCCAGCACGGTGTGCGGCGCGCTCAGCGCGAAGGCGGGCGCGGCCCGGCCGGGCAGCGCCTGGTCGGCGGGGACGAGCGAGGTCTTGTGGCGGTTGAACAGCACGGCCTGCTCCAACGGTTCGGCAAGGGTTGCGCAGGTTCCAACGCGGCCGCCCGCCCGGGGATTCCGGCCGGTCCGCCGCGGTCCGGCGCCTTCCGGGCGGCAGCCGGCCGTTCGCCGACTACGCTCGGAGCATGACCGAGCACCAGCTTCCCCAGGGCTTCGAGACCCTCGCCATCCACGCGGGTCAGGAAGCAGACCCCCAGACCGGGGCCGTCGTCACGCCGATCTACCAGGTGTCCACCTACAAGCAGGACGGGGTGGGCGGCCTGCGGGGCGGCTACGAGTACAGCCGCAGCGCCAACCCGACCCGCACCGCGCTGGAGGAGTGCCTCGCCGCGCTGGAGGGCGGGGCCCGCGGCCTCGCCTTCGCCTCCGGCCTGGCCGCCGAGGACACCCTGCTGCGCACCATCCTCAAGCCGGGCGACCACATCGTGATCCCCAACGACGCCTACGGCGGCACCTTCCGGCTCTTCGCCAAGGTGCTGACCCGCTGGGGCGTCGAGTTCTCGGTGGCCAACACCCAGGACCTGTCGACCGTCCGCGAGGCGCTGCGCCCCAACACCCGCGCGGTGTGGGTGGAGACCCCGTCCAACCCGCTGCTGGGCATCACCGACCTGGCCGCGCTGGCCGAGATCGCGCACGGCGCCGGCGCGCTGCTGGTCGTCGACAACACCTTCGCCAGCCCGTACCTGCAGCAGCCGATCGCGCTCGGCGCCGACGTGGTCGTGCACTCCACCACCAAGTACATGGGCGGCCACTCCGACGTGGTCGGCGGCGCCCTGGTGATCGCCGAGGCCGGCCTGGCCGAGGAGGTCGCCTACCACCAGAACGCGATGGGCGCGGTCTCCGGCCCGTTCGACGCCTGGCTGGTGCTGCGCGGCATCAAGACCCTGGGCGTCCGGATGGACCGCCACAGCTCCAACGCCGAGAAGGTCGCCGAGCTGCTGGCGGGCCACCCCAGGGTCAGCCAGGTGCTGTACCCGGGCCTGCCCGAGCACCCCGGCCACGACATCGCCGCCAAGCAGATGAAGGCCTTCGGCGGCATGGTGTCGTTCCGGGTGAACGGCGGCGAGGAGGCGGCGGTCGAGGTCTGCAACCGGACCGAACTGTTCACCCTCGGTGAGTCGCTGGGCGGCGTGGAGTCGCTGATCGAGCACCCGGGCCGGATGACCCACGCCTCGGTGGCGGGTTCGGCGCTGGAGGTGCCGGCCGACCTGGTGCGCGTCTCCGTCGGCATCGAGTCGATCGACGACCTGCTGGCCGACCTCCAGCAGGCGCTGGGCAAGTAGGCCCTCCGCGAGGGGCCCGCGGTTCGAGGGCCCCGCTGGTCCTGGAGCCCCGCTGGTCCTAGGGGCCCTGCCGGCCCGCCGAGTACGACTCCATGGAGTGGTTGAAGCGGGCCAGCAGGGCGCAGAACGCCCGCTGCTCCTCGGGCGGCCAGTCGGCGACCAGCTGCCGGGTCAACTCGGTGCGTCCGGCCCGGACTTCAGCCAGCCGGCCGGCGCCGAGCGGGGTCAGGGCGAGCCGGACGGCGCGCCGGTCGGCCGGGTCCTGCACCCGGCCGACCAGGCCGGCCGCGACCAGCGGCGCGACCTGCCGGGTGACGGTGGAGGAGTCGACACCCAGCGCGTCCGCCAGCGCCTTGACGTTGGCCGGACCGAGGCGTTCCAGCCGCTCCAGCAGCAGATAGGCCGCCCGGACCAGGGCGGCCACCCCGTCGGAGCCGCGGACCTGCTCCATCCGACGGGCGAACAGCGCCAGCTGGTACTGGAGTTGGGTGTGCACGGGGTCGGTGAGGTCGGAGGCTCGGGGCGAGGTCGTCGTCATCGCGGCTCACGATCGTCATGCGGTGAGAGAGGCTCAGAAGCAGCAGCGTACGCGGGCCGGGCGGGCCCGGGAACAGGGCCGACGTCCCCGAAGGGCGCGCCGCGGCCCCCTAGGCTGCTGTCATGCACAGCTGGCCGATCACCCTCGACGATGTCCGCGGCGCCCAGAAGATGCTCGCCGGGGTGGCCCGGACGACGCCGATGGAGGGCAGCCGCCACCTCTCGGCGCTGGTCGGCGCGCCGGTCCACCTGAAGTGCGAGAACCTCCAGCGCACCGGCTCGTTCAAACTGCGCGGGGCGTACGTCCGGATCGCGGGCCTCTCCCCGGTGGAGCGGGCGAGCGGGGTCGTCGCGGCGAGTGCCGGCAACCACGCCCAGGGGGTGGCGCTGGCCGCCGCGCTGCTCGGGGTGCGCTCCACCGTCTTCATGCCGCTGGCCGCGCCGCTGCCGAAGGTCGCGGCGACCCGGGAGTACGGCGCCGAGGTGCGGCTGCACGGGACGACCGTGGACGAGGCCCTGCAGGCGGCGCAGCGGTACGCGGAGGCGAGCGGAGCGGTGTTCATCCACCCGTTCGACCACCGGGACATCGTGATCGGGCAGGCCACCGTCGGGCTGGAGATCCTGGAGCAGTGCCCCGAGGTGCGGACCGTCCTGGTCGGGGTGGGCGGCGGCGGTCTGCTGGCCGGGATCGCGGCGGCGGTCAAACCCCTGCGGCCGGACGTCCGGGTGGTCGGGGTGCAGGCGGCGGCCGCGGCCGCGTACCCGCCCTCGCTGGCGGCGGGGCGCCCGGTCTCGCTGGAGCGCTTCGTCACGATGGCCGACGGGATCATGGTGGGCCGACCGGGTGACGTGCCCTTCGAGATCGTCAACACCCTCGCCGACGGGGTCAGGACCGTCTCCGAGGACTCGCTCTCCCGGGCCCTGCTGCTCGGGCTGGAGCGGCTGAAGCTGGTGGTGGAGCCCGCCGGGGCGGCGCCGATCGCCGCCCTGCTGGAGCGGCCGGACTCCTTCGAGGGGCCGGTGGTGGCGGTGCTCTCCGGCGGCAACATCGACCCGCAGCTGATGCAGCGGGTGCTGCGGCACGGTCTGGCGGCGGCCGGCCGCTACCTCTCGTTGCGGGTGCGGCTGGCCGACCGGCCCGGGGCGCTGGCGGGCCTGCTCGGGGTGCTGACCCGGGTCGACGCCAACGTCCTGGACGTGGCCCACGTGCGGGTCGATCCGCAGCTGGGACTGACCGAGGTCGAGGTGGACCTGCACCTGGAGACCAAGGGGCCGGAGCACTGCGCGGCGGTGCTCGGCGAGCTGCGGGACGCCGGCTACCTGGTCTCGTCGTAGGGCGTGTCCCGGGGGGCCGGGACGCTCCGGAGTCGCTGGGCCACCCGGGTTGGGGGCACAGTGGGACAGACCACGTGTTGTCCCGCTCAGTCGTCCCAGCCCTTTCCGTCCCTCCCCGAGGAGATGAGACAGGCCCATGGCGCCAGCCATCCAAGCCGAGAACCTGGTGAAGACCTTCGGTGACGTACGAGCCCTGGACGGCGTCAGCCTCGACGTCCCCGAGGGCACGGTGCTCGGGCTGCTCGGCCCGAACGGCGCCGGCAAGACCACCACCGTGCGCGTCCTCACCACCCTGCTCCGTCCCGACTCCGGCCGTGCGACGGTGGCCGGCTTCGACGTCCTCAAGCACCCCAACCGGGTCCGCAGCCTGATCGGCCTCTCCGGCCAGTACGCCGCGGTCGACGAGTACCTCACCGGCTTCGAGAACCTCCAGATGGTCGGCGAGCTCTACCAGATGCCCGCCCGCGCGGCGAAGGCCCGCGCGCTCGAACTGCTGGAGTGGTTCAACCTCACCGAGGCCAAGGACCGGACCGCCAAGACCTACTCCGGCGGCATGCGCCGGCGCCTCGACCTGGCCGCCGCGCTGGTCGTCCGCCCGCCGGTGATGTTCCTGGACGAGCCCACCACCGGCCTCGACCCGCGCAACCGGCTCGCCCTGTGGGAGGTCATCGAGACCCTCGTCGAGCAGGGCACCACGCTGCTGCTCACCACCCAGTACCTGGAGGAGGCCGACCGCCTCGCCCACGACATCGCCGTGGTCGACCACGGCCGGGTGATCGCCCGCGGCACCGCCGACCAGCTCAAGGCGCAGATCGGCGGCGAGCGGATCGAGGTCGTGGTGCACCGGGCCGACCTGGTCGGCGAGGCGGTGGCGGCGCTCTCCGGCTACGCGCTGGGCGAACCGGCGCTGGAGAAGAACACCCGCCGGATCACCGTCCCGGTCAGCGGCGGCGCCCGGGTGCTCGCCGACGTGATCCGCGAGCTGGACGCCCGCGGGATCGAGATCGACGACATCGGTCTGCGCCGGCCGACCCTGGACGACGTCTTCCTCTCGCTCACCGGCCACCACACCGAGGCCGAGGAGGACGAGGGCGCCGCCGGGGGCAGGGACGGCCGCGACCGCCGCCCCGGTGCGGACGAGCAGGCCGTCCCGGCCGGGAAGGAGCGGTGAGATGACCACCGCCACCGAGCACGCCATCGGCGGGGCGGTGCCCCAGCAGCGCCGGGGCGTGGCCGCCGTCCTGCACGACTCCTGGGTGGTCGCCAAGCGCAACCTGCGCCGGATGACCCGGATACCCGAGATCGTGGTGTTCGGCCTCATGCAGCCGGTGATGTTCGTGCTGCTGTTCTCGTACGTCATGGGCGGCGCGATCCAGATCCCCGGGACGCAGTCCAGCTCCTCGACGTACATCCAGTTCCTGATGGCCGGCATCTTCGCCCAGACCGTCACCTTCGCGGTGGCCGGCGCCTCGGCCGGTATCGCCGAGGACATGTCCAAGGGGCTGGTGGACCGGTTCCGCTCCCTGCCGATGACCCGCTCGTCGGTGCTGGTCGGCCGCACCCTGGCGGACCTCTGCCAGACCGCCTTCACCCTGGTGGTACTGGCCGTGGTCGCCCTGCTGGTCGGCTGGCGGATCCACCACGGGTTCTGGTCCGCGCTGGGGGCGTTCGGGCTGCTGCTCCTGCTCGGCTACGCCTTCTCGTGGATCGGCGCGCTGATCGGCCTCTCGGTGCGCAGCCCGGAGGCGGCCACCTCGGCGGGTCTGATCTGGCTGTTCCCGCTGACCTTCATCTCCAACGCCTTCGTCCCGGTCAGCTCGATGCCGGGCTGGCTGCAGGCGATCGCCTACTGGAACCCGTTCAGCGCCACCGTGCAGGCCTGCCGCAACCTCTTCGGCAACCAGGTGGGGCCGGTGGACGACGTCTGGCCGATGCAGCACGCGGAGCTGATGTCGGTGCTCTGGTCGCTGGTGATCATCGCGGTGTTCTCCTGGCTCTCGGTGCGCAAGTACCGCTCGGCCGCCGGCTGAGCGGGGCGGCACCGGCGCCGACCGCGGGGCCGGTTTCGACAGCGGGACCGGGTCCGACCACGGGGCCGGCTCCGGGCGGGGCGGCACCGGGTCCGGGCGCACCGACGCGAAGGGCGGCCGTGGCAGGTGCCACGGCCGCCCTTCGCGGTCCGCCGCCGCGGGCGGCGGGGAGGGTCAGCCGCTGTAGGGCTTGACCTCGATGATCTTGACCATGGCCTTCTTGCCGTTCGGCAGCTCGTAGGTCGCCTCGTCGCCGATCGTCTTGCCGTCGATCGCCCGGCCCAGCGGCGACTGCGGCGAGTAGATGTCCAGGTCGTCGTCGCCGGCCACCTCGCGCGAGCCCAGCAGGAACTTCATGGTGTCGTCCTCGTCGCCGTCGAAGGCGACCGTGACGACCATGCCCGGAGCGACCACGCCGGAGTCCGCCGGCGCCTCGCCGACCTTGGCGCGCTCCAGGAGCTGGGTGAGCTGGCGGATCCGCAGCTCGTACTTGCCCTGCTCCTCCTTCGCGGCGTGGTAACCGGCGTTCTCCTTGAGGTCACCCTCCTCGCGCGCGGCCTCGATCTTCTGCGCGATCTCGATCCGCCAGGGGCCGGTCAGGTGATCCAGCTCGGCCTTGAGCTGGTCGTAGCCGGACTGAGTGAGCCAGGTCACGTTCTCGCTGGTCTGGGTCACGGGTGCTCCTCGTAGGTGCTGGGGCTGTGCTGAGGGTGTGAGTCGTCAGCGCGTAGGTCGGTGTGCTGATAACGGTCTTAACTACAAAGCAACGCCCGCTCCCGTACCAGCTGGTGCGGAAGGGGCGAAACCACGAGCCTAACAACTCCCACCGACAATCGGGAGAGCCGTTGGCGTGCCATTGACGACAGCATGGCGCCGAGGTGTACAGGATCGGTGGGCGGGGCTCCTTTACGGATGCCCGCTCCCCTGAGCGAATATGCGCCCACCGCCGGGCCGGCCGCCACCGAATACCCGGGCACGGGCGCTCCGAGAGTGCTCCGCTGGCGCCCCGCCGGGGCTCCGCCGACGCGCCGGGGGTGCTCCGCGGGGTGCTCCGCGGGGCGTTACGGGGGGTGTTACGCGGGGGTGCAGCCCAGCAGCTCGGCGGTGGTGCCGCGGGCGGTGGTCCGCAGACTGACCACCGCGTCGTAGCCCGTGCCCTCCGCGGGGACGGGGAAGTCGGCCACCCCGACCACCGCGCCGTCCTCGCCCTGCGAGCGGACGGTGCAGCTGCCGGCCGTGCCGTCGCTCTTGCGCACCGCCAGGTGCAGCTGGAGCTCGGTGTCCGAGAGCGCCTGGAAGGCCGGCACGGCGCCGTTGATCCGGGTCTCACGGATCAGGTAGGAGCTGCCGAGCCAGGCGATCAGGCCCAGGGCCAGCACCCCGCAGACGGCGCCGACCACCTTGAGCCGGCGGTCGGTCTCGCGGTCGGCGCGCCGCCCGTAGCGCCCCTCGGGGAGCTGCGGGGTCCGGGTGCCAGCACTCATGGGGCTCAGTCCTCTCGTGAGGAGGGGGCCGCGCGGGTGGTACGGGGGAATGCGGGGCTCCTCCAGTCCGTCACTATAGGAGGGGCACGCCCGCGGCCGGTCCGGCGGGGGCGGGGCTCGGCCGTGTCGGCGCTGCGCGCCGCGGCCGGTCCCGCGGTGACGCGGCCCCAGAGCGGCTCGGACGGTGGGCAGACCGGATTGCCCGGGACGCCCGGACATTTGTGGAAGGAACGCACGCGTTGACTGAGCAGTTGCGACTGATGGCGGTGCACGCACACCCGGACGACGAGTCCAGCAAGGGCGCTGCGACCATGGCCATGTACGTCGACCAGGGGGTGGACGTGCTGGTGGCCACCTGCACCGGGGGGGAACGCGGGTCGGTCCTCAACCCGAAGCTGCAGGGCAAGCCGGAGATCGAGGAGAACATCCACGAGGTCCGGCGCAAGGAGATGGACGAGGCCCGCGCGATCCTCGGGATCAAGCAGGCCTGGCTGGGCTTCGTGGACTCGGGCCTGCCGGAGGGCGACCCGCTGCCCCCGCTGCCCGAGGGCTGCTTCGCCCTCCAGGACGTCAAGGAGGCGGCCGAACCCCTGGTCCGCCTGATCCGGGAGTTCAAGCCGCAGGTCATCACGACCTACGACGAGAACGGCGGCTACCCGCACCCCGACCACATCATGACCCACAAGATCACCATGCTGGCCTTCGACGCCGCCGGCGACCCCGACGCGTACCCCGGGGCCGGCGAGCCCTGGCAGCCGCTGAAGCTGTACTACAACCACGGCTTCCCGATGGGCCGGATCCGCGCGCTGCACAAGTACCTCAGCGAGAACGGCCACGACTCCCCCTACGGCGAGTGGATCGCCGGCTGGGAGAAGAGCGGCCGCGCGGAGCGCGAGATCACCACCCGGGTCCGCTGCGACGACTGGTTCGAGACCCGGGACCGCGCGCTGATCGCGCACGCCACCCAGATCGACCCGGACGGCCCGTGGTTCCGCGTCCCGCTGGAGGTCCAGCGCACGGTGTGGCCCACCGAGGACTACGAGCTCGCCCGTACCCTGGTCGACGTGGACCTGCCGGAGGACGACCTGTTCACCGGCCTGCGCACCCCCAGCCTGACGGCCGAGTCGGCCGACACGCGGGACTGAAGCACCCCCCGACGGCCCGGCTCCCCGTGAGCCGGGCCACCATAGAGATATGAGTGCCCCCGTGAACCTCACCCACCTGGCCGCCGAGCTCGCCGTCGACGACGCCAAGGTCACCCCCGGCCTGCTGGGCTTCGTCGTCTTCGCCGCCCTCGGCGTGGCCACCTGGTTCCTGGCCAAGTCGATGAACCGGCAGTTCAAGAAGGTCGACTTCGCCGAGGAGCCGGAGGCCCCGAAGGAGTGAGGCCGGGCCCCCGTCCGAGGCGCCGATGCGCAAGGATGGGGACATGCCGAACCGCCTCGCCGACGCGACGTCGCCGTACCTGCTCCAGCACGCCGACAACCCCGTGGACTGGTGGCCGTGGGGGCCCGAGGCGTTCGAGGAGGCCGCGCGGCGCGGCGTCCCCGTGCTGCTCTCGGTCGGGTACGCGGCCTGTCACTGGTGCCATGTGATGGCCCACGAGTCCTTCGAGGACGACGGGACGGCGGAGTACCTCAACGAGCGGTTCGTCGCGGTCAAGGTCGACCGGGAGGAGCGGCCGGACGTCGACGCCGTGTACATGGAGGCCGTCCAGGCGGCGACCGGGCAGGGCGGCTGGCCGATGACCGTCTTCCTGACCCCGGAGAAGGAGCCGTTCTACTTCGGCACCTACTTCCCGCCCGAGCCCCGGCACGGCATGCCCGCGTTCCGGCAGGTGCTGGAGGGGGTCCACGCGGCCTGGCGGGACCGGCGCGAGGAGGTCGGCGAGGTCGCCGGACGGATCAGGGCCGACCTGGCCGAGCGGGCCTCCGTCTACGCGGTCGGCAGCGGGGTGCACCGGCCGCCCGGCGAGGCCGAGCTGCACGAGGCGCTGGTCGGGCTCACCCGCGAGTTCGACGAGCGGCACGGCGGCTTCGGCGGGGCGCCCAAGTTCCCGCCGGCCATGGTGATCGAGTACCTGCTGCGCCACCACGCCCGGACCGGCTCGCAGGCCGCGCTGGAGATGGCCGTCCGCACCGGCGAGGCGATGGCCCGCGGCGGGATCCACGACCAGCTCGGCGGCGGCTTCGCCCGGTACGCGGTGGACGCCGGCTGGGTGGTCCCGCACTTCGAGAAGATGCTGTACGACAACGCGCTGCTGCTCCGCGCGTACCTGCACCTGTGGCGCTCCACCGGCTCCTCGCTGGCCCGTCGGGTCGCGCTCTCCACGGCGGACTTCCTGCTGCGCGAACTGCGCACCCCCGAGGGCGCGTTCGCCTCCGCGCTGGACGCCGACAGCCTCGACGAGGAGACCGGCGCCACCGCCGAGGGCGCCTACTACGTCTGGGAGCCGGGCCAGTTGGTCGACCTGCTGGGCCCGGCCGACGCGGCCACCGCCGCCCGGCTGTTCTCGGTCACCGCCGACGGCACCTTCGAGCACGGCACCTCCGTCCTCCAGCTCCTCGCCGACCCCGAGGACCTCGCCGAGTACGAGACCCTCCGCACCCGGATGTTCGAGGCCAGGGCCGCCCGCCCGGCGCCCGCCCGGGACGACAAAGTGGTCGCCGCCTGGAACGGCCTGGCGATCGCCGCCCTCGCCGAGACCGGCGCCCTGCTGGAGCGCCCCGACCTCGTCCGCGCCGCGGAACGCGCCGCGGACCTGCTGCTCGCCGTCCACCTCACCTCCGACGGCCGGCTGCTGCGCACCTCCCGGGACGGCCGCCCCGGCGCCAACGCCGGTGTGCTGGAGGACTACGCCGACACCGCCGAGGGCTTCCTCGCGCTGTACGCCGTCACCGGCGAGGCCGAGTGGCTCCAGCTGGCGGGCGGGCTGCTCGACACCGTGCTCAAGCACTTCGCCGACGCGGCGACGGGCGCGCTGTACGACACCGCGGACGACGCCGAGGAACTGATCCGGCGCCCGCAGGACCCGACCGACAACGCGACCCCGTCCGGCTGGACGGCCGCCGCGAACGCCCTGCTCGGCTACGCCGCCTACACCGGTTCGGACCGTCACCGGACCGCCGCCGAACAGGCCCTCGGCATCGTCGGGGCGCTCGCCCCGCGCGCGCCGCGGTTCGTCGGCTGGGGCCTGGCCGCCGCCGAGGCGCTGGCGGACGGTCCGCGCGAGGTCGCGGTGATCGGCCCGGCCGGCGACCCGGCGACGGCCGCGCTGCACCGGACCGCGCTGCTGGGCACCGCCCCCGGCGCGGTGGTCGCGCTCGGCGAGCCCGGCGCGGGCAGCGACGACGTCCCGCTGCTCGCCGGCCGGCCGCTGGTCGACGGTGCGCCCGCCGCGTACGTCTGCCGCCACTTCACCTGCGACGCCCCGACCACCGACCCGGCGGTGCTCGCCGAGCGCCTGGGCGCCGCCGGGTCGGAGGGGTAGGGACTGTCTCCGCGGCCCGCCGCCGGACGGCCGAAAAGCGGTGGTGGGGGCCGCGGCCCGCGCGCGAGGATGGGCCATGCCCTGGACCCTCAGCACCTCCCTGGACGAATTCCGCGCGCGGGCCGGCGACTTCCTCGCCGCGAGCCCGGCCGAGAACACCGTGCTGCTCACGGTCACCGACCGGCTGGCGGCTCACGGCCCGCACTACTACGGCGACGGCGCGCCGGTGTTCGGCTGGTGGCGGGCCGGGCCGGACGGCCCGGTCGCCGGGGCGTTCCTGCAGACGCCGCCGTTCACCCCGCGGCTGGGGCTGATGCCGGAGGCGGCCGCGGCCGAACTCGCCACCGAACTCGCCGCCGCCTGGGCGGGGTTCACGGCGCTCGCCGGGGTCGGCGGCGGGGCGGCGGCGACGCAGGCGTTCGGCGCCGCATGGGCCGGGGCCACCGGCACCACCAGCAGCGTCAAGACCAATGAACGGCTCTACCGGCTCGACGGGTTGAGCGGTCCGCCGAGGCCGCCGGCCGGTCGGCCCCGGCTCGCCGGGGCGGCCGACCGCGAGCTGCTGATCCGCTGGTTCGACGCGTTCGCGGCGGAGGTGGACATCCGGATCCCGCACACCGCGCGGGTGGTGGACGACCGGACGGCCGGCGGCCAGCTGCACCTGTGGGAGGACGCCGGGCGGCCGGTCGCGGTCGCCGGGGCCAGCGCGGTGATCGCCGGGATGTCCCGGATCGGTCCGGTCTACACCCCGCGCGAGGCCCGTGGCCGGGGCTACGCCAGCGGCGTCACGGCGGCCGCCTCGGCCGCCGCCCTCGCCCAGGGGGCCGGGGAGGTGCTGCTGTTCACGGATCTCGCCAACCCGACCAGCAACGCGATCTACCAGCAGCTCGGCTACCGGCCGGTGGAGGACTGCCTGGAGCTGGCCTTCGACGACTGACGCCGGCCGCCGCCGCCACCGGTCCCGGCCCGGCCCCGGTCCCGGGAACCGCCGGTGCCGGGGCGGCGTCGGATCGATGGGGTGGGCCGGGAGCCGGAGGGGCGCGATGGTGGACGCGGTACTCGCACGGGCGGGCCGACTCGGCCCGGCGGAGGCGGCGGTCGGCGCGCTGGCCAGGAACCTCGCGCTGTACGCGGTGGCCCTGGTGGCCGGGGGCTGGCTGGTCCGTCGCTTCGGCGACCGGCGGCTGACCCCGGAACCCGCGCCGCCGGACCCCCGGGAACGGCTCCTGACGGTGGTCGCCGTGCTGCTCAACTCCGCGCTGGGGGTGGCCGGCTGGCTGCTCTGGCAGGCCGGCTGGATCCGGCTCACCGCGGACACCGGGCCGCGTGCGCTGGTCGATCTGCTGCTGTTCTCGCTGGTGATGGACGCGTTGATGTACGGCGGGCACTGGCTCGCCCACCGCCGTCGGCTCTACCGGCTGGCGCACGAGCTGCACCACGGCTACCCGGACCCGCGCCCGGCCACCCTCTTCGTGCTGCACCCGCTGGAGGTGCTGGGCTTCGGCGGGACCTGGATCGCGATGCTCTGCCTCTGGCCGGGCATGTCCGCCCTCGCGCTGACCGGGTACATCGGGATCAATCTGGTCTTCGGGCTGCTCGGGCACCTCGGTGTGGAGCCGTTCCCGGTCCGGGTCCGGCGGCTGGCGGTGTTCCGCTGGGTGGCCCTGCCGATGTTCCACGTCGGCCACCACGTGGATCCCGCGGTCAACCTGGGCTTCTACACCACGGTCTGGGACCGGCTGTTCGGCACCGTCGACCCCGGGTACGACACCCGCCGGCTGGCCACGGACCCCGGCCCGGCCCCGGCCCCGGCCCCGGCTCCGGCCCCGGCCCCGGCCCCGGCTCCGGCCCCGGCCCGGGACGCCGCCCGGTAGGCACCGGAACCAGGGGCCGCGGGCCCTACTCCCAGTCCCAGCGGATGCCCAGCAGGCAGGGCCGCAGGGCGGTGGCCACCAGATGGACGCAGTGATGGCCGTCGAGGGTCAGCTCCTCGGTCTCGTAGGGCCGCTCGGCGGGGGAGCGGCGGGCGAAGCGGTGGCAGCGGACGGGCAGCGCGGCGGGGTGGAAGGTGACCTGGAGGACGTACTGCCCGGCGCCCGAGTTGAAGCCCCGGACGTACTCGCAGCTGGGGGTGGGGGACGGCGCGTCGTCGAAGCCGTAGCCGAGCAGATGGGTGTCGCCCGAGCGCAGCCGGCGGTCCAGCAGGAGCTCGGCGACCAGCAGGTCGTGGGCCTGGTCGCGGCGGATCCGGCCGGGGCGGCAGTTCTCCTCGGCGCGGACGCCGACCCGGCTGATGTCGCTGCCGGGGTCGCCCTGGTGGATGGCGAGGTAGCGGTCGATGCCGTCGCGGTGGGCGCGCAAAGCGTGCTGGGAGTCGCGGCGCCGGAGCTGGCGGTCGGGGCCGATCCGGATCCGCTCGATGTGGGTGATGGTGTGCAGACCGGTGTCCCGCGGGCTGGCCAGGGCGGTGAGCAGCTCGTCGACCGCGGTGGCCGGGCTGATGAGGTCGCGGTAGGGGCGGACGGGTGGGCCGGACGGCTCGGTGGGGGCGCCGCGCCGGGGGCCGAGCAGTCTGGTGAGGGAGTGCGCGGGGAGGTCCAGGACCCTCTCCAACTCTCTTACCGCGCGCAGGGATTCCGGCCGTTCCGGGCGGCGGTGGCCCTGCTGCCAGTAGCTGAGGCTGGTGACCCCGATGTGGACGCCGCGCAGCGCGAGGTGGTCGCGGACGCGGTGCAGGGCGAGGCCGCGGGCGGCGATGGCGGTGCGCAGGGCGAGGTGGAACGGGCCGGTCCGCAGCGCGGTGGCGAGGTCGGGGTGGTCGGTCCGCTGCATGCGGCCTCCTCGGGTGGCGGACGGGGCGGGCCCGGTTGGTCGTGAATATTCACATGTGGAAGGGGGTTTGTCACCGGTCGGGGCGTTCCTGGCGGGGGTTGCGGGACGGACGTTCACTCCGGGGCGGCCCCGTTCACACCGGGTGGACGGGGTGCCGAGGGGCGTTGACCGGCCATGTCAACGGCGCGATGCTCGGTGGCGCGATCCGGACCGCACCCCCACACCTCTCGACTCCTCTGCCTGTCGCAAGGAGGAAATCCCCCATGTCAGTCGCACGGACACGCCTGCGTCGCACCGTCTCGGTGCTCGCGCTCGGCGTCCTCGGCCCGGCGCTCAGCGTCGCGGCCGTCACCCCGGCCCAGGCCACCCCCACGGCCTCGTCCGCCCCCGCCGCGGTCCAGCGGGTACGGCCCGCCGCCGCGGGTGCCACGGCCGATCTGGCCGGCACGTTCAAGAAGCTCAACATCACCATGCAGCAGCAACAGCAGACCAACTGGTGCTGGGCGGCGAGCGGCAACACCATCGCCACCTGGTACGGCTACACCTACAGCCAGAACCAGTTCTGCAACGCCGCGTTCGGGCGCTCGATCAACTCGAGCTGCCCCAACAGCCAGGCCACGCTGGGAGACGTGCAGAACGGCCTGAGCTGGATCGGCATCAACCCCGGCTCCTACGTCACCGGCTACCTGCGCTACAGCACGGTGCAGACCGAGGTGAACGCCGACCGGCCGATCGAGACCCGCATCCAGTGGAGCTCCGGCGGCGGCCACATGCACGTCGTCTACGGGTACGACACCGGCAACAACTGGGTCTACTGGGGCGATCCGTGGCCGTCCAACTACCGCTACAACTGGGCGGACTACAACTACTACGTGTCGAACGGCACGTTCTCCTGGACCCACTCCCTGTACCGGATCGGCGCGTGAGGGGCGACATGAGCAGCATGCGTGATGCCGCGGTCGTCCGCGGCGCGGCGGCCGTCCTGCTGGCCGCCGGTCTCGGCCTGGTCCTCGCCCCGGCCGCGTCCGCCGCCGGACCCGCCGGGGTGCCCGAGCCGGTGCCCGCCGCGGAGCTGGCCCTGGCCCGTGGCGCGGTGCAGGCCCCGGCGGTGCTGGACCAGGTGGGCCGGTTCTTCGCCCGCAAGGGCCTCCCGCCGACGGCGAGGCTCACCGTCGGGGCGGCCGAGGAGGCCGCGGCTGCGGCCGCGGCTGCGGCCGCGGCGGCGCCCCGGCTGTCCGGGGACACCGTGCCGGTGTACACGCTGGACGCGGCCTTCGTGTCCGGGACACCGGGCGCCCCGGTGGCCAGGGCCGAGTTCACCGCGAGCCGGGTGGTCGCGGCGGACGGCCAGGTCGCCTCGGTCTGGACGGTGAAGGACGGCGGCGCCTGGCGGGTCGTCAACATCGCCACCGGCGGTGACGAGGGCGACTACGCCCAGCGGGCGGCGAACGGCGGTGGCGGGACGGCGTTCCGCGAACCGCAGGTCAACGCCTGGTACGTGCTGCGGGACGGCCGGGTCCTGCCGCTGGACGAGGAGGCGCGCCGCTCGGTGGGCGAGGCCGGGGTCAGCCTGGCCGCCTACCAGGGCCTGGTCCGGCAGCGGTACGGCGACAAGCTGCCCGGCTCGGCGTACGACCGGGCGGGCAAGGGCGGCGGCTACGAGCCCGCCGCCCAGCGGGCCGCCGGCGGTGCGGCGGGCGGCGGTACCGCGCTGCCCGCGGTGACGGCGGGTGCGGCCCTGGGCGTCACCGCGCTCGCGGGCGCGGGCCTGGCGCTCCGGCGGCGGACGGCCGTGCGGCGCGGGTAGTCCGCGGCGGCACGGCCGGGAACGGCGGGGTCCGGTGCGACGACCGGGCCCCGTCGCCGCGCCCGCCCGGCGTGATCCGAAGGGATCCGGAGGGGACGCCCCGGGCGCGAACCGGGGAGCCGGGCCCTACAGCCCGGCGAACCCGCCCTCCAGGACCGCGAAGGTGCGGTCGACGAGGTCGGCGATGTCCTCGGTGCCGTCGCTCTCCGCCCAGACCAGCACGGCCTCCGTGGTGGCCGCGGCGAGCGCGGCGGCGGTGACCCGCATGGCCAGGGTGGGCTCCGGGGTTCCGGCCCGCCGGGTCAGGACGGTGAGGTAGAGCTGCTGCGGGCTGGACTCGAGCATCCGGGAGCGCAGTGCGGGGACGTCCTTGACCAGCCGCATCCGGAGCATCAGTTCCTCGCGCTCGTGCTGGAGCAACTGGCGGAGCAGCCCGATGACGGCCTCCCGGCAGGAGCGCAGGAACGGTTCGTCAACGGGCCTGGCGACCAGGGCCTCGATCATCGCCGGGTCGTACTCGTCGCTGAGGACGAGGTCCTCCTTGGTGGCGAAGTAGCGGAAGAAGGTGGACGGGGAGACCTCGGCGGCGGCGGCGATCCGGTCGACCGTGGTGTTCTCGTAGCCCAGCTCGGTGAAGAGCCGGTACGCCTCGCGCCGGATGGTCTGGCGGGTCTTCAGCTTCTTCCGCTCGCGCAGCGGCAGCGGTGCCTCCAGCATCGCCTGGATCGGAGTGCCCGGTCCCGCCGGAGGTGCCGCTGCCGGCCGCGTTGCGCTCATGTCTTCGATTATCCGTGATCACCCGCGGGCACGGTGGACGGCCCGGTCCCCGCCGCCGGCCCGCCCGCCGCGTCCTCCGTGTCCGCAGCGTCCGGCCGGGCGGTGGCCCCGGCGGGTCCGCCCGCGTCGACGGCCGGCATCCGCAGCGCCACCAGGACCGCGGACAGCACCGCGATCACCCCGGAGACCAGCAGCACGACCGTCATCCCGTGCACGTAGGCGCCGTGCGCCGAGGCGGCCAGCGCGGAGTCGCCGGTCGAGGCGGCGACCGTGTCGGCGGCCACCACCGAGCGCCCGGCCAGTTCGGCGGTGCCCGCCGTGAGGTGACCGGTGTCCAGCGCGCCCCGGTAGGAGTCGGCCAGCAGGCTGCCGAAGACGGCCACCCCGATCGCGCCGCCGACCTGGCGGAAGGTCTGCAGCAGCCCCGAGCCGACGCCGGCCCGGGCGGGCGGCAGGGTGAGCAGCGCGGTGGCCTGGGCGGTGATGAGGGACAGGCCCATGCCGATGCCCAGCAGGGTGAGCCAGACGGCGGCGAGGCCGTAGTCGTCGGAGACCTCCGTGCGGCTGCCGAGCAGCAGCGCGCCGGCCAGCAGGGCCAGACCGAGGACGATCACCGGTCGGGGTCCGGTCCGGGCGACCAGCCGGTCGCTGAGCCGGGCGGCCACCATCAGGCCGAGCATCATCGGCATCAGCCGCAGCCCGGTGCCGAAGGCGTCCGCGCCGAGCACGCTCTGGAAGTACAGCGGGAGCACGAAGAACGCGCCGAACAGCACCAGGGACACCAGCGTCGCGGCCACCGTCGACCAGCGGAAGCCGCCGTCGGCGAGCAGCGACAGATCGAGCATCGGGTCGGTCCGCCGCCGGCTGCGCAGCACCAGCAGGGTGAGGGCGACCAGCGCGCCGCCGACGGTGCCGAGCACCAGCGGGTCGGTCCAGCCGCGTTCGGGGCTCTCGATGATGCCGTAGGTGAGCGCGGCCAGTCCGCCCGCGCCGAGCAGGGTGGCGGGCAGGTCGATCCGGGGCGCGGCCGGGTTGCGGGTCTCCGGCAGCAGCAGGACGCAGGCGACGATGCCGATCACGACCAGCGGCAGGTTGATCGCGAAGATCGCGCCCCACCAGAAGTGCTGGAGCAGGAAGCCGCCGATCAGCGGGCCGAGCGGGGTGCCGACGGCCAGGGAGGCGGCCAGGATCGCGGTGGCGCGGCGCTGCTCGGCGGGCGGGAAGAGGCCGGGGATCACCGCCATGGACATCGGCATCACCAGGGCGCCGGCCAGGCCCATCGCGGCCCGGGCGGCGATCAGCGTGCCCGGACTGTCGGCCAGCATGCCGACGGCGGAGGAGAGGCCGAACAGGGCGAGCCCCAGGGTGAGGGTGAAGCGGCGGCCGAAGCGGTCGCCGATCAGCCCCGCGGGGAGCATCACGGCGGCGAAGACCACGGTGTAGGAGTCGACGATCCACTGCTGCTGCCCGGTGGTCGCCCCGAGCTGCGAGGCCAGGGTGGGCAGGGCGACGTTCAGGACCGTCATGTCGAAGCTGATCACCAGGACGCTGAGCGCGACCGCGACGAGGGCGAGCCAGCGTCGCGGGTCCGGCCCGGGCGGGGCCGCCGGGTCGGTGGGAGGGGTGGGCACGGGAACCTCCGGAGACCGTGGAAGGGAGTCTCTGTCAAATGACAGTAACTCTCAAAAGATGGCCTCCGTCAATGCGTGCTGGCGTCGCGAGGTCGTCACGCTCCGTGATGTGTCCTGGAAGTGCGCGTTCCGCACGGGGAATTGACGCAACGTTGATCTGTCGTTCGCCGCTTTCGGGCGGTTACGGGTGACTGTCGGTAGATATCATGTGGCCGTCGGTCAGTGCGGGCCGACGCGTGCCGAATGCGGAGAAGGGGTGGGGCGGCAGGGGCCGACCACGAGCCCGGCGCAGAAAGGGGAAGCCGAAATGGCCGATCGGGAGTCGGGCAGCCAGGTCTGGGGTGCCGCGGTGGTGGTGGCCTCGGCACTGGCCGTGGTCGCGGCCTATCTGATCGACGGCGCCGCGCTGGTGCTGGTGGTCGCCGGGGCCGAGGTGCTGCTGCTCATGGTCTACGTCGGCCGCCGTTGGCGACTGCTCCGCCAGGCCCCCGAGCCGGACCGCCGGACGGCCCCGCGGGGCCACCGGACGGCCGGCGGCACGGTGGACGCGGCGCACTGCGAGCGCTGCCGCCGGGCCAGGGAGGCGATCGACGCGCGGCAGGCCGGGCGGCCGGCGCCCCGCCTCCCGCACCCGCACGAGCGCTCGCGCGAGCGCCGACGGGACGGTCACCACGAGCGCGCGCCGCAGGGTCGGACGCACGAGCGCCCGGTCCGGGAGTGGACGGCGGAACGGGCGGCCGTCCGGTCGCACGACCGGTCGACCGCCCGTCACGGGGCGCCGGGGTCAGCCGGCCGCGCTGTAGGCCACCAGTGAGACCCCGACGTACTGGGTGATGAAGGCTCCGAGGGTGAAGGCGTGGAACACCTCGTGGAAGCCGAACCAGCGCGGTGACGGGTCGGGCCGCTTGAGCCCGTACACCACGCCGCCGATGCTGTAGAGCACCCCGCCGACGATCATCAGCACCAGGACCGCGACCCCGCCGGTGCGCAGGAAGTCCGGCAGGAAGAACGCGGCGGCCCAGCCCAGCGCGAGGTAGACCGGGGTGTAGAGCCAGCGCGGCGCGCCGACCCAGAGGACCCGGAACGCGATCCCCGCCAGCGCACCGCCCCAGACCGCCCAGAGCAGCACCTGCCGGGCGGCGCCGTCCAGCAGCAGGATGGTGAACGGCGTGTAGGTGCCCGCGATGATCAGGAAGATGTTCGCGTGGTCCAGCCTGCGCAGCACCGCGTCGCCGCGCGGGCCCCAGGTGAACCGGTGGTAGACCGCGCTGACCCCGAAGAGCAGCCAGGCGCTGACCGAGTAGACCGCGCACGCGATCCTCGGGGGTCCCGGTTCGGCCAGGCAGATCAGCACGATCCCGGCGGCCACGGCCGCGGGGAACATTCCGGCGTGCAGCCAGCCGCGCCACATCGGCTTGCTCAGGGCACGCTCCGTGCTCTCCAGGAGCTCAGCAGTCATGAGCGGCATGCTACCCGCTACCTACGGATCCGTAGGTTACCGAGTCGTAGGAAGTGGCGCTCATCACGACTTGGACGTTTTGGAGTATTCGAAGGAGGGTGCGAAGGGTGTCCGGAGTGGCGAAGAGGCCATGCTACTGGCTGGTAATCATCCTTACTGTAGTAAAAGATGCGTCAACTTTGCCTTCTCGCAGCGTTCCGGCCGAAGGCGCGGAGCTACGCTGCAAGCACCCTCAACCCCCGCTACGCCGTCTCCCCGCCGGGATGGCGTGAAACGGAGCGATCGTGTCGAACGAGAACTCGGCTGCTCTCAGCGCCGCGCCGACCCGCCACCAGCGTCTGCTGGCGTGGGTGCGCGAGATCGCGGAGCTCACCCAGCCGGACCGCGTCGAATGGTGCGACGGTTCCGAGGAGGAGTACCAGCGCCTCGCGGACCTGCTCGTCGCCCAGGGCACTTTCAAGAAGCTCAACGAGGACAAGCGACCCAACTCCTACTACGCCGCCTCCGACCCGACGGACGTGGCGCGCGTCGAGGACCGCACCTTCATCTGCTCCGAGCAGGAGAAGGACGCCGGCCCGACCAACCACTGGAAGGCCCCCGCCGAGATGCGGGAGATCTTCCAGGGCGAGCAGGGCCTGTTCCGCGGCGCCATGAAGGGCCGCACCATGTACGTCGTGCCCTTCTCGATGGGCCCGGTCGGCTCCCCGCTGGCCGCCTACGGCGTCGAGATCACCGACTCCGCCTACGTCGCGGTGTCGATGCGCGTGATGACCCGCATGGGCACCGCCGTGCTGGACCAGCTCGGCGAGGACGGCGACTTCGTCAAGGCCGTCCACACCGTCGGCGCCCCGCTGGCCGAGGGGCAGGCGGACGTCCCGTGGCCGTGCAACAGCACCAAGTTCATCTCGCACTTCCCGGAGACCCGCGAGATCTGGTCCTTCGGCTCCGGCTACGGCGGCAACGCCCTGCTGGGCAAGAAGTGCTACGCGCTGCGGATCGCCTCGACCATGGCCCGCGACGAGGGCTGGCTGGCCGAGCACATGCTCATCCTGAAGCTCACCCCGCCGTCCGGTGAGGTCAAGTACGTCGCGGCCGCCTTCCCGTCGGCCTGCGGCAAGACCAACCTCGCGATGCTCCAGCCCACCATCCCGGGCTGGAAGGTCGAGACGATCGGCGACGACATCGCCTGGATGCGCTTCGGCGCCGACGGCCGCCTGTACGCCATCAACCCCGAGGCCGGCTTCTTCGGCGTCGCGCCCGGCACCGGTGTCGACACCAACGCCAACGCGATCGACACCCTCTGGGGCAACACCGTCTTCACCAACGTCGCGCTGACCGACGACGGCGACGTCTGGTGGGAGGGCCTGACCGACGAGAAGCCGGCCCACCTGATCGACTGGCGCGGCGACGACTGGACGCCGGAGTCGGCGACCCCGGCCGCCCACCCGAACGCCCGCTTCGCCGTCCCGGCCGCGCAGTGCCCGACCATCGCGCCCGAGTGGGAGGACCCGGCGGGTGTGCCGATCTCGGCCATCCTGTTCGGCGGCCGCCGCGCCACCGCCGTCCCGCTGGTGACCGAGTCCTTCGACTGGCAGCACGGCGTCTTCCTCGGCGCCAACATCGCCTCGGAGAAGACCGCCGCCGCCGAGGGCACCGTCGGTGAGCTGCGCCGCGACCCGTTCGCGATGCTGCCGTTCTGCGGCTACAACATGGGCGACTACTTCGCCCACTGGCTGAAGATCGGCGCCGAGGCGGACGCCGCCAAGCTGCCGAAGATCTACTACGTGAACTGGTTCCGCAAGAACGCCGACGGCCAGTTCGTCTGGCCGGGCTACGGCGAGAACAGCCGCGTGCTCAAGTGGATCGTCGAGCGTCTGGAGGGCAACGGCGAGGGCGTCGAGACCCCGATCGGCGTGCTGCCGACCGTCGAGGGCTTCGACCTGGACGGCCTGGAGCTGTCGAAGGAGGACCGCGACCTGCTGTTCACCGTCGACGCCGACATCTGGCGCCAGGAGGCCGCGCTCGTCCCGGCCCACCTGGAGATGTTCGGTGAGCACACGCCCGCCGAGCTGTGGGACGAGTACCGAGACCTGGTCGCCCGCCTCGGCTGAGCCTGAGCCTCAGCAGGAGCGGTAGAAGGGCCGGCGCGCCGCACGAACCGCGCGCCGGTCAGCGACAGGACGGCCGGAGACCCGGCGGACGATCTTTCCCCGACCAAGGAGATCGCCCGCCCGGGGCTCCGGCCGTAGCGCTTTTCGGGCACCGGGCGGGCACCGGCCGGGCGCGGACAGGCGTGGACGGGCGCGCACGGACGCCGCCCGGCGCCGTACGGCCGCGCACGGACGCGGCTACGGCTGGGTGTAGCCGCCCAGGAAGGTGCCGATCCGGGTCACCGCGTCGGTGATCTCCTCCGCGCGCGGCAGGGTGACCAGCCGGAAGTGGTCCGGCTCGGGCCAGTTGAAGCCGGTGCCCTGGACCAGCAGGATCCGCTCGGCCCGCAGCAGGTCGAGCACCATCCGGGCGTCGTCCTTGATCTTGAAGACCTTCGGGTCCAGCCGGGGGAAGGCGTACAGCGCGCCCTTCGGCTTCACGCAGCTGACCCCGGGGATCTCGTTGAGCAGCCGGTACGCGGCGTCCCGGGACTCCAGCAGCCGCCCGCCGGGCAGCACCAGGTCCTTGATCGACTGCCGGCCGCCGAGCGCCGCGGCCACCGCGTGCTGGGCCGGCATGTTGGCGCACAGCCGCATCGAGGCGAGCACGGTCAGCCCCTCCACGTAGCTGCGGGCCCGGGTGCGGTCGCCGGAGAGCACCATCCAGCCGGAGCGGAAGCCCGCCACCCGGTAGGACTTGGACATGCCGTTGAAGGTGACGCAGAACAGGTCGGGGGCCAGCGAGGCCAGCGGGACGTGCTCGGCGTCGTCGTAGAGGATCTTGTCGTAGATCTCGTCCGCGTAGATCACCAGCTGGTGCCGGCGGGCGATGGCGACCAGGCCCTCCAGCACCTCGCGCGGGTAGACGGCGCCGGTCGGGTTGTTCGGGTTGATCACCACCAGCGCCCTGGTCCGGTCGGTGATCCTGGCCTCGACGTCGGCGAGGTCCGGGTACCACTCGGACTGCTCGTCGCAGCGGTAGTGGACGGCGGTGCCGCCGGCCAGCGAGACCGAGGCCGTCCACAGCGGGTAGTCGGGGGCGGGGACGAGCACCTCGTCGCCGTCGTCGAGCAGCGCGGTCATCGCCAGCTGGATCAGCTCGGAGACGCCGTTGCCGAGGAAGACGTCCTCGACCGTCAGGCCCTCCAGGCCGCGCTCCTCGTACTGCATCACCACGGCGCGGCGGGCGGACAGCAGGCCCTTGGAGTCGCCGTAGCCGTGCGCGGAGGAGAGGTTGCGCAGGATGTCCTGGAGGATCTCCGGCGGTGCGTCGAAGCCGAACAGCGCGGGGTTGCCGGTGTTGAGCTTCAGGATGCGGTGGCCCTGTTCCTCCAACCGCATCGCCTCGTCGAGCACCGGACCGCGGATGTCGTAGCAGACATTGGCGAGCTTGCTGGACTGGATGACCTGCATGCCTGCCTACTTTAGGGGCACGAACGGGCGGTCCGGCGCGTGTCGTGGGACACCCGCCGGACCGCCCGGATGCTGCTGTTCCGCTACTCCTTCGATCGGGAGGCGGAGACCTCAGCTCGCCTTCCAGATCAGCGGCTGGGTGTCCAGAACGCTACCGAAGGCGAGGAACTGCGGCTGGGCGCCGTCCGGAACGAGATAGACGGCACACTGCTGCTGGCTCTGGCCGTCGGCCAGGGTGCCCGGCTTCTTGCCGGAGTCGCACTGCGGGATCGACTTGAGGATGGTCGGGGCGGCCAGGATGCCGGTGCCCTTCGGCTCGGTGTGGACCTTGAACCGCATCATGAAGTACTCGTCCTGCAGCGGGGCGCCGGTCTTGTTGGTGAAGTTCACCGTCACGTAGTACGGCGTCTTGCCCGCCGTGTCGGCCGGCTTGAAGTTGTACGACGCGATCTCGGCCGCGGTGCCCTTGACCACCGAGACCGGCGTGACGTCGGCCTTGGTCTTGCCGAGGTAGCTGCCGGTGGCGGTGAGCGGCAGCGGCGATTCGAAGCTGATCTTGCTGTTGCCGCCGCTCGCGCCGCCGATCGGGTTGCCGCTGGTCGCGGCCGACGGCACGGCGCCGGTCGGGCTGCCGCCGGCCGCGCCGCCCGCCGCGGCGCCGGTGGCGCCGGCCGGGGCGGAGGTCGGAGCGGCACCGGTCGGGGCCGCGGTGGGCGCCGCGCCGGTCGGGGCGGCCGCCCCGCCCGCCGGGGCGGAGGTCGGGGCGGCGACGACCGCCGGGTCGTCGTTCTCCGGCCCGCAGGCGGTCAGGGCCAGGGCCAGCGCGGCGACCGGAACGGCCGCGCGCAGAGTGTTCCGAAGCTTCGTCAAGGTGTCTCTCCCCCGTGGATGATGTGGTCGGTGCGGCACCGCGGATTCCGGGGTGCCGTCAGTGTCGGACGCGGACGGTGTCCGGTCGGTTCCGGAGCGGGACCCGCCGGATCGTACCGTCACCGGGCGAGGAGGGGGCAAGCCGTGATCGCGAGCGTGCTGGGGGCGGTCCTGGCCGGGGTGCTGGTGGCACCGGCCCTGCGCGGACTGGTGGTGCGGTACGCCGTGCCCGAGGACGAACCGTGGTGCCTGGCCTGTCCGTCCTGCGGACGCGGGCTGCGCGGACTGCCGCCCACCGGCGGCTGCCCGGGCTGCCGGACCCGGCTCGGCCCCGGCCCCTGGCGGGTGGAGGCGGTCACCGCCGCCGCGGCCTCCGCCGCGCTCGCCGCGGCTCACCCGGCGGACGCCCTGCTGCTGCTCTGGCTGGCCGGCCCCGGCGTGGTGCTCGGCTTCACCGACGCCCGGGTGCACCGGCTGCCCTACCCGCTCACCTGGACGCTGGCGGCCGGCCTCGCGGCACTGCTGACGGTGCTGGAGCTGGCCGACGGCAGCCCGGGCACGCTGCTGCGCTGTCTGCTGGTGGCGCTCGCCGCCGGGGCGCTGTTCGAAGTCCCGGTCCAGCTGGGGCTGGTGGGCCCGGGGGACACCGTGCTGGCGCTCGGCCTCGGGGCGCTGCTCGGCCGGTACGGCTGGGCCGCCGCGCTCGCCGGTCTGGCCGCCGCCGTGCTGCTGGCCGGGCTCTGGTCGGCCGGTGTGCTGCTGGTGGCCCTGGTGCGGCGGCGTCCGGTGCGTGGCCGGGAGGTGCCGTTGGGACCGTTCCTGCTGCTCGGAACCCTGGTCGCGGTGCTCGGGCACGCGGTCTGACCCGGCTGCCGCCCCGGTCCGACCCGACCGTCCCGCCGGCGGGCGGGAACGCGGACGGACCGGAACGCGGGCGGGAACGGGGACGGGAACGCGGACGGACGGGAACGCGGACGGGAACGGGAACGCGGACGGGCCCGCCGTACCGGTCTGGTACGGCGGGCCCGGCGCCGGCGCGCAGGCCCCACCCTCAAGGAGCGGCGCGCCGTGGGGGAGTGACGTCCTCGGGGATCACGGCATCTGGTGGACGAACGGGCCGACCGTGTTGGAGAAGGCGTTCCCGTTCACGGAGTCCCAGTTGGTGGACCAGGTCATCGCGCCGCGGATGGTCGGCCACTTGGCCGGCGGGACGAAGCTGCCGCAGTTCTTGCCGGTGGCCAGGCAGTCCAGCGCGTTGTTGACGACGCTCGGCGCGACGTAGCCGCCACCGGCCGCCTTGCTGGAGGCCGGGACGCCGATGCCGACCTGGTCGGGCCGCAGACCGCCCTGGATGTGGGTGCAGACCTGCGCGGTGATGAAGTCGACGGTGCCCTGGTTGTAGACCTTGCCGTCGCAGCCGTTCATGCCGCCCGAGTTGTAGAACTGGGTGTTGACGACGGTCAGGATGTCCTTGGTCTTCAGCGCCAGCTGGAAGTAGGAGCCGGCGGTCGAGTACATCCCGATGGTCTCCGGGGCCATCGTCAGGACGAAGCCGGGGCCGACCTTGGCCTGCAGGGCGTGCAGCGCGTCCGCGAGGTAGGTCGGGTTGAGGCCGTTCTCCAGGTCGACGTCGAGGCCGTCGAAGCCGTAGTCCTTGATCACCGCGGCGGCGGACTCCACGAAGGCGGACGCGGCGGCGGCGTCGTTGACCTGGATGGCGCCGTTCTGGCCGCCGATCGAGATGATGACCTTCTTGCCGGCCGCCTGCTTGGCCTTCACGTCGGCGCGGAACTGGGCGTCGGTGTAGCCGCCGAGTCCGGCCGCGAGTTCGGCGTCCAGCTTGAAGGTGATGGCGCCGGGGCGGTTGGCGACGGAGTCGGCGAAGGAGACCGCGATGATGTCGTACGCGCTCTGGACGTCGCTCAGCTTCTGGAGGTTGTTGCCCTTGTTGTCGAAGTTGTGCCAGTAGCCGGTGACGACGTGCTTCGGCAGGCCGGTGCCGGGGTTGCCGGTGCTGGTCGCCGTGGGGGTCGGGGTGGCGGTCGGCGTGGCGGTCTGGGTCGGCGTCGCGGTGGGGGTGGCCGTCGCCGTGGGCGTGGCCGTCGCGGTCGGGGTGGCCGTCGCGGTGGGCGTCGGCGTGGGGGTGACCGTCGGGGTCGCGGTCGGGCTCGGGGTGCCGCCCGGGCCGCTCAGCACGACGTCGTCGGCGAGGTAGGCGCTCTGCCCGTACCAGCCGTGCAGGTAGACGGTGACGCTCCGGGCGTTGGCGCCGGTGGTGAAGGTGCTGGAGAGCTGGTTCCAGCTGTTCTGGTTGGACCACGCGCTCGGGTCGGTGCCGCCGGTGCCCCGGGCGCCGAGGTAGACGTACGGGCCCTGGACCCAGGCGCTCAGGGTGTAGCTGGTGTTGGGCAGCACACTGATGGTCTGGGTGCACTCGGCGGTGTCGGCCGCGCCCGGGGTGGCCTGGAGCGCGCCCGAGCCGGAGTGGACCGGCGTGGTGACGGCGCTCGCGGCGCCGGTACAGGTCCAGCCGCCCAGCGAGCCGTCGAAGCCGCCGTTGGCGACGAGGTTCCCGGCGGCGGCGTTGGCGCCCCCGGCGAAGAGGGCGAGGCCGGTGCCGGCCAGGGCCAGGGCGGTGGCGCCGGCCGCGAGGGCCGGGACGGGGCCGCGGCGGCGCTTGTGCGACGCGGGCCGGTTCAGCGTACGGGCCATGGAGGTGCGCTCCTGTGGGGGAGGAGCGGCCGCCGCGGTGGGGGGCGCGGCGGCCGCGTGTGGGGGAGGGGAGGTCCGCAGTACTGCCTCGAAGGGGGCGGCTCCGGTGCTCCGTTCCGCCCTGGCACAAAAGCTGGACTAGACCATTGGGGGTCGTCAAGCATTGAACCGTCGGCTTACGGATTCCTTAAGGAAGCAGAGACCGTTCCGTATCCGGCCGTCCGGTGTTCCCCCGGCCGCCCCCGGGGCGCCGCGCGGGTGCGTTCCCGGTACGTTCCGGCCACCGCGGGCGAGCCCGTCGCGACAGAGTCCGCACAGGACCGTGACCCTCCCGCGACCTGCGGCTTTCCCTGCCGCCACGGGGCGGGAGTAGGCTGCGCCGGGGGTTCTGAAGCACCCGGTGAAGTGAGCACGGAGGGGCCGAAAAACCATGGGTCTGCGCGATGTCGTCGAACGCACGCCGGGTCTGCGCGTCCTGCTGGACGGGATGTACGGCCTCTACGGTCGCCGGGTCGAGGTGCACCTCGCCCGCACCCCGCACCACATCGGCGTGATCCTGGACGGCAACCGCCGCTGGGCCAAGGCCACCGGCGGCTCCACCGTCTACGGCCACCAGCGCGGCGCCGACAAGATCAGCGAGTTCCTCGGCTGGTGCGACGAGACCCACGTCAAGGTCGTCACCCTGTGGATGCTCTCCACCGACAACCTCTCCCGCCCGGCCGGCGAGCTCGTCCCGCTGCTCGGCATCATCGAGGACGCCGTCACCAACCTGGCCGCCGCCCGCCGCTGGCGGGTCAACCCGGTCGGCGCGCTGGACCTGCTGCCGCAGCACACCGCCGACGTCCTGAAGCGCGCCGCCGACGAGACGGCGGGCATCGAGGGCATCACGGTCAACGTGGCGGTCGGCTACGGCGGTCGGCACGAGATCGCCGACGCCGTCCGTTCGCTGCTCCAGGAGCACGCCGGCCGCGGTACCTCGATCGAGGAACTGGCCGAGGTGCTGGACGTCGAGCACATCGCCGAGCACCTGTACACCAAGGGGCAGCCCGACCCGGACCTGGTCATCCGCACCTCGGGCGAGCAGCGGCTCTCCGGCTTCCTGCTCTGGCAGAGCGCGCACAGCGAGTTCTACTTCTGCGAGGCCTACTGGCCGGCCTTCCGCAAGGTCGACTTCCTGCGGGCGCTGCGCGCCTTCGAGCAGCGCAACCGGCGGATGGGCCTCTGACGGGGCCCGTCGTCCCGGGACGACGGGATTGACCACCGTAGAGGCTGGCCTACCCGGCGGCCGGGCGAGGCCAAACGTTCACCCGCAATGATCCGTCAGTTCTCCGGGAACGCGAATGCACCGCCCCCCGCCTGGGAATACTCCGATCAGACCGGCCCCGAGGCCACCGGGGCAGCGGGGGCCGGCTTGCCGCGGATGACGCAGGGTCATCCGCCCTGGAGGCCTAGTGGTCAGTTCCAAGAGCCGCCGGACACCAGACCGGCGCACGTACGTTCTCGACACCAGTGTGCTGCTGGCGGACCCGCTCGCCATGACCCGCTTCGAGGAGCACGAGGTCGTCCTCCCCGTGGTCGTGGTCACCGAGCTGGAGGCCAAGCGGCACCACCCGGAGCTGGGCTACTTCGCCCGCCAGGCGCTGCGGCTGCTCGACGACTACCGGATCCGGTTCGGCCGCCTCGACGAACCGATCCCGGTCGGCGAGCTCGGCGGCACCATCCGGGTCGAGCTCAACCACTCGGACACCTCGATACTGCCGGCCGGCTACCGGGCCGGTGGCGGCGAGGCCGACACCCGGATCCTGGCGGTGGCGCGCAACCTGCAGGCCGAGGGGTACGACGTCACCGTCGTCTCCAAGGACCTCCCGCTGCGGATCAAGGCGTCCTCGGTGGGCCTGCTCGCCGAGGAGTACCGGGCCGAGCTGGCGATCACCTCCGGCTGGACCGGCATGGCGGAACTGCACGTCGCCGCCGACGACGTGGACGCGCTGTTCGCGGCCGGCCACGACGCCGGCGTCGACGTCGAGGGCACCGCCGAGCTGCCCGTGCACACCGGACTCGTGCTCACCTCCGAGCGCGGCAAGGCCCTGGGCCGGGTCGCCGGCGACGGCCGGGTCCGGCTGGTGCGCGGCGAACGCGAGGCCTTCGGCCTGCGCGGGCGCAGCGCCGAGCAGCGGGTGGCGCTGGACCTGTTGCTGGATCCGGAGGTGGGGATCGTCTCGCTGGGCGGGCGGGCGGGGACGGGCAAGTCGGCGCTGGCGCTGTGCGCGGGGCTGGAGGCGGTGCTGGAGCGCCAGCAGCACCGCAAGGTGATGGTGTTCCGGCCGTTGTACGCGGTGGGCGGGCAGGAGCTGGGTTATCTGCCGGGGTCCGAGTCGGAGAAGATGAGCCCCTGGGCACAGGCGGTCTTCGACACCCTGTCGGCGGTGACCACGCCGGACGTGATCGAGGAGGTCATCTCCCGGGGGATGCTGGAGGTCCTGCCGCTCACCCACATCCGGGGGCGTTCCCTGCACGACGCCTTCGTGATCGTGGACGAGGCGCAGTCGCTGGAGCGCAACGTCCTGCTGACGGTGCTGTCCCGGATCGGCCAGGGGTCGCGGGTGGTCCTCACCCACGACGTCGCCCAGCGCGACAACCTCCGCGTCGGCCGCTACGACGGCGTGGTGGCGGTGGTCGAGAAGCTGAAGGGCCATCCGCTCTTCGCCCACATCACCCTCACCCGCTCCGAGCGTTCGCCGATCGCGGCCCTGGTGACCGAGATGCTGGAGGACGTTCAGCCCTGATCCGGACTTTCCGGACACTGAGTGACAGAGGCTGACAGGGGCTGACATTGGCGGGCAAAGAGGACGAAGCCGTCAATTCGCAGCACGGGGCCCGCTCCTGACGGAGCGGGCCCCGTCCCTTTCATCACATCGAGTGCTTTCTGTCCGGCCAACGCCAGGACGGTGAATGTGACATCCGCCACGCAACCGGGAATTGCGTCGACAGTGTCCGGTGCGGCATGGTGAGGGTTCTGTCAGGCCCCGCGTACGGCATGGCAGGGCTTCCGGGAGACCGGGGGTCCGGCCCGGACGGTCCACCAACTCCGGTCAGTGGACGCACAATTGAAGACCTGAGCCGTACGCCGCCCGATCACAACGCCCGGTCGACCCAACTCGACCGGACGCCGGGTCAGCACCTCCCGTGACCAGCACCGTACGGAGGGCAGCGCCAAGGGGCATGTTGCGCCCGTACGGTCACGCGTGGGCGATGCTGGAAGGAATCCATGTGACTCGGATCTCGGTCCGGGGAGTTGCTGTCGCCTCCGCCACCGCCGTCACCGCTGTCGGCGCCGTGGTGGGTATGGCCTCGGGCAGCGAGGGCAAGACGACGCAGACGGTCGACGTCGCCGGCGCGACGCTGCTTGCCGAAGTCCCCTCCGGCGCCCAGGCGCAGACCATCAGCGACAACATCGGCACGCAGGCGTCCGCCCAGCAGGCCGCCGCCGACGCCGCCGCCAAGGCCGCCGCCGAGCAGAAGGCAGCCGAGGAGGCCGCGCGCCAGCAGGCCGCCGCCGAGGCGCAGGCCAAGGCCGACGCCGCTGCCAAGGAGGCGGCCGACGCCGCCGCCAAGGCCGATGCGGAGAAGGCCGCGAAGGCCGCCGAGGAGAAGCGGAAGGCCGACGAGGCCGCCGCCAACCGCTCCAAGGCGCGTTCGGCGATGGCCGCCACCGACAACACCGCGTCCGCCCCGGCGGTCTCGGTCAGCCCCGGTTCGGTGCAGGAGCTGGCCCAGCAGATCGTCGGCAACGACGCCCAGTTCCAGTGCTTCAGCCAGATCGTGAAGCGCGAGAGCGGCTGGAACTACACCGCCACCAACAAGAGCTCCGGCGCGTACGGCCTGGTCCAGGCGCTGCCCGGCTCCAAGATGGCCTCGGCGGGCGCCGACTGGCGCACCAACCCGGCCACCCAGATCAAGTGGGGCCTCGGCTACATGAACAGCCGCTACGGCAGCCCCTGTGGCGCCTGGTCGTTCTGGCAGTCGCACCACTGGTACTAGGAACGTCCGCTGCGGCCCCCCGACACGTCGTCGGGGGGCCGCAGCGTTTTCCGTTCCGGGGCGCGCCGCGGGCGTGCGGGCGGAGCCCCTGTTCGGGAGCGGGCCGCGCCGCCCGGGCTGCGCTGACCAGTGCGCCCACGGGCGGTGCGGTCCTGGGTGCGGACGCGGGGACGGGGAGGGGTCCTGGTAGCTCCCCGCACCGGCCGGTCCGCCGACAGAAGGCTCCTGTTCCCGCCCGACTCCTCCCCACTGTCCTGTGCCTGAAACCACCGGGGACATGCGGGTTTGCCCCGGAATCGCCCCCTGCCCGACCGGCCTCCGCCCGGAAGAACCCGCGCCGATCCCGTTCACCGGGCGGACTCACCGGGTCCGGGCCGGGTAGCGTCTATCCCTGACGGCCGTGGCGGGACCCACGGCGTGCCGCCGCACCGGGCGGCTCCGGCGGGGAGAAGTGGTAACGAGCATGGCGCGGGGCGGAAAGGCCTTCAAGGCCGTGGCCAAGGGCATGGCCGTGGTGGCGAGCGCGGCCGCCGTCATCGAACGGCGCCGACGGGCCGCGATGGCGGCCGACTTCCACGAACCGCCGCACCTGTCGCACCCGCCGCACCTGTCTCATCTCCCGCATCTCCCGCATCCGGTGGACGCGGAGGACCCGCTCGCGGCTGCGCAGGCCACTCCGCTGCCCGGTCCGCGCGGGGCGGCCGCCGTCGCGCCGGTCGTCCCCGCGCCGGCACCCGCGTCCGCTCCGGAGCCCGCGCCGGCCGCGCCGGCTCCGGTGTCCGCCCCGGTGTCCGCCCCCGTCTCCACGCACGGTCACTTCGGCCGGCCCGCGACCCCCGCCGAGGCGGTGCCGTGGGGTCTGCGGGTGGCCGCCGAGTCCACCTGGCGGCTGCTGCTGCTCGGCGGCGCGCTCTACGTCGTCTTCTACATCGTCGACATGCTGCGGCTGGTCGCCTTCGCGGTGCTCGCCTCGCTGCTGATCTCGGCGCTGCTGGAGCCCACCGTCTCCTGGCTGCGCCGGCACGGGGTCCCGCGCTCGCTGGCCGCCGGAGGCGTGTTCATGAGCGGACTGGCCGGCATCGGACTGGTCGGCTGGTTCGTGGTGTGGCAGGTGACCACCAACCTGGAGACCGTCACCAGCAAGGTCAAGGCCGGCGTCGATCAGCTGCGGGACTGGCTGATCACCGGGCCGCTGCACCTGACCGAGCAGCAGATCACCGACTTCGCCAACCAGATCACCAAGGCGATCAGCACCAACAGCGAGCAGATCACCTCGGCCAGCATCACCGGTGCGCAGATCGCCGTCGAGGTGCTGACCGCCGTCCTGCTCGCCTTCTTCACCACCTTCTTCCTCCTCTACGACGGCGAGCGGATCTGGAACTGGGCGCTGCGCGGCCTGCCCCGGCACTCCCGGTACGCGATGGCGGGCGCCGGCCCGAAGGCCTGGGCCACCCTGACCGCCTACGTCCGCGGCACCGTCTGCGTGGCCTTCATCGACGCGGTCTGCATCGGCGTCGGCATCCAGCTGCTCGGCGTGCCGATGGCGCTGCCGCTCGCCGTGATCATCTTCCTCGGCGCCTTCGTCCCGCTGGTCGGCGCGCTGGTCACCGGGACGGTCGCGGTCCTGATCGCGCTCGTCACCACCACGCCGTGGACGGCGCTGATGGTGCTGGTCGTGCTGATCGCCGTCCAGCAGATCGAGGGGCACGTGCTCCAGCCGCTGATCCTCGGGCGCGCCGTCCGGGTCCATCCGCTCGGTGTGGTGCTGGGCGTGGCCGCCGGCTCCATCATCGGGGGCATCGGCGGCGCGATCGTCGCGGTTCCGCTCATCGCGGTCACCAACACCGTGGTCACCCACCTCCGCCGCCGCAACGAGGCCGGCCAGGCCGTGTTCACCGCGCTCGAGGCCGCCCGCGAAGCCGCCACCCGCCCGCAGGCCCCGGCGCCGCCCGCCGGCTGACCGGCCCGCCGCCGGACCGGTCGGCCGATCGACCGGCCGACGAGCCGACCGCCGAGCACGACAGAACGGGCCCCGGCTCCGGACCGAAGTCCGGGGCCGGGGCCCGTTCAGGATGGTGCGGGGTCAGGCGGTGACGCTCGCCAGGGCGGCCTCGGAGTCGAGGACACCGGCGACGGCCTGGAGGACGGCGGCGATCTTCATCGAGGCCTGGATGACCTCGCGGTCCACGTTCGCCTTGCGGAGCACGGCCTCGTGCGAGTCGAGGCACTGGCCGCAGCCGTTGATCGCGGAGACCGCGAAGCACCAGAGCTCGAAGTCGATCTTCTCGACGCCCGGGGTGCCGATGATGTTCATCCGCAGACCGGCCCGCATGCTGCTGTACTCCTTGTCGGAGAGCAGGTGCAGCGTCCGGTAGTAGACGTTGTTCATCCCCATGACCGCGGCCGCGCCCTTGGCGGCGTTGTACGCCTCCGGGGAGAGGTTGGCCTTGGCCTCGGGCTCCAGCGCACGCAGCACGGCGGGGCTGCGGGTGGCCATCGCGCAGGAGAGCACGGTGCCCCAGAGCTGCTGGGCGGGGAGGTCGGAGTTGCCGATGACCGAGCCCAGGTTGAGCTTGAGGTCCTTGGCGTAGTCCGGGAGGGCGGACTTCAGGTCGTCGAGGGCCATGGGTCAGCCCGCCAGCAGGGCCTGGGCGTCGAGGGTGTCCTCGCCCTTGTTCCAGTTGCACGGGCACAGCTCGTCGGTCTGCAGGGCGTCCAGCACCCGCAGGACCTCCTTGGGGTTACGGCCGACGGAGCCGGCGGTCACCATGACGAACTGGATCTCGTTGTTCGGGTCGACGATGAAGACGGCGCGCTGGGCGGTGCCGTCCGCGGCCTCGACGCCACAGGCGCGCATCAGCTCGTGCTTGACGTCGGCCAGCATCGGGAACGGCAGGTCGCGCAGGTCCTTGTGGTCCTTGCGCCAGGCGTGGTGCACGAACTCCGAGTCGCCGGAGACGCCGAGGATCTGGGCGTCGCGGTCGGCGAACTCGTCGTTCAGCTTGCCGAACGCGGCGATCTCGGTCGGGCAGACGAAGGTGAAGTCCATCGGCCAGAAGAAGACGATCTTCCACTTGCCCTCGTAGGACTTGTGGTTGATCTCGGCGAAGGCGTTCGCGGCGTCCAGGTCGACGCAGGCGTTGAGTTCGAACTCGGGGAACTTGTCACCGATCGTGAGCACGTTCGCTTCTCCTGAAGTGAGACTGAGGGGAGTTTGTCCGTTTTGCGGAACGGTCTCCACCATTCCACATCGTGGACTGATCAGGGAAATAGCTACACTCGATGTGTCTGATCGGAGAGAGTTATCAACAGCCCCACGCCCCCCTCCCGCCCCGCCCGTCGCAGGACCCCCGCCCGCAAACCCGACGCGACTGTGGCGAACGCCACCTCGCGCGGCCCCCGGTCGCCCACGGTCGCCCAGCTCAGGGCCTTCGTGGCGGTGGCCGAGCACCGGCACTTCCGGGAGGCGGCGGCGGCCACCGGGACGAGTCAGCCGGCCCTCTCCGGGGCGGTCGCGGCGCTGGAGGAGTCGCTGGGCGCGCAGCTCGTCGAGCGTACGACGCGCAGGGTGATGATCACTCCGCTGGGTGAGCGCGTGCTGGAGCACGCGCGCCGGGTGCTCGCCTCCCTCCAGGCGCTCACCGAGGAGGTGGAGGCCGCCCGCCGCCCGTTCACCGGGCCGCTGCACCTGGGCGTCATCCCGACCGTCGCGCCGTACCTGCTGCCGACGGTGCTGCGGCTGGTCCGTGACCGCTACCCGGAGTTGGAGCTGCACGTCCACGAGGAGCGGACCCCCTCGCTGCTGGAGGGCCTGGCCGCCGGGCGGCTGGACGTGCTGCTGCTGGCGCTTCCGGCCGGCGGCAGCTCGCCGACCCGGGACGTCCCGCTGTTCGACGAGGACTTCGTCCTGGTCACCCCGCCCGACCACGAGCTGGCCGGCCGGGCCGACGTGGCGCGCGACGTGCTGCTCGACCTGGACGTGCTGCTGCTGGAGGAGGGCCACTGCCTGCGGGACCAGGCGCTCGACATCTGCCGCGAGGTCGGGGCCGACCCGGGCGGCTCCACCACCAGGGCGGCCGGCCTGTCCACGCTGGTGCAACTGGTGGCCGGCGGCCTCGGGGTGACCCTGCTGCCCGCCACGGCGCTGGACGTCGAGGCGGGGCGCGCCGACCGGCTGGCCGCCGTCCGCTTCGCCGCCCCCGCGCCGGGCCGCCGGATCGGACTCGCCACCCGGCCGGGCTCGGCCCGCAGCGCCGAGTACGACCGCTTCGCGGCCTCGCTGCGCGAGGTGCTGGCCGACCTGCCGGTCCGGATCGTCCAGCCCTGACGCGACGGGCCTGACGGGACGGGCCTGACGGGACGGGCCTGACGGGACGGGTCTGGCGCGAAGGTCTGACGGCAGAGGCCTGACGGGGGCCGCCGGGTCCGGGCTAGACCCGCGCGGGCGCGCCGAGGCAGAGGCCGACGGTGGTGGCGACCAGCAGGGCCAGGGCCCGGCGGGACTCCTCCTCGGGGTCCTCGCCGGCGGCCTTGAGCACCAGGTAGCGGTCGGTCAGCCCGTTGAAGCCGGCCAGGAAGTACACCGAGATCTCGCGGGCCGGCAGCGGCAGGGTCTGCCCGTGCGCGGCGGCGAGCCCGGTGAGGAGTTCGGCGGCGGTGTCCTCGATCTCGTGCTGCAGCGCCCGCATGGTCTCCTGGAGGTCCGGGTCGCGCAGCGCCATCGCGGAGAACTCGGTGATCAGCGCGCACTTCCCGCGCTCGCCGACGGCGCTGTCCCAGAGGGCCTGGACCATCGTCCGGATCTGCTCGCCGAACGGGCCCTCGTCGGGTGCGGCCGCCCGCACCTGGCCGATGAACTCGGCGGTCAACTGCTCGACGACGGCCCGGTAGAGGTCCTTCTTGGTGCCGAAGGTGTAGTGCACCGTCGCCTGTGCCACGCCCAGTTCGGCCGCGATCGCACGGGTGCTGCCGGCGGCGATCCCCTCGCGGGCCATCAGGTCGATCGCGGCCTGGATCAGTTGGGGGCGCCGCTCGGCGGCCGGGACATGAGCCATTGGGTCAGGGTATCGCCATGTTCGGACAACCAGATCGGATGATCTCGTCGGAGGTTCGCGTCGCTCGACTTTGTCAGACGACAAAGTTGCGCGTACGGTGGTCGGGACGACCGAGCGCCGCACATCCGCCTGCCCGAACGACCCGATCGAAGGTGCACGCATGGCCACGTACCTGTACCGCCTGGGCCGCCTCTGCTTCCGCCGCAGACGTACCGTCCTCGCCGTCTGGCTCGCCCTGCTGATCGCGATCGGCGGCTCCGCGGCGGCCTTCGGCGGCGGGACCACCGAGGAGTTCAAGGTCCCCGGCACCGAGGCGCAGGCCACGCTGGACCGGATCAAGGACACCTTCCCCGCCCAGGGCCACGGCTCCGCCCAGGTGGTCTTCCGCACCGACGCGGCCGGCGGCATCGCCTCCCCCGAGAACGCCAGGGCCGTCGACGAGGCGGTCGCCCGGATCGCCGCCGTCCCCGGTGTCGCGGGCGTCCCCGACCCGTACGCCACCGGCGCGCTCTCCCCGGACGGCAAGGTCGCGCTCGGCCTGGTCTCCTTCGACAGCGAGCTCGGTGACATCACCGACGGGCAGCGCGACGCGGTCAGGGCCGCGGCCGACCCGGCCCGGGCGGCCGGTGTCACGGTCGCCTTCGGCGGCGACGCCTACAACAAGATGGCCCAGGTCGACGGCGGTGAGGTGATCGGCCTGATCGTGGCCGGGCTGGTCCTGGTGATCACCCTCGGCTCGCTGGTCGCGGCCGGGCTTCCGCTGGTCACCGCGCTGGTCGGGGTGGGCGTCGCGATGGCCGGGGTGTTCACCGTGGCCGGTTCGTTCGAGGTGATTTCCACCGCGCCGGTGCTGGCGCTGATGGTCGGCCTGGCGGTCGGCATCGACTACGCCCTGTTCATCGTCTCCCGGCACCGCCGCCACCTCGCCGAGGGCCTGGAACCGGAGGAAGCGGCCGCCCGTGCCAACGCGACCGCCGGCAGCGCGGTGGTGTTCGCCGGCCTCACGGTCGTGGCCGCCCTGGCCGGTCTGGCCGTCGCCGGGGTGCCGTTCCTGACCGTGATGGGTCTGGCCGCCTCCGGGGCCGTGGTGATCGCCGTGCTGGTGGCGACCATCCTGCTGCCCGCCGTGCTCGGCTTCGCCGGCCGGGCCGTCGACCGGCTGCCCGTGTGGAAGCGCGCGCTGCGGACCACCGGGCGCACGACGCTCGGCGAACGCTGGGCGGGCTTCGTGGTGCGCCGTCCGCTCGCCGTGCTGCTGGTGGGCCTCACCGCCCTGGTCGCGCTCGCCGTGCCCGCCGCGAGCCTGACCCTCGGTCTGCCCGGCGGCGGCTCGCAGGCCAAGGGCACCGACGCCCGCACCGCGTACGACCTGGTCGACCACAGCTTCGGTCCCGGCTTCAACGCACCGCTGGTCGTGGTGGTGGACGCCGAGGCGGCGGCGCAGCCGGAGCAGGCCGTCCAGGGCGTGGCCGGCCGGCTCGCCGCCCTGCCGGGTGTGCAGACGCTGCTCCCGCCGCAGTTCGACGGGCCGAGCCGCACCGCGCTCGTCCCCGTCATCCCGAAGACCGGTCCGGACCACGCCGACACCCGGCAGCTGGTCACCGACATCCGTGACCGGCGGGACGCCCTGGAGACCGAGACCGGCGCGCGGATCGCCGTCACCGGCACCACCGCCGCCAACATCGACGTCTCGGCCAAGCTGAGCGACGCGCTGCCGCCGTTCGTCGCCGTGATCGTGGGCATCGCGCTGGTCCTGCTGGCGCTCGCCTTCCGTTCGATCCTGGTGCCGCTCAAGGCGGTGGCCGGGTTCCTGCTCTCCATCACGGCCTCGCTGGGCGCCGTCGTGGCGGTCTACCAGTGGGGCTGGCTGGACGGACTGATCGACGTGCCGAAGGTCGGTCCGGTGGTCAGCTTCGTGCCGATCCTGCTGATCGGCGTGCTCTTCGGGCTCGCGATGGACTACGAGCTCTTCCTGGTCTCCGGGATGAAGGAGCACCACGTGCACGGCGCGGAGCCGCGCGAGGCGGTGGTCGCCGGGGTGAAGAACGGGGCCCGGGTGGTCACGGCGGCCGCACTGATCATGGTCGCGGTGTTCGGCTCGTTCGTCTTCGGCCACGACCCGATCGTCCAGCCGATCGGCTTCGCGCTCGCGGTGGGCGTGCTGGTGGACGCCTTCGTGGTGCGGATGGCCCTGGTGCCGGCCGCGATGGCGCTGTTCGGGCGGGCGGCCTGGTGGTTCCCGAAGAGCCTGGACGGGGTGGTGCCGCGGGTGGACATGGAGGGCGAGCAGCTGATGGCCCGACTGGAGCCGCAGGCCCCGGCGGCCGCCGCCGACGCGGGGGCGAAGCTGCCCGAGCGGGTCTGAGTCGACGGGCCCCGGGGCAGCCCCCGGGGCCCGTCCGGGCTACGGCAGCCGCTGCTCGAACCAGACCACCTTGCCGGTGCCCAGCCGGGTCGCGCCCCAGCGTTCGGCGCACCGGGCCACGATCTGCAGCCCCCGCCCGCGCTCGTCCTCCGGTCCGGTCCGGCGCGGCCGGGGCAGCAGCGGGCTGTCGTCGCCGACCTCGCAGCGCAGGCGGCTGGTGCGGACCAGGCTCAGCGTCACCGGGCGGGTGGCGTGCTGGACGGCGTTGGTGACCAGCTCGCTGACCATCAGTTCGGTCGCCTCGGTCAGCTCCTCCAGCCCCCAGCGGCGCAGCGTGTGCGCGGCCAGCCGGCGGGCCCGCCCCGGTGTCTCGTTGCGCGGCTGGAGGTACCAGTGCGCGACGTCGCCGGCCGGGATGCCGTCGAAGCAGGCGGCCAGCAGGGCGATGTCGTCGCCCCGGTCGCCGGGCGGCAGGATCCGCAGCGCCTCCTGGCAGAGGTGCTCGGGGGCGTGCCGCAGGCCGCCCGCCAGCCGGGCGCGGAGCAGCTCGAGGCCGTCGCTGAGCGGCCGGTTGCGGGTCTCCACCAGACCGTCGGTGAACAGCAGCAGGGCCGAGCCGGGCGGCGCGGGCAGCTCGACGGAGGAGAAGTCCACCCCGCCGACGCCGATCGGTGCCCCCGACTCCAGGTCGAGCAGGTCGGCGGAGCCGTCCGGCTGGACGAGCACCGGCGGCACGTGTCCGGCGTTGGCGAGCACCACCCGGTTGGCGATCGGGTCGTAGACCGCGTAGACGCAGGTGGCCAGGTGCTGCTCGCGGCCGAGCCGCTGGGCCTGCTCGTCCAGGTGGTAGAGCACCTCGTGCGGCGGCAGGTCGAGGGCGGCCAGGGTCTGCGCGCTGGTGCGCAGCTGCCCCATGATGGCGGCCGAGGTGAGCGAGTGGCCCATCACGTCGCCGACGATCAGCGCCACCCGGTTGCCGGGCAGCGGCACCGCGTCGTACCAGTCGCCGCCGACCTGGGCGCCGCGCTCGCCGGGCAGGTAGCGCTGGGCGAGCCGGACGCCGTGCGGCTGGGGCAGGCGCAGCGGCAGCATGCTGCGCTGGAGCTCGTTGGCTATCTCCCACTCGCGGGCGTAGCGCAGCGCGGTGTCCACGGCCAGCCCGGCCTGGGTGGCGAGGTGGGTGGCGGTCGCGGTGTCGGCGGCGTCGAAGCCCGGTCGGCCGCTCTTCTCGGGCGGGCGCCGGATCAGCACCAGCAGGCCGAGCACGGCCTTGCGTCCGCGCAGCGGCAGGGCGAGCACCGAGGTGCCCGGGCCGAGCCGGGAGAGGCCGCGGGGGCCGTACAGCTCGCGCAGCAGCTCGGTGGTGCGGGCGCTGCCGCTCTCCTCGGCGGAGCCGAGCACGACGGGTTCGGCGGGGCGGCGGCTGAGCAGGGTGTGGGCGAGCGCGCCGCCGCGGGTGACCGGGGTGGCCGGGCCGGGGTCGGCGGTGGAGCGGGCGCCGTACCGGCTGCCGTAGCGCGCGCCGTAGCGGTCGCGGTGGTCGTCGCCGGCCGGTCGGCCGCGCCGGCCCAGCCGGGTGCCCTGGCTGTGGTGGATCCGCAGCTGCTCGGGGAAGCCGGGTTCGCGTTCGACGTTGGGAAGCGGGTCGCGCAGGTGGACGACGGCGGCGTCGGCGAGGGCGGGGACCAGTACCCGGCCGACGTTGCGCAGGGTGGCGGCCAGGTCGAGCGCGCTGTTGATCCGCCGGGTCGCGGAGTCGAGGTAGGCGAGGCGCTCGGCGACCCGGTCCGGCGGCCGGGGCTGCGGGGGCTGCTGGGGCAGCTCGGACGGGGTCTGCGGTGGTGGCGGGGGTGACGGCGGCCGGCGCGGGATGGGCAGGGCAGGCGGCTGTCCGGCCTCGGGTTTGAGCTGGTCGCGCACGGGTGCCTGTCCTGGGATCGGTACGGTCTGTGGCCTGTTGGTGCTCTGCGGTCGGTCGGTGCGGTGATCGGTGCGGCGGTCGGTCGGTGCGGTCCGCAGTCCGGGGCGTGCGTCCCGCGGTCCGGCCGCGGTCCGTCGGCGGCTCCGGGCCGCCGGCGTCCCGACCGGCCGTCAGCCGACCCGCCGACAGCGGAGGAAGAGCTGCTCCTCCGGCGGCAGCGTGGTGCTGGCCGGCGCGTACGGACGCCCCTCCTGCTCCTCGATCACGAAGCCGGCGGCCAGCAGGACCCGTTCCAGATCCTCCCGCAGGTAGCCGCTGATCCGCAGCTCCCGCCCGAGGAACGGCAGGGGGACGTGGTCCAGGTCCGCCTCGACCATACCCAGCGCGAGCAGCCCGCCGGGCCGCAGCAGTGCGCGCAGCCGGGCCAGCACGGTGGGGATCTCGTCCTGGGGGAGGAGGATCAGGGAGAAGAACGCGGTGACGGCGTCGAAGGTGCCCCGCCCGGCGGACCCGAGCTCCGGCAGGTTCCAGGCCGAGTCGGCGCGTTCGGTGGCGAGGTCGTACATGTCGATGCGGTGCAGGGCCGGCGGGTGCGGGCCGGGGTGGTGGGCCTCCCGGGCCAGCGTCAGCATCACGTCCGAGAGGTCGACGGCGGTGACCCGTGCCCCGGCCGCGACCAGCTGGCGGACGGTCGGCTCGCCGCTGCCGCACCCGACGTCCAGCACCGCGGCGCCGGGCTCCAGCCGGGCCAGCAGCCGCCGCCCGCAGGCCAGCTGCCCGTCCTTCGAGGGGAACGCCTCCGCGTAGCCGGTGCCGATCGTGTCGAAGGCGACCGCCTGCAGGGCGCGTTCGGCCCGGCGGCGCAGGACGTCGGGACCGCCGCCCGCGTCCTCGTCGATGGGGAACGGATCCGATATCTGTCCGGTCGTCACGATTGAGAGGCACCTTTCGGCCGGGCCTCCGGTCGGCTGGACGAGGCGCGAGGCAGGGCCGCCGTCTCCTCCCGGCGCCCGCGCTGCCCCGCCGGCCCGCTGCCGGTGGCGGTACGTCACGCTCCCCGCGTCACACTGACTGCATTGCCACGCTGACTGCACTCTGACACTTTGCACAGACTCTTTGCACAGGGACACTCTGCACTGCGGGAGCGCCGCCGCGCTGCCTTTTCCCGGATGCTCCGCCGGAGAAGTGCACTTGTGTGTGTACTGGCATCCGAGAATATGCGTGATCACTCCACCGTGGGGTCCGTTTTCGGCCAACTCGTGACGGTTGGCCGAGACCGTCCCCCTGCCCGGAAGCGCGCGGCGTGGGCCAGGGTGGTGCGTCCACGGCCCGCACGCCGGACGACGGGCCGGATCGACCCCGCTGACCTGCGGTTCTGTCGGTCCGCCGACCGGCAAGCCGACGTTTATCGAACGTCAATCGGCGCGGTGCACAGTGGAGTCCAGCGCCGGGGAAGCGTTGAAGGTGCTCCCGCAGCCGGGGGGCTGCGGGAGCACCGAACGCTCACGGGGGACGGCCTCCAGGGGGGACACGGGGGAGCGGAGGCCTACGGCGCGGGGGGTGAGAGGGGCTCGGTGTGCTGTCGGGAGATGAGGTCCGCCACGGGGGAGGCCTCCGGCACACCGAGCCGCGTGAAGACGGCGTGGGCCTCGCGCAGACACGCCAGACCGCGGGCTGGCTGGGCGAGGCCGAGCAGCGCCTCGCCCAGTGCGGCGTTCGCCAGGCCCTGGCAGTAGGCGGAGTCCATCTCCAGCCCGATCGCCAGCGACTCCTCGGCCGCCTCCGCCGCCTCGGCCTGCTGGCCGGCGGCGAGCAGCGAGGAGGAGAGCCGGGCGAGGGTGTAGCCCTCCCGCAGGCGGTTCTGCTGCGACCGGTAGAGCCGGTGGGACTCGCGCAGGTGCTCGACGGCACTGGTCGGATCGTCGGCCGAGGAGAGCACCACACCGAGCTGGTACAGCGTGTCGGCCAGGCACGGCCCGTTCTTCGAGGCGCGCGCGGTGGCGACCGCCTCGGTGACGGAGCGGACGGCCGTGTCGACCATGCCCAGGCCGAGCTGCGCGCGGGCCATGTTGCCGAGCAGCCTGGCCTCGCCGATCGGGGCGCCGACCACCCGGCTGATGGCGAGGGCCTGCTCGAAGAACGGCAGTGCCTCCGAGGGGCGGTTGGCGAGGCTGAGGATGATTCCCAGGTCGTTGGAGGCGGCCGACCGCAGAACGGTCATGTCTTCGGTCGCCTGGAGCCCCAGGCTCTTGCGCAGGGAGTGTTCGGCGCTCTGGAAGTCGTTGGTGATCGACTGCAGGGTGCCGAAGGCGAAGTGCACGCGGGCGAGGGCGGCGGAGTCCGCGTACGACGCCGCGCTCAGGTCCGCGGTCTCCAGCATCTGCCGGACCCGGGGGCCGTGCGTCGGGTCCTCGACCAGGCTGTTCAGGACGATCAGCAGGTCGACGGCGGGGCGCAGCAGGGCGGCCGGCCCCTGGACCGCGGCTTCGACCGAGCTGAGCAGCAGGCCGATCTCCGCGCGGAGCCACTCCCGGGCGTAGCCGTTCGTGACGAGGGGGACACCGGCGGACCCGGGCGCGTTGAGCGGCTCGGGGAGCTGGTCGTCGGGCTCGATGGCCTGCGCGGCGTTGCGGACCGTCGCGAGCAGGAGGTCGAGCAGTCGCAGCACGGCGGATCGCTGCTCCTCCACGTCCCCGGACCGTTCGTTCTGCCGCTGCGCGTAGAGCCGGAGCAGGTCGTGGTACCGGTAGCGGCCCGGGGTGAAGCACTCGAGCATGTTGGCCTCGACGAGCGCCTCGGCGAGGTCCTCGGCGGCGCGCTCGTCGGTGCCGAGCAGCGCGGCGGCGGCCGCCAGCGGGAAGTCCGGCGAGTCGATCAGCGCGAGCAGGCGGAAGGCCCGGGCCTCGGCGGGGGACAGCTGCCCGTAGCCGAGCCCGATGGTGGTCTCCACGGCGAGGTTGCCGAGCTGGAGCTCGTCAAGGCGGCGCCGCTGATCGGCTAACCGACGGGCGAGGTCCGAGACGCTCCACCGGGGCCGGCTGGCGAGCCGGGCGGCGGCGATGCGGACGGCGAGCGGCAGGAAGCCGCAGGCGGACACCACGGCCATGGCCGCGTCCCGTTCGGCGGCGACGCGCTGCTCACCGACGATCGCGGAGAAGAGCGCCAGCGCCTCCTCCGGGGTCAGCTCCTCGACGTCCACCAGGTGGGCGCCGGGGATGCCGGCCAGCCGGGAACGGCTGGTGGCGAGTACCGCGCAGCTGGAGACCCCGGGGATCAGCGGGCGGATCTGTTCGGCGTCCTGGGCGTTGTCGAGCAGGATCAGCATCCGCCGGCTGGCGAGCAGCGACCGGTAGAGCGCGGCGCGCTGCTCCAGCGAGTCCGGGTTCTCGGTGACACCGAGCGCGTGCAGGAAGTCACCGAGCACCACGGCGGGGTCGGACGGCGAGGCACCCGCGCCGCGCAGGTCCACGTAGAGCTGTCCGTCCGGGAACTCCGCGCGGACCCGGTGGGCGACGTGCACGGCGAGCGTGGTTTTGCCGACGCCGCCGATACCGGCCAGCGACGTGACCACCACGGCCTGGCCGGTGGCGTTCATCAGGACGGTCGAGAGATCGGCGACCATGTCGGCCCGGCCGCTGAAGTCGGAGACGTCGGCCGGGAGTTGGGCCGGGGCCGGCGGGGCTGCGGGCCCCTCCTCCCGGGCGGCGGGCAGCGGTGCGGGGGCGGCCGGGAGGGCGAGTGCCGGGTCGGCGGCGAGGATCCGGGCGTGCATGGTGGACAGTCCGGCGCCCGGTTCGACGCCGAGTTCGTCGATCAGCAGCTTCCGGGTGTCGGTGTAGACGCCGAGTGCCTCGGCCTGCCGGCCGCAGCGGTACAGCGCGAGCATCAGGAGCTCGCGCAACCGCTCGCGCAGCGGGTGCTCGGCGGTGAGCGCGTTCAGCTCGCCGACCACCTCGGCGTGCAGGCCGATGTCCAGCGCGACCGCGCAGCGCTCCTCGGCCACCGACACCTGGCGCTCCGCGAGCCGCAGCCGTTGGGAGTCCGCGTACGGCCCGGGGACGCCGGTGAGCGGCCGGCCGGCGAACAGCGCCAGCGAGCGGACCAGCAGCTGGTGGGCGTTGTCGAGGTCGCCGGCGCTCCGGGCGGTCGCCGCCTCGACGGCGAGGTGCTCGAACACGGTCATGTCGAGGGACTCGCCGGGGATCTGCAGGGCGTAGCCGTCGGCGACCGAGACCAGGAACTCGGCGGGCCGGCGCACCTCGCGGCGGGGCTCGATGACCGTGCGCAGCCGGGAGACGTAGGTGCGCAGCGCGGCGACGGCCTGGGCGGGCGGCCGGTCGCCCCAGAGTCCGTCGACCAGGTCCTGGGTGGTGACCGGTCGGCCGGCGTGGAGCAGGAGCATCGTCAGGACGGCCTGCTGCTGGGGGGAGCCGAGGGCGAGCTGCTTGCCGTCGAGCCAGGCCTGGACCGGACCGAGTACCTGGAAGCGCAGCGCCGGAGCCGGCGGCGTCTCCCGAAACTCCATGTAGTCCCCCGATGGCCTGATGTCGATTTCCCGGTAGGGCGCTCGGCGGTTCCGCCGTTGTGGTGGCTTCAGCTTAGGCGGGGGGCCGACTCTGCCGGACGGCACGGTCAGCCGCACGATGTTTATCGGACATTTAATCAACCCTACGATACTGACTCGGCGCCCGCGCCAAGCCGGTGGGGCGGAAGACACTTGATGACCGAAAGGCGGTCCGTCCGTGGCCAACAACCAGAGCGAGACCCCTGTGCCGACCTTCCCGGCCGAAGAGGCTGCCGCGACGGAGGCGGGTCGGGCCGTCGAGGGAGCGGTCGCCGCCACCTCGGACCCCGCCGAGTACGCCGAGCCCACCGCGGACCACAAGGCCGACCTGGAGGACGACCTCTTCGGTGACGAGGGCGAGTACGTGCTGAAGCCGGACGCCCCGGCCACCGAGGAGCCGACCACGAAGCGCGAGCCGCAGGGGATCATCTCCAGCCACCCGTAGGACGGATCGCCACCAGCAGTTCCGGGGGGAACACACGTGAAGCACCTCCGTCGCCTCGCGATCGTCGCCGTCTCGACGATCGTGGTGACCACCGGCTACGTCGTGACGGCCACCGGCGCCTCCGCCGGCATCATCACCGGCCACCCGTAGCCCTCCAGCGCCCGAGCGCCCCGCACCCCGCCACCGGGGGTGCGGGGCGCTTGCTCGCGCGGGTGCGAAGAGATTCCGAACCGCCAATTCCCGGTTGATACCGGCGGAAATCACCCATGTGTATACGAGTCGATTCTCGTGGCGGTCTCCGACGGCGCCGTTTCGACCGCCGTCCGGTCCGGGAGTCGCGCGCGTCCGCGGACCCCGGAGCATTCGCCGGAATTCCGGCACATGCCCCTGACATATGTCCTTCGACGGTACCCCGCGGACCGGCCGCCCTCGTCGACGCCGACGGCCGGCCGGCCCGGCCGGTGGCCGGAACTCGTCGGCGGGCTTGCCCCCGGTCCCGGGCGGGTGGTCAGGCCGCGTGGGCGGGGGTGGCCGGCGCGGGGTCGGCGCGGCCGGCGGGTCTGGTGGGGTCGGCCGGCTCGGCGTCGGTCGCGCCGCCGCTCCCGCCGTCGGCCGGGTCGGCCGGGGTGACGTGCTCGGGTCGGGCGGTCCACTCGCAGCCGCCCTCGGGCGGGCGGAGGTAGTGCTCCCCGCCGATGGTGTCCATGTAGATGCCGGTGCGTCCGGTCCTGGTGTCGAGGACGGATTCCCCCACGCGCGGCCGGTAGGCCGCGGCGGCGCGCTTTCGGATGCTCACCGCGCTGCTCCTTGCTGCTCCGGTGCGGGCGCGGCGACGGTGGTGGCCGGCCCTGGTCGCTGTCGTGGCTTGGCTTTGGTTCGGCTCTGCTCGGCGACTACCCAGCATCTCTAGAGAAGCTAATATCTCTAGAGATGTCAACGGTCCAGCCGGTCCTATCGGCTTACCGGCGGCCGCGGACGCGCCTACGATTTCCGAGAGGGACGAGGGAGAAGGCGATGGTCGGCAGCAGCAGCGGCGAGAAGCAGCCCAAGTACCAACGGATCGCCGACACCCTGAAGGCGGCCATCGACTCCGGCGAGTACCGGGCGGGCGACCGGCTCCCCGGCGAGAACGACCTCATGGACGCCTACGGCGTGGCCCGGATGACCGCCCGTCAGGCGCTGGGCGTGCTGCAGAGCGAGGGCATCGCCGAGGCCCGTCGCGGGGCGGGCGTCTTCGTCCGGGACTTCCGGCCGCTGCGCCGGCGCGGGATCCAGCGGCTCGCCCAGGGGCAGTGGGGCTCGGGCCGGTCGATATGGTCGGCGGACATCGACAACCGCAGCCTGGTCGTCGACCAGGTCTCGGTCACCGAGCAGGGCGCACCGGAGCACGTGGCCCGGGTGCTCGGGGTCGACCCGGGCGAACCGATGTGCGTCCGGCACCGCCGCTTCGTGCTGGACGGCAAGCCGGTGCTGCTGTCGACCTCGTACCTGCCGGCCGGACTGGTCGCGGGCACGGCCATCACCCGCGAGGACACCGGCCCGGGCGGCACCTACGCCCGGCTGGCGGAGATCGGGGCCAAGCCGGTGCACTTCCGCGAGGAGGTCCGCTCCCGGATGCCGAGCGGGGAGGAGGGCGCCCGCCTGGAACTCTCGGCCGGTACTCCGGTGATCCTCATCTGCCGGACCGCCTTCGCCGACGAGGGCCAGGTCGTCGAGCTGAACGAGATGATCCTGGACGCGGCGTCCTACGTCCTGGAGTACGACTTCGACGCCTGACGCCTGACGTCCGACGCCTGATGTCCGACATCCGACGCCTGACGCCCGACGCCCGATGCCGACGGACCGCCGACGGACCGCCGGCGGGCCTCCGCGAACGGCACCGCCCCGGCCGCGCGGGGCGGCCGGGGCGGGCGAGGTGCGGGGAGGGTGCTACTCCTCGGAGCGGACCCGGAGGCTGGTGATGAGCGGCCCCTCGGTGGTCTCGCGGAAGAAGTCGTTGCCCTTGTCGTCGACCACGATGAAGGCCGGGAAGTCCTCGACCTCGATGCGCCAGACGGCCTCCATGCCCAGCTCGGCGTACTCCAGCACCTCGACCTTCTTGATGCAGTCCTGGGCGAGGCGGGCGGCCGGGCCGCCGATGGAGCCGAGGTAGAAGCCGCCGTGCGCGGCGCAGGCGTCGGTGACCTGCTTGGAGCGGTTGCCCTTGGCGAGCATGACCATGGAGCCGCCGGCGGCCTGGAACTGGTCGACGTAGGAGTCCATCCGGCCGGCGGTGGTCGGGCCGAAGGAGCCGGAGGCGTAGCCCTCGGGGGTCTTGGCCGGGCCGGCGTAGTAGACCGGGTGGTCCTGGAGGTACTTGGGCATGCCCTCGCCGGCGTCCAGGCGCTCCTTGATCTTGGCGTGCGCGATGTCGCGGGCGACGACCAGGGTGCCGGTGAGCGAGAGACGGGTCTTCACCGGGTACTTGGAGAGCTCGGCGCGGATCGCGGACATCGGCTGGTCGAGGTCGACGCGGACCACGTCGTCGTCGAGGTGCTCGTCGGTGGTGTCCGGCAGGTACTTCGCCGGGTCGGTCTCCAGCTGCTCCAGGAAGACGCCCTCGGCGGTGATCTTGCCGAGCGCCTGGCGGTCGGCCGAGCAGGAGACGGCCATCGCGACGGGCAGCGAGGCACCGTGGCGGGGCAGCCGGACGACGCGCACGTCGTGGCAGAAGTACTTGCCGCCGAACTGGGCGCCGATGCCGATCTTCTGGGTCAGCTCGGTGACCTTGGCCTCCAGCTCGAGGTCCCGGAAGCCGTGGCCGGTCTTCGCGTCGCCCTCGGTCGGCAGGTTGTCCAGGTAGTGCGCGGAGGCGTACTTGGCGGTCTTCAGCGCGAACTCGGCGCTGGTGCCGCCGATCACGATGGCCAGGTGGTACGGCGGGCAGGCGGCGGTGCCCAGGGAGCGGATCTTCTGCTCCAGGAACGCGAGCATGCTCGCCTCGTTCAGGATGGCCTTGGTCTCCTGGTACAGGTACGACTTGTTGGCCGAGCCGCCGCCCTTCGCCATGAAGAGGAACTTGTAGGCGTCGCCGTCGGTGGCGTAGAGCTCGATCTGGGCCGGCAGGTTGTTGCCGGTGTTCTTCTCGTCCCAGGTGGTGACCGGCGCCATCTGCGAGTAGCGCAGGTTGAGCCTGGTGTACGCGTCGAAGACGCCGCGCGCGATGGCGGCCTCGTCGCCGCCCGCGGTGAGGACCTGCTGGCCGCGCTTGCCCATGACGATCGCGGTGCCGGTGTCCTGGCACATCGGCAGGATGCCGCCGGCGGAGATGTTGACGTTCTTCAGCAGGTCGAGCGCGACGAAGCGGTCGTTGGGGCTGGCCTCGGGGTCGTCCAGGATGCGGCGCAGCTGGGCGAGGTGGGCCGGCCGCAGGTAGTGCGAGATGTCGTGCATCGCCTCGGCGGTGAGCAGGCGCAGGGCCTCGGGCTCGACCTGGAGGAAGGTGCGGCCGCCGGCCTCGAAGGTGGAGACGCCTTCGGAGGTGAGCTTGCGGTAGGGGGTCGGGTCAGCGCCCAGGGGGAGCAGGTCGCTGTACTCGAAGTCCGGCGTGGGAGCCATGGGGGCGGTCCTTAGGTGTCCAGTGTTGCCGGTGTTCCGGCTGCGTCGGCGAAGCACCCTGGAGGGCGAGAGCACCCTCAAGGGTAGGACCCGCCGATAACGCGCACGCGGGAAGGTCAGCCTGCGTGACCGGGGTCACCCGCCGGTGGCCGCCGGGCTTGCCCGGTTGACTAGGCTGAGCCCGTGGACTACTCGCCGTCGAAGGACCCGCAGGACCAGCAGATGGACGATCAGGGGCAGGGGCCCGTACCGATGACCAAGTCCGGGGGGACACCGCCGGCCCGGCCCGCGCACGCGCCGGTGGCGGAGGCCGAGATGCGGGCCTCGGACGCCGACCGCGAACGGGTGGCGGAGCTGCTGCGCGACGCCTACGCCGAGGGGCGGCTGGACGTCGAGGAGCACGCCGAGCGGATCGAGGCGGCCTACGCGGCCAAGACCCTGGGCGAACTCGTGCCGCTGACCCGGGACCTCCCGGTGCACCGCGAGGTCTCCTTCGAGAAGCCGCCGCTCGGCGCCCCGGCGTCGGCCCCGCGCCCGGACGGCCCGGTGCGGCTGCCGGCCCGCAACGAGGCGCCGACCATGCTGGCGGTCTTCGGCGGATCGTCCCGCAAGGGGCGGTGGCGGGTGGGGTCGAACCTGCGGGCGGTGGCGATCTTCGGCGGGGTCGAGATCGACCTGACGGACGCCGTGTTCGAGTCGCCCGAGGTGGTGATCGACGTGGTCGCGATCTTCGGCGGGGTGGAGATCAAGGTCCCGGAGAACGTCAGCCTGCACGGCGGCGGGGTCGGCATCTTCGGCGGCTTCGACGTCAAGGAGCAGACCGCGGCGGACCCGTACGCGCCGGTGGTGCGGGTGAAGGGCACCGCGGTGTTCGGCGGTTGCGAGGCCAAGCCGCGCCGGGGCAAGAAGCTCAAGGAGTGGGTGCGCAAGCAGCTCGGCGCGGACTAGCCACGGTCCGGCCCGCGCGGCCCGGACCGTCCGGACGCGGCCCTTCGGGCCCCGGGCGGCGCGTGCGGAACGACGGACTCCGCCCACCCGTGGTGGGCCCGGTGCCCGGTCGGGAGCAACTCCCGGCCGGGCACTCGTCGTTGCTTCGGGTGCACGCTGTAGTCGGTTGCGTGCAGTGTGCATGAATCGCGTTGCCGTGGGGTAGTTCCTCTGGCACATCGCTTCTTGTACGGCTGCGTACCGGAGGCGGCCTGAGGCCGGCCCGGGTGTGAACGGGGGCCCGCAGCTGGGCAGGGGAGCGAGCTTCCCCGTGTCCGAGAGCCTCGTCAGGAGTACGGCCGTGCTGCATCCGATCGAGTCCCGCACCACCTCGTCCGCCGCCCCGTCGTCGGCCGTCCCGTCGCCCGCCCCGTCGCCGGTCGTGCGGCCGTCCGCCGCCGCCTCCCCGGTGCTCGCGGCGCAGCTGCTGGACCGGCCCGCGGCCCCGCAGCCGGCCGGCGAGGACGATCCGTGGCACACCGCCGCGGCCTGCCGGCGGGACGAGGTGGGTCTGTTCTTCGCGCCGTCCAAGGAGCCCACCGCCGCCCGGCTGTCGCGCGAGGAGCAGGCGAAGCAGGTGTGCGCCCGGTGCCCGGTGCTGCTGGACTGCCGGGAGCACGCGCTGGCGCAGCCGGAGCCGTACGGGGTCTGGGGCGGGCTGACGGCCGCCGAGCGCCGGGTGGTGCTGGCGCGCCGCCGCCGCCGGGACGTCGAGCTGGTCGAGGCGGCCCGGGTGCCGGGGGCGCGGGGCCGGATCGCGGGGTGAGCGCCGGCCCCGGGCCGGGAGCGTCCGGCGGCGGGTGACGAGCCGCCGCACCGACGCCCGCGGCCTCGGCGAAGGGGGATTTCGCCGAGGCCGCGGGTTCGTCGTGACCGGCCGCCCGCGGGCGGCCGGTCACCGGGTGGATCAGTTGGCGCGGTCGAAGTCGATCGCGCTGTAGGCCCGGAGCTTGGACAGCCGGTGGGTCGCGTGGACCTCCCGGATGGTGCCGCTCTTGGAGCGCATGACCAGCGAGCTGGTGGTGGCGGTCTCCTGGCGGTAGTGCACGCCGCGCAGCAGCTCGCCGTCGGTGATGCCGGTGGCGACGAAGAACACGTTCTCGCCGCTGACCAGGTCGTCGGTGCTGAGCACCCGGTCGAGGTCGTGCCCGGCGTCGACGGCCTTCTGGCGCTCGGCGTCGTCCTTGGGCCAGAGCCGGCCCTGGATCACGCCGCCCATGCACTTCATCGCGCAGGCGGCGATGATGCCCTCGGGGGTGCCGCCGACGCCCATCAGCAGGTCGACGCCGGTGCCCTCGCGGGCGGCCATGATGGCGCCGGCGACGTCGCCGTCGGAGATGTACTTGATCCGGGCGCCGGCCTCGCGGATCTCCCGGATCAGGCCCTCGTGGCGCGGGCGGTCCAGGACCACCACGGTGACGTCCTCGACGGCGACGCCCTTGGCCTTGGCGACCCGGCGGATGTTGACGGCGGGCGGGGCGGTGATGTCGACGAAGTCGGCGGCCTCCGGCCCGGTGACCAGCTTGTCCATGTAGAACACGGCGCTCGGGTCGAACATCGTGCCGCGGTCGGCGACGGCCAGGACGGCGACCGCGTTGTTCATGCCCTTGGCGGTGAGGGTGGTCCCGTCGACCGGGTCCACCGCGACGTCGCACTCGGCGCCGGTGCCGTCGCCGACCCGCTCGCCGTTGTAGAGCATCGGGGCCTCGTCCTTCTCCCCCTCGCCGATGACGACGACGCCGTTCATCGAGACGGTGGAGACGAGGGTGCGCATGGCCCGGACGGCGGCGCCGTCGGCGCCGTTCTTGTCGCCACGGCCGACCCAGCGGCCGGCGGCGAGCGCGGCGGCCTCGGTGACCCGGACGAGCTCGAGCGCGAGGTTCCGGTCAGGAGCCTCGGGCGCGACCTCCAGGGAGCTGGGGAGGTTGTGCGGGTACTGCGTGGTCATCGTCGTTACCTCTCTGTACGCGACGGCCAGTGAGCGCCCGACTACTGCCTGGTCGAACGCCGTGGTGAGGGTGGTGCGATCGTATCTGCCCACGACATGACTGTCTGTGGCGCGGGTCCCTCGGCGGGACGGGAGCGGCGGCTTTTGCCCCTCTTCACCCCGCCGCGGCACCCCGGGTGCGGGCGGGCGGGCCGGCATGAGTCACCATGTGGGGGTGGCTGGAGAGAGCAAGGGCATGAAGGGCCGGCAGACCGTGCGGGACATGGTCCTGTCGATGCTGGCCGTCGGCGTCGTGGTCTGGTCCGGGTACCTGTTCCTGCCGCACGACGCGGACGGCGACGGGGTCCGCACGGTCGACTACCGGGTGGCCGCGGCCACCGCGAAGCGCGCCGCCCCGTACCCGCTGCTCGTCCCGGAGGGCCTGCCCGCGCAGTGGCGGGCGACCTCGGTCACGTACAACGCGGCGGCGACGAGCAACGGCAAGGGCAACGCCTGGCACCTGGGCTTCGTCACCCCCGCCGGCCAGTACGCGGCCGTGGAGCAGAGCGACATCGCGCGCGACGACGTGCTGAAGGCCGCGGTGGCCGACGGCAAGCCGGACGGCACCGTGGACGTCGCCGGGCAGACCTGGGAGCGGGTGCAGGGTCCCAAGGCGCGGGCACTGACCGTGCAGAACGGCGGCGCCACCACGGTGCTGACCGGCACCGCCTCCTACGAGGAGCTGGCGGCGCTGGCGCAGGCGCTGAAGTAGTCCGGTTCCCGCCCCCGGAGCGGAGATCTCCGCTCCGGGGGCGGGTGCCCGGAGGCCGCGGCGCCGCGGACGCGGAAGGGCCCCGCACGCGGCGCGTGCGGGGCCCTCGCGTCGTCCTCGCCGGACTGTCGGACCGGGGCGGTCCGGCCGGACCGGATCAGACGGTGGTGACGACCTCGTCGTAGGCGAGCCGCGGCGAGCGCGGGTACCAGGCGTTCTCGCCCGGCTTGCCGATGTTCACCACGGCCAGCACTGAGTGCTCGCCGTCGGCGAAGAACTCCTTGTTGATGCCCTCGGCGTCGTAGCCGGTCATCGGGCCGGCGGCCAGGCCGGCGGCGCGGACGCCGATGATGAAGTAGCCGGCCTGCAGGGCGCCGTTCATCGCGGCCGAGGCCTCGCGGACCGGGCGCTCGGCGAAGTAGCCCTTGGCGGCCGGGAAGTGCGGGAAGACGGTCGGCAGCTCCTCGTGGAACTCGTTGTCCACGGCCAGGATGGCGGTCAGCGGGGCCGCGGCGGTCTTCGCCTTGTTGCCCTCGCCGAGGTGCTGGACCAGGCGCTCGCGGCCCTCGGCCGAGCGGACCAGGACGACGCGCAGCGGCTGCTGGTTCATCGCCGTCGGGCCGAACTTGACCAGCTCGTAGATGGCCTTGATCTGCTCGTCGGAGACCGGCTCGTCGGTGAAGGTGTTGGCCGTGCGGGCCTCGCGGAAGAGCAGGTCCTGGGCGGCGGCGTCGAGAACCAGAGTGTCGGTGGTCATGTCGGTGCACCTCGGGGGAGGAAGAAACAGGGGGGTCGTCGTGTTGCGGTGACCGGTCGCAGCCGGTCAGACGGTCCCAACATGAGTGAACATTCAACTGTTCCCCGCTCCGGACGTGACCCGCGTCACCCCCGCGGCGGAGCCTCCTCCTCGGCGGCCAGCGCGGCGTCCAGCCGGGCCCGCGCGCCGTCCAGCCAGCGCTGGCAGACCTTCGCCAACTGCTCGCCGCGCTCCCACAGCGCCAGCGACTCCTCCAGCGAGGTGCCGCCGTTCTCCAGCTGCCGGACCACCTCCAGCAGCGCGTCCCGCGCGTGCTCGTACCCCAGCGCGTCGTCCGCGGGCGGGGCCTCCACGGCCGCCGCCGCGTTCTGCTCCTCGTCTGCCATGGGAGCCAGCGTAGGGGGCCGGACCGACAGGACGCGCCGGGGTACGGGCACGCGCCCCTACGCGCCGTCCGCCGTGACGTCGAGGCCGCCGCCCGCCACCCGGGCGTGCAGCGCCTCGCCCGCCGCGACCTGCGCCGGATCGGTCACCACCGTGCCGTCCCGCCGCTGCAGCACGGCGTACCCGCGCTCCAGGGTGGCCGCCGGGGAGAGCGCGACCACCCGGGCCAGGGTGTGCCCGAGATCGCTCTGCGCGTGGTCCAGCCGGTGGCGCAGCGTGCGCCGGGACCGCTCCAGCAGCCCGGCCACCTCCTGGCCCCGCCCGTCCAGCATCCGCTGCGGCGCGGCCAGCACCGGCCGGCTGCGCACGCCGTCCAGCCCGTGCTGCTCCCGGTCCACCCGGGCCAGCACGTGCCGCCGCGCCCGGTCGCGCAGCTGTCGGACCTTGGTCAGCTCCTCGCCGACGTCCGGAACCACCCGTTTGGCGGCATCGGTGGGCGTCGAGGCGCGCAGATCGGCGACGAAGTCCAGCAGCGGCTGGTCCGGCTCGTGGCCGATCGCGCTCACCACCGGGGTCCGGGCGGCCGCGACCAGCCGGACCAGGCCCTCGTCCGAGAACGGCAGCAGGTCCTCGACGCTGCCGCCGCCGCGGGCCACCACGATCACGTCCACCTCGGGGTGCTCGTCCAGCTCCCGGACGGCCGCGCTCACCCGCTCCACCGCGCTGACGCCCTGCACCGGCACGTTGCGGATCTCGAAGCGGACGGCCGGCCAGCGCCGCCGGGCGTTCTCCAGGACGTCCCGCTCGGCCGCCGAACCCCGCCCGGTGACCAGCCCGACGCACTGCGGCAGGAAGGGCAGCGGCTTCTTGCGGTCCGCCGCGAACAGGCCCTCGCCGGCCAGCCGCCGCTTCAGCTGCTCCAGCCGGGCCAGCAGCTCGCCCAGCCCGACCAGCCGGATCTCCGACGCCCGCAGCGAGAGCTGGCCGCGCGCCGCGTACCACTCCGGCCTGGCGTGCACGATCACCCGCGCGCCCTCCTGCACCGCGTCGGCGACCTCGTCGAAGACGGAGCGGAAGCACGTCACGGTCAGCGAGACGTCCGCCTGAGGGTCGCGCAGCGTCAGGAACACCACGCCCGCCCCCGGCCGCCGGCTGAGCTGGGTGATCTGCCCCTCCACCCAGACCGCGCCGAGCCGGTCGATCCAGCCGCCGATCAGCGCGGAGACCTTGCCGACCGGGAGCGGCGCTTCGGGTGAGCTGGGATTGGCCATGCCCTGAGGCTAACGGCGCCCGCCGACAGGGGAGAAGCTCCGGACGGCCACCACGAGCAGCCCCGCCGCCAGCCAGACCAACCCCACCACCTGCGCGGTGGGCGCCGCCTCGTACACCACCGCGCCGATCACCAGCACGCCGAGCACCGGCACCAGCAGGTGCCGGGCCCAGTCCCGGGAGCCGTGCCGCACCACGTACCAGGCCACCACCGAGGCGTGCAGCAGCGCGAAGGCGGTGAGCGCGCCGATGTCCACCACCGAGGTCAGCCGGTCGAGACCGTCGTCCCGGTCCGCCGCCCAGACCGCCGCCGCCAGGGTGATCGCCGCCGACACCAGCAGCGCCCGGCGCGGCACCGCCGAACCGGGGTCGACCGCCGCGAGGAAGCGCGGCAGCCGCCCGTCCCGGCCCATCGCGAAGAGCAGCCGCCCGGCCGCCGCCTGCCCGGCCAGCGCCGCGAAGGCCGCGCCGACCGCCTTGCTCGCCGCGACCAGGACGTGCAGCCAGTGCCCGACCGAGCCCTCCACCGCGTCGTAGAACGCCGACCCCTGCGCCGCCGGGTCGGCCGCCAGCTCCTGCGGGGTGAGCGGCTCCAGCAGCGCCGCCAGCCAGGTCTGCGCCACGAACAGCACCCCGGACACCGCCAGGCACCACAGCACCGCCCGCGCCACCGCCGCCGAGGCGCCGACCGCCTCCTCCACGAAGGTCGCGATCGCGTCGAAGCCCAGGTAGGAGAGCACCGCCACCGAGACCGCCGAGAGGACCGCGGTCGCCGAGAAGCCGTCGACCGCGGTGAACGGGGTCGCCCAGCCGCGCTGCGCGCCGTCCCGGACCAGCACCCACACCGCCGCGACCACGAACACCGCCAGCACCGCCAGCTCCGTGACCAGCACCGCGAGGCCCACCACCGCGGCCGTCCGCACCCCGGCCAGGTTCAGCCCGGTGGTCACCACCACCGCGAGCGCCGTCCACACCCAGCGCGACACGCCCGGCACCAGCGAGTGCAGCGCGATCCCGGAGAACAGGTACGCGACCGCGGGGATCAGCAGGTAGTCGAGCATCGCCATCCAGCCGGCCACGAAGCCGGCGCCCTCGCCGAGCCCGGCCCGCGCGTAGGCGTACACCGAGCCGGTGCGCGGCACCGCCCGCACCATCTGGGCGTACGAGAGGGCGGTGAACCCCATCGCCGCGGTGGCCACCAGGTAGACCGCCGCGACCGCGCCGTGGCTCTTGGCGTCGAGCACCCCGAACACGCCCACCGGGGCCATCGGGGCGATGAACAGCAGCCCGTACACCATCAGGTCGCGGACGCCGAGGCTGCGCCGCAGCCCGCCCCGCGGACCGCCGCCGCCGGGGCCGGCCGGCTCGACTCGCTCGCTCATAGCTTCCACATTTGAGCACCCGTGACCGGTTCCGGCGGGAACGCGACTCACGTCGGCGCGGCTCCGTGCCGCCCGTACGATGGAGCCATGTCCTCCAACACCGCGCAGCGCCGTGTCCTGCTCGCCGCCCCCCGGGGCTACTGCGCGGGCGTCGACCGCGCAGTGATCGCCGTGGAGAAGGCCCTGGAGCAGTACGGGGCCCCCATCTACGTCCGCAAGCAGATCGTCCACAACAAGTACGTGGTGCAGACCCTGGAGAAGAAGGGCGCGATCTTCGTCGACGAGACGGAGGAGGTCCCCGAGGGCTCGATCGTGGTCTTCTCGGCCCACGGCGTCGCCCCGTCCGTGCACGACGAGGCCCGTGCCGGCAAGCTCGCCACCGTCGACGCCACCTGCCCGCTGGTGACCAAGGTGCACAAGGAGGCCGTGCGCTTCGCCGACGAGGGCTACGACATCCTGCTGGTGGGCCACGAGGGCCACGAGGAGGTCATCGGCACGATGGGCGAGGCCCCGGACCGGATCCACCTGGTCGACGGCGCCGAGGACGTGGCCAACGTGCAGGTCCGCGACGAGTCCAAGGTCGTCTGGCTCTCCCAGACCACCCTCTCGGTGGACGAGACCATGGCCACCGTCGGCGAGCTCAAGCAGCGCTTCCCGCTGCTGGTCAGCCCGCCCAGCGACGACATCTGCTACGCCACCCAGAACCGCCAGGTGGCCGTCAAGCAGATGGCCCCGGAGACCGACCTGCTGATCGTGGTCGGCTCGAAGAACTCCTCCAACTCGGTCCGCCTGGTCGAGGTCGGCCTGGAGTACGGCGCCAAGGCCGCCCACCTGGTGGACTTCGCCGAGGAGATCAGCGAGGAGTGGCTGGCGGGCGTCACCACGGTCGGCCTGACCAGCGGTGCCTCGGTGCCGGAGATCCTGGTCGAGGGCGTGCTGGACTGGCTGGCCGCCCGCGGCTACGACGAGGTCTCCACCGTCAAGACCGCCGAGGAGCACCTGATCTTCTCGCTGCCCAAGGAGCTCCGCCGCGACCTGCGCGCCGAGGCCGCGGGCAAGCTGTAGGGCACGCGTTCCGAAGGCCCGGTCCCCCGTGCGGGTGCCGGGCCTTCCGCTGTGCGGGGCCCGGCGGGCTCTCGTAGGTTTTGTGCACGGCCATGCACAGGCCTGTGGACAACGTCTCGATGGAGGGCGGTCGTCATGACGGCGGTATTCGGTGTGGACATCGGCGGGTCGGGCATCAAGGGAGCCCCCGTCGACCTCGCCCGGGGCGTGCTCGCCCAGGAGCGGCACAAGGTCCTCACCCCGCAGCCCTCCGCGCCGGAGGCGGTGGTCGCCGCCGTCCGCGAGGTGGTCCGTCACTTCGACCACCGGGGCCCGGTGGGCCTGACCTTCCCCGGCGTGGTCGTCGACGGGCACACCAGGACCGCCGCCAACGTCGACAAGGGCTGGATCGGCCTGGACGCCGCCGGCCTCTTCCGCGAGGCGCTCGACCTGCCGGCCGTGGTGCTCAACGACGCCGACGCGGCCGGCCTGGCCGAGACCACCCACGGGGCCGGCCACGGTCAGCAGGGCGTGGTGCTGGTGCTGACCTTCGGCACCGGGATCGGCAGCGCCCTGTTCTCGGACGGCGTGCTGGTGCCCAACACCGAGCTGGGCCACCTGGAGCTGCGCGGCAAGGACGCCGAACGGCGGGCCTCCTCGGCCGCCAAGGAGCGGCACGGGCTGAACTGGGAGCAGTGGTCCCGGCGGGTGGACGAGTACCTGGACCTGGTGGAGATGCTGTTCTCGCCGCAGCTGATCGTGATCGGCGGCGGGGTGAGCCGCAAGCACGAGAAGTTCCTGCCGCTGCTGCGCGAGCGCGGCGCGCGGGTCGTCCCGGCGGAGCTGCGCAACGACGCCGGCATCGTCGGCGCGGCCATGGCGGCGGCCCGCGCCGCCGGCTGACCGGTCCGGGCGGCCGGTGGCAACGAGCCGTCCGGCCCGTCCGCCCTTCGGCCCGTCCGCCCTTCGGCCCGTGCGCCCCTCGGTCCTCCCGCCCGTTCAGCGGGAGCGGTGGATCCGGCGCTGGGCCACGAACCGGGCGAGCACGATCGCCGCGGCCAGCCCGGTGCCGGAGAACAGCCAGCCGGCGCGGGTGGCCAGATTGGTCGCCAGCGCCACCACCTGGGCCGTCACCCCGGACGACGTCACCGGGCCGAACAGCAGCAGCGCCGCGGCGAAGGCGATCGGCCCACTGATCGGCGCGGCCAGCAGGTCGGCGTACCGGACCCGGACCGCCAGCTGGAAGCAGACCAGCAGGTAGCCGACGCCGAACAGGAGCCCCAGACCGTCGAAGGCCAGCCGGTCCAGGCCGGCCACCGCGACCGTCGCCAGCAGCGCGACCACCCCGGCGCCGACCGCGGTCAGCCGGGTCGGCCGCCCGTTGCGCCGCCGCCCGTACAGTCGCCCGGCCATCCGGGCCCGCGCGGGCGGGCCGGACACGGGGCGTAGCCGGGAGCCGTGGTCGGTGCCCCGCCCCGCGGCCTTTCCCGACGCCCTGCCGGCGGCCTTCCCGGCCGTCCTGCCGGGGGACCTGACGCCCTTCGGGGCCTTCCCGGCGGGGCGGGCGGCCGGTTCGCCGGTGGTCTCGGGGGCGCGGCCCGGCCCGGGGACGGCGGCCCCGGCCGCGCCGTTCGGCGGTCGGCGTCTGGGCCCTGGCGGCTGGGTACGGATGCTCTGCTCCACCCGCCCAACGTACGGTCCGATCATCGCCACACTGTGTAATGGGCCGTCGGGGCTTGTTCCGTGTCTCCGGACGGAGTATTGATGTGACCGTCGCTCTACCGCACCGGGGGAAGCATGACCAGCGGATTCACCTTCGAACGCCTGCACCACGTCCAGCTCGACATTCCGGCGGGCGCGGAGGACGAGTGCCGCGCCTTCTGGCACGGCGTGCTGGGGATGACCGAACTGGTCAAGCCCCCGGTGCTGGCCGCGCGCGGCGGCTGCTGGTTCCGCGGCGGCGGGGTGGAGGTGCACCTCGGGGTGGTCCCGGAGTTCCGGCCGTCCCGCAAGGGGCACCCGGGCTTCCAGATCGGCGACCTGGACGCGCTCGCCGAGCGGCTGGCCGCCCACGGCCACGAGGTCGTCTGGGACGACAACCTGCCCGGTCACCGCCGGTTCCACTCCAGCGACCGGCTCGGCAACCGCCTGGAGTTCCTGGAGCCCTCGCCGGCGGCGGCGGGCGGCTGACCCGCTGCCCGTAGACTGGGGGATCGGCCCGGCGAGCGGGCCGGCCCAACTCCTCCAAGCCCACGGGACTGCGCTTCATGTCGCTCACGATCGGAATCGTCGGCCTGCCGAACGTCGGCAAGTCGACCCTGTTCAACGCCCTGACCAAGAACGACGTGCTGGCGGCCAACTACCCGTTCGCCACCATCGAGCCCAACGTCGGCGTCGTCGGCGTCCCGGACGAGCGGCTGACCAAGCTCGCCGAGATCTTCGGCTCGCAGCGCATCCTCCCGGCCACCGTCGACTTCGTCGACATCGCGGGCATCGTCCGCGGCGCCAGCGAGGGCGAGGGCCTGGGCAACAAGTTCCTCGCGAACATCCGGGAGTCGGACGCGATCTGCCAGGTCGTGCGCGCCTTCACCGACCCGGACGTGGTGCACGTGGACGGCAAGGTGTCGCCCAAGGACGACATCGAGACCATCCACACCGAGCTGATCCTGGCCGACCTCCAGACCATCGAGAAGGTCCTGCCCCGGCTCCAGAAGGAGGCGCGCCTCAAGAAGGACACCGCCCCCGTGCTGGCCGCCGCCGAGGCCGCCCAGGCGATCCTGGAGACCGGCAAGACCCTCTTCGAGGCCGGCTTCGACACCGCCCCGATCCGCGAGCTGCACCTGCTGACCGCCAAGCCCTTCCTCTACGTCTTCAACGTGGACGAGGACGAGCTGGCCGACGAGGACTTCAAGCGGGCCCAGAGCGCGCTGGTCGCGCCCGCCGAGGCGATCTTCCTCAACGCCAAGATCGAGTCCGAGCTGATCGAGCTGGACGACGCCGAGGCCCTGGAGCTCCTCCAGTCGATGGGCCAGGAGGAGCCCGGCCTCGCCACCCTCGCCCGGGTCGGCTTCAACACCCTCGGCCTGCAGACCTACCTCACCGCCGGCCCCAAGGAATCCCGCGCCTGGACCATCAAGAAGGGCGCCACCGCCCCCGAGGCGGCCGGTGTGATCCACACCGACTTCCAGAAGGGCTTCATCAAGGCCGAGGTCATCTCCTTCGACGACCTCGTCGAGACCGGCTCCCTCGCCGAGGCCCGCGCCAAGGGCAAGGCCCGCATCGAGGGCAAGGAATACATCATGAAGGACGGCGACGTCGTGGAGTTCCGCTTCAACGTGTGATCGTCTGATTGCCTTGAGCTGGATTGTCCTGTCAAGTGCGCAGGTCAAGCGGGGCTCGCCTCTCCTGAGGCGAGCCCCGTTCTCCTTTCCGTGCTGACTTGGTGCTGGCTTCTCAGCCTGCCGGACCCTCTTCTGGTGGTACGTTATGTGGTACCACCTGTGGAGGGAGCTCAGTCGATGTCGATCACTGCCAGCGAGGCGCGCAAGGCTCTCTTTCCGTTGATCAAGAAAGTCAACGACGACCATGAGGCCATCGAGATCGTCTCCAAGCACGGGAATGCCGTACTCGTATCGGCCGAGGACTACGCCGCCCTGCGGGAAGGCTCCTACCTGTTGCGCTCGCCTGCGAACGCCCGCCGATTGCTCAAGGCGTATGAGAACGCCCTTGGCGGCACAGGGCTCTCCGAGCGGGAGCTCATCGACCCTGATGCGGCGGATGTCGAGAAGGGCGCCGCGTGAGGCTCGTCTTCGAAGAGGCCGGCTGGGAGGACTACACGTCCTGGCTCAAGAACGACCGCAAGATGCTCGCCCGGATCAACAAGCTCATCGAGGATGTCCTGCGCGACCCGTTCACCGGGATCGGCAAGCCCGAGCCGCTGAAGTACCACCTGCCAGGGGCCTGGTCGCGGCGGATCGATGACGAGCATCGCCTCGTCCATCTGGTCACCGACCGGGAGATCATCATCCTGGCGGCCCGCTACCACTACTGATCCCCGGTCCTGGTGTGCTGTCACGGTGCTGATTCCGTGCTGACTTGGCCCCTCGGTTTCAACGCGCAGGTCACGGCGCTGTGGTGGAAGTTCTGCTTCAACGTGTGACGCATCCCGCTCCGACCGCCGCCCGGCCCGCTGATCCAGCAGGCCGGGCGGCGTCGTTCCGCCGGTGCGCGGGGGGTACTCAGCTCTCGTAGTGGTAGCGGCACTGGGCGATGAGGACGGCGTCCTCGGTGACCTTGTGGATCAGTCGGTGCTCGTCGTTGATCCGGCGGGACCAGTAGTCCTGGAAGCCGTGCTTGAGCGGCTCGGGCTTCCCGATCCCCTCGTTGCCGTTGCGGGCGACGTCGGCGATGAGCGTGTTGATCCGCTTCAGGACCTTGCGATCCTGCGTCTGCCACCAGAGGTAGTCCTCCCAGGCCCGGGAGGCGAAGGTGATCTTCACTCCGGGTCCACCAGGTCGCGGACCGTTCCGCCGCCGTTCTCCAGCTCGTCGATGGCGGCCAGCAGTCGGCGCGCGTTCGCAGGGCTGCGCAGCAGGTGGGCGGTCTCCTTGAGGGACTGGTAGTCCTCCAGGGAGACGATGACGACGGGCTCGCGCCCGGCGCGGGTGATCACTATCTCCTCGCGGTCGTCGACCACCGCATTGAGGACCTCGGCGTAGTGGGCGCGGGACTCCGAGTAGGTCATCGTCTTCATGGTCGCCTCCTCAAGCAGGTACAGGAAATTGTACGTTCGCTCGCCGGGGTGTGACAACGGTGTTCGTTCGCGCGGGTCTCCCGGTGGCCGATGGTGCCGGTGGGTCCAGTGTTGTCAATGGTGCTGGTGGGTCTTGACGGGTGCATGCGGCGGGCTGGTTGACTGGACGTCACATTGGCGGAGCGGATGGGGGACTGATGAACGAGGTGGCGAGGGCCGGGCTGAGTCGGCGGGCGGTGCTCGGTGGGGTGGCGGCGGCCGGGGCCGGGGCGGTCGTGGTGGCGTCCGGTGCGGGGGCCTCGGCGGAGTCGGTGGGCCGGCGGAATCCGGTCGACCAGGCGGCGGTGGACGCCGTGGTGGGGCGGCTGGAGGGCGAGCTGATCGCGCTGCGGCGGGAGCTGCACGCCCACCCGGAGACCACGGGCACGGAGACGTACACGGCCGGGGCGGTCGCGGAGCGGCTGCGGGCGGCGGGTCTCGAGGTGCACACCGGGGTCGGCGGCACCACCCTGCCGGACGGCAGGGTGGTGCCGCCGACCGGGGTGGTCGCGGTGCTGCGCGGGGCGCGGCCGGGCCGGACGGTCGCCTACCGGGCGGACATGGACGCGGTGCCGGGCGACGGGATCATGCCGCCGCAGAAGGGCCGGCCGGCGGCGCACGCCTGCGGGCACGACATCCACACCGCGGTCGGCGTGGGGGTCGCGCTGACGCTGGCCCGGCTGCGGGCCCGGCTGAGCGGCACGGTGGTCTTCTTCTTCCAGCCGGGGGAGGAGGGCCTGGTGGGCGCCCGGGCGATGATCGCGCAGGGGTGGCTGGAGCGGACCGGCGTCGAGGAGATCCACGCCCTGCACACCGGCCCGTACCCGGTCGGGCAGTTCGCGGTGACGCCGGGCAGCGGGCTGCCGGGACAGGACTGGGTGACAGTCGCGATCGGCGGGCCGGACGCGGCCGCCTCGGCGGCCCGGTTGGTGGCCGGGATCGCCGCGCTCGGCACGGTGCCGCTGCCGCAGACGCCCGCGGCCCTGGAGACCATGGTCCGGGACGTGCAGACGCCGGACGGGCCGCTGGCCCGGTTCCTGGTGACCGGTGCGAAGGTGGCGCCCGCGCCGGACGCCGAGGGGCGGACGGTCGTCGAGGCGAAGTTCCGGTGCTGGCCGCCGGAGCGGGACGCCGAGGTGCGGGAGGAGTTCCGCCGGCTGGCGCAGACCCACCCGGGCGCGGTGGTCACGTACCCGCGGGACCCGTTCCCGGCGCTGCTCTGCCCGGAGGGCCCGGCGAACGCGCTGGCCCGGCGGCTGCGGTGCGAGTTCGGCGCGGGGGCGGTGACGGTGAACCACACCGCGTTCCCGTACAACGGCGAGGACTTCGCGCTGTTCCTGGAGCGGGTCCCGGGCACCTACAGCTTCCTCGGGGTGCGCACCCCGGGGGCCGGGATCGAGACGAGCTACCCGCACTACGAGACCTTCGTGCCGGACGAGCGGGCGATCGGCGTCGGGGTGCGGGCGATGGCGGGCTGGCTGGCGGAGCGCGCCCGCCGCTGACGCGGGAGCGGGGCGGGGGCCCGGGGGCGGGGCGTGCCGGCCCCCGCCGCCGTGTCAGGCGACGGTGACGGTGAGGGCGCCGGCCGGGCCCGGGGCGACGGTGACGGCCTCCAGGGTGGGGGCGTGGGCGGTGGGGTGGTGGGCGGCGGCGCGGGGGCCGACGCCGACGACCGGGATCCCGGCGGCGCGGGCGGCGGCGATGCCGGCCGCGGAGTCCTCGAACGCGAGGCAGTCGGCGGGGGCGAAGCCGAGGGCGGCGGCGCCCTTGAGGAAGCCCTCGGGGTCGGGCTTGCCGGCGCCCACCGACTCGGCGGTGATCAGGACCGGCGGCAGCGCGAGGCCGGCGGCGGCCATCCGGACCCGGGTGAGCGGCGCGTCGGCGGAGGTGACCAGGGCGTGCGGGAGTCCGGTCAGGGCCGCGAGGAAGGCGGGCGCACCGGGGACCGGGACGACGCCCTCGGTGTCGGCCTTCTCCGCGGCGAGCATCCGGGCGTTGTCCGCGAGGTTGACCTCGGTCGGGCGGTCGGGCAGCAGGACGGCCATGGTGGTGTGACCCTGGCGGCCGTGGGCCAGGCTCAGCACCCGGGCCGGGTCGAGGCCGTGCTCCTCGGCCCAGCGCCGCCAGCAGCGTTCGACCACGGCGTCGGAGTCGACCAGGGTGCCGTCCATGTCCAGCAGGAGGGCGCGGGGGGTGAAGGTCGTGGGCACGGGGCGGCTCCGTCCGGGGTGGGGGAGAATGGGGGCGAGCGGGATACGCGAGCTGATTGTTCAACAAGGATACAAAAGCTCGCTCCCGCATGCCGCCCGCATGCCGCCTGCATGCCGCCCGCATGCCGTTCACACGCCCCGGGCCTCAGCCCGGCAGGTGCGCGTTGACCGCGCGGGCCTCCTCCGCCAGCTCCGGCAGCTCGACCACCTCGATGCCGGCCGCCTCCAGCAGCCCGGCGCCCCGGGTCTCGGCGACGAAGGTGGCCGGCTCGCGCCAGGCCACCACCACCCGCGGGACGCCGGCCGCGATCAGCAGTTCGGCGCACGGCACCGGGCGGGAGGCGCGCTGCCCGCAGGGCTCCAGCGAGCTGTAGACGGTCGCGCCGCGCAGCCGGGGGTCACCGGCCGGCAGCTTGCCGAGGGCGGCCTCCTCGGCGTGGTCGTGCGCGTCCGCCTCACGGCTGAAGCCCTCGGCCAGCACCGTGCCGTCGGCGGCGACGACCACCGCGCCGACCGAGAACGCCGTCCGCGAGGGCGGGCAGCGACGGGAGAGCTCGACGGCCCGGCGGAGGTGGCGGAGGTCGGCCCCGGCGGGGGCGCCGGGGCCGGTCGCGGCGGCGTTCACGGGGTGCGGCTCGGTCACGGGGGCGGGCTCCTTCGGGGCGTACCTGAGCAGGACGACATCGCCCACCGTACGGGCCTCCAGCAGCCGCATCCGCCGGGCCGGGCCGCCGGGGAAGTCCGCCGGGCCGACGAACCGCGGCGCCCGCTCCTGGCCCACCAGCAGCGGGGCCACCACCAGCTGGAGCTCGTCCGCCAGCCCCTGGGCCAGGAACTGGGTGTGCACCCCGCTGCCGCCCTCGACCATCAGCCGCCGGACCCCGCGGGCACCGAGGTCGTCCAGCACCGCCCCGAGCTCCACCGTCGCGCCGAGCGCGACCACCTCGGCCAGCCCGGCCAGCTCGGGGCGGAGCGCGGCGGCGCCGGCGTCCGTGCTGTAGGCGAGCCGCTCGCCGCCGGTGTGCCAGAACCGCAGGGCGCGGTCCAGTCGGCCGCTCGCGCTGAGCGTGACCTTCAGCGGGTACTCGGGCCGGCCCGCGGCCAGCCGGGCGGCGCGCCGCCCCGGGTCGTTGACCAGCAGTCGGGGGTTGTCCGCGCGCAGGGTGTTGCCGCCGACCAGGACGGCGTCGCTGGCGGCGCGTTCGGCGTCCACCCGGTCGAAGTCGGCCGCGCCGGACAGCAGCAGCCGCTCGGGCGAGGCGTCGTCGAGGAAGCCGTCGAGGGACATCGCGGCGCTCAGCAGGACGAAGGGGCGGGGGCCGGGCATGGTGGCAGCCCTTCACGGTGGGGCGGGCGGTCGGGTGTCGTCCACGGTACGGCCCGGGTCGTCCCGCGGTCGGCATGGTGATCGACATGTGAGACGAATCTTCTCGGGATGCGGGACGAGGAGTAGCGTCGGAGGCGTCGAGGAGATCGCCGATCCCGAGGGGGACGTCACCGTGACCACGCCGAAGCCCGCCGTCTACACCCATGGCCACCAGGAGCCGGTGCTGCGCTCGCACCGCTCCCGCACCGTCGAGAACTCCGCCGCCCACCTGCGCGACCACCTGCGCCCCGGGCAGGCGGTGCTGGACATCGGCTGCGGCCCCGGCACCATCACCGCCGACCTGGCCGAACGGGTCGGCCCGGACGGCCGGGTGGTCGCCGCGGACGCCTCCGCCGACGTCCTGGACGAGGCCGCCCGGTACGTCGCCGGGCGCGGCCTGTCCAACGTCTTCTTCGAGGTCGCCGACGTGCACCGGTTGCCGTACGCGGACGGGGCGTTCGACGTGGTGCACGCCCACCAGGTGCTGCAGCACGTGACCGACCCGGTGGGCGCGCTGCGCGAGATGCGCCGGGTCACCGCCGAGGGCGGCGTGGTCGCCGTCCGGGACGTCGACTACGCGACCATGACCTGGTACCCCGAGGCGCCCGCCGTGGAGCGCTGGCTGGAGCTGTACCGGCGGATCGCCCGGCACAACGGCGGGGAGCCGGACGCCGGACGGCGGCTGCTGTCCTGGGCCCGGGAGGCCGGCTTCACCGAGGTCACCGCCACGTCGAGCAGCTGGACGTACGCGACGCCCGAGCAGCGCGACTGGTGGGGCGGGATGTGGGCCGAGCGGATCGTGGACTCCGGGATCGCCCGGGCGGCGGTGGCCGAGGGGTTCGCGGACGAGGCCGAACTGGCCCGGATGGCGGCCGGGTGGCGGGAGTGGGCGGCGGCCGGGGACGGGTGGTTCGCGATGCTGCACGGGGAGGTGCTGGCCCGGCGCTGAACCGGGCGCGGGCGGTGGGGCGCGGGGGTGGTTCGTGCGGTGGGGAAAACGTGCGTGAGTGTTTCGCAAGATCCGGTAGAGTCGCGCGCCTGTTCCCGTACCCGACGGGCCGCCGCGCTCCGTCCGCGGGCTCCGCGGGTGTCGTCCTGCCGAGTTGTCGCCCGCCGTCCGCGGGCCGGGGGAGATCGCACGTGTCCAAGCCCGAGTCCGTCGCCGCTGCCCCGGCGCCCGCGCCCGAGCCGGCGCCCCCCGTCGCGGACGCCCCGGACGCCGCGGACGGCTCCGCCGTCGAGGCCGAAAGGGCCGAAGGGGCCGACGGGGCCGACGGGCCCGCCGCTCCCGAGCGGGTCGGGCTGACCAAGACCGCGGCGGCACCGGTGCCGGACCCGAGGATCGCGCTCCTGGCGGCCACGCCGGCCGGGCCCCGTCCGCTTCCCGAGCCCGCCTCGGCGCCCGCGTCGGAGCCTGCGCCCGCGCCTGTGCCCGCTTCCGGGCCCGTGCCGGAGACCCCGGCCGCGCCCGGGCCTGTGCCCGTGCCCGTGCCCGAGGCCGAGGCCGCGCCCGAGCCCGCGCCGCCGGCCGACCCGTGGGCGGCCCCGGCCGCCGCCCCCGCCCCGCCGGCCGGCTTCGTCGCCGACCCGTGGGCGGCTCCCGCCGGTGGGCCGCCCCCGGGCGACCCCGCCGCGCCGCGGCCGACCGGCTGGGCGGCCGTCGCCCCCGCCTCGCAGAGCGGCTTCCAGCCCGGGTTCGGCTACCCCCCGGCCCCGACCGGCACCAACGGCTTCGCGATCGCCTCGCTGGCCACCGCGCTGTTCTGCCTGTGGCCGCTGGCGCTGGTCTTCGCGATCGTCGCGCTGGTCCAGATACCCCGGCGGAACCAGAAGGGCCGGGGCCTGGCCGTCGCCGGACTGGTCCTCGGTGTCCTCGCGGTGATCGTCTCCCTGGTCGCGTTCATCGGGCTCGCCGCGCTCGGCTTCGAGGAGGAGCGCTACGGCGACGCCCGCCGCGGACCGAAGGGCTCGGTGGCCGTCAACGACCTGCGGACCGGCGACTGCTTCAACCAGCCGCCCGTCAGCCCCGGCCGGGACTCCGAGTCCGCCGGGATCTACTGGGTCCGGGTGGTGCCCTGCTCGGCCCCGCACCACGCCGAGGTCGCGGGCATCACCGTCCTCGCCGGCCAGGGCGCCGACTACCCCACCCGGAGCGAGATGAGCGCCAGTGCCGAGAAGCTCTGCGGCCCGGTGCGCGACGAGTACGCGCTCGACTCCTGGATCGTCCCCGAGGGGATGGACGGGTACTACTACTACCCGAGCGTCAACGGCTGGGCGACCGGCGACCGCCGGGTGATCTGCACCTTCCAGGACGAGCGGAAGCAGCACAGCGGCAGCGTCCACACCGACCGGACCAAGCTCACCCCGGCCCAGCGCGCCTACCTGGACGCGGTGCTCTCCTACAACAACGCGCTGCTCGCCGAGCCGGAGAAGGACGTCGCCGAGGCGCCGGCCGACTACCGGGCCTGGGCGAAGACGATGGCCGCCGCGTGCCGCAAGGAGGTCGCGGAACTCTCGGCCAACGGGGTCGACTGGCCCGAGGGCGCCAGGGCCAAGCTGATCGAGCTGGGCGCGAACAAGCTGGACGCCGCCAACGCCTGGGACACCGCGGCCAAGACCACGGCTCCGGAGGCCCTGGAGCGCGAGGTCGCCAAGGCGCAGGCGCTGTCCGCCAAGAGCGGCAAGCTCGCGGTGGAGATCCGGGGCGCGCTGGGGCTGTCGACCGGCGAGCAGGCCGCCGACATCCGGGCCTGACCCCCGGACCCGGCCCGTCCGCCGTCGGCCGTCTTACCGGCTGTTAACAGCCCCCGTACCGGCCGGTAGCGAACCCGGCGTAGTGTCCCGAGGAGCCCCGCCCCGACCCGACCCCCACGCGGGCCGGGGCCGGGGCCCGAGGACACGCCCTAGCCTGGACCGCATGGACACCTTTCGGGTGATGCGGCAGGACGACAACGGCAACCGCTTCCAGGTCGTCGGCGGGATCGAGCGGGAGGCGGCCGAACGGCTCGCGGCCGAGTTCGAGGCGCGCGGCCACAAGCAGCTGTACTGGGTCGAGGCCGAGCCCGCGGGTGCCGCGGAGGCGCGGGGGCCGCGCGGCTGACCGGCACGCCGTAAGGTCGGTGTCCATGGACGAGCCCATGGACCGGTCGGCGGTACCCGCCGACCCCGCGACGGAGAACCGGATCGTCGTCGGTGGTGCGCTGATCCACCGGGGGCGGGTGCTCGCCGCGCGGCGCAGCACGCCCGCCGAGGTGGCCGGGCGCTGGGAGTTCCCGGGCGGCAAGGCCGAGCCCGGCGAGACCGAGACCGAGGCGCTGGAGCGCGAGCTGATGGAGGAGCTGGGCGTCCGGGCCCGGGCGCTGACCCGGCTGCCCGGCGCGTGGCTGGTGCGGCCCGGTCTAGAGCTGCGGCTCTGGGCGGCCGAACTGCTCGCCGGCGACCCGCGCCCGCTCCAGGAGCACGACGAGCTGCGCTGGCTGGGCGCCGCCGAGCTGGCCGACGTCGACTGGCTCGACCACGACCGCGAGGTCCTGCCCGAAGTCGCCCGCCTCCTCGCCACCGCCTGAGCCCGGACCCCGCGCCGCCGGACTCCGCGCCGCCGGACCCCGCGCCGCCGGACCCGCAGCACCGGCTCCCGGGCGCCGACCCCGCGTCCCCGCCTCCCGGCGGCGCGACGCGTGCGGCGCCGGTCGGGCAATCGGAAAGGCCGACGCGGCGGGCGGGATAGCCTTGGTCCTGCTGGGTATGTCACTTTTCGGCACCATTCGTCACCATCGGTGAGCCGCCGTCAGCCGGCGGCGCCGATCCCGAGCAGAGCCGGAGGCCCCGTCGGTGTCGAGGACCGGGAACGGCGGCGGGGGAGCGCGCCGGGCGGGCGCCGGGGGGAGCGCCGCCGCCCGCGCCCGGCTGCGCCGCGGCGCGAACCGCAGCGCGACGGGCACCCGGGCCGAGGCCCGGGGCGTGCGCCCTTCGCCCGCGCGCCGGCGCGGCGAGGGCGGTACCGGAGCCCCGGAGGCGGTGCGGCCCGCGCCGTCCCTGACGGTGCCCGACGCGCCCCCGCCGGCCGGCGTCCGCAGCCGCCCCGGCCGGCCGTTCCCCGGCGGCCCCCGCGCCGTCCCGGAGACCCCCGGCCGGGCCGGCCCCGGTACCGGCGGCAGCGGCACCGGCGAGGGCGCCGGCAGCCTCTTCGACGTGGTCAAGGTGGCCATCGCGATCCTCGACACCGCCGGACGGGTGACGCTCTGGAGCCCGGCCGCCGAGGAACTGCTCGGCTGGCCGAACGAGCTGCTGGTCGGGCGCCGGATCGACGACCTGATCCCCGACGAGGACCAGGTGGTCCGGATCCGGGCCGCGATCCAGGACACCCTGCGGTACGGCCACTGGTCGGGCCTCGCCGAGCTGCGCGACCGGGAGGGCGTCCCGGTGCTGGTCGACGCCCGGATCTCGCTCCTGGTGGACGGCGACGGCACGCCGTTCCTGCAGGTCAACCTGGCCGAGGCGGCGGCCGTCCGGGCGGTGGAGCGCGACCTCGCGGTGCGTGACGCGCTGTTCGAGCAGTCCCCGCTGGGCATCGCGATCCTCGACACCGAGCTGCGCTACACGGCCGTCAACCGGACCCTCGCCGAGATGAACGGCGTGGTGCCGGAGGAGCACGTCGGCCGCACCACCGGCGAGACCCTGCCGGAGCGGGCCGCCGACGAGATCACCGCGATCCAGCGCCAGGTGCTGGCCACCGGCGAGCCGGTCATCGACGTCACGCTCGCCTCCCCGGTCACCGCCCGCTCCGGGTACCGCTCGATCTCCTACAGCCGGATGACCGACCGCGCCGGGCGGGTCCTCGGGATCTCCGGCACCGTGATGGACGTCACCGAGCGTTACCGGGCGGTCGCCAAGGTCGAGCACGCCCGTCGCCGCCTCTCGCTGCTCAACGAGTTCGGCTCCCGCGTCGGTGACCTGCTGGACGCCTCCCGGATCGCCCAGGAGCTGGCCAGTGCGGTGGTGCCCCGGCTGACCGACCACGCCGCCGTCATCCTGCTCCAGGCCGTCGCGCACGGTGACGACCTGCCCCGACACGGCCACGACCGGCGCACCTCGCTGCTCCAGCTCGGCACGGCCTCCGTCCAGGACGGCCCCGAGGTGGAGGTGATGCTGCGGCGCGGTGCCCGGATCACCTTCGCCGAGGACTCCGCCTGCGGCCGGGTGCTGCGCACCGGCGTCCCCGAGCTGCTCTCCGGCGCCGACCAGCTCAGCGACGTCACCTACGCCGGCGACCCGAAGATGCAGGCGGCGTACGACCTGGGCGTGCACTCGATGCTGGTGGTGCCGCTGCGGGCCCGGGGCATCGTGATCGGTCTGCTGCTGGTCAGCCGGGCCGGCTACCGCGAGGGCTTCGACCGGGACGACCTGGCGTTCACCGTCGAGCTGGCCGACCGGGCGGGCTCCTCGCTGGACAACGCCCGGCTCTACGCCCGGGAGCGCACCGCCGCCCTGACCCTCCAGCGCACCCTGCTGCCGCAGCAGGTGCCCCAGCCGACCGGGGTCGAGGTCGCCTACCGGTACGTGCCCGGCAGCAGCGGCACCGAGGTCGGCGGGGACTGGTTCGACGTCATCCCGCTGCCCGGCGACCGCACCGCGCTGGTGGTCGGCGACGTGATGGGGCACGGCCTGCGGGCCGCCGCCACCATGGGCCGGCTGCGCACCGCCGTCCGCGTGCTGGCCGCCCTCGACCTGCCGCCGGACGTGCTGCTGCGGCACGTCCACGAGCTGGCCGACGACCTCGCCCAGGGGCCGGACGAGGCGCTGCTCGCCACCTGCGTGTACGCGGTGTTCGACCCGGCCACCGCGACCCTGACGGTCGCCAAGGCCGGTCACATCCCGCCGGTGCTGGTGGTGCCGGGGGAGGAGTCGGACGGGCCGACCCGCACCGGCAGCCCGCTGCCCGGCGGCAGCGGCCGGATCCTGGAGCTGCCCTCCGGCGCCCCGCTCGGGGTCGGCGGCGTCCCCTTCGAGTCGGTCGAGCTGAAGATCCCCGAGGGCAGCCTGCTGGCGCTGTGCACCGACGGCCTGGTGGAGTCCCGGGACAAGGACCTGGACGTGGGGCTCGGCCGGCTGGTCACCGTGCTCCAGGAGCCGTACGCGTCGATCCAGGCGGCCTGCGAGGCGGTGCTGGACACCATGGAGCAGGGCCGCGAGCCGGACGACGTGGCGCTGCTGCTGGCCCGGCTCGGCCACGGGCAGTCCGGCACCCCGACGGCCGGCTGGACCCTGCCGGCCGAGCCGACCGCGGTCTCCCGGGCCCGTCGGCTGGTCCGCGCGACGCTGGCCGAATGGGGCGTCGAGGAGCTCACCGACACCGCCGAGCTGCTGGTCAGCGAGCTGGTCACGAACGCCGTCCGGTACGCGAGCGCGCCGATCGGGGTGCGGCTGACGCTCGGCGAGACGCTGCTGGTGGAGATCTCCGACCCGCTCCCGGACCCGCCGCGCGAGCGGCACGCCGCCGAGGCGGACGAGGGCGGGCGCGGTCTGGAGCTGGTCGCCCGGCTGGCGCTGCACTGGGGGGCCAGGGCCGAGGGGATGGGCAAGGTGGTCTGGTTCGAACAGGGGCTGCCCGGCAGCCCGCAGGCCGAGTAGCGGCCGGGGGCCGACGGGCCGTGCGCGGGGGGCGTGCGGGGGACGCCCGCGCGAGCCCGGGCGCGGGAACGCCGCTGCATATGCCACCGGAGGCCCCCGGGGGAGCGCGCGCTCCCCCGGGGGGCGCGAGCGTGGCATTGTGGTTGCGCGGGCGGTAGGACAAAAACCTTCGCCCGATCTGATGTTGTGATGTTGAGGGCGTGTGAACGTACCCCTCGATGATGAATACTCGGTCTTCTCGACATCCGGACGGTCGCGGGTTTGGAGGGGTCGGTCCGTTGAACAGCACCCCGGCGCGCAATGCGCCGAGCAGCAGCGGTCATGCCGCTGTACCCGGGCAGGCCGGCGCCCAACCCGTGCCCGCCCCCGCCCAGCACCTGCCCGCCCCCGCCCGGGCCGCCCGCCCGGTCGCCGGGGGGCAGCGCTGGGGCGCCGGGGATCCGGGCTCGATCTACGACTACATCAGGGTCGCGACCTTCGCGATCGGCCCCGACGGCCGGATCAGCCAGTGGAGCGAGCGCGCCGCCGAGTTCTTCGGCGTCACCGCCGTCGAGGCGGTCGGCGCCGACCCGGTGACCACCTTCGTCCCCCGCGAGCTCTGGCAGCGCGGCCGGACCAGGCTGGAGCGCACCCTGGCCGGCGAGGAGTGGGTCGGCACCGCCCCGTACCGGCACGCCGACGGCGGCGAGGGCCTCGCCGAGCTCTACCTCATGCCGGACAGCGCGCTGCCCACCGCCGGCGCCACCTGCCTCGCGGTCGACCTCGGCCGGCTCCGCCGGATCGAGACGGATCTCGCCGCATCGGAGGCGGTTTTCGGTCAGACTCCGACGGGCTTCGTCCTCTTCGACGACCGGCTGCGCCTCCAGCGGGTCAACGACGCGTTCGCCTCCGGGATGGGCCTGGCCCCCACCGACCTGGAGGGCCTCACCCCGCACGACATCTTCCCCGGCGCCGAGGCCGACCGGCTCACCGCCGCCCTGCGCAAGGTCCTCGCCAGCGGCGAGCCCGTCTTCGACCTGCGCTTCCACGCCGCCGTCCCGACCCGCGAGGGCAACCGGCTCTGGGCCGTCTCGCTCTACCGCCTCAACGGCGCGGCCGGCCAGCCGATGGGCGTCGCCGGGCAGGTCTCCGACGTCACCAGCCGGCACGTCGCCGAACGCGAGGCAGACGGCGTCCGCCGCAACCTCGCGCTGCTCAACGAGGCCAGCGCCCACATCGGCTCCACCCTCGACCTGGAGACCACCGCCAAGGAGCTGCTGGACGTCGTCGTCCCGCCGTTCTGCGACCTCGCCACCGTCGACCTGTACACCGCGCTGCTCTCCGGCGAGACCGTGCCCAGCGCCGGCCGGCTCGGCGACACCGTGCTCACCGACGGCAGCGGCGAACTGCGCCGGGTCGCGGTCTCCAGCGTGGTCGGCGGCGCCTCCTCGGTGCTCGGCTCGGTCACCGGCCTGCCCATCGCGGAGGCCGGCGGCACCCTCTGCTACCCGCGCCGCTCCCCGCACGCCCGGGCCCTGCGGACCGGCCGCAGCGTCGTCCCCGAGCCCGGGCCCGACCCGCTGCTGCGCTCCACCCTGATCGTCCCCCTGGTCGCCCGCGACCAGGTGCTCGGCCTGGTCCAGCTCTCCCGGGCGATCGGCAGCGAACCCTTCGACGCCCGCGACGTCGCCATCGCGGAGGAGCTCGTCGCCCGCGCCGCCGTCTGCATCGACAACGCCCGGCTCTACCGCCGCGAGCACGAGCGCGCGCTGATCCTCCAGCGCAGCCTGCTGCCCCCGGGCAACCCGGCCGCCAGCGGCCTGGAGATCGCCTGCCGCTACCTGCCCAGCAACAACAACACCGAGGTCGGCGGCGACTGGTTCGACGTCATCCCGCTGCCCGGCAACCGCACCGCCCTGGTCATCGGCGACGTGATGGGCCGGGGCCTGCGCGCCGCCGTCGCCATGGGCCAGCTGCGCACCGCCGTCCGCACCCTCGCCATGCTCGACCTGGACCCGGCCGAGGTGCTCACCGCCCTGGACGAGATCGCCCGCGGCCTCGGCGACGACACCGCGCCGGCCGCCCGTTCCACCCCGTACGGGCGGCTCACCTCCACCGCCGACGAGGAGGCCCGCGAGGTCTACCTGGCGACCTGCGTCTACGCGGTCTTCGACGCCGTCACCCGACGCTGTGTCTTCGCCAACGCCGGCCACCTGCCGCCCGTCCTGCTCGGCCCCGGCGAGCCGGCCCGGATGCTGGACGTCCCGCCCGGCCTGCCGCTCGGCGTCGGCGGCGAGCCCTTCGAGGAGGTCGAGCTGACCATGCCGGACGGCGCCGTGCTCGGCCTCTACACCGACGGCCTGGTGGAGAGCCGCAAGCACCAGCTGGACGAGGGCCTGAAGGCCTTCCGCACCGCGCTCTCCGCCGACGGCAAGAGCCTGGAGGACCTCTGCGACCACGTCCTCGGTGAGCTCAACCCGCACCACGGCGAGGACGACATCGCCCTGCTGATGGCCAAGGTGCACGCCTTCCCGGCGGACGCCGTCGGCCAGTGGTTCCTGCCGCCCGAGCCCACCTCGGTCGCCAAGGCCCGCGAGGCCGCGTGCAGCTGGCTGCTCGCCCGCGGCCTGGACGAGCTGGTCGACACCACCGAGCTGCTGGTCAGCGAGCTGGTCACCAACGCGCTGCGGCACGGCCGGGGCGAGATCCGGCTGCGGCTGCTGCGCGACCGGACCATGGTCTGCGAGGTCTGGGACGACGGCTACGCCCAGCCCCGGCAGCGGCGCGCCCACGAGACCGACGAGGGCGGCCGGGGACTCCAGCTGGTCAGCCTGCTCGCCGAACGCTGGGGCAGCCGGCGCACCCCCAAGGGCAAGATCGTCTGGTTCGAGCTGGGGCTCTAGGACGGGGCCCACGGGGCCCGTCCCCGGGCCGGGCGGGCGTACCGCCGATCGGGTGCCGCGCCCGGTCGGCCGCCGTGTCGGCGCCGCCCGGGGCGGGACGGCGGCGTTCGATGGCCGCCATGCGCGCCCGCCTCCCCGTCGCAGCCGCCGCGCTGCTGCTCGCCCTCGGTGCCACGGCCGGCTGCCTCGGCGGCCCCGACCCGGGCCGCACCGCCCGGACCCCCGATCCCGCGCCGCCCGCCACCGCCGTCACCGGGGACGTCCGCCCGGCCGACCGGGCCGCCGTCCGCGACGGCGGCGCGCTGCGCTGGGCCGTCGACACCGTGCCGGCCACCCTGAACGTCTACCAGCCCACCGCCGGCGCCGACTCCGCGCTGCTCGCGCACGCCCTCTACCCGGCACTGTTCCGGCCGGACGCGCACGGCGAGTGGACCCCGGACCCGGACTACCTCACCGCCGCCGAGTCCACCCCGCCCGGGCAGCGGCCCCAGGTGGTCACCTACCACCTCAACCCGCGCGCGGTCTGGAGCGACGGCACCCCGCTCTCCGCCGCCGACTTCATCGCCCAGCGGGCCGCGCTCTCCGGCCTGGACCCCGCCTACACCGCCGTCCGGCCCGCCGGGTACGCGGCCATCGACTCCATCGTCCAGGGCGCCGACCCGCACGAGGTCCGGGTCACCTTCCGCGAGCCCTGCGGCGCGTGGCGCGCCCTGTTCGGCCCGCTCTACCCCGCCGCGGAGACCGCCACCGCCGCCGCCTTCGGCCGCCCGCTGCCCGGCGGCGCCGCCCACCCGACGGCCGGCCCCTTCCTGGTCTCCGGCTACGACCCGGCCGCCGGACGGGCCACCCTGGTCCGCAACCCGTACTGGTGGGGCGAGCCGGCCAAGGCCGACCGGATCGACTTCCTCGCCACCCCCGCCGAGCGGCGCGGGCCGGACCTGGCCGAGGGCCGGCTGGACCTCGCCCCGCTGACCACCGCGGTCGACCACGCCGGCGGCGACTCCGCCGAGGCCGCGCGCCGGGCCGGGGCACCGCCCGGCACCACCCTGCACCGCGCCGCCGGGACCGGCCTCGCCCAGCTCACCCTGAACGCCGCCCGCGAACCGCTCACCGACCCGGCGCTGCGCCGCGCCCTGGCCCGCGCCGTCGACCGGCGGCACGCCGCCGACGCCGCGCTCACCCCGCTGGGGCTGCCGGCCGCGCCGCTCGGCCACCACCTGCTGACCGGCGACCAGGCCGGCTACCGGGACAACGCCGACGCGCTGGGCACCGCCGAACCCGGGCGGATGCTGGACGCGACGGGCTGGAAGCGGCCCTCCGGCGGCGGCACCCGGGCCCGGGACGGCCGCCCGCTGGCGCTCGGCCTGCTGGTCCCGGCGGGCTCGGCCACCCTCCGGCGGGCGGCCGACGCGGTGGCGGCCGACCTCGGCGCGACCGGGGTGGCCGTCCGGGTGACGGAGGCGCCGCCGGAGGCCTTCGTCCGCGACCACCTGGCCACCGGGGAGTACGACCTCGCCCTGTTCTCCTGGCCGGCCGGCCCCGACCCGGCCGACGAGCAGCGGCCCGTCTACGCCAAGCCCCGCCCCGGACCGGACGGCACCCCGGTGCCCGGCAGCAACTACGCCCGGGCTGGGACGGAGGAGATCGACCGCCTCTTCGACCGTGCCGCCGCCGAGCCCGACCCGGCCGCCCGCCGGGCCCTCCTCCAGGAGGCCGACGTCCGGATCTGGCAGCTGGGCCACTCCGTGCCGCTCTTCCAGCGCCCGGAGCTGCTGGCGGTCCGGGAGGGCGTGGCGGGCGCCGGAGCCTGGGGTTTCACCCGCCCGCGCCTCCAGGACATCGGCTGGTCGACGGGCTGACCGGGGCCCGGAGAGCCGGTGAAGAAGGGGTGGCCGAGCTGTGATCTTGGTCCCCCGGAGCTGCCCGTTTCGGCCGAGCTGGGCGGTTCCCCGTACGATAGGAGGAAGCCGTGGCATGTCCTGCCCGGCGGGTGGACCGGTAGTAGCAGGCGGAACGGGCGGCGGCGACCAACATGGGTCGCAAGTGCGCGTCACGCAGCCGGGCGCCGTAACCCACGATTCCGGGAGAATCCGCTAGGCATGCCCACGCGCAACGACATCCGTAACGTCGCCATCGTCGCCCACGTCGACCACGGCAAGACCACCCTGGTTGACGCCATGCTCAAGCAGGCCGGCGCCTTCGCGGCTCACCAGCAGCTGGACGACCGGATGATGGACTCCAACGACCTGGAGCGCGAGAAGGGCATCACCATTCTCGCGAAGAACACCGCGGTCAAGTACCACCCGAAGGACGGTGGCGCGCCGATCACCATCAACATCATCGACACCCCGGGCCACGCCGACTTCGGTGGCGAGGTCGAGCGCGGTCTGTCGATGGTGGACGCCGTCGTCCTGCTGGTCGACGCCTCCGAGGGTCCGCTGCCGCAGACCCGCTTCGTGCTCCGCAAGGCGCTGACCGCGCGCCTGCCCGTCATCCTCTGCATCAACAAGACCGACCGTCCGGACGCCCGGATCGACGAGGTCATCAACGAGACCTACGACCTCTTCCTCGACCTGGACGCGGACGAGGACCAGATCGAGTTCCCGATCGTCTACGCCTGCGCCCGTGACGGCGTCGCGTCGCTGACCAAGCCGGAGAACGGCACCGTTCCCGCCGACAGCGAGAACCTGGAGCCGTTCTTCTCCACCATCCTGGAGCACGTCCCGGCGCCGACCTACGACGCCGACGCGCCGCTGCAGGCCCACGTCACCAACCTGGACGCGGACAACTTCCTCGGCCGCATCGCGCTGCTCCGCGTCGAGCAGGGCGAGCTGCGCAAGGGCCAGACCGTGGCCTGGATCAAGCGTGACGGCTCCATCTCCAGCGTCCGCATCTCCGAGCTGCTGATGACCGAGGCGCTCACCCGCAAGCCGGCCGAGGTGGCCGGCCCGGGCGACATCTGCGCCGTCGCCGGCATCTCCGAGATCATGATCGGCGAGACCCTGGCCGACCCGGAGAACCCGATCGCGCTGCCGCTGATCACGGTGGACGAGCCGGCCATCTCGATGACCATCGGCACCAACACCTCGCCGCTGGTCGGCCGGGGCGGCAGCGGCAAGGGCGCGGACGCCAAGTCCTCCGGCCGGGTCGACCGCAAGGTCACCGCCCGCCAGGTGAAGGACCGCCTGGACCGCGAGCTGATCGGTAACGTCTCGCTGCGCGTCCTGGACACCGAGCGCCCGGACGCCTGGGAGGTGCAGGGCCGCGGTGAGCTGGCGCTGGCCATCCTCATCGAGACCATGCGCCGTGAGGGCTTCGAGCTGACCGTCGGCAAGCCGCAGGTGGTCACCAAGGAGGTCAACGGCAAGACCCACGAGCCGGTCGAGCGCCTCACCGTGGACGTGCCCGAGGAGCACATGGGTGCCGTCACCCAGCTCATGGGCATCCGCAAGGGCCGGATGGACAACATGTCCAACCACGGCTCGGGCTGGGTCCGCATGGAGTTCGTCGTGCCGTCCCGCGGTCTGATCGGCTTCCGGACCGAGTTCCTGACCAACACCCGCGGCACCGGCATCGCGCACTCGATCCACGAGGGCCACGAGCCGTGGTTCGGCCAGCTGACCACCCGCAACAACGGTTCGCTGGTCGCCGACCGGGCCGGCGTGGTCACCGCGTTCGCGATGACCAACCTGCAGGAGCGCGGCGTGCTCTTCTGCGACCCGGGCACCGAGGTGTACGAGGGCATGATCGTCGGCGAGAACTCGCGCGCCGACGACATGGACGTCAACATCACCAAGGAGAAGAAGCTCACCAACATGCGGTCGTCGAACGCCGACGTCGCCGAGTCGATCGTCCCGCCGCGCAAGCTCTCGCTGGAGCAGTCGCTGGAGTTCTGCCGCGAGGACGAGTGCATCGAGGTGACCCCGGAGACGGTTCGCATCCGTAAGGTCGTCCTGGACCAGAAGGACCGTGGCCGTACCGCGTCCCGCGCGAAGAAGGTCTGATCCCGGCCTTCTGAGCCCCTCCGGCCATGCTTCGGCCGGAAACCGTCGCCCCCCTTTCCGATGGAGAGGGGGGCGAACTTTTTCAACTACTCGACGTTGTCGCCGCAGGTATAAACCGAATAGCGCTTACCACGGCCAGGTGTCCGCTGAGCGAACGTGACAGTCCGTCATTCATGACGACTGTCCGTTTGATGCCTGTCTGAGTATGTCTCATATGTCCGATTTTCGAAACTTACCGACCGTTCATGTGACCTAATTGAGATCGGCATTGGTCACTTTCGTGTCCGTGGGTGACACATAGTGGGTGCAGTCAGGCTCGGGTCAAGGGTTAACGCGCAGGGGTGCGCGCCGAAACCCCGAGCGCGGACGGCACGGCGGACCGGATCAACCGCCCGCAGTGCTCTCCTCGTTGGAAAGTCGAATTCAGGAGGCATCCCCCCATGCGCGGTGCAACCCAGACCAAGTGGCTCGTGGCGGCGACCGCGATCGCTCTCGCGGCGACCGCTTGCAGCACCAGCTCGAAGAGCAACGACAAGGCTGCCTCCGGCGGCGGCACGATCGCTGTTCAGCTCGGTGAGCCGCAGCACGGTCTGATCCCGCAGAACACCGCGGAGTCCGAGGGTGCCGAGGTCCTGAACGCGCTGTTCGCCGGCCTGGTCGAGTACGACAACAAGACCAACGAGCCGAAGCTGCGCGTCGCCGAGTCGATCGAGTCCCCGGACAGCAAGGTCTGGACGATCAAGCTGAAGGACGGCTACACCTTCCACAACGGTGAGAAGGTCACCGCCCAGTCCTTCGTGGACGCCTGGAACTGGGGCGCCAACCAGGACAACGCGGCCGAGGGCCTGCCGTTCTTCGCGAAGATCGACGGCTCCGAGGAGCTGGCCCCGGGCAAGGACAAGAAGCCGGCCACCGACAAGCTCAAGGGCCTGACGGTCGTCGACGACAAGACCTTCACCGTCACCCTGACCGCGCCGTTCTCCCAGTTCAAGACCATGCTGGGCTACAACGCGTTCTACCCGCTGCCCAAGGCCTTCTTCCAGGACAAGAAGACCTTCGAGGACGCCCCCATCGGCAACGGCCCGTTCCAGATGGACGGCAAGTGGGAGCACAACCAGCAGATCAAGGTCAAGCGCTACGACAACTTCCCGGCCGCTGACGGCAAGGCGAAGCTGCAGGGCGTCACCTTCAAGATCTACGACAAGCTGGAGACGGCGTACAACGACCTGCGCGCCGACAACATCCAGGCGACCGACAAGCTCCCGATCTCGGCCATGGGCACGGTCAAGGGCGAGTTCGGCGACCGCTACATCTACAAGCCGGAGTCCGGCGTCGGCTACATCGGCTTCCCGATCGCCACCAACCCGGCCACCTACGGCAAGGCCGAGATCCGCAAGGCGATCTCGATGGCGATCGACCGCGAGGCGATCACCAAGACCATCTTCTCGGGCACCCGCGTCCCGGCCGACGACTTCATCAACCCGCTGATCCCGGGCTACCGCAAGGGCGCCATGGGCGACGCGGCGAAGTACGACCCGGCCAAGGCCAAGCAGCTGTGGGACACCGCCGGCGGCGTCCCGAACAACACCATCGAGCTGGGCTACAACGCCGACGGCGGCCACAAGGAGTGGATCGAGGCCGTCGCCAACCAGCTGAAGAAGAACCTGGGCGTCGAGGTCACCACCAAGCCGTTCGAGAAGTTCGGCAAGATCCTGGACGCGCTGGGCGAGAAGCAGTACTCCGGTGCCTTCCGCATGGCGTGGTCGATGGACTACCCGTCGATCGAGAACTACGAGCGTCCGATCTTCTCGAAGGTCGCGATCGAGAACGGCTCGAACTACGGCGGCTACGTCAACGACAAGTTCGAGTCGCTGCTGGACCAGGCCGACCAGGCGAAGAGCCCGGAGGAGGGCCTGAAGCTGTACCAGCAGGCCGATGACGTCCTCATCGAGGACCTGCCGTACATCCCGGTGTACACCTACATGTCCTCCGCCGCGTACTCGAAGAAGATCAAGAACTTCGACACCGACGCCCAGGGTCGTATGAACCTGGACGAGGTCGAGCTCGCCGGCTGATCCGGTTAATCAGACGAACGGGGGCGGGCGGACCGGACTACAGTCCGAGTCCTCCCGCCTCCCTTCCTTGTCCGAAAGTGTGGAGGTCTGATGGGCCGCTATGTCATCCGCCGACTTATACAGGCAATCCCTGTCCTGATCGGTGCGACGTTCCTGATCTACTGGCTGTGCTTCAGCCTGCCGGGCGACCCGGTCCAGGCGCTGGCCGGCGAGAAGAAGGCCGACCCCATCGTGGCGGAGATGATCCGCCAGAAGTACCACCTGAACGACCCGTTCCTGCTCCAGTACTGGAACTACATCACGGGCGTTTTCCAGGGGAACCTGGGTGAGAGCCTGACCGGTCGCCAGGTGAGCGACATGATCGGCGAGGCGTTCCCGTTCACCGTGAACCTCGCCATCGTGGCTTTTGTCATCGAGGCGATCATCGGTGTGCTGGCGGGCGTCATGGCGGCCCTGCGCAAGGGCAAGTTCCTGGACCAGCTGGTCCTCATCAGCACGCTGTTCGTGATCTCGATCCCGGTCTTCGTCACCGGCTTCGTGCTCCAGCTCGTCCTCGGCGTGAAGCTGAAGAACGACTACGGCATCGAGATCTTCTCGGTCTCGTTCAACGAGGAAGACGGGCTGCGCGGCTACCTGCTGCCGGCCTTCGTGCTGGCCTCGACCTCGCTCGCGTACGTGGCCCGACTGACCCGTACCAGCCTGATGGAGACCATGCGCGCGGACTACGTCCGCACCGCGGTCGCCAAGGGCCTGAAGAAGCGCCGGGTGATCGGTCGGCACGCCCTGCGCAACGCCCTGATCCCGATCGTCACCTTCCTCGGTGCCGACCTCGGCGGTCTGATGGGCGGCGCGGTCATCACCGAGAAGATCTTCAACATCCACGGCATCGGCGGTCTGCTCGCCCAGGCCGTGTACCAGAAGCAGGGCACGATCATCGTCGGCGTCGTCACGCTGCTCGTGATGATCTACCTGGTCACCACCCTGCTCGTGGACATGCTGTACGCCGTGCTCGACCCGAGGATCCGCTATGAGTGAGACCATCACCAAGGGCGCCGAGGCCCCTTCCGGGGACAACACCCCCAAGTCCTCGCCGGAGAAGAAGCAGAAGCCGGAGCGTGTCGCCAGCCTCTGGTCGGACGCCCTGCGCGACCTGCGCCGCAACCCGATCTTCATCATCGGCGCCGCGCTGGTGTCCTTCCTGATCCTGCTGGCGATCGTGCCGGGCTGGTTCACGGACGGGAGCCCGTTCGACAACAACGCGTGCGACCTGGCCGACTCGCTGAAGCGCCCGAGCGCCGAGCACTGGTTCGGCTTCGACGTCCAGGGCTGCGACATCTACACCCGCACCATCTGGGGCGCCCGCAACTCGATCATCGTCGGTGTGCTGACCACCTCGATGGTCACGCTGGTCGGTGCCCTGCTCGGCCTGCTGGCCGGCTGGAAGGGCGGGATCATCGACTCGATCCTGTCCCGCTTCACCGAGATCTTCTTCTCGATCCCGCTGCTGCTCGGCGGCATGCTGATCATGTCGATGCTCGGCAAGGGCAACGCCTGGACCGTCTCGGTCGTCATGACCGTGCTCGGCTGGCCGCAGATCTTCCGCATCATGCGCGCCTCGGTGCTGGCCAACAAGAACAACGACTACGTGATGGCCGCCCGCGCCCTCGGCGCCGGCGCCGGCCGGATCACCTTCCGGCACATCCTGCCGAACGCCATCGCGCCGGTCATCGTCGTCTCGGCGATCTCGCTGGGTGTGTACATCGGCGCCGAGGCCGCGCTGTCCTACCTGGGCATCGGCGTCCAGCCGCCGGAGATCTCCTGGGGCCTGATGATCAGTGACGCGTCGGTCCGCTTCCTCGACGCGCCGCACGTCCTGCTCTTCCCGTCGGCCGTACTGAGCGTCACCGTACTGGCCTTCATCATGCTCGGCGACGCGGTCCGCGACGCCCTCGACCCGAAGCTCCGCTGAGAGAAGAGGTGACGACCCGATGACCACCGTGATCGAGAAGAACCAGAAGAACGGCCGCCTGGAGGTTGGCACCCCGCTGCTGGAGGTCAAGGACCTCCACGTGGAGTTCCACACTCGGGACGGCGTCGCCAAGGCCGTGAACGGCGTCAACTACTCCGTCGCCGCCGGTGAGACCCTGGCGGTGCTCGGCGAGTCGGGCTCCGGCAAGTCGGTGACCGCCCAGACCATCATGGGCATCCTCGACATGCCGCCCGGCAAGATCAGCCAGGGCCAGATCCTCTACCGCGGGCAGGACATGCTCGCGATGAGCGAGGAGGACCGCCGGCAGATCCGCGGCCAGAAGATCGCGATGATCTTCCAGGACGCGCTCTCCTCGCTGAACCCGGTGATGACCGTCGGCGCCCAGCTCGGCGAGATGTTCCGGGTGCACCGCGGCGCCTCCAAGAAGGAGGCCCGGGAGAAGGCCATCGAGCTGATGGAGCGGGTCCGCATCCCCGCCGCCCGTCAGCGCGTCGGCGACTACCCGCACCAGTTCTCCGGCGGCATGCGCCAGCGCATCATGATCGCCATGGCGCTCTCCATGGAGCCCGACCTGATCATCGCCGACGAGCCCACCACCGCCCTGGACGTCACCGTCCAGGCCCAGGTGATGGACCTGCTCGCGGAGCTGCAGGCCGAGTACAACATGGGCCTGATCCTGATCACCCACGACCTCGGTGTGGTCGCCGACGTCGCGGACAAGATCGCCGTGATGTACGCCGGCCGGATCGTCGAGACCGCCCCGGTGCACGAGCTGTACGCCAACCCGGCGCACCCGTACACCAAGGGCCTGCTCCGCTCCATCCCGCGCCTGGACCAGAAGGGCCAGGAGCTGTACGCGATCAAGGGCCTGCCCCCGAACCTGCTCAAGGTTCCGGCCGGCTGCGCGTTCAACCCCCGCTGTGACGTCGCCACCGACCTGTGCCGCTCGGAGATCCCGACGCTGCACCAGGTGACCGACAAGGACGGCAAGGAGCTCACCGGCCGCCGCAGCGCGTGCCACCTCTGGAAGGAGACCCTCCATGGCTGAGCCCATCCTGGAGGTCAAGGACCTGGTCAAGCACTACCCGCTGACCCAGGGCATCCTCTTCAAGAAGCAGGTCGGCGCCGTCAAGGCCGTCGACGGCGTCTCCTTCGAGCTGGCGAAGGGCGAGACGCTCGGCATCGTCGGCGAGTCCGGCTGTGGCAAGTCCACGCTGGCCAAGGTGCTGATGAACCTGGAGCGGGCCACCTCCGGCCAGGTGCTGTTCAAGGGCGAGGACATCTCCAAGCTGTCCGGCGCGGCCCTCAAGGCCGTCCGCCGGAACATCCAGATGGTGTTCCAGGACCCGTACACCTCGCTGAACCCGCGCATGACGGTCGGCGACATCATCGGCGAGCCCTTCGAGATCCACCCCGAGGTGGCGCCCAAGGGCGACCGCCGCAAGGCGGTCCAGGACCTGCTGGACGTCGTCGGCCTCAACCCGGAGTACATCAACCGGTACCCGCACCAGTTCTCCGGCGGTCAGCGCCAGCGCATCGGCATCGCCCGCGGCCTCGCGCTCAAGCCCGAGATCATCATCTGCGACGAGCCGGTCTCCGCGCTCGACGTGTCCGTCCAGGCCCAGGTGATCAACCTGCTGGAGCAGCTCCAGAACGACTTCGAGCTCTCCTACATGTTCATCGCCCACGACCTCTCCATCGTCCGGCACATCTCCGACCGCGTCGGCGTGATGTACCTCGGCAAGATGGTCGAGATCGGCTCGGACGAGGAGATCTACGAGAACGCCACCCACCCGTACACCCAGGCGCTGCTCTCCGCGGTGCCGGTGCCGGACCCGGCGGCGCGCGAGTCCCGCGACCGGATCATCCTGACCGGTGACATCCCCTCGCCGGCCAACCCGCCGTCCGGCTGCCGGTTCCGCACCCGCTGCTGGAAGGCGGAGGAGCGCTGCTCGACCGAGATCCCGCTGCTCGCGGTGCCCGAGGTGCTGAGCGGTGCGGCCAAGCACCAGTCGGCGTGCCACTTCGCCGCCGTCCGTGAGCCGGCCGCGGTCTGATCCCGCGCCCGATCCGCCCGGAGGGGCCCGTAGCCGTTCGCGGCACGGGCCCCTCCGGCGTTCCCGGGCCCGCTCGGGGCGCCGCGCGGGCCCGGGCCGGCACGTCAATCCAGGTCAGGCGCCGTGCACCCGTCCGGGGGTACCCGACTCGCGCCGCCACGGTGCCGCGCTTCTCATGGGGTGTGATGCGTCACACACCTTGAGGAGGGACCTCCATGCCCGTGGCCACCCGTGCTCGATGGGTCCTCGCCGCAGCGACGTCCGTGGCCCTGGTGGCCAGCGGCTGCAGCAGCAGCGACGGGGGCGGCAGCAGCGGCTCGTCGGACAACAGCAAGACCTTCAGTTACCAGAGCAGCGAGCCGCAGAACCCGCTGCAGCCGGCCAACGCCAACGAGACCGGCGGCGGGCGCATCATCCAGAACCTCTTCAAGGGGCTGGTCGACTACGACCCCTCGAACGCGAAGATCCGGATGCAGGTCGCCGACAAGATCGACACCAGCGACTCGCAGACCTACACCATCACGCTGAAGGACGGCTGGAAGTTCCACGACGGCACCCCCGTGCACGCCAAGAACTTCGTGGACGCCTGGAACTGGGGCGCGACCGCGTCCAACAACCAGATCAACAGCTCCTGGTTCTCCGACATCGAGGGCTACCAGGACGTCCACCCGGCGAGCGGCCAGCCGGCCGCCACCAAGATGTCCGGCCTGACCGTCGTCGACGACCTGAACTTCACCGTCAAGCTGAGCGGCAAGGTCTCGTACTTCGAGTACAAGCTCGGCTACATCGCCTTCTCCCCGCTGCCGGACGCCTTCTTCAACGACCCCGCCGGGTACGGGCAGAAGCCGGTCGGCAACGGCCCCTACCAGTTCGTCAGCTGGGACCACAACCAGCAGCTGGTCACCAAGGCCTTCCCGGACTACCAGGGCGTCGACAAGCCGAAGAACGGCGGTGTCGTCTTCAAGATGTACAGCACCGCCGAGGCCGCCTACGCCGACCTGCAGTCCAACAACCTGGACGTGATCGACCAGGTGCCGCCCTCCGCGCTCGCCACCTACAAGACCGACCTGGGCGACCGGGCCATCGACGCCCCGCAGGGCGCCATCCAGAACATCGGATTCACGCTCTACCAGGCCGACTGGGCCTCGCCGGACAAGGCGAAGGTCCGGCAGGGCCTGTCGATGGGCATCGACCGCGACACCATCACCAAGACGGTGCTCCAGGGCTCGCGCAAGCCGGCCACCGCCTGGGTGGCCGAGGGCGTCGAGGGCTACAAGGACGGTCAGTGCGGCGAGTTCTGCACCTTCAACGCCGCCAAGGCGAAGCAGCTGGTCACCGAGGGCGGCGGGGTCCCCGGGAACCGGCTGACCATCACCTACAACGCCGACGGCGGCCACAAGGAGTGGGTGGACGCGGTCTGCAACTCGATCCGGCAGAGCACCGGCGTGGACTGCGTGGGCGACCCGAAGCCCGACTTCAAGACCGCCCGCGCGGCGATCACCGGCCACCAGATCAACGGCGCCTTCCGCACCGGCTGGGTCCAGGACTACCCGCTGAACGCCAACTTCCTGGCGGACGTCTACCGCACCGGCGCCGCGTCCAACGACTTCGGCTACAGCAACCCGCAGTTCGACCAGCTCGCCACCCAGGCCGACCAGGCCGCCAGCGTGGCCGACTCGGTGACCGGCTACCAGCAGGCCGAGGCCGTGCTGGCCGGCGGCATGCCGGCCATCCCGCTCTGGTACTACCGGACCAACTCGGGCTACTCCACCAAGGTCCAGAACGTGAAGTTCGACTCCTTCGGCAACCCGGCCTGGACCCAGGTCGAGGTCAAGGGCTGACGAGTTCCCCCGCGCAGGCCCCGTCCTTCCCGCACGGAGGGCGGGGCCCCGGGCACTCGATCACATCTCCAGGAAGGAGGCTCGAATGGGCAGTTATGTGCTGCGGCGGGTGCTGCAGATGATCCCGGTGTTCTTCGGCACCACACTGCTGATCTTCCTGATGGTCTACACGCTGCCGGGCGACCCGGTCTCGGCGCTGTTCGGGGACAAGGCCGCGGACCCCGCCGTGGTGGCCAGCATCAAGCACAAGTACTACCTCGACCAGCCGATCTGGAAGCAGTACCTGCACTACATGGGGAACCTCTTCCAGGGCGACTTCGGCACCAGCTTCACCGGCCGCCCGGTCAGCGACATCATGGCGGACGCCTTCCCGGTCACCATCCGGCTGGCCCTGATGGCCTTCGCCTTCGAGATGGTCTTCGGCCTGCTGCTGGGCCTGGTCTCCGGGCTGAAGCGCGGCAGCGTGCAGGACACCCTGGTGCTGGTGCTCACCCTGCTGGTGATCTCCATCCCGGTCTTCGTGCTGGCGTACATCGCCCAGACGGTGTTCGCCACCAATCTGGGCTGGGTCACCCCGACGGTGCAGGACTCCAAGGACCTCTCGCAGCTGATCCTCCCCGCCGTGGTGCTGGGCTCGCTCTCGCTCGCGTTCGTCGCCCGGCTCACCCGGACCTCGATCGGCGAGAACCTGCGAGCCGACTACATGCGCACGGCGGTCGCCAAGGGCCTGCCCCGGCGCACCATCGTCTCCCGCCACCTGCTGCGCAACTCGCTGATCCCGGTGGTCACCTTCCTCGGCACCGACCTCGGCGCGCTGATGGGCGGCGCGATCGTGACCGAGGGGATCTTCAACGTGCAGGGCATCGGCAACGTCCTGTACCGGGCGATCAACCAGAAGGAGGGGCCCACCGTGGTCGGCATCGTCACCGTGCTGGTGATCGTCTACCTGGTGGCCTCCCTCGTCGTCGACCTGCTCTACGCGGTCCTGGACCCGAGGATCCGCTATGCCTGACATGCACGACGAGAGCTCCTACGAACCGCACCCCAAGCCGGGAGTGGACCATTTGGACTACGCCGGCGAGCAGGGGATGGCGGTCGAGCAGGAGACCCTGGTCGAGCCGGACCCGGCCAAGCGGGAGCAGGCCCGCAGCCTCTGGGGCGACGCCTGGCGGGACCTGCGGCGGCGTCCGATCTTCCTGATCTCGGCGGTGCTGATCCTGCTGCTGATCGTGATGGCGATCTTCCCCGGGGCGTTCACCGACGCCGACCCGCGCAAGGCGGACCTGGTCAACGACTACCTCAAGCGGCCGGACTGGACGGACTTCTTCGGCGCGGGCTGGTTCGGCTACGACGGCCAGGGCCGGTCCATCTACGCCCGGGTGATCTACGGCGCCAGGGCCTCGATCACCGTCGGCATCTTCGTGACCGCGACGGTCACCCTGCTCGGCGGACTGACCGGCATGGTGGCCGGCTACTTCGGCGGCGCCGTGGACGCGGTGCTCTCCAGGATCATCGACATCTTCTTCGGCATCCCGCTGCTGCTCGGCGCGCTGGTGCTGCTGAACGCCTTCTCCACCCGCACGGTGTGGACCGTGGTGGTCGCGCTGGGCGTGCTGGGCTGGACCCAGATCGCCCGCGTCATGCGCGGTGCGGTGCTGACGGTCAAGCAGGCCGACTACGTGATGGCCGGGAAGGCGCTCGGCGCCGGCACCGGCCGGCTGATGTTCCGGCACATCCTGCCGAACGCGGTGGCCCCGGTGATCGTGGTGGCCACCATCGCCCTGGGCGGCTACATCGCCACCGAGGCGACGCTGAGCTTCCTCGGCATCGGCCTGCAGGACCCGACCATCTCCTGGGGCATCGACATCTCCTCCGCCCAGAAGGTGATCCGGACGGCGCCGTTCGTGCTCTTCTTCCCGGCCGCGGCGCTCTCCATCACCGTCCTGGCCTTCATCATGCTGGGCGACGCGGTGCGCGACGCCCTCGACCCGAAGCTTCGCTGAGCGAGGGGACGCATCGTGACCACAGCAGTCGACACCGGCACCTCCCGCCGGGAGGCACCGTACGAGGGCCCGTTGCTCGACGTCCGGGACCTGCACGTCGAGTTCGTCACCCGGGACGGGGTGGCGCGGGCGGTCAACGGGGTCAGCTACAGCGTCCGGGCGGGCGAGACGCTGGCGGTGCTCGGCGAGTCCGGCTCGGGCAAGTCGGTGACCGCGCAGGCGATCATGGGCATCCTGGACATGCCGCCGGCCCGCATCCCCCGCGGCGAGATCCGCTTCCGCGGGCAGGACATGCTCGCGATGGACAAGGAGCAGCGGCGGAAGATCCGCGGCCAGAAGATCGCGATGATCTTCCAGGACGCGCTCTCCTCGCTCAACCCGGTGCTGACCGTGGGCTTCCAGCTCGGCGAGATGTTCCGCGCCCACCACAAGAGCTCGCGCAAGGAGGCCAAGGAGAAGGCCGTCGAGCTGATGGAGCGGGTGCGCATTCCGGCCGCCAAGGACCGGGTCAACGACTATCCGCACCAGTTCTCCGGGGGCATGCGCCAGCGCATCATGATCGCCATGGCGCTGGCGCTGGAGCCCGACCTGATCATCGCCGACGAGCCCACCACGGCCCTGGACGTCACCGTCCAGGCCCAGGTGATGGACCTGCTCGCGGAGCTCCAGGCCGAGTACCACATGGGCCTGATCCTGATCACCCACGACCTGGGCGTGGTCGCGGACGTCGCGGACAAGATCGCGGTGATGTACGCCGGCCGGATCGTGGAGACGGCCCCGGTGCACGAGCTGTACGCCCGCCCGGCGCACCCGTACACCCGCGGGTTGCTGGACTCGATCCCGCGCCTGGACCAGAAGGGCCAGGAGCTCTACGCGATCAAGGGCCTGCCGCCCAACCTGCTGCGGATCCCGCCGGGCTGCGCGTTCAACCCGCGCTGCCCGCGGGCCCAGGACATCTGCCGCGAGCAGGTGCCGGAGCTGTTCCCGGTCATGGAGGACGACGGCACCGAACTGGCCGGGCGGGGCAGCGCCTGCTTCTTCTGGAAGGAGACCCTCCATGACCGTTGACGGGCCCGACGCGGTCGACCCGCCGGTGGAGGCCGCCTTCGCCCAGGAGGTCGCGCCCGGTGAGCCGATCCTCGAAGTGCGCGACCTGATCAAGCACTTCCCGCTCACCAAGGGCGTGCTGTTCAAGAAGCAGGTCGGCGCGGTGAAGGCGGTCGACGGGGTCTCCTTCGACCTCGTGCAGGGGGAGACGCTGGGGATCGTCGGCGAGTCCGGCTGTGGCAAGTCCACGCTGGCCAAGGTGCTGATGAACCTGGAGCCGGCCACCGGCGGTTCGGTCAAGTACAAGGGCGAGGAGATCTCCCGGCTCTCCGGGGCCGGGCTGAAGGCCGTGCGCCGGAACATCCAGATGGTGTTCCAGGACCCGTACACCTCGCTGAACCCGCGGATGACGGTCGGCGAACCCGGAGTACATCAACCGGTACCCGCACCAGTTCTCCGGCGGTCAGCGCCAGCGCATCGGCATCGCCCGCGGCCTCGCGCTCAAGCCGGAGGTAATCATCTGCGACGAGCCGGTCTCCGCGCTCGACGTCTCGGTGCAGGCGCAGGTGATCAACCTGCTGGAGCAGCTCCAGGGGGAGTTCAACCTCTCGTACATGTTCATCGCCCACGACCTCTCGATCGTCCGGCACATCTCCGACCGGGTGGGGGTGATGTACCTCGGCAGGATGGTCGAGATCGGCAGCGACCTGGAGATCTACGAGCACGCCACCCACCCGTACACCCAGGCGCTGCTCTCCGCGGTGCCGGTGCCGGACCCGGTGGCGCGGGAGAGCCGGGACCGGATCGTGCTGACCGGTGACGTGCCCTCGCCGGCGAACCCGCCGTCCGGCTGCCGCTTCCGGACCCGCTGCTGGAAGGCGCAGGAGCGGTGCGCGGTGGAGGTCCCGCTGCTGGCGGTGCCGAGCTGGTTGTCCGGGCTCGCCGCCCACGAGTCGGCCTGCCACTTCGCGGCCGAGCGCGAGGGCCGTGGGCCGGAAAGCGGTTGACAGCGGGCCCGGGCCCCGTCGGCGGAGCGCGTCCTCCTCAGGGAGGGCGCGCTCCCCTTTTGTCCACCCGCCGACCTGCGGGAATTCCGTCGGGTGCCGCCGGCCGATCTTCGAAATAGATCATTACGCTTCGTAAAGCGTCGAATACCGGTACTGCCGGTCCGCTATTCGGAAAGCGGAGCCGGGGGTTCCGCGCGCGATATGGCGGAATTTGCCGAGCATTGTCACGGGTTGGTCCCGGCATGTAATTGAAACGAGATGTGACGGCGATTCCACCGAAGGGGTCGGGTGATCGATAGTTGCTCTGCGCGTATCAGTGGTCACCTCGCCAGCTGTGCGGATCGCCCCTGAGATGTCGACCCCCGCCGTGCCCGGCACACCGGTGGCGGGGCGCCGTTCGTTCCTAAGCCCCTAAATCGAGGAGCAGTTGAATGAGGCTCACCAAGACGATGCGCTGGACCGCGCTGGCGGCCTGCACCGCGCTCGCGATCTCCGCGTGCAGCACCAGCAGCGACAAGAAGTCCTCGGACGGGGCGAACGGGTCGGGCAAGAAGGGCGGCTCGATCAGCATCGAGTCGGGTGAGCCGCAGCACGGTCTGATCCCGCAGAACACCGCGGAGTCCGAGGGTGCCCAGGTGCTGGCGCAGGTCTTCGCCGGCCTGGTCGAGTACGACCGCAAGACCAACGAGCCGGGGCTGCGCGTCGCCGAGTCGATCGAGACCCCCGACAGCAAGGTCTGGACGATCAAGCTGAAGGACGGCTACACCTTCCACAACGGGGAGAAGGTGACCGCCCAGTCCTTCGTGGACGCCTGGAACTGGGGTGCCAACCAGGACAACGCGGCCGAGGGCCTGCCGTTCTTCTCGAAGATCGACGGCGCCGACGAGCTGGCCCCGGGCAAGGACAAGAAGCCGGCCACCGACAAGCTCAAGGGCCTGAAGGTGGTCGACGACAAGACCTTCACCGTCACCCTCAGTGCTCCGTTCTCGCAGTTCAAGGTCATGCTGGGCTACACCGCGTTCTATCCGCTGCCGAAGGCCTTCTTCCAGGACAAGAAGGCGTTCGAGGAGTCCCCGATCGGTAACGGCCCGTTCCAGATGGACGGGAAGTGGGAGCACAACCAGCAGATCAAGGTCAAGCGCTACGAGAACTTCCCGGCGTCGGACGGAAAGGCCAAGCTGGATTCCGTCACGTTCAAGATTTACGACAAGCTGGAAACGGCCTACAACGACCTCCGGGCCAACAACATCCAGATCACCAACAAGCTCCCGATCTCGGCGATGTCGACGGTCGCCCAGGAATTCGGTGACCGCTACATCTACAAGCCGGAGTCCGGCGTCGGCTTCATCGGCTTCCCGCTGGCGACCAACCCGGCCGCCTACGGCAAGCCGGAGATCCGCAAGGCGATCTCGATGGCGATCGACCGCGAGGCGATCACCAAGACCATCTTCTCGGGCACCCGCGTCCCGGCCGACGACTTCATCAGCCCGATCATCCCGGGCTACCGCAAGGGCGCCATGGGCGACGCGGCGAAGTACGACCCGGCCAAGGCCAAGGAGCTCTTCACCCAGGCCGGCGGCGTTCCGAACAACGCGATCGAGCTGGGCTACAACGCCGACGGCGGCCACAAGGAGTGGATGGAGGCGGTCGGCAACCAGCTGAAGAAGAACCTGGGCGTCGAGGTCACCTTCAAGCCGTTCGAGAAGTTCGGCAAGATCCTGGACGCGCTGGGCGACAAGCAGTACTCCGGTGCCTTCCGCATGGCCTGGCAGATGGACTACCCGTCCATGGAGAACTACCTGCGTCCGATCTTCTCCAAGGTCGCGATCGAGAACGGCTCGAACTACGGCGGCTACGTCAACGAGCAGTTCGAGTCGCTCCTGTCGCAGGCCGACCAGGCGAAGAGCGTGGAGGAGGGCCAGAAGCTGTACCAGCAGGCCGACGACATCCTGATCAAGGACCTGCCGTACATCCCGGTCTACACCTACATGACCTCGGCGGCGTACACCAAGACCGTCAAGAACGTGGTCGTGGACGCGCAGAACCGCATCGACCTGGCCAACGTCGAGCTGGCCTGACGTCCAGTCCGAACGGTGCGCCGTCACGGGCGGCGCGGGCAACCCCCGCGCCGCCCGGCCTCGGCGTGCCCCGATCATGAGGAGACCGCATGGGCCGCTATGTGGTCCGCCGGATCATCCAGGCCATACCTGTGATCCTCGGCGCGACGTTCCTGATCTACGCACTGGTCTTCCTCCTGCCCGGCGACCCGGTGCAGGCGCTGGCCGGTGAGAAACGGCAGGACCCCGCCGTGGTGGCCGTCCTGCGGGACAGGTACCACCTCGACGACCCGTTCTTCGTCCAGTACTGGGACTACCTGACCGGCCTGTTCAAGGGCGACTTCGGCGAGGACTACCGGGGCAACCAGGTCGTCGACGTGATGCGGCGGGCCTTCCCGTACACCATCAACCTGGCGTTCGTGGCCCTGGCCATCGAGATGGTGGTGGGTGTCACCGCCGGTGTGGTCGCCGCCCTGCGGCGCGGCAGGTTCATCGACAACGTGGTGCTGATCTCGACCCTCATGGTCATCTCGATCCCGGTCTTCGTGATCGGCTTCGTGCTCCAGCTGCTCATCGGGGTGAAGCTCAACACCGACTACGGCATCGACTTCTTCCCGGTCTCCTTCAACGAGGAGGCCGGTTTCCGTTCCTACCTGCTGCCCGGCTACGTGCTCGCCTCGACCTCGCTGGCGTACGTCGCCCGGCTCACCCGGACCAGCCTGATCGAGGTCATGCGGGCCGACTACGTCCGGACGGCGGTCGCCAAGGGCCTCAGCCCGCTGCGGGTGGTGGTGCGGCACGGTCTGCGCAACGCGCTGATCCCGATCGTCACCTTCCTGGGCATGGACCTCGGCGGCCTCATGGGCGGCGCGGTCATCACCGAGGGCATCTTCAACATCCCCGGCGTCGGACACCAGCTCTTCCAGTCCGTCTACCTGCGGGAACGAACCATCGTCGTGGGCATCGTGAGCGCCCTGGTGATGGTCTACCTGTTCGCCAACCTGGTGGTCGACCTGCTGTACGCCGTCCTGGACCCGAGGATCCGCTATGAGTGAGCCGACGAAGAGCGAGAACACGGGGGCGTCGATCCCCGCCCAGTCCGGTTCCGGCTCGGCCGCGGGCGGTCCGGCCGCCGAGGCCGCCCCGCTCAGCAAGGACGGAGCGGGAAGCGGCGGAGCGGGCAAGGACGGCGGTGCCGGCGGGGGCAAGGGCGGTGGAGCGGACGGCAGGAGCAGCGAACGGGTCGCCAGCCTCTGGACCGACGCCTGGACGGACCTGCGCCGCAATCCGCTGTTCCTGATCGGCGGGTTCCTGGTGCTGTTCATGGTGCTGCTCGCGGTCGCCCCGCAGCTGTTCACCGACGCGGACCCGCGCTCCGGCGGCTTCTGCAACCTGGCCGACTCGCTGAAGCGGCCCAGCGGGTCGCACTGGTTCGGCTTCGACGTCCAGGGCTGCGACATCTACACCCGCACCATCTGGGGCGCCCGCAACTCGATCATCGTCGGCATGGTGACCACCACGCTGGTGGTCCTGGTCGGCGGCACCCTGGGCCTGTGGGCCGGCTGGATCGGCGGCCTGGGGGACAGCGTGCTCTCCCGGGTCACCGAGATCTTCTTCGCCATCCCGCTGCTGCTCGGCGGCATGCTGATCATGTCGACCTGGGGCGAGGGCAACGCCTGGACGGTCTCCGCGGTGATGGCCGTGCTCGGCTGGCCGCAGATCTACCGGCTGATGCGCTCGGCGGTGCTGGCCAACAAGCACAACGACTACGTGGTGGCCGCCCGGGCGCTCGGCGCGGGCACCGGGCGGATCGTCGGCCGGCACATCCTGCCCAACGCGGTCGCCCCGGTGATCGTGGTCTCGACGATCAACCTGGGTGTGTACATCGGCGCCGAGGCCGCGCTGTCCTACCTGGGCATCGGCATCCAGTCCCCGGCGATCTCCTGGGGCCTGATGATCAGCGACGCCCAGGCCCGCTTCCTGAACGCCCCGCACGTGCTGCTGTTCCCGGCCGCCGTGCTGAGCATCACCGTGCTCGCGTTCATCATGCTCGGCGACGCGGTGCGCGACGCCCTCGACCCGAAGCTGCGCTGAGGAGGGCCGCGGACCATGACTGACACGACGAAACCGGCGAGGGACGGCGCGGGGCCGGACCCGGACGCGGTGGAGGTGTTCGGGGCGCGCCGGGAGAACCTGGTGCCCGGCACGCCCCTGCTGGAGGTCGACGACCTGCACATCGAGTTCCACACCCGGGACGGCGTCGCCAAGGCCGTCAACGGGGTGAGCTACTCGGTCGCGGCGGGGGAGACGCTGGCGGTGCTCGGCGAGTCCGGCTCGGGCAAGTCGGTGACCGCGCAGGCGATCATGGGCATCCTGGACATGCCGCCGGGGCGGATCACGGCCGGCTCGATCCGGTTCCGCGGCGAGGACCTGCTGGCGATGGCCCCCAGGGCCCGGCGGGCGGTCCGCGGCCGGAAGATCGCGATGATCTTCCAGGACGCGCTCTCCTCGCTCAACCCGGTGCTCAGCGTCGGCTACCAGCTCGGCGAGATGTTCCGGGTGCACCAGGGGGCCAGTCGCAAGGAGGCCAAGGAGAAGGCCGTCGAGCTGATGGAGCGGGTGCGCATCCCCGCCGCCCGTCAGCGCGTCGGCGACTATCCGCACCAGTTCTCCGGGGGCATGCGCCAGCGCATCATGATCGCCATGGCGCTGGCGCTGGAGCCCGACCTGATCATCGCCGACGAGCCGACCACGGCCCTGGACGTCACCGTCCAGGCCCAGGTGATGGACCTGCTGGCGGAGCTGCAGGCCGAGTTCAACATGGGGCTCATCCTGATCACCCACGACCTCGGTGTGGTCGCGGACGTCGCCGACAAGATCGCGGTGATGTACGCGGGCCGGATCGTGGAGACGGCCCCGGTGCACGAGCTGTACGCCCGCCCGGCGCACCCGTACACCAAGGGCCTGCTCAACTCGATCCCCCGGCTGGACCAGAAGGGCCAGAACCTCTACGCCATCCAGGGCCTGCCGCCGAGCCTGCTGCGGATCCCGGACGGCTGCGCGTTCAACCCGCGCTGCGACCGGGCCCGGGACGTCTGCCACACCGAACTCCCGCGCCTGGTCCCGGTGCTGGACGCCGAGGGGGCCGATCTGCCGGGCCGCCGCAGCGCCTGCCACTTCTGGAAGGAGACCCTCCATGGCTGAGCCCATCCTGGAGGTCAAGGACCTGGTCAAGCACTACCCGCTGACCCAGGGCATCGTCCTCAAGAAGCAGGTCGGCGCCGTCCGGGCGGTGGACGGCATCTCCTTCGAGCTGGTCAAGGGCGAGACGCTGGGCATCGTCGGCGAGTCCGGCTGCGGCAAGTCCACGCTGGCGAAGGTGCTGATGAACCTGGAGAAGGCGACCTCCGGGCAGGTGCTGTTCAAGGGCGAGGACATCACCCGGCTCTCCGGGGCCGGGCTGAAGGCCGTGCGCCGGAACATCCAGATGGTGTTCCAGGACCCGTACACCTCGCTGAACCCGCGGATGACGGTCGGCGTCAACCGCTATCCGCACCAGTTCTCCGGCGGTCAGCGCCAGCGCATCGGCATCGCCCGCGGCCTCGCGCTCAAGCCGGAGATGATCATCTGCGACGAGCCGGTCTCCGCGCTCGACGTCTCGGTGCAGGCGCAGGTGATCAACCTGCTGGAGCAGCTGCAGAACGACTTCCGGCTCTCCTACATGTTCATCGCCCACGACCTCTCGATCGTCCGGCACATCTCCGACCGGGTCGGCGTGATGTACCTCGGCAAGATGGTCGAGATCGGGACGGAGGAGGAGATCTACTCCCACCCGACCCACCCGTACACCCAGGCGCTGCTCTCCGCGGTGCCGGTGCCCGACCCCAGCGGGCGCGAGTCCCGCGAGCGGATCCTGCTCAGCGGGGACATCCCCTCGCCGGCCAACCCGCCGTCCGGCTGCCGGTTCCGCACCCGCTGCTGGAAGGCGGAGGAGCGCTGCGCCGAGGAACTCCCGCTGCTGGCCGTGCCGTCGACGCTGCGCGGGCCGGCCGCGCACGAGTCGGCCTGCCACTTCGCGGAGGTGCGGGACGTGATCGGTTCGGGCTGACCGCACCCGACCGCATCCGGCCGCACCGCCGGGGGCCTCGGAGTCCGCGCGACTCCGGGGCCCCTCGGTCGTGCGGGCGTCACTTCTGGAAGCCGACGTTCTCCCAGACGATGTCGGTCAGGCCCTGGGCCCCGATGTTGGCGAGGTCGGCGCGGGCGCCGTACAGCTGGGGGCGCTGGTAGAGCGGCAGCACCCCGGCCACCTTCCACAGCTCGCCGTCGGCCTGGTTGATGGCCTCGAAGGCGGTGGCGGCGTCGTTCGCGCCGGCGGCCCGGTCGAGGGCGGCGTCGACGGACGGGCTGCCGGTCTGGGCGTGGTTGGTGCCGCCGTTCTGGACGAAGTTGGCCCGGTTGCCGCTGGCCGGGAACGGCGTGCCGAGCAGCGAGTAGGCGGTGATGTCGAAGTCCCGCCGGTTGATGTACTTGTCGAAGAACTCGTTGGGGCTGGCGGTGACCGTGGTGACCTTGATCCCGACCTCCTTGAGCATGCCGGTGGCGACGGCGGCCTCGTTCTGGGCCTGGGTGACGCCGGTCGGGATGACCATCCGCAGGTTGAGCTCCTTGCCGTCCTTGCGGCGGACGTCGCCGTCGAGCTTCCAGCCGGCCGCGTCGAGCTTGCGGACGGCCTCGGCCGGGTCGTAGCGGCTGAGGCCGAGGGAGTTGTCCCGGTAGGCGTTCTGGTTGGCCACCAGCAGGTGGTTGTTGAGGGTGACGGTGGGCCAGTCGAGCCCGGCGAGGTCGGAGCGGGCGATGACGTCCCGGTTGATCGCCTGGAACACGGCCTGGCGGACGGCCGGGTCGGTGAGCGCCGGGCTGCGGCCGTTCAGCGTGAACTGCCGGAAATCGGGCCCGCCGGCCCGGCGGACGGCGGCGCCGGGGGTGCTCCGGATCAGCTGGTAGCCGGCCACGTCCGGGCCGTTGTTGAACAGGTCGATCTCGCCCTTGCCGAAGGCGGCGGCCATCGCGTTGGGCAGGATCGCGTGGAAGACGATCCGGTCCAGCAGCGGCTTCTCGCCCCACCAGGCCGGGTCGGCGACCAGGGTGACGGTCTGCGCCGCCCGGTCCATCCGCTCCACCTTGAACGGGCCGCCGGTGACCGGGATCGCGTCCAGGTAGGCGGTGTTGAAGAGCTCGGGGGTGGCGATCCGGCCGGCCGGCAGCAGCGGGCCGTTGGCGGCGCCGTTGAACATCGACTGCCACTCGGAGAACGGCCGCTCGAAGGTCATCACGGCCTGGAAGTCGTCCTTGCCGCGTTCGACCGCCGAGACCAGCTCGAAGCCGGTGCTGCTGGCCGCCCGGTAGGCCGGGTCCTTGCCGTTCAGCGCCCGCCAGTTGGCCTCGATGTCGCGCCAGGTGATCGGGGTGCCGTCGGACCAGTGGGCCTTGGGGTTGAGCGTCCAGACCACGACCTGCCGGCCGTCCCGCTGCTCGCTGTGCGCGTCCTGGAGGTAGGCCGGGTTGGGCGTCTGGGTGCCGGCCGCGTCGGAGCGGAAGAAGGTCGGCAGCAGCGGCTTGGTGACGGCGATGGTGGAGGACTCGCCGCCGTCCGTCTGGATCGGCGACCACTGGGCGGAGTACTGGGCGACCGCGACCCGCAGGGTGCCGCCCTGGCGCAGCTCGGCGCGGTCGTGCGGGTTGATGTCGACGGCGGTGAGCTTGGGCGTCTCGACCGAGCTCGGCAGGGCGCGGGCGCTCCCGGCGGAGCCGCCGGCGGGGCCGCAGGAGCACAGCGTCAGGGAGAGCGAGACGGCGCAGAGACCGGCGAGCAGGGCCGTGCGGTGGTGCGGGGGGCGGCCCATGGTGGTTCTCCCGGGGCGGATGCGGCGGACGGTAGGCGTCACATCTTGCTGACCGGTGGGCGGAGTTGTCGAGGGGCGGGTCCGGATCGGGACCCGCCCCCCGGTAACGGTCCGGTCAGGCCGGGAACTTGAAGGTCCGGTCCTTGTCACCGGTCTTCTCGAACAGGGCGGTGATCTGGTCCGCGACGTCCTGCGGGGTGATCGGGACGAGCTGGCCGTTCTTCTTCGTCTTCAGCTTGTCGAAGGCGCCGGCGAGCTGGCGGTTGAGCGCGTCGAGGTCCCACTTGGGCACGAACTTGCCGTTGGCGTCCGGGACGAGGGTGAGCGCCGCGGCGGCGGTCCTCGGTCCGAAGTCGAACTTCTTGGTCCCGGCCAGGATGTGGATCTGGCCGTTGGTCACGGACTTGCCGAGGGTGTCCGCCGCGCCCTGGAGGGCCTGCGGGGAGGTCTTCGGCTGGGCGGCCGTGACACCCAGTGCGACGGGCTGCTCGGGCTTGCCCGCGGCGCGGTCGCGGTAGGCCACGTCGACCAGGTCGACGGCGGAGGCGGAGTCCACCGCCTGACCGGCCTTGCCGGGCACGACGACGGCCTCGCCGTTCTCGGCGAACTTGACGTAGCCCTCCTGGAGCCCCTGGCCGGAGCCGCCGGCCAGCGCCTCCAGTGCGGACTTGAGCTTGGCCCGGTCGACCTTGACCTCCGGCGGGACGGCCTTCTCGTCGCCCTTGAGCGACTTGAGGACGTCCACCGGGTTGTAGGAGTGCTGGGTGAGCCGGTCCACGGTGGCCGTGGTGTCGAAGGCCAGCCCGGCGGCGGTCGGGTCGAGGTCCACGGTCTGCTCGCCGACCTTCAGCTTGACCGGCTGCTGGCCGGCCTTGCCGACGCTCTCGTCGAGCTGGTGGATCGCCTGGTCGCGGTTGCTGCCGCCGATGTCCGTGCCGAGCACCACGGTGCCCTTGGGGATGTCGGACTGGTTCAGCATCAGGCCGGTGCCGTACGCGGCGGCCCCGAGGAAGAGCACCCCGGCGACCGCGTAGGTGGCGAGCTTGACCAGCTTCTTGGCGGCGCTCGGCCGGGGCTTGGGGGTCGCGGCGGGCTTGGCGGCCGGCGGGGGCTTCGGGCCGGACGGGCCGTCCGCCGCGGGGGCGGTGACGGCCGCCGGGCCGGCGGGCGGCTCGCCGTGCGCGTCCGCGGGGTACGGGTGGGCCGGGGCGGCGCCGGGCTCGCCCTGGCGGCCGGGGGCTCCGGGGAAGAGGCCGGCGGGGGCCGGGGCGCCGTTCGGGCCGGCGGCCGGCGGGCGCTGGGCGGCGAACGGGTCGGTACCCGCCGGGGCGGAGGCGAACAGGCCGGGCTGCGGGTGGCCGCCCGCGGCGTCCGGGGCGCCGGGTATGGGGGCGGCCGGGGCGTGGTCACGGATCGGCGCGAAGCCGTCGACCGAGGTGTCCTCGGGGTTCGCGGTACCGGGGCCGCCGGGGGCCGGACGGCCCGCGCCCTGCGGGGCGCCGCCGGGCCGGCCGGCGCCCGGGCCGAACGGGTCGGCCGGGGCGAACGGGTCGGCCGGGCCGGTGGGCGCGAAGGGGTCGGCGCCGGGGGCGAAGGCGTCGGCCGGGGCGTCGGCGTAGACGCCGGCCTCGTCGGCGGGCAGCTCGGCGCCGCCGTACGGGGAGGCGGGCGCGCCGGTCGGACGTCGGCCGGGGGCCTGGGACTGGGCCTGGGCGGGCACCGGGCGGCCGTTGGCACGGGCCGCGGCGGGGCGCTCGTTCTGCGGCCGGTCGTTCTGCGGACGGTTGCCCTGGGGGTGGGCGCCGTTCGGCCGGGTGGCGCCGCGCTGGGCCCCGGCGGGGGCCGCGGGCGCGGCGGCGGTGGCGGCGGCCGGTACCGGGGTCGGGGCCGGGGCGGCACCCTCGGAGGCCTTCTTCTGCCGGGGGCGGAACCAGGCGCCGGTCGACTCGGACTCGGAGGTGGCCGGCGGGATCTCCCACTCCGGCGGCAGGTCCGGCGGGGTGGAGCGGCTGCCGCCGTCCATCACCCCGAGCACCGGGGAGGCGGGCGCGGCGGAGCGGTGCCGGGGGCCGGCCGGTTCGTCGGCGGGCGCCGGGGCGTCCTCGCCGGGGCCGTCCTCGTTCTTGACCGTGCTGCGGACCACCACCGGCGGGATCGGGCGCGAGCCGGGGATGTTGATCCGGACGCGGGTGGTGAGGGTGGTCTCGGTCTTGGGGGACTCGTCCTCGCCCTCCGGAGCCGAGCCCTTGGCGGCGCCGGCACCCGCGCGGTCGCCGCCGGGGAAACCCGGTGTGCCGTAGGGCGGGGTGCCCGACGGGTAGGCGTCCGGGCCCGTGCGCCGAGGCGTCGGGTGGGCGTTGTCAGATTCGCGGCTGCTCAATGCTGCTCTGCTCCGGGTTCGCGGGCCGGGCCGTGCGGCGCGACCGCGGTTCGTCGGCGCCGGACCAGGCGGGCGGCGTCGGGTACGGCGTTCTGCGGCACCACCATACTGGGAAGAACCGGCCGGTGAACCGGTTCGGACAGATCCCGATACGTCCGGTTCCTCCGGTATGAGAGTACGACCGGGCGGTGCTGACTGCCCGTCGTACCGGCCACCGTACGCGGGTGCCCGCCCGGATCAGCGCGGCGGCCCCGGCACTCCGGGGAACCAGCCGGCGCGGGTCGGCAGGGTGGCGCAGATCACGCCCAGGATCGATCCGACGAACAGCCAGCAGAGCGACGTGGCATTGGTCCAGAGCACGTTGTCCCCTTCCGGGCGGGGGACCATCACCAGCAGCAGGGCCAGGAACCAGCCGGCCGCCGGGACGCCCGCGCCGAGCCGGGTGCCGGTCACCCGCAGCCCGCCGTAGAAGGTCGCGGCGGTGGCGGCGAGGGCCAGCAGGACTCCCACCGGCGGCCACAAGGCCTGCACAAATGCTCCGCAGATCGACACCGCGACGCCCAGCAGGAAGAACAGGACATAAGCCGCGATCCGTGCGGCGCGCGGGGGCTGGGGCTCCCTCAGCCGCTCCGCCCGGGTGCCGAGCAGCGTCGCCGGGATCGAACGGCGGGCGGGACGGGCGTCGGTCGCGGTCATCGGGCACCCTCCTCGGGGGCGGCGGCTTCGGTGGTGGCCTCGGCGGCGGCGACGTCCGGGCCGGCGAAGAGGTCGTCCTCCGGCAGCCGCGGCCCGGCCTGGCCGCGCACCAGCTGGTAGTACTCGGTGGCGAGCAGCGGCTGGCCGAGGTGGTTGGAGAGCGCGAAGAAGGCGCCGTCCACGGTGATCTGGGTGGCGTGCGCTGCCATCGCGGCGGCCTTGCGGTCGGCGTACGCGGCGCCGTCCAGCACGGTGGTGACCAACTCGTCGTCGACCACCCCGGGGATGTCCGAGGGCTGGGCCACGCCGGGGAACGCCGCCTTCTCGGCGGTTTCGGCGAGGGCCCGCACGACCACCGACCGGGGCACCCGGTTCCAGTACACCTTGGCGATCCGCCAGGCCGCGCCCAGCTCGGGCCGGTGGGCCGGGTCGGCCGCCCGCTCGTACGCGCGCATCGCGACCCGGTGCGCCTGGATGTGGTCCGGATGGCCGTAGCCGCCGTCCTCGTCGTAGGTGACCAGCACCTGCGGGCGCACCTCGCGGACCACCGCGACCAGCCGGTCGGCCGCCTCGTCCGGGTCGGCCCGCCAGAAGCAGCCGGGCGCGTCGTTGTCGGGCACGCCCATCATCCCGGAGTCGCGGTAGCGCCCCGGGCCGCCGAGGAAGCGGAAGTCGGTGACCCCGAGCTCGGCCATCGCCTTCGTCAGCTCGCCGACCCGGTACGCGCCGAGGGTGTCCTCCCGGTCGGCCGTCAGATGGGCCAGCTCGGGCGGGATCACCTCGCCGCCCTCGCCGAGGGTGCAGGTCACCAGGGTGACGTGGGCGCCCTCGGCGGCGTACCGGGCCATGGTGGCGCCGTTGTTGATCGACTCGTCGTCGGGGTGGGCGTGCACCAGGAGCAGGCGGCGGCCGGTAGTCGCGGTCATGGGAGGAAGCCTAACGACCGCGTGCCGCCGGACGGCCGTGCGCGGCGGGTCAGAGCTTCAGGCCGTTGATCATCCCGGCGAGGTTGCTGGTGACCTGGCTGATCGAGGGGGCGATGGAGCTGGACGCCAGGTAGAAGCCGAGGAGCGCGCAGACGATCGCGTGCGCGAGCTTCAGGCCGGAGCGGCGGATCAGCACCACCACGATGACCAGCATCAGCATGGCTGCGGAGATGGACAGGGCCATGGCGGCTCACACCCCTTCCGGGTGCGCCGCCCCCGGGGGAGGGCGGCGGTCGTACCGTGCGGGACCAGCGGTCGGGCGATCGGGGCCCGGGACGGGGCCGGACGATCACTCGTGGACCAGTCATACCCGATCAGTGAGGCGATCATTACGTTGAGTGAGTCCGCACACCCCGGGGCACAGTGGCACTCGTGGGGCGCATGGGCCGGTCGGAGGGGGTGCGGCCCCCGTCCGGGCGTACTTGCGCACGATGCTCCGAACGAGTGATCACCACCGGCGGGACGGCGTCATAGGGTCTGGTGCCATGACCACCCACACCCCAGCGGACACCTTCCCGAGGCAGTACGCGCGCACCCTGCGCTACACCGTCGGCGCTCCCCGGTCGTTCTCCGTCGCACCCGACGGCTCCCGGGTCGTCTTCCTGCGTTCGCCCTCCGGCGGCGACCGCGCCAATCTGCTCTGGACCCTCGACACCGCCACCGGCGAGGAGCGGATCGCCGCCGACCCGGCCGCCCTGCTCGGCGGCGGGGAGGAGGACCTCTCCCCGGCCGAGCGGGCCCGCCGCGAGCGCAGCCGCGAGGGCTCGGCCGGCATCGTCGGCTACGCCCTGGACGGCGCGGGCCGGCTCGCCGCCTTCGCGCTCTCCGGCCGCCTGTTCGTCGCCGACCTGGTCGCCGGCACCGCCACCGAGCTGCCCGCCGAGGGCCCGCTGGTCGACCCGCGCCCCTCCCCGGACGGCACCCACGTCGCCTACGCCACCACCGCCGGCGAGCTGCGGCTCACCCGCGTCGACGGCACCGGCGACCGCGCCCTGGCCCGGCCCGACGGCCCGAACGTGACCTGGGGCCAGGCCGAGTTCATCGCCCAGGAGGAGATGCACCGCGACCGGGGCCACTGGTGGTCGCCGGACAGCGACCGGCTGCTCGTCGAGCGGGCCGACGACACCCCGGTCAACCGCTGGTGGATCGCCGACCCGGCCAACCCGGACCGCGAGCCCGCCGAGGTCGCCTACCCGGCGGCCGGCACCGCCGACGCCGAGGTCGGCCTCTGGCTGTTCGACCTGGACGGCGGCCGCACCGAGGTGGTCTGGGACCGCGCGGCGTTCCCGTACCTGGCCCGGGTGCACTGGTCCCAGGGCGGCGTGCCGCTGCTGCTCGTGCAGTCCCGCGACCAGCGGGTCCAGCGGATCCTCGGCCTGGACACCGCCACCGGCGCCACCGAGCTGCTCCACGAGGAGCGCGACGAGGCCTGGCTGGAGCTGTTCCAGGGCGTCCCGGCCTGGACCCCGGACGGCAAGCTGGTGCGGATCTCCGACGAGTCCGGCGCCCGGGCGCTAGTGATCGGGGAGCACACCGTCACCGGCCCCGACCTGCACCTGCGTTCGGTGCTCGCGGTCACCGCCGACGAGGTCCTCTTCACCGCCTCCGGCGGCGCCGCCGAGACCGACCCCGAGCCCGGCTGGGTCGCCGTCGGCCGGATCGGCCACGACGGCAAGCGGCTCTCCTGGGAGGCCGCCAACGGCCGCCCGTTCACCTCCGTCAGCACCGCCGTGCACGCGGCCGGCATCACCGTGCGGGCCACCGCCGAGCCGGACCTGCCCGGCACCCTGGTGCAGGTCGCCCGGGACCTGCCGGAGGGCGTCGTGGTGGACGACATCGCCACCATCGCCTCCTTCGCCGAGACCCCGGTGATCACCGCCCGCCCGGTGTTCCGCTTCGCCGGCGAGCGCCGGATCCCCGCCGCGGTCTTCCTGCCGACCGGCTACGACCACGAGCGGGACGGCCTGCTGCCCGTCCTGATGGACCCGTACGGCGGCCCGCACGGCCAGCGCGTCGTCCAGGCGCACAATCCGCACCTCAACTCGCAGTGGTTCGCCGACCAGGGCTTCGCCGTGGTCGTCGCCGACGGCCGCGGCACCCCCGGGCGCGGCCCGGCCTGGGAGAAGTCGATCGCCTTCGACTTCGCCGGGGCCACCCTGGACGACCAGGTCGACGCGCTGCGGGCGCTCGCCGAGGAGTTCCCGCTGGACCTCGACCGGGTCGCGATCCGCGGCTGGTCGTACGGCGGCTACCTCGCCGCGCTCGCCGTGCTGCGCCGCCCGGACGTCTTCCACGCGGCGGTCGCGGGCGCGCCGGTCACCGACTGGCGGCTCTACGACACCCACTACACCGAGCGCTACCTGGGCCACCCGGCCGAGCGGCCCGAGGTGTACGACGACAACTCGCTGACCGCCCACGCGCCCGGCCTGGAGCGGCCGCTGATGATCATCCACGGGCTCGCCGACGACAACGTGGTGGCCGCGCACACCCTGCGGCTCTCCTCGGCGCTGCTCGCCGCCGGGCGCCCGCACACCGTGCTGCCGCTCTCCGGCGTCACCCACATGACGCCGCAGGAGGAGGTCGCCGAGAACCTGCTGCTGCTCCAGGTCGACTTCGTGAAGAAGTCGCTCGGCATCTGACGCCGGAAGGAGGAAGGAGGGGGAGCGGGGTCGGATCAGGGAGCCCGGGCCCGCGGACGAGCGGTGCCGGGGCGTTCCCGTCCCGCTCCCCCTTGGCCGCGTGCACCCGCAACGGGGTCGATCTGTCCGGCCTCGACGTGGGCGACACGGTAGCGGTCGCCCCCGACAGCAGCCCCGACAGCCGCCCCGACCTGCGGCGCGACGGTGACGCGCGTCGTGCGGTCGGCATGACGGATGTCATGCCGAACGCACGACGGCGGTGACTGCCGCCGGACCCCGGCCGCGCAGGACTCTGAGGTGGTGCGAAGGACACCACCAGCAGGGGAGAGGACCGGGACGATGAGCACGGGCGAGGTCGCCGCCTTCCGGGGCGTCAGCAAGAGTTACGGACGGGTGCGGGCCGTGGACGGCCTCGACCTCGTCCTGCGGCCGGGCGAGACCGTCGCCCTGCTCGGCCCCAACGGGGCCGGCAAGTCCAGCAGCCTCGACCTGCTGCTCGGCCTGCGCGAGCCCGACCGCGGCAGCGTCACGCTGTTCGGCGGCGCCCCGCGGGCCGCGATCGCCGGCGGCCGGGTCGGCGCGATGCTGCAGAGCGGCGGTCTGATGGCCGACGTCAAGGTCCGCGAACTGGTGGGGCTCGCCTGCGACGTGCACCCGCGCGGCCGGGCCGTCGCCGAGGTGCTGGCGGACGCGGGCGTCACCGAACTCGCCGAGCGCCGCGTCGACAAGCTCTCCGGCGGCCAGGAGCAGCGGGTCCGCTTCGCCCTCGCGATCGCCGGCGCCAACGACCTCATCGTCCTGGACGAGCCCACCACCGGCATGGACGTCTCGGTGCGGCAGTCCTTCTGGGCGAGCATGCGGGCCCAGGCCGACGCCGGCCGCACCGTCCTGTTCGCCACCCACTACCTGGAGGAGGCGGACTCGATCGCCGACCGCGTCCTCGTGCTGCACCGCGGACGGCTGATCGCGGACGGCAGCTCGGCCGAGATCAAGGCCAGGGCCGGGGCCCGCCGGATCACCTTCGAGCTGCACGAGGCGGACGGCCCGTTCGACGAGGCGGTGCTGCGCCGGCTGCCCGGGGTGCGGGGCCTGGAGGTCACGGCCCGGGTGCCCGGCGTGCGGACGGTGCGGATCCGCACCGGCGACGCGGACGCCGCCGTCGCCGCCGTCTACCGCGCGGGCCTGTACCCGCGCGGCCTGGAGGTCACCGGCCTGGGGCTGGAGCAGGCCTTCCTGACCATCACCGGCGAGCAGGACGCCGCCGAGGCCGTCGGGGCCGCCCCGTCCACCGGGTCCACCGAGTCCGTTCTGGAGAGTGCGCGATGACCACCCTGATCCGGCTGGAGATCCTGCGGACCTTCCGCAACCGGCGCTACCTGCTCTTCACGATCGCCTACCCGGCCCTGATGTACGTCTTCTTCATCCACGCCTACGACAGCGCGAACTTCGCCGGCGGGCTGCCGGTGAAGACCTACTTCATGGTCTCGATGGCCACCTTCGGCGCGGTCGGCGCGGTGCTGACCGGCAGCGCGCAGCGGATCTCGCTGGAGCGCCGGAGCGGCTGGGTGCGCCAGCTGCGGCTGACCGCGCTGCCCGGCCGGGCGTACACCCTCGGGAAGATCGCCGCGAGCGCGGTGACCACGCTGCCCGCGATCCTGGTGGTCTTCGCGGTCGGCGCGAGCCAGGGCGTCTCACTGGGCGCCGGACAGTGGGCCGGCCTGGTGGCCGCGCTCTGGCTGGGCAGCTTCGTCTTCGCGGCGCTCGGCGTGGCGCTCGGCTACGCGGCGGCGCCGGACTCGGTGCAGACCGTCGTGATGATCGCCTACATGGCGATGGCGCTGTTCGGCGGGACGTGGTTCCCGGTGAGCGGCTCGCTGGAGACCTTCGCCCGGTTCAACCCGGTCTACCTGTACAACCGCCTGGCCACCTTCACCCAGCCCGGGCACTCCCTGGACACCGTCGCCGTCGCCGGGCTGGCGGCCTTCCTGGCGGTGTTCGTCGCCGCCGCGGCGGCCCTGTACCGCCGCGACACCCGACAGGCATGATGATCGACATGAGCGACGCGCGTCAGACCCACCGCACCGACGGGCATCCGGAGGTGGGTCCGGCGCGCGCGTCGTTCATGAACATCCCCGGTGCTCCGGTGGAGACCCGACGGCAGCTGATGGTCAAGGTCAGCTGGATGCTGCTCTGGATGTTCTACCTGATCTACCCGGTGCAGGACCTGCTGCACGGCGGCCACTCCACGGCCGGACTGGTGGCCGGCTGGCTGGCGCTGGCGGCGTTCGTGGCGGGGTACGTCGCCCTGGTCGTCCTCCGTTCGATGGCGGGGATGCGGCCCCGGCTCTGCCGGGCGGTCGTCGCGACGATGGTGGTGGTCGCGGTCCTCACCACCTTCGGTCTCGGCACCGCGTTCCTGACGCTGTTCACCTACGCCTCGGTGGCGGTCGCGATCATCGCCCCGGTCCGGTTCGCGCTCGCCTCGGTGGCCGGCATGGCCGGGCTCGCCGTCCTGGTCGGACTGGCCGCGCACGCCGACCGCGGCGACATCCCGGCCATCGCGCTGACCGCCTTCCTCTCCGGCGTCGCGATGACCGGCCTGCAACGTCTGGTCGCCACCATGAAGGAGCTGCGCGAGGCCCGGGCCGCCGTCGCGCACCTGGCCGCCTCCGAGGAGCGGCTGCGGCTCGCCCGCGACCTGCACGACCTGCTCGGGCACTCGCTGTCGCTGATCACGCTGAAGAGCGAGCTGGCCGGGCGGTTCATGGACGCGGGCAAGGACGAGGCGGCGCGGGCGCAGGTCGCCGACATCGAGAACGTCGCCCGGCAGTCGCTGATCGACGTCCGGGAGGCGGTCACCGGCTTCCGCCGGCCCACCCTGCCGGTCGAGCTGGCCGCCGCCCGGACGGCGCTCGCCGCCGCGCAGGTCACCCTGGAGGCCGCGCCGGAGCTGGTCGACGCCTGGCCGGGGCTGGCCGCGGAGGAGGCCGGCGCGCTCGCCTGGGCGCTGCGCGAGGCGGTCACCAACATCGTCCGGCACGGCGAGGGCGCCACCGTCTGCACCGTGCGGGCCGACGAGACCTGGGAGGGGGACGGCGAGCGGTACGCCGTCCTGGAGATCGCCGACGACGGGCGCGGGCCGGGCAAGTCCCAGCCGGGCAACGGGCTCTCCGGTCTGGAGGAGCGGCTCGCCCTGGTCGGCGGCCGGCTGGAGACCGGTCCCGGCGAGCGGGGCAGGGGCTTCCGGCTGCGGGCCCTGGTGCCGCTGCGGACGGCCTCCGTGACGACCTCGTAGCCGACTGGTCCGGGCGGCGGTACCCCGTCCCCCTCGCGCGTCGGCGCACGGGCGCGGCCCTCCGCCGGCGGGCAGCATGTCAGGCATGCCGAAGCCTGCCGTCGCGGTGCTGATCGTCCTGCTCCTCGCCCTGGTCCCGTGCGCCGCCCTCACCGAGGCGGGCGGCCCGGACCGGGGGGCGGCCCCGGGGCCGGCCGCTCCGGCCTCCCGCCCGGGAACGGACACGCCGTAAGGTCGGGCGGCATGAGCGACATTCAGAACGACCGGCCCTCCGTGCGCGTGCTGCTGGCGGAGGACCAGGGGATGGTCCGGGAGGCGATCGCCGCGCTGCTCGGGCTGGAGGGGGACATCGACGTCGTCGCCCAGGTCGGCCGCGGGGACGAGGTGCTGGACGCGGCGGTCGCGCACGACGTGCAGGTGGCGGTGCTGGACATCGAGATGCCGGGGATGACCGGCATCGAGGCGGCGGCGCTACTGCGCGAGCGGCGGCCGCAGACCAAGGTGGTGATCGCCACGACCTTCGGCCGCCCCGGCTACCTGCGACGGGCCATGGAGTCCGGCGCGGACGCCTTCCTGGTGAAGGACGCGCCGGCCGCCGAGCTGGCCGAGGCGATCCGCCGGGTGCTGCGCGGCGAGCGGGTGATCGACCCGGCGCTCGCCGCGGCCGCGCTCGCCGAGGGGGCGAACCCGCTGACCGCCCGGGAACGGGAGGTGCTGGCCGCCGCGGCGGACGGCGCGGTGAACGCGGACATCGCCGTGCGGCTGCACCTGTCCGAGGGCACGGTGCGCAACTACCTCTCGATGGCGATCCAGAAGACCGCCGCCCGCAACCGCACCGAGGCGGTCCGGGTCGCCCGCGAGAAGGGCTGGCTCTAGCTCCGCAGGAGCCGCGGGCCGTCAGTTCAGCCGGTGGCGGGCGGCCCGGGCCTCCTGGCGGACCTTGGCGGCGCCGTCGGGGTCGAAGGCGTCCAGGATCTCCGCGTACGCGTCCATCTCCCGCGCGCCGCCCAGGAAGTCGGCGGTGCGCACCAGCAGTTCGGCCCGTTCGAGCCGGAGCTGGGCGGGGTGGCGGGGGAGCAGCAGGGCGAGTTCGGTGGCCCAGAGCTGGGTGCGGGCGTGCTCGGGCCGGTCGGCGGCCCAGACGCGGATGTTGCCGAGCACCCGCAGTACGGTCTCCAGCGGCTGCGCGGGGGTGAGCAGTTCGGGCGTGAACTCGTGGCCGGCGGCGCGCACCAGCTCAGCCACGTCCTCCAGGTCGAGCAGCCGGCCGCCGTGGAACGGGTCGGCCAGCACGTAGTCCTCGCCGCCGGAGGGGCCGCCGACCGCGACGATGTAGTGCCCGGGCAGGGCGATCCCGTGCACGGTGAGCCCGGCCCGGCGGGCGACCGCCGACCAGACCAGCGCGAGCATGATCGGCAGTCCGCGCCGGCGCCGCAGCACCTCGGGCAGCAGCGAGGACTCCAGCCGCCGGTAGTCGGACGTGCGGCCGTGGAACCGCTCGCGCCCGCCGAGGACGGCGGCCAGCAGCGCCGCGGTCTCCTCCGGCCCGGCCGGGGCCCGCTCGGCGACGGCGTGCCGCACGGCGGCCGCGTGCCGCTCCAGCGCGGCCTCGCAGGCGGCGAGCAGGGCGTCGAGCGCGGGCGGGCCCTGGAGGCCGTCCGGGTCCGAGGGGTCGGGCGCGGGGGTGTGTTCGGCGGCCGCGAGCAGGCAGAGCAGCACCGGATCGGGGTGCTCGGCCCGGGCCTCGGTCCGGAAGCGTGCTCTGCTCTGCTCGGTCACGGCGGTGGCGGCGGCTTTCGTACGGTCGGACGGGCGGGGAGGGGCGGGGGTGCGGACG
>JOHN01000032.1 GCA_000719695.1 Streptomyces sp. NRRL F-6131
GGGTTCGTGGACGGCGGTGGAGTCGGTGGCGGCGCGTCCGGCGCGGACCGCGGGCACGGTCGTCAAGGACGAGGGCGAGGGCGGCAAGGCGCTCGCCGGCTACCTCGCCGACCAGAAGTTCATCTAGTCCCACCCGTTCGCGCATCCAACGATCGATCAGGAGCAATGAATCATGGCTGAGATCCTGGTTCTCGTGGACCACGCCGACGGCGTGGTCCGCAAGCCGGCCCTGGAGCTGCTGACCCTGGCCCGCCGTATCGGCGAGCCCTCCGCCGTCGTCCTCGGCGCCGGTGAGTCGCCACCCAGTCGGTGTTCGCCGCGTCCTTCCAGGTGAAGTCCACGGTGTCGCACGGCGCCGCGGTCATCACCGTGAAGCCGAACGCGGTCGCCCCGGAGGCCGCCCCGGCCGCCGGTGCGGTCGAGAACGTGACCGTCGCGTTCACCGGCAACGCCGCCAAGGTCGTCTCGCGCACCCCGCGGGTGTCCACCGGCCGCCCGGAGCTGACCGAGGCCGCCATCGTGGTCTCCGGCGGCCGCGGCGTCGGTGCCGCCGAGGGCTTCGGCGTCGTCGAGGACCTGGCGGACGCGCTGGGCGCGGCCGTCGGTGCCTCGCGCGCCGCCGTCGACGCCGGCTGGTACCCGCACAGCAACCAGGTCGGCCAGACCGGCAAGCAGGTCTCCCCGCAGAAGCACCACGACGCGGGGGCGTGTCCGGGATTTCCCCGGGCGCGCCCCCGCCGTCCTTCGCCCTGCCACCCGGACGCCGGCCGGCGGCCCGTAGAGTCGGTCGGCGGCGCCGGTCGCGGATCCCCGCTGACCGGCGTGCACAGCGGACCGTGGACATCGTGGACAGCGACATCGTGGACAGGGGCGAGGGCAGACGCATGACACTCTTGACGGCGCTTCAAGGCGGTTCCGGCGACTCCGCCGACGCGGTGCGGATCTCCGACGGCCCCGGGCTCTCCCGTGAGCAGCTGCTCGGCGCGGCCACCGCCGTCGCCGACCGGGTGGCCGGCGCCCCCGCCCTCGCGGTGCTCGCCCGGTCGACCGCCGAGACCGTGGTGGCGGTGGTCGGCGGCCTGCTCGCCGGGGTCCCGGTCGTCCCGCTGCCGCCCGACTCCGGGCCCAAGGAGCGCGCGCACATCCTGCGGGACTCCGGTGCCGCGCTGCTGGCCCACGCCGCTGCCGACGCCCCGCCGGAGGACACCGGTGTCACCGGGCTGCCGGTCGACCTCGGCGAGCGTTCCGCCACCACGTACGCCGAGCCGGACCCGGCGGCGACCGCCTTCGTCCTCTACACCTCCGGCACCACCGGCGCGCCCAAGGGGGCGATGATCGGCCGCTCCGCCGTCGCCGCCGACCTCGACGCGCTCGCCGACGCCTGGCAGTGGACCGCCGAGGACACCCTGGTGCACGGCCTGCCGCTGTTCCACGTGCACGGCCTGGTGCTCGGCGTGCTCGGCGCGCTGCGGACCGGCAGCCGCCTGGTGCACACCGGACGGCCCACCCCCGCCGGGTACGCGGCCGCCGGCGGCAGCCTCTACTTCGGGGTGCCGACCGTGTGGTCCCGGCTGGCGGCGGACCAGGAGGCGGCCGCCCGGCTGGCCTCCGCCCGGCTGCTGGTCTCGGGCAGCGCCCCGCTGCCCGTCCCGGTCTTCGAGCGGCTCGCCGCGCTGACCGGCCACGCCCCGATCGAGCGGTACGGCATGACGGAATCGCTGATCACCGTCTCCACCCGCGCCGACGGCGAGCGCCGCCCGGGCAGCGTGGGCCTGCCGGTGGCGGGCGTGCGCACCCGGCTGGTCGCCGAGGACGGCGGGCCCGTCCCGCACGACGGCGAGAGCGTCGGCGAACTCCAGGTCGCCGGGCCCACCCTGTTCCGTGGGTACCTCAACCGGCCGGACGCCGACGCCGAGGCGTGGACCGCCGACGGCTGGTTCCGGACCGGGGACGTCGCGGTGATCGGCGCCGACGGCTTCCACCGGATCGTCGGGCGCGCCTCCGTCGACCTGATCAAGAGCGGCGGGTACCGGATCGGCGCCGGCGAGGTGGAGGCGGCACTGCGCGACCACCCGGCGGTGGCCGACGCGGCCGTGGTCGGCGCGCCGGACGCGGACCTCGGTCAGGCGATCGTGGCGTACGTCGTCGCGGACGGTCCCGTGACGGGTGAACAGCTGACGGACTTCGTGGCGGCGCGCCTCTCGGTGCACAAGCGGCCCCGACGGGTGGTGCTGGTGCCCGAACTGCCCAGGAACGCCTTGGGGAAGGTGCTGAAGAAGCAGCTGCTGACGGACGCGGCACACGGGTGACGGGCGGTCACCTGGCGCCGCGTCGGGTGACGGTCGCTCACCTTCCGTGAGCCTTCCTTTGGCGCACTCCACTGCGCGCCGTGAGCGGACGCGTGCCTACGGTGACAAGCGGCGTGGCGGGGCCCACCGGGCCCCGCGCACCGCGTTCACCGTTCAGCGATCACCTGAAGCGGGACCGGGGTGATCGGCGCGATCAGCGAAGGAAGACAGCAGCATGACGACCGTCAACACCGGCGCACCGGGTGCCGCCGACGACGCGACCGGGCAGTCCACTGCCGCCACCTCCTCCCGGCCGGCGCGTGGCGCCCGCCCCTCCCGGGCCGCGCGGGTCCGCCGGGGGATAGGCATGGTGGCCGTGATCGCGGCCGGTGCCGGCGTGATCGGCCTCGGCACGAGTGCGGGGACCGCGGCGGCCGAGCCGGCGCCGGCCCACGCCGGGTGGGACGGGTCGAAGTACTGGTTCAAGAACAGCCAGGGCCAGTGGCGCTGGACGACGCACTACGACGTCTACCTCGCGCGGATCGGCGGGTCCTCGACCTCGGGCACGTCCGCCACGAAGACGACCACGTCGTCCGGGGGGATCACCCAGGGCTGGGACGGGTCGCGGTACTGGTTCAAGAACAGCAAGGGGGAGTGGCGCTGGACGACCCACTACGACATCTACCTGGCGCGGACCGGCGGGTCGGACTCCTCCGGCTCCGCCACGTCCTCCGGCTCCTCGACGGGGACGGGCGCCTCGGCCGATTCGGCGGCCCCGGCCGGGGACGGTGATGTCGAGTCGGCGGTGCAGTTCGCGCTGGCGCAGCTGGGCAAGCCGTTCAAGACCGCCGGCAACGGTCCGGACGGCTACGACTGCTCGGGCCTCGTCCAGCAGTCCTTCCGGCGGGGCGACATCGAACTGCCCCGGGTCGCCAACGACCAGTACGCGGCCACCACGCCGGTGACGGCCTCCCAGCTGCGCCGCGGCGACCTGCTGTTCTGGTCGGACGACGGCTCCGCGCGGGGCATCCACCACGTGGCGATCTACCTGGGCAACAACCAGTACGTGGAGGCCGCCCGGCCCGGCACGCTGATCCGGATCTCGGGGATCAGCAGCGGCTACTACCCGACCCACATGGGCCGGCCCTGACGCGTGCGCGTGCCGACGACCGGCGCCCGGACCACGGTGGTCCGGGCGCCGGTGCGCGTGCGGGGTGCCTGCGTGCGGTCAGGAGGTCATGAGGTCAGGAGGTCAGGAGGTCAGGAGGCCGGGGCGGTGGTGAGGTCGGCCGGGCGGGGGAGGGCGCCGCGGGCGCCGAGGGCGGTGACGGCGAAGGCGCCGGCCGCCACGGCGGTGGCGGCCGCCTCGGGCAGCGGCGCGCCCTGGGCGAGCCGGGCGGCGAGGGCGCCGCAGAAGACGTCGCCGGCGCCGGTGGTGTCGACGACGGCCACCGCGGGGGCGGGCAGGCGGTGGAGTGCGCCGTCCGCGGCGACCAGGGCGCCCGCCGCCCCGAGGGTGATCACCGCGCCGTCGCCCAGGGCGGCCAGCGCGGTGGCCGTCGCGGCCGTGCGGTCCAGGTCGGGGGCGGTGTCGCTCTCCGTGCCGGTGCCGCTCTCCGTGCCGGTGCCGCTCTCGGGGCCGGTGCCGGTCGCGGTGGGGGTGCCGGTGAGCTGGGCGGCCTCGACGGCGTTGGCGACCAGGAGCGGACGGCGCAGACCGGGGCCGGACCAGTCCGGGAGCGTGCCGGCGGGGGCCGCGTTGTGGATCCAGCGGGGCCCGGCGGGCAGCGCGGAGGCCGTTGCGCGAATGCACTCCTCGGGCACCTCACCGCTGGTCAGGACGGTGTCGGCGGCGGTGAGGGCGAGGCCGGCGAGGGCCTGCGCGACCTCGTCGCCGGTGAGCCGGGCGTTGGCGCCGGGGACGACCACGATGCTGTTCTCGCCGGTCGGGTCGACCAGGACGACGGCCAGCCCGGTGGGCGCGGCCGGGTCGGTGCGCACGGTGTCGGTCGCCACCCCGCCCGCCCGCAGGTCGGCCAGCGCGGCCCGGCCCTCGGCGTCGGCGCCGACCCGGGCCACCAGCCAGGTCGCCGCGCCCATGGCGGCGGCCGCCACGGCCTGGTTGGCGCCCTTGCCGCCGAAGCCCTGGGCGGAGTCGGCCGCCAGGACGGTCTCCCCGGGGGAGGGGAGCACGGGGCAGCGCAGGATGCGGTCGATGTTGACGGAGCCGATGGCCACGACACGGCCGGGGGTGCTGGGTGCGGTCACCGTCCCTCTCTAGACGGTCGATCGCCGCCGGGCAAGCGCGGACACGGTCCGGCGGGCGCGAACGGCCGGTCCGGCGCACCGGGCGGGGGGACGGCGACGGGCCTGCGCACGGTGGGGCGTACGAGGTGCGAAGGGGGCGCGCGCCGGGGTGTCGGACTCCGGTGTCCGGGGGTGTGCGCTCCGGCGCGACGAGGGTCGTACAGCCCCTGCGCCATCCCCTCTGACCTGGGCACATGCCGCTGTCAAACGGAACCGGGAACCGTCATGAGCCGGGCCGACGTGGAGGTATGGGGACCGGCACGCCGGGGGTACCACCACGGGTGGCGCTGGTTCGACTGACGGGGGCGCCGCCCGGTGCGAACGGTACCGGGGGAGGTCGAGAACAGGGGACGTTAGTGATCGTCTGGGTCAATGGCACGTTCGGGGCGGGCAAGACGAGCGCCTGCCGCGAGTTGGTGGAACTGCTGCCCGGCAGCATGCTGTTCGATCCCGAGCTGGTCGGGTTCGGGCTGCGCGGGATGCTGCCGGCCGACCGGATGGCGGCGGTGTCGGACTTCCAGGACCTGCCGGCCTGGCGCCGGCTCGTCCCCGAGACGGCGGCGGCACTGCTCGGGGAGGTCCCCGGGCCGCTGGTGGTCCCGATGACACTGCTGCGGGAGGACTACCGGGACGAGATCTTCGGATCGCTGGCCTCGCACGGCATCGCCGTGCACCACCTCGTCCTGGACCCTGAAGAAACGATCCTGCGTGCGCGCATTGCCGAGCGCGAGGAGCTTCCCGACGACCCGGAGCGCAGCGAGCGGATCCGGCAGTGGTGCCTGGAGCACGTGCCGCGCTACCTCGCCGCACGCCGCTGGCTGCGCCGGGACGCCCGGCTCGTCGACACCGCCGGCCTCACCCCGCGCGAGACCGCCGTCAAACTCGCCCAGCTGGTGCGCGACGGCTCGGCCCGCTGCCCGATCGTGCAGACCCCCGACCCCACCGGGGACACCGTGGCCGCGGCCGTCCTGCTCTTCGACGAGGAGGACCGGGTGCTGCTGGTCGACCCGGTCTACAAGCCGGACTGGGAGTTCCCCGGCGGGGTGGTCGAACGCGGCGAGGCGCCGACCGACGCCGCGCTGCGGGAGACCGCCGAGGAACTCGGGATCCGGCTGGACCCGGCCGCGCTGCGCCTGCTCGCCGTCGACTGGGAACCGCGCACCGGCCCGCGCCGGGGCGGGCTGCGCCTGGTCTACGACGGCGGACTGCTGGACGCCACCGCCCGGCAGGGGCTGCTGCTGCAGCAGGACGAGCTGCGGAGCTGGCGGTTCGTCAGCCTGGAGGAGGCCTCCGGACTGCTGCCGCCCGGCCGCTACCGGCGGCTGGCCGCGGCGCTGGACGCCCGCCGCTGCGGGGAACTGCGGTACCTGGAGGCGGGGCGCCGGGCGGGTGTGGGACTGGCCTCGACGGCCGACGCGGCCTGAGGGGCCGCAGCCGCAGCCGTATCCGCAGCGGGGAGCGGGAGCGCCGGGAGCGGGTCCGGACCCGGTCGATTCGGTGGCCGGGCCGGGCGGCGGCAGGATGTGGGCATGCCGTTCACACTGAGCCATCCGGCCGCCGTCCTGCCCCTGCTGCGCGCCGCGGGGGAGCGCGGGCCGCTGGTCGCTTCGGCGCTGGTCGCCGGTTCGATGGCCCCGGACGTGCCGTTCTTCGCCGAGTCGCTGCTGCCCGGGGTCTACCGGCACGGCGGGGTGACGCACCGCTGGTGGGCGGTGCCGACGGTGGACGTGGCGATCGCGGCCGCCCTGGTCACGGGCTGGCACGGGCTGCTGCGCGGGCCACTGGTCGCGCTGCTGCCGCCGCCGTGGGCCGGTGCGGCCGAGGCGCTGACGGTCCGACGGGCCGACCGGGGTCGCCCGGCCCGGGCGGACCTCGGCTGGTTCGCGGCCTCGGCGGCGGTCGGCGCGGCGAGCCATGTCGGCTGGGACGCCTTCACCCATCACGGGCGGCTCGGCGTCCGGCTGTGCCCGGTGCTGGAACGGCCGCTCGCGGGCGGGCCGCCGCTGTACGAGGTGCTGCAGTACGGCACCTCGGCGGTCGGGCTGGCCGCCGTGGCGGGGTACGCCGTCCGGGCGGCCCGGTCGGTGGAGCCGGTCCGGCCGACCGTCGAACTGTCGGGCCGGGCGCGGCGGGCGGGTGCGGTGGTGCTGGGCGCGGCCACCGCGGCGGGGGTGGTGCACCGGCTCGTGCCGCTGCGGCGCGGGCCGTTGGCGGAGTTCTGCTTCGGGGCGGGCGCCGGACTCGCGGTCGGTGCGGTCGGCTGGGCGCTGGCCCGAGCGGCGGTGACGGGGGTCCGCGGGGGTGCGGGCCGGGCGGCCGGGTCGGTGGGCTCGCGGAAGGCGCGGGGGTAGCGGCCGACGGCGCACGGGTGGAACGGGGTGGTGCGGGGCGTGCGGGCGGGGCGCCGGGACCTCGGGACGCGCGGGCGTGCGGCAGCGCGGGGCGGGCGCGTCGGGGAGGGAGTGCCGGGGAGGGAGCGGGCCGGCGTCGGGCCGCTCCAGCTCCAGCGGGTCGACGCTCTCGTTGACCGCGTGGATCTGGGTGGTCGGCTCCTCGACGCCGATCAGCACGATCTCGGCCTCCGGGTAGAGGGTGCGCAGGGTGTTGCAGAGCGGGATCGAGCCGCCCTCGCCGGAGGCGACCATCGGGGTGCCGAAGGCCTCGGCCATCGCCTCGCCCATCGCCTCGTAGGCCGGGCCGGAGGTGTCGGCGCTGAACGGGGACCCGTTGCCCTGACGCTCCACGGTGATCTGCGCGCCGAACGGCACCTGGGCCTCCAGGTGGGCGACCAGCGCCTCCTGGGCGGCGCCGGTGTCGGTGCCCGGCGGGACGCGCAGGCTGACCGAGGCCCTGGCCGAGGACTGGACGGAGGAGGTGGCGCCGATCACCGGCGGGGCGTCGATGCCGAGGACGGTGACCGAGGGGCGGGCCCAGAGCCGGTCGGCGACGGTGCCGGTGCCGGTCAGCGCGACGCCGTCCAGCACCTTGGCGTCGGCGCGGAACTGCTCGTCGGAGTACTGCACGCCGGTCCAGGTCTGGTCGGTGGTCAGGCCGGCCACCGCGACGTCGCCGTGCTCGTCGTGCAGCGAGGCGAGCACCTTGACCAGGGCCTGGAGGGCGTCCGGGGCGGCGCCGCCGAACGCGCCGGAGTGCAGGTTGCCGGCCAGCGTGCGGACCGCGACGTCGACCACGGTCATGCCGCGCAGCGAGGCGGTGACGGTGGGCAGGCCGGCCGCGAAGTTGCCGGTGTCGCCGATCACGATGGCGTCGGCGGCGAGCAGCTCGGGGTGGGCCTCGGCGTAGCGCTCCAGGCCGCCGGTGCCCTGCTCCTCCGAGCCCTCGACGATGATCTTCAGCCCGACCGGGTAGCCGCCGTCCACCTGGCGCAGCGCCCGAAGGGCCGTCAGGTGCATGAGGATGTTGCCCTTGCAGTCGGCGGCGCCGCGCCCGTACCAGCGGCCGTCGCGCTCGGTCAGCTCGAAGGCGGGGCTGAGCCAGTCGTTCTCGTCGAGCGGCGGCTGGACGTCGTAGTGCGAGTAGAGCAGCACGGTCGGGGCGCCGGGCGGGCCGGGGAGCTCGCCGTAGACGGACTGGGTGCCGTCGGGGGTGTCGATCAGTCGGATGCCGGTCAGGCCCTCGGCGGCGAAGGCGTCGGCGACCCAGCGGGCGGCCTTCTCGCACTCCTCGACGGGGAACTGACGCGGGTCGGCGACCGAGGGGAAGGCGACCAGCTCGGCGAGGTCGGTGCGGGCGCGGTCCATCAGGGACCGGACGGCGTCGGCCAGGGGCTGCTGCGGCATCGGGTGTGCTCCGGGTCGGGGTGGTCCGTCCGGGGGGTGGTCCGGGCGAACGGCGTTGACGGGGGGTGATGCCGATCATAGGCGGACCCGGACGGCGGGCCGCCGGGGAGCGGCCTCCTGCGCCGCCCCGTCGTCCGGTCCGTCGTCCGGTCCGGCCGTTCAGGGCCGGTCAGGGCCGAATTCGGTCGCGCGTTCGGTGCGGTGCGGCCGACGTCGGCGGGGACGGCCGCATAGGATTGCTGCCCGTGACTGACTCCGGAAGCCCCGATTCTCGTAGCCCGCTCGACGCCGAGGCCGCCGGGCCGGACCGGCCGGACCCGCTGGACGGCGTCTGGGACGTCGTCGTGGTCGGTGCCGGACCGGCCGGCTCCTCCGCCGCGCACGCCGCCGCCGTCCAGGGCCGGCGCGTGCTGCTGCTCGACAAGGCCGAGCACCCCCGGTACAAGACCTGCGGCGGCGGCATCATCGGCCCGTCCCGGGACAGCCTGCCACCGGACTTCAGACTGCCGCTCCAGGACCGGGTGCACGCCGTCACCTTCGCGTACGGCGGCCGGTTCACCCGGACGAGGCGGTCCAAGCGGATGCTGTTCGGCCTGGTCAACCGGGACGAGTTCGATCTGCGCCTGGTGCAGGCGGCCAAGCAGGCCGGCGCGGTGCTGGTCACCGGAGTGACCGTCACCGGGGTGGAGCAGCGCGGCGGCGAGCACCGCACGGCCCTGGTCACCGCCGCCGACGGGCGCAGCTTCGAGGCCCGCGCGGTGGTCGGCGCGGACGGCAGCGCGAGCCGGATCGGCCGGCACGTCGGCGTCTCCTTCGACCAGATCGACCTCGGCCTGGAGGCGGAGATCCCCGTCCCGGCGGAGGTCGCCGCCGACTGGGCCGGCCGGATCCACCTCGACTGGGGCCCGCTGCCCGGCAGTTACGGCTGGGTGTTCCCGAAGACCGAGTCCAGCAGCCTGACCGTCGGGGTGATCTCGGCGCGCGGCGACGGCGAGCGGACCAAGCAGTACCTGGCGGACTACATCCGGCAGTTGGGCCTCGCCGGTTTCGAGCCGAGCGTGGAGTCCGGGCACCTGACCCGCTGCCGGGCCGAGGACTCGCCGCTGTCGCGCGGCCGGGTCCTGGTGGCCGGTGACGCGGCCGGGCTGCTGGAGCCGTGGACCCGGGAGGGCATCTCGTACGCGCTCCGCTCGGGCCGGCTGGCGGGGGAGTGGGCGGTGAAGGTGGCCGAGGCGGCCACGGCGGCGGAGGTGCGCCGCGAGGCGCTGAACTACGCCTTCGCGATCAAGGCGGGCCTGGGCGTGGAGATGCGGGCCGGCAAGCAGATGCTGACCGCCTTCGAGCGCCGGCCGTACCTGTTCCACGCGGCGGTCTGCCTGGTCGACCCGGCCTGGCGGGCGTTCGCCCGGACCACCCAGGGCCACACCACCTTCGCCCAGGTGATCCGGCAGTACCGCTCGGCCCGCCGTCTCGCGGCGATCGCCTCGCGCTGACCGGCTGACCTACCGGCCGGCCGACTGACCGGCCTACCGGCCGACCGGCCGTCCGGACGGTGGTGACGACGTGACGCCGGGTCCGGTGGGGGCGACCCACCGGCCCCGGCGCGCGCCGGGCCGGGGTGCTACTTGAGGCCGTTGTCGATCGCCGTGATGAGGGTGCCGCCCGGGGTGTCCCCGGTCATCTCCCAGATCATCGCGCCGAGCAGGCCCTTCGATTTCAGGTAGGCCGTCTTCTTGCCGATCGACCAGGCGTCGTCGAAGGTCCACCACTGTCCGCCCGCGCCGGTGTAGCCGTACGTGGCGACCGACTGTTCGTCGTGGTAGACGGCGAGGTTGGGGAAGGTGGTGATCAGGTTGTTGTACCCGCGGGTGCCGGCCTCCTCGGCGAACTGGCCGGGTGCGGCGCCGGTCGCGCTCTGCCACTCGCCCTTGACGCCGCCGTCGGGGACGCCCTGCCAGCCGCGGCCGTAGAACGCGAGGCCGATGGTGAGCTTGCGCGGGTTGACCCCGGCGTCGAGGTAGGGCTTGACGGCCGCGTCGACGCTGAAGTGGGTGGTGTACGGGTCCTGGGCGTCCTGGTAGAGGTTGCCCTGGTGGCCGGTGCGGTTCGGCTCCCAGGAGTTGTCGCTGCCGGCGCCGTGGAAGTCGTAGCCCTGGACGTTGGCGATGTCCAGGTAGTTGAAGATCTTGGAGAGGTCCCAGCCCTGGTCGATCTTGACCGGGTCGGCCGGGGTGAAGGCGGTCAGCAGCTTGTGCGAGCCGCCGAGCGCGTCCAGCTGCTTGCGGAACTCGGCCAGCAGCAGGGTCAGGTTGGCCTTGTCGTTGGTGCTGTAGTGGTTGCCGGCGTGGCCGTCGGGCGAGCCGGGCCACTCCCAGTCGAGGTCGATGCCGTCGAAGATGCCGGCTGCGACGCCGTCGCCGCCCGCGCCGTTGTAGACCGGCAGGTTGCCCTTGATCCACACGTCGATGCAGGACTTGACGAGCTTCTGCCGGGAGGCGTCGGTGGCCGCCGCGTCGGAGAAGTACTTGGAGTAGGTCCAGCCGCCCAGCGAGACGACCACCTTCAGGTTCGGGTACTTCGCCTTGAGCTTCTTCAACTGGTTGAAGTTGCCGCGCAGTTTGCCCCAACCGTCGTCGGCCACGCCGTCGACCGACTGGGCGGCGCTCATCGGACGGGCGTAGTCGGCGTCGGCGTCACCGGCTCCGGTGCCCTGGTCCGGGTCCTGGGGGTTGGCCGTGGTGCCCTTGGTGACGCCCGCCAGGCAGGTCAGGTTGACCGGGTCGATGTTCTCGAAGGCGTAGTTGATGACGTCGAGCTTGGCCGCGCTGCCCGAGGTGTCGAGGTTCTTGACGAAGTACTGGCGGCCGTAGATGCCCCACTGGGTGAAGTAGCCGACCCGGGCGTACTTGCCGGCGCCGACCAGGTCGGAGGTGGTGACCTTGAGCGGCGTCGAGGCGGGCGAGGCGTTGTCCGCGCCGTCCCGGGCCTTGACGGTGAAGGTGTAGGCGGTGGACGGGGAGAGGCTGTTGACGGTGGCGGTCAGGGTGGCGCCGGTCACCGTGCGGACCAGGACGCCGTCCCGGTACACGTCGTACGCGGCGACCCGCAGGTTGTCGGTGGCGGCGTTCCAGGCGAGCGTCACCTCGCTCGAACCCACCGCGGTGGTGCGGAGGTTGGTCGGCGCGGTGGGCGGTGTCGGATCGGTGGCCGGGTCGAAGGTGGAGGCGGTGACCGGGGCGCTCGCCGGGCCGAGGTTGCCGCGGGTGTCCTTGGCCCGGACCGTCAGGGTGTAACTGGTCGCCGGGGTCAGCCCGGTGACCAGCGCGTCCGTGGTGGCGGTGGTGGCGACCACGGTGCCGCCGTTCAGCACCTCGTAGGAGGCGACCTGGAAGTCGCCGCCGGTCGCGGCGGGCCACTTCAGCGCGAGGCTGTGCGCCGTCGAGTCGGTCACCGTCGGGGTGCCGGGGGCGGACGGCAGGACGTCCGAACTGCCGTCGCACTTGTCGCCGTTGATCCGGCAGCCGGTCGGCGTGCCGATCGGGCCGTTGGCCACGAACCAGAAGCTGTACGGCTCGGTGGTCCGCCCCGCGGGGACGTTGGCGTTGTAGAACGCGGCGACGGCGGTGACGTGGCGGCCGTTGACGGTCGCGGTGCCGTTGTAGCTGTTCTGGACGGTCACGCCGGCCGGGAGGTCGAACTCCAGGGTCCAGCCGTTGACGGCGGTGGTGTTGTCGTTCCTGACGATGTAGGTGCCCTTCCACCAGGAGCCGTTGTTCTCGCTGGTGAAGGCGGCGGTGAGCTTGCCGGCCGCGTTGGCCGGGGTGGCCAGCGCGGTGATCGCGGCCAGCGGGAGGAGCAGGACGGAGAGCAGCGCGATCAGCCTGTGGCGGCCTCGGCGCGTGCGGGATCGAACGGACATGGTTCTCCCTGCGACTGTGGGGGTTGGACAGGGTGACGCCGAACCGAACGGGGACGGTGCAGGGGAGGCACCGGCCGTGTGGCATGCCCGCCGCCGTGGGGAGACGGGGGCATGGGCACTGTAGGAGGTACAGACCAATGCGTCAACAGGTCTGTACCACTGGGGAGTTGGCCCGGGCCGGGGCGGGTCTTGCGGGCCGGGCCGTCAGCCGCGGCGCGGGTGACCGGACAGCTCGTCCCCGAGCGGACTGCGGCCGTAGAGCACCGAACGGCCGTGCCGGGCCCGGGTCACCAGCCCGGTCCGGTGCAGCACCGCCAGGTGCTGGCTGATCGCGCCCGGCGTGACCCCCAGCCGGTAGGCGAGGTCCGTGGTGCTGGCCGGCTCGGCGAGCAGGGCCAGGAGCCGGGCCTTCGGGGCGCCGAGCAGCTGCTCCAGCGCGCGCGGCGCCACCGGCGGCCGCGGACCGGTCATCCCGGCCCGCCCCCGGGCCGGGTAACTGATCTGCGGAGCGCGGTCGTTGCTGATCATCGTGACCGCGCCCCGGGCGAAGAAGGTCGGCACCAGCACCAGTCCGCGCCCGTCCACCGTGATCTCGTCGTCCCAGTTCGTCCAGGGACGGTCGATCGACAGCACCCCGTCCGTCCAGCGCAACCGGTGGTCGAGGTCGGCGAACAGCGCGGCCGCGCCCTGCTGCGCCAGCACCCGGGAGCGGTAGACCAGGTCCGCCTCCAGCACCGCCCGCGCCCGCGGCCACCAGCCGGGCGCCAGGCAGCGCTCCCAGTACTCCTCCAGGGCGTCGGCGATCCGTGCCAGCAGCCGCTCCGGGTCGCTCAGACCGGCCGCCAGCACCGGGGGAAGCGGCCGGTGGTGGGGCAGGAAGGTCTGCTCCAGTTCGGGGCGCAGCCGGTCGGGCGGCAGCGCCCGGACGGCGGCCAGCTCGGTGCGGAAGTCCGGCCACGGGCTGGTCGGCCGGGGCGTCAGGAAGTCCGGGATCCAGCGGTTGGCGCCGACCAGGGAGAGCAGCAGCGCGGAGTCCAGCCGCTCGAAGGCGGGGCGCAGTCGCTCGAAGGCGGCGGACTGGAGGGGGAGGTGGCCGGGGTGCGTCCACATCCGCAGGCTGAGGGCGGCCTCCTGGATGGGCGAGCAGGCGAACCAGGTGGTGGCGAGGTCGGCCAGGTCGAGCTTGAACCGGTGCACGCGGCCGTCCCCCGTCCCTCGCCGTGCGTCGTTCGCGGCCGGTGGGCGGCTCCGGCCCGGGGCCGCGCCGCCGGTGGGCTGCTGGTTTTAGCGCCAGCCTAAATGAGTACTGCCGGACGGCGGTGGCGGGGTGGGATCAGGGACATGACCACCCCACCGGCGGCGCCCGCCGCGCCGAGCTCCGCCCCGCCCGCGCCCGCCCAGCCCGCCCAGCCCGCGCCCGCCCCGTCCGGGCCGTCCCGGCTGCTGCACCCCGACCCGATGGTGCGCAGGCTCGCCCGGATCACCCTGCTCAACACCCTCGGCAGCGGCCTCTCGCTCTCCGTCGGCGTGCTGTTCTTCACCCGCTTCCTCGGCCTGAGCGCCGCCCAGCTCGGCCTCGCGCTCACCGCCGCAGGGCTCTGCGGCGTGGTCGCCAGCGTCCCGGCCGGGCGCGCCGCCGACCGTTGGGGGGCCCGGCCGATCCTGGTGGCGCTGGTCGCGCTGACCGGCCTCGGCACCGCCGGCTACACCCTGGTGGACGGCTACCCGGCGTTCGTGGCGCTCGCCTGCCTGGTCTCCGCCGCCGACCGGGGCGCGGCCGCCGTCCGCAACGCCCTCTACGCGGAGGTGCTGCCCGCCGACAAGCGGGTGGCCGGCCGGGCCTACCTGCGGGTGGTGACCAACGTCGGGCTCTGCCTCGGCACCGGCGTGGGCGCGATCGCGCTCCAGGTGGACTCGCGCACCGGCTACCTGACGGCGATCCTGGCGGACGCCGCCTCCTACCTCGCGGTCGCGGTGCTGTTCCACCGGCTGCGGGTGCCGGGCGCCGACGGGGCCGACGAGGCGGGTGCCGGCGGCGCACGTGGGGTGCGCGCCCCGGCGAAGGGGGCCGAGCGGGCGGTCCGCGACCGCAACCCGGCGCTCCGCGACGGGCCGTTCCTGGTGGTGACCGCGCTCGGCGCGGTGCTCTCCCTGCAGTTCGCGATGCTGGAGGTCGGCGTGCCGCTGTGGATCGTCCAGCAGACCGACGCGCCCCGGATCACCGTGGCCGGCACCCTGATCGTCAACACCGTGCTGGTCATCGCGTTCCAGGTGCCCGCCACCCGGGGCACCGAGCACCCGGCCGCCGCCGCCCGGGCCTGCGGTCGCGCCGGACTGATCCTGGCCGCCTCCTGCCTGGTCCTCGGACTCGCCCACGGCACGCCGCCCGCGCTCGCCGCCGTGGTGGTGCTGGTCGGGGTGGCCCTCCAGGCGGCCGGCGAGGTCCTGAGCCAGGCCGGCACCTGGGCACTCAGCTACGACCTCGCCGGGGAGCGCGCCCACGGTGCCTACCAGGGGGTCTTCAACGCGGGCAGCTCCGCCGCGCTGATGATCGGCCCGGCCGTGGTCTCCACCGCGGTCATCGGCCACGGCCTGGTCGGCTGGGCCGTGCTCGGCGCCGTGCTGGCCGGCGCGGGCCTGGCGATGGGCCCCGCCGTCCGGTGGGCCCGACGGCGGGGCGCCGCCCCGGCCTGAGCCGGCCGGGGCCGTCCCGTCCGGGCTACTCCGGGACCACCGCGAGGGCCTCGATCTCCAGCAGCACCTCCGGCAGGAACAGCGCCGCCACCTGCATCGCCGAACTGGCCGGCAGCGGCAGGTCACCGAGCGCCTCGTCGCGCGCGGTGCGGACGGCCGGCAGGTGCCCGATGTCGGTGAGGAAGTACGTCAGCTTCACGACGTGCGAGAAGTCCGCCCCGGCGGCCGCCAGACACCGCCGCAGGTTCTCGAACACCTGCCGCGCCTGCGCCTCGGGGTCGCCCTCCCCGACCAGCCGCCGCTGCTCGTCGAACGCGACCTGCCCCGACACCGCCACCAACCGCCCGGTGCCCGAGACGACCTGGGTGTAGCCGGTGCCGGGAGCGACACCGGGCGGCTCGGCGATGTGGGTGAGGGCGGCGGTGTTCCGCTGTGATTCCGTGGTCATGCGCCCATCGTGACGGACCGGTGATCACCGCACCACGGAGTTCACGGAGGGTATCCTGGCCGAACACCCGAGGTGACCAGAACGGCCGGCAGGGAAGGAGATCGCTCCGTGAGCACGGCCCCCCGGATCCCCGGCGACTACAGCAGGGTGACCGACCCCGAACGGGCGCTGAAGTACGCGATCCAGCACGTCGCAGGTGACCGCGCCGAGATCATCGAAGGAGTCATCACCCCGATGTCGCCGACATGGGCGCACGAGAATGCCACCGAGGTGGTCCGTCGGCAGCTGACGCCGCGCCTGCAGGCGCTGGGACTGGTGTCCGGGGCCGGGAATCTCGATCTGCCCGGATCGGAGAACTGGTTCATCCCCGACCTCGCGGTCGTGCCGGCCGACCTGGCGGCGAAGACGGAGGGCGCGCTGCTCCCGGACCAGACCCTGCTGGTGATGGAGGTCAGCTCACCCTCGAACGGGGAGACGGACCGGACGGTGAAGCGTCGCCGGTACGGCCAGTACGGAGCGCCGCTGTACCTCCTGGTCGACCGGCAGAACCGGACCTGCACGGTGTTCAGCGAGCCGACGCGGCTCGGCTACGCGGTCGAGGACGGGCCGCACGCCTTCGGAACGTCCGTCCGGTTGCCGGCACCGTTCGAGGTGGAGGTCGACACCTCGGGGCTCTGAGGGGCCGGGGCGCAGCCGTTGGAGGAGAAGGGGCCTGGCCGGGTGGCGGGTGGGCATGTCAGAGTCGTCCGGGCGGCGCGGCCCACCCGTGGTCGCGGCCCGTTCCGACCCACCCTCAGCCGGAAAGCAGGACCGCACCGATGACCAGTGAAGCGCCCTTCGTCCGTGTCTCCACCGAGGACGCCGTCACCACGCTGACCCTCGACTCGCCGCACAACCGCAACGCGCTCTCCACCCGGCTGATGGCCGAGCTGACCGCCGGCCTCGCCGGGGCGGCGGCCGATCCGGAGGTGCGCGCCGTGGTGCTCACCCACGCGGGCAAGGTGTTCTGTGCCGGGGCGGACCTCTCGGAGGCGACCGGTGCCGACCCGACGGTCGGGCCGCGCGGGCTGGTCGACCTCCAGCGGGCGATCGTGGACTGTGCCAAGCCGGTGATCGCCGTCATCGACGGGCACGTCCGGGCCGGTGGGCTCGGGCTGGTCGGCGCGGCCGACCTGGCGATCGCCGGGCCGGCCGCCACCTTCGCGTTCACCGAGGTCCGGCTCGGCCTCGCGCCGGCCGTCATCTCGCTGCCGCTGCGCCCCAAGCTCGACCCGCGCGCGGCCTCCCGGTACTACCTCACCGGCGAGGTGTTCGACGCCGCCGAGGCCGCCCGGATCGGCCTGATCACGCAGGCGGCCGACGCGCCGGAGGCGGCCGACGTCGCGCTCAAGGGGCTGCTGGACGCCCTGCGGCTGGGCTCGCCGCAGGGCCTCGCGCAGTCCAAGCGACTCGCCAACGCCGAGGTGGTGCGCTCCTTCGAGCGGGACGCCGACGAGCTGGTCGAGCTGTCGGCGCGGCTCTTCGGCTCGGAGGAGGCCCAGGAGGGCATGCGCTCGTTCCTGGAGAAGCGGCCCGCCCGCTGGGTGCGGTAGCCGTTCGACGACGGGCCCTCGGCCCGGGCGGGCGGGGCCGCCGCCGTCAGCCGACCGTGGCGGCGTCGCGCCAGAGGGCGAGCAGCGACTCGTCGCCGGAGTGCTCGACCCGCCCGGTCCCGGCGGGCAGCCGGTTCCACAGCAGCAGGTAGAGGTCGCGGGCCGGGCCGGTGAGGGTCAGGTCGGCCGGGGCCTCGGTGAGCTCGACGGACAGCGGGTCCGGGCCGACCGTCAGCAGCCAGCGGCCGGGCCCGTCGGTCGTGCTGACCTGGACGGTGCGCGGCCGCTCGCTGCGCAGCCGGGACCGGCCGCGGGACAGGAAGCCGCGCAGCAGCTCGTCGATGCCGTCCAGGGCGAGCTCCGGGGCGGTCGCCGGGCCCTCGGCGCCGGCCGCCGCGTCGGCGTCGATCCGGTGCACGGCCGTCTCGTGCGCCTGGCGGCGGGCCCAGAACGCGAGCGGGCTCGGGGCCGTCGGGAGGAAGGTCCAGCAGTCCAGGTCTGCCGGGGCGGCGGCGAGCGTGTCGACCAGCGCGGTGTGGCCCGCACGGAACCAGTCCGGCAGGACGGCGTCGTCCGGCTCCTCGGCCCAGATCGCCTGCCGGCGCTGCTCGTCCATCGGCGTCGGCAGGCCGTCCCTGAGGTGGGTGGCCGCCCAGCGGTGCACGTGGCCGGTGTGCAGCACGAGGTCGCGCAGCCGCCACTCCGGGCAGGTCGGGACGGGGGCGGCGAGGTCGGTGCGGGCGGCGGCGTCGGCGAGCAGGGCGCCCTCGTGGCGCAGGGCGTCGATGTGCGCGGTGGTCTCCATGACCGGGAGTCTGGCAGCGGCGGCGGCCTCCGGAGCCGGCTTCCCGGGGACCGGAACGCGGGGCCGGGCGCGCGGAGGGGGTCCGGCGGGAGTCCGACGGACGGCCCGGACGGCCCGTGTGACCTTGGCCGCCTCCGGGCCGGGCGGGCCGTACGGACCGGTAACGTGAGCGCATGTCGATCACGCGTTCCCTGTTCAGCTCCGCCCGGGCGGGCGGCCGGCGTGCCGCTGGGCGGCTCGTCCACCGGGGCTGGCAATGGGTGCAGCGGGCCGGCGCGGTGTCCAGCGAGAACCCCGGGCCGTACCGGTTCGGTGAGCTCGGCGCGGGGACGAAGCTGACCTTCCCGCTCGGCGCGGTGTTCAACGAGCAGTGGATCACCATCGGCCCGTTCTCGATCATCGGCGAGCGGGTGACCATCAGTGCGGGCTTCCTGCCCGGTCTCGACCTCGGGCCCGACCCGATCGTGCGGATCGGCGGCGGTTGCGTGATCGGCCGGGACAGCCACATCGTCGGCCACCAGTCGATCGTGCTGGGCGACGACGTGTGGACCGGCCCCGGCGTCTACATATCCGACCAGGCGCACGAGTACCGGGCCACCGATCTGCCGATCGGCAAGCAGTGGCCGCGCAACGAGCCGGTGGAGATCGGCTCCGGCAGCTGGATCGGCACCGGCGCGGTGATCCTCCCGGGCGCCCGGTTGGGCCGCAACGTGGTGGTCGCGGCCGGTTCGGTGGTGCGCGGCGAGGTGCCGGACCACGCCGTGGTGGCGGGCGCCCCGGCGAAGATCGTCCGCCGCTGGACGCCGGAGGACGGCTGGCAGCCGCCGTTCCGCAACGAGCCGCCGCGGGCGCTGCCGGACGACGTGACCGCCGCGCAACTGCGGGCGCTGGCGGGGTGGGACCTGCGGCTGCCGGGCGAGTCCGGGGTCTGACCCGACGGACCGTCAGGGGCCGGTCCGGACCGGCCCGGCCGCCTAAATCGTTTGCCGACGGTCGAACGGGTCGGATAGGAAGCAGGCATGCTGCGAGGAGACAAGATCGGGCTGCGGGCCCGGCACGAGGAAGACGTCCCGATCCTGCTGACCGAACTCCACGACGACGTGGCCAACAGCGCGCGGACCGACACCGGGCCCTGGCGGCCGATCTCGCCCGGGGCGAAGGAGGCCCGGGTCGCGCTGGACCGCACCGACGAGACGATCGTCCCGTTCTCCGTCGTGGACCTGGCCGACGGCACGCTGCTCGGCTTCGCGTCGCTGTGGGGCATCGACAACCACAACCGCCTGGCGCACCTCGGGCTGGGGCTGCGGCCGTCCGCCCGGGGCAAGGGCCACGGGGCGGACGTGGTCTCGGTGCTCTGCCACTACGGCTTCGTGGTGCGCGGCCTGCGGCGGCTGCAGGTCGAGACGCTGGAGGACAACGCGGCGATGCTGCGCGCCGCCGAGCGCAACGGCTTCGTCCGCGAGGGCGTGCTGCGCTCCTCGGCCTGGGTGATGGGCGACTTCCTGGACGAGGTGCTGCTCGGGCTGCTCGTCGACGAGTGGCAGGCCCGTTGACCCGACCGGGGGCGGCCCGGACGCCCGCTCAGGCCGGTCAGCCCGCTCGGGCCGCTCAGGCCGGGCGCCGGGCGGGGTCGCCGAGGGTCGGAGCGCCGTCGCGCCCGGCGGCCCGTTCGGCGTCGCGGGCGGCGAGCGCGGCGGTGATCCTGGGCAGGTCGGCGGGCCGGGTCGGGTCCAGGCCGGTGCGGACGGCGATCCGGCGGAGCCGGTAGTCCACGGTGTTGGGGTGCAGGTGGAGCACCTGGGCGGTCTGGCGCCGGTTGAGCCCGCCGGCGAGGTGCACCCGCAGGGTGGTGAGCAGTTCGCCCGCGTCGTCCAGCGGGGCGAGCAGCGAGGCGAGCCGTGACCGCGCCCGGCTGGGCCGGCTGAGCTGGTACTCGACCAGCAGGTCGTCCAGCCGGTGGAGTCCGGGCGGGCGGCCCACCGCCCTGGCCACGTCGAGGACCTCCGCCGCGAGCGCCTCCGCCGCCGGCACCTCGGCGGGCACCGCGGCCGACACCCCCGCCCGGACGGTGACGCCCGCCGCTCGGGCGGTGCGCCGCAGGGTTTCGGCGAGTCGGGTCCAGACCTCCTCCGGCACGGCCTCCGGGTCGTGCTCCAGCGGAACCAGCACCACGCCGCCGGCCGCGGTGAGCGCGGACAGTGCCGACTGCCTCGTGGCGTGGTCGAGTTCGGTGCGCAGCCGGCGCAGCTTGCGGTGGCCGGCCACCGCCCGGTCGACGTCCGGGGACCGCTCGTCGGGGTGTTCGGCGACGGCGAGGCGGAGCACGGCGTACGCGGGCGGCAGGCCGATCCCGGCCCGGGCGGCGGCCGCCTCGGCCTCGACGGGCGCGCCGTCCAGCAGGGCGGTGATCAACGCGCCCCGGGCGGCCCGCTGTTCGTCGGCGCCGGCGTGCCCCTCCTCCAGGTAGCCGGCGCAGGTCGCGGCGGCGGCCCGGCGCAGGTGGTTGAGCATCAGCCGGTTGAGCAGCAGCAGGTCGGCGGCGTCGCGGTCGTCGGCGTGCCGGGTGATCAGCTCCCAGCAGACCTCCATGCCGAGGTGGTGGGCGAAGAGCACGGCGTCCAGCGGCACGCCCTCCTCGGCGCGCCGGGCGGCGGCCTCCCGGACGGCGGCGAACTCGCCCTCGGGGGCGGGCAGTCCGGTGCGGACGGCGTGGGCGAGCGCGCGGATCCGGCGCGCGGCGACCGGAACGAGTTCGCCGGTGGCCAGCTCCCGGGGGAACCGGCGGTACGCCGGCACCCGGTCCAGCAGGGCGCGGACCACGGCCTCGGCCAAGTCCGGTACGGCGCCCAGGAGCCGCTGGTCGGCGGGGACGCCGCCGATCACCGGGATCCGCCAACCGGCGGCGGTGGGGGATGCATTGTGACCGGTCACAGAGAACTCCGTCGAGGTCTGGAAGCCGCCCGAGACCCAGGTCGGAGGGGCGACCGCAGGATGGAGGCACTCGGGTTACCTGTTGGTAACAAACTTCCGCTCCGGAGGCAACCGTTGAGAACCCCACTTCTCCGCTCCTTCGCGAGGCCGGTGCGCCGCAAGCTCCTCGGAGCCGCCGGTTCGACGCTCCTGGCCTGCGCCCTGCTCGCCGGCGGTCCCGCCGGTGTGGCCCGGGCGGCGGACGCGACCCCCACCGCGCCCGCCGCCACGGCCGCCGTCCCCGCCGCCGCGCAGGGTGAACTCCCGCCCGACGGCGACACGGTGGCCTCGCCGCCCGGAGCCAACGACTGGAACTGCCGGCCGACGGCCGCCCACCCGAATCCGGTGGTCCTGGTGCACGGCACCTTCGCCAACCGGTACGAGAACTGGCTGGTGCTCTCGCCCCTGCTGAAGGGCCTGGGCTACTGCGTCTTCGCCCTGGACTACGGCATGGTCCCCGGCATCACGTCGAGCGGCAGCGGCCTGCTGCTGCCGATCGGCGGCCTCGGCCCGGTCCCCGAATCGGCGGCCCAGCTCGGCCGCTTCGTCGATCTGGTGCGCGGGGCGACCGGCGCCGCGAAGGTGGACGTCGTCGGCCACTCGCAGGGCGGCATGCTGCCGAACTACTACCTGAAGTTCCTCGGCGGCGCGGGCAAGGTCGACAAGCTGGTCGGCCTCGCGCCGTCCAACCACGGCACCACGCTCGACGGCATCACCAACCTCGCCCCGTACTTCCCGCGCGTCGCCGAGCTGATCTACACGGCCTGCGCGGCCTGCCGGGACCAGGCGGTGGGCTCCGACTTCAACCGGAAGATGGCCTCGAAGCCGGACACCGTGCCCGGCGTGCGCTACACCGTGATCTCCACGATCTACGACGAGGTCGTCACGCCGTACCGGACGCAGTTCCTGGACGGCTCCGGCGGCGCCGGCCAGGCGCGGGTGGACAACCAGGTGCTCCAGGCGCACTGTCCGCTGTCCCTGGCCGAGCACGTGGCCGTCGCCTTCACCCCGACCGCGCTGCACCTGGTCACCAACGCGCTCGACCCGGCCCACGCCACCCCGGTGCTCTGCGGCTGAACCCGCCGCCGGGCGCGCGCCCGGCCGTCGCCGCCGCGCGGGAGGTCGGTCCGTCCGACGTCCCGCGCGGCGGTCCGGCGTGCTGCCGCAGCCGGAGAGCCTGACCGTGCGGGAGCTGGTGATCGAGGACACCGACGGGGAGCGGGACCCGCTGGAGGTGCTGATCGGGCGCGCCCCGGTTCGCCGCCCTCGGCCCGGGGACGGAGGAGGACGACGACGAGGAGTGAGGCGCAGTGCCGTGCCGGGCTCGTCAGTCGACGACGGTGCGCAGGACGAGCACGGCGGTGGTACCGGCGAGGTGGAGGGTGTGGGTGGCGGGGGCGGTGAGCAGGGCGGCGTCGTAGCGGGAGAGGGCGGCCTCGTCGAGGGTCGCGGTACCGGACAGGCAGACCAGCAGCACCGTGGTGTCCGCGGCGACCACGAGCGGGCGGGACTCCGTCGCGAGGGTCAGTTCGGCGGTGGCGCGGCCGCGTCGGGTCATCACGTTGAAGTCGACCAACGGGCCGCCGAGCAACCGGCAGTCGGTGGCCGCGTCGCCGGGGAACGCGAACGGGCACAACGGCGCGTCGACGACGTGCTCGACGCCGTCCACGGTCAGGGCCATCCCCGGGCCCTCGACCAGGGTGATCACCCGGTCCACCCCGGGGAAGGCGGAGAACGGCCCGGCCGACCCGACGTCGGCGAGGCTGACCCGCCACGCGAAGTCGTCCAGCCCCGAGCCCGCCGGGTACCCGGCGACCTCCCTGGTCACCCCGCCGCCGTTGCGCCAGGCGGTGGCCGGGCGTTCGGCCGCGGGCAGGAACTGGACCGGTCCGGTGCTGTGCGTCATGGCGCGATCCTCGCACGGGCCCGGAACCGCGGAGGAGGGGGAGCGTCCGGGCGCCGAGGGGGCGCGGGTGTCGGCGGCGGCGGTGGTGAGGGCGAGGGCGACGAGCTCGGCGGCCGTGAGGGTCGCGAGGTCCGCCGCCCCGGCCGGAGGTGGGGGTGGCAATGACCCGGACGGTAGGCGGCGCGCCTCGACGGAGGATCGGCGTCCACTGGACGCGGTCGGTGCGCCGGGTGCCGGAGTACCGGTGCGCCGACCGGCCGGGCGGTCAGTGCCGGTGCGCCGACCGGCCGGGCGGTCAGTGCCGGCGGACGGCCAGCGGGAGGACGGCGGCGACGGCGGCGGACGCCGCCACCGTGGTGAGGGCGAGCGGCAGGCTGGTCGCGTCGGCCAGGAAGCCGATCACCGGCGGCCCGATCAGCATGCCGCCGTACCCGAGCGTCGAGGCGAGGGCGACGCCCCGCGGACCGCCGGCGGCGCCGGCCCGGGCGATGGCGAGCGGGAAGAGGTTGGCCAGTCCGAGCCCGACCAGCACGAACCCGGCCAGGGCGAGCGGCACCAGCGGGGTGAGCGCGGCCAGCAGCATCCCGGCCGCCGCGGTGAGCCCGCCGAGGAGCATCACCCGGTGCTGGCCGAGCCGGACGGACAGCCAGGTGCCGCCGATCCGCCCGGTGGTCATGGCGAGGGCGTAGGCCACGTAGCCGGCGGCGGCCACCCGGGCTCCGGCGTGGACGTCGTCGGTCAGGTGCAGGGTGGTCCAGTCGGCCACGGCGCCCTCGCCGTACGCGGTGCAGAGCGCGGTGAGGCCGAGCACGAGGACGAGCAGCCGGCCGGCGCCGCCGGTGGTGGTGGTCCCGGCGGGGCCGGTGGGCGTACCGCCGACCGGTCGCGCCGCCGGGCTGCGCAGCAGGGCGACGCCGGCGGCCGCGGTGACGGCGAGGCCGAGCAGGCCCGCCGCCGCGAGCCACTGGGCGGCCGTCAGGGTGGAGGCGAGCAGACCGCCCGCACCGGCGCCGAGCAGGCCGCCGAGGCTGTACCCGGCGTGGAAGCTGGGCATGACGGGGCGTTCCAGCTCCCGGACGATCTCGACGGCGGCGCTGTTCATGGCGACGTTGGCCCCGCCGTAGCCGGCGCCGAAGAGCAGCAGGACGCCGCCGAGCGCCGCCACCGAGTGGGTGTGCGCGGGCAGCGGGACGGCGACGGCGAGCAGGGCGAGCGAGGCGACGGTGATCGGCCGGGAGCCGTACCGCAGGCAGAGCCGGCTGACGGCCGGCATGGTGGCGACGGCGCCGGCCGAGACGCAGAGCAGGGCGAGCCCGAGGGCGCTGTGCGAGGCGCTGACCTGGTTGCGGACGTCGGGGATGCGCACCACCCAGGCGGCGAAGAGCAGGCCGTCGACGGCGAAGAAGGCGGTGAGGGCCAGTCGTGCGGCGCCCCAGGCGGACGGGCCGGTGGGGCGGGCGGAGTCGGGGAGGGTGGGTGATTTCGCGGTGGTGCTGCGAGACTGGGGGGACTGCCGGGCGTCGGGGACCTGGGGACGGATTTTGTTTCGGAGCGGCACAAAGTAAGAATAGGGACGTGCAGCTCTCTCCTTCAAGTCCGAAGCCCGGCACCGGGGCCGATCTCGACGCGCGGCGCGAGGCCCACCGCCGCGCGGCCCCCGACCGCGGCCGGACGCTGCTCGGTCCGGCGCTCCAGCTGATCCACACCGGCCAGACCCCGACCCGCTCGGCCCTCACCCGCGCCCTGGACGTCACCCGGGCCACCGCCGGCGCCGTCACCGCCGAACTGGAGGCGCTCGGGCTGATCACGGTCGACTCCCGCCCGGCGGGCGGCGGCCGGGGCCGCCCCTCGCACCGGCTCGCCATCGACCCGGCCGGCCCGGTGGTGATCGCCGGACAGATCCACGCCGACGGCCTGAGCGTCACCCTGGCCGGCCTCGGCGGGCTCCTCGATCCGCCCGTCCACCTGCCGCTGCCCGCCGCCACCGACCCGGTGCGGATGCTGCGCGCCGTCGCCCAGGCCGGTGCCGAACTCGCCCGCGGCACCACCCGGCGCTGCCTGGGCGCGGCGCTCGCGCTGCCCAACCCGGTCACCGAGCCGGACGGCACGGCGCTCGCCGCCCTGCACTTCGCCTGGCCCAGCGGCACCCCCGTCGCCGACCTCTACGACGTCGAGGTGGGGCGCGCCGAGCACGGTCCGGGGGCGTTCGACCCGCTGCCCACCTCGATCGCCAACGACGCCAACCTGGCGGCCCTCGCCGAGTACCGGCACGGCGCGGGACGCGGCGCCAGGCACCTGCTGCTGGTCACCTCCGGCCACCGCGGCGTCGGTGGCGCGCTGGTCATCGACGGGCGGCTGCACACCGGCAGCGCCGGCCTCGCCCTGGAGGTCGGCCACCTGACCGTCGACCCGCAGGGCCGGCCCTGCCAGTGCGGCAACCGGGGCTGCCTCAACTCCGAGACCGACCCGGACGCGCTGTTCGCCGCCGCCGGGCTGGCCCCGGACCCGGACCGGCCGCTGCTCGACCAGGCCCGCGAGCTCTGCCGCTCCGCCGCCGGGGACGAGCGGGCCCGGGCCGCCGTGGAGCACGTCATCGACCGGCTCGGGCTCGGCCTGGCCGGGGTCGTCAACATCCTCAACCCGGACCGGGTGGTGCTCAGCGGACTGCACCTCGACCTCCTGGAGGCCGCGCCGGAGCGGCTGCGCGCGGTGGTCGCCGACCGCAGCCTGTGGGGGCGCAGCGGCCGGGTGCCGATCGTCGGAGCGGAGCTGGCGCACAGCGCGCTGGCCGGGGCGGCGGAACTCGGCTGGCGCCCGTACCTGGCGGACCCGCAGTCGGTGCAGGCGGGGTAGCGGCCGGCGCGGCGACGGGCGGGCGGGCCTGGGGTTCCGAGCCCGGGCGGCCGATAAGCGGAGCCTGGGGCTTCGCATAATGTTACTTATCGTGACGCTCGTACACTCGTAGTGAGCGCATCGGAGGGAGCCTTCGAAGCGCTCGCACGACTCGCACGACCCGCACGAGGAGAGTGGCAGGCCATGGGGACCGAACCGACCGTCGACGTGGACCGTTCCGACCCGGAGTACCGGCGCTGGCTGAAGGAGGCCGTGCGCAAGGTCCAGGCGGACGCCAACCGCTCGGCCGACACCCACCTGCTGCGCTTCCCGCTGCCCGCCGAGTGGGGCATCGACCTCTACCTCAAGGACGAGTCCACCCACCCCACCGGCTCGCTCAAGCACCGGCTGGCCCGCTCGCTCTTCCTCTACGGCCTCTGCAACGGCTGGATCCGCCCCGGCAAGCCGGTCATCGAGGCCTCCTCCGGCTCCACCGCGGTCTCCGAGGCGTACTTCGCGCAGCTCGTCGGCGTCCCCTTCATCGCGGTGATGGCCAAGTCCACCAGCCAGGCCAAGATCGACCTGATCGAGTTCCACGGCGGCGAGTGCCACCTGGTGGACCGGCCCGACGAGGTCTACGAGGCCTCCGCCCGGCTCGCCGAGGAGACCGGCGGCCACTACATGGACCAGTTCACCTACGCCGAGCGGGCCACCGACTGGCGCGGCAACAACAACATCGCCGAGTCGGTCTTCGCCCAGCTGCGCCTGGAGCCGCACCCCGAGCCGGCCTGGATCGTGGCCACCGCCGGCACCGGCGGCACCTCGGCGACCATGGCCCGGTACGTCCACTACATGCAGTACGACACCCGGATCTGCGTCGCCGACCCGGAGAACTCCTGTTTCTTCGACGGCTGGGTGCGCGAGGACCCGGACGCCGTGTGCGACCGCGGCTCGCGGATCGAGGGGATCGGTCGGCCCCGGATGGAGCCGAGCTTCGTGCCCGGGGCGATCGACCGGATGATGAGGGTCCCGGACGCCGCCTCGATCGCCGCCGTCCGGGTGCTCGACGGGGTGCTCGGACGGAAGGCCGGCGCGTCCACCGGGACCGGGCTGTGGAGCGCGCTGCGGATCGTCGCCGAGATGCGGGAGGCGGGCGAGCACGGCAGCGTGGTCACCTTGATCTGCGACCCGGGCGACCGCTACCTCGACAAGTACTACTCGGACGACTGGCTGGCGGGCGAGCGCATCGACATCGCGCCCCACCGGGCCGGCCTGGAGTCCTTCCTGGCCGGCGGGCCCTGGACGGGCTGACCACGACGGACCGACCCGCCGCAGGGCGCCGCCGCCCGGGCGGCGGGACCGACCGGTGGCGGGCCGCCCTACGCCCGCCGGGGGGCGGGAAGGTCGGCGGGGACGAGGAGTTGGAGGTCCTCGGTGGACGGGTCGTCGAGGTGGGCGACCCGCATCGCGTGGCGTTCGACCATGGTCTCGAAGACCTGGCGGGCCGTCCGGCCGTTGCCGAAGGACGGACCGCGTTCGAGCGTGCCGAAGTGGTCCAGCAGGGCCTGCTCGGTGGCGTCGGCCAGCGCGTACTCGTGCTCGGCGCACTGGGCGCGGGCGATCTCCAGCAGCTCGTCGGCCGAGTAGTCGGGGAAGGTGATGGTCCGGGAGAAGCGCGAGGAGACACCGGGGTTGGCGGAGAGGAAGCGCTCCATCTCGGCGGTGTAGCCGGCCACGATGACCACCACCTCGTCCCGGTGGTCCTCCATCAGCTTCACCAGGGTGTCGATCGCCTCGCGGCCGAAGTCGCGGGCGCCGTCCTCCGGCGCGAGCGCGTACGCCTCGTCGATGAAGAGCACGCCGCCGCGCGCCCGGTCGAAGGCGGCCGCGGTGCGGATCGCGGTGGAGCCGATGTGCTCGCCGACCAGGTCCACCCGGGCCACCTCGACCAGGTGGCCGCGCTGCAGCACCCCGAGGGAGGCGAGGATCTCGCCGTAGAGCCGGGCCACCGTCGTCTTGCCGGTGCCGGGGGCGCCGGTGAAGACCAGGTGGCGGCGGAGCGAGGGCGCCTTGAGCCCGGCCTGCCGGCGCCGGCGGCCGACCGAGATCAGGTCGATCAGCGTCCGGACCTCCTGCTTGACGGTGGCCAGGCCCACCAGCCCGTCGAGTTCGGCCAGCGCCTCGTCGGCGGGCCGGCAGTCCGGGATCGGGCCGATCACCGCGGGCGCGGGCGCGGCGGACGCCAGGGAGCTGGTGGCGGCGGCGCGTTGGGTGCGCGGGACGGGGATCTCGGTGGCCGGTCCCGGGGCGGCCACCACATCGTCCGAGGTGCACGCCTCCACCACCGGGCCCGGCTCGGAGAACTCGAAGCCGGCCCGCTCGTTCTGCTCGGCCCGGCAGCGGGTCAGCACGGTGCGGCAGCCGTCGATGATGTGGAAGCCGAAGCCCTTGCCGTGCGAGACCCGGCAGTCCTCGAAGGTGCCCCGGCCCTGGGCCGAGACGTAGACGCCGGCGTCCGAGCCGGCCCGGATCGTGCAGTCCCGCAGTACCGGGTCGGCGCCCTTGGTGACGATCACGCCGGTCGCCACGTCGGAGATCTCGCAGCCGGTCAGCAGGCCTCCGCTGCCGTGGTCGCGGAACCACAGCCCGGTGCCCGCCTCCTGGACCCGGCAGCCGCTGAGCGTCACCGTCGCGCCGCCGCTGACCGACACCGCCGAGCTGCGGATCCGGCTGAACGAGCAGCCCTCGGCGACCGCCGCGGAGTCGCGGTCCAGGACGAACAGGGCGTCCGGCAGGTCGTGCAGGGCGCAGTCGGTGAGCGTCAGCCGGGCGCCGTCGCTGACCCACAGCGCCGGGTACTCGCCGTTCGAACCGTGGATCTCGCAGGACTCGGCGCTCGCCTCGGTGCCCTGGTCCCAGACCGAGAGGGCGCCGCGCCCGAAGTCCCGCACGGTGGAGCTGACGAGGCTGAGCCGGGCGCGGCCGCGCAGATCGGCGGCGTTCTCCGGCAGGTCGTGCACCCGGCAGCCGGTGAGCACGAGTTCGGCCTCGCCGTCCAGGGTGAGGCCGTTGCCGGTGACCCGGTGGATGTCGCAGTCGACCAGCCGCCCGCCGGCGTGGGCCTCGGCCTGCACCCCGCTGCCGCGGATCTCGTAGATCTCGCAGCCGGTCAACTCGGCGGCGCTGCCCGGGTCGGAGAGCAGGACGCCCGCGCCGGAGGCGTGGTGCACCCGGCAGCGTTCCAGGGCGGCGGTCGCGCCGCCGAGCACGGCGAGCCCGGCCTGGCCGGCGGCGGACACCTCGCAGTCCTCGAACGCGGCGGCGGTGCCCGCGCCGCGCAGCCGCAGCCCGAGCCCGTCCGGGTTGGCCACCAGACAGCCCCGGAAGGTCGGCCGGGCGCCGCCGGTCACCTCGATCCCGGCGGCCGAGCGGGTCTCCACCCGGCACCCGGCGAAGGCGGGCGCCGCGTCCTCGCCGGTGACCAGGACGGCGGGGGAGGACCGGTCGCTGCCCTCGATCACCAGGTCGCGGACGGTGGCCGAGGCCGTCACGGTCAGCGGCACCCCGCCCGGCGGGTCGATCCGGACGCTGCCGGGGCCCTGGGCGGGCACGATCGTGACCGCCTTGTCCACGACGACGTTCTCCCGGAAGGTCCCCGGCCGCACGGTCACCGTGTCGCCAGGTTCGGCGGCCGCCAGGGCCTCCGCGAGCGTGTCGTACTCGCCGGCGCGGCGCCGCCAACGGGATGCGCTGTCCTGGGTGACCCGGACCCTGTGCTCAGCCATGACGGTCTGTCGTCCCCACCTTCATCGAGCCGGCGATCTGCGGACCGGACGCAACGCGGGCACCGTTCGCCCGGACGCGGCGCACCGGGGTGCGCGGGTCGTCCGCCCACCGTAGCGCGCCCGCGCGGATGCTCCCGCCGCTCCGCACGTCCCGGTCCGGGGGCGGGGCCGGGGACCCTCGCCGGTTCCCCACATGCTTCAACGAGCGCGCACACTTCCGGTTCCGGGACGCGGGTGCGGAACCGGCCCGAGCGGCGGCCGGAGGTCCGCCGTCACGGAAGGGCCCGGCACCCGCCGGACACCGGGTGCGGGGCCGGCGGAGAGCCCCCGGCGCGGGAAACGCGCGCGGGCACCGGCGCGCGGGCGACCGGCCCGAGCGCCGGGAGCGCCCGCCCGTCGGTGCCCGCACGATCCGGTGCCCGCACGCCTTCCCCGCCCGATCCGGTGTCCGCGCTGCCGGGGGACGCCGTGCCCGTGGAGGCCGTGCCGGGGCCCGCCGGCGGGGCCGCCGTCAGAGCAGCCGGTCGGACGGCCAGTGCATGCCGTCCTCCAGCACCTCGACCTCGTCGCCGAGCCGCAGCGTGCCGAGCACGTCGCCCTCGACGCCCGCCGGGCGCTCGGGGATCAGGTTCTGCCCGAACGCGGCCTTCTTCAGCAGCCGGTGGTGCCGGGCCAGGGTGCGCAGCGGCTCCGGGCCGCGCCGCTCGCCGCTCTCCTGGTCGGTGGTGGTGACCACGCAGCGCCCGCACGGCTTGACGACCCGGAAGGTCAGCTCACCGATCCGGATCCGGCGCCAGCCGTCCTCGGCCCAGGCCTCGCTGCCGGAGACCACCACGTTGGGGCGGAACCGCTCCATCGGCAGGACCTCGTGGCCGTCCGGGTGCGCCTCGGCGATCAGCCCGTTGAGTTCCGCCAGCGAGGCGGTGGAGGCGAGCAGCAGCGGGAAGCCGTCGGCCATCGAGACGGTGTCGCCGGGCGCGGAGAAGTCGGCCTCGACGGGTCGGGCGCGCGGGTCGTCCAGGTGCACCAGCCGGTAGTCGCCGAGGTGCTCGGCGATCCACAGCTGGGCGTCCTTCCCGGCCTCGGCGGCGTGGAAGCGGGTGCCCCAGACCTCGACGTCGGCGAGCTGGTCGCCGACCGCGACGGAGGGGGCGGGCACCTCGACGCGGGCGCCGTCGGGCGTCGTGAGGACGAGGGCGCCGGCGGGCGTGAGTTCGGCGCGGACCTGGCCGAGGGCGGCGTTCTCGCGCTGGCTGACGAAACGTCCGGTGGCGTCGGCGAGCATCCAGCGGCGGTCGCCGGCCAGGCCCCACGGTTCGACGCGGGCGCTCTCGGGGCTGAGGCGGTACATGGACTTGACGGGGTAGACGTGGAGTCCGGTGAGCTGCATCCCCCCATCCTGCCAGCCCCCTCCGGGCGGACGGCGGGCACTGTCCGGATCTTGTGCCGTCGCCGGTCCGCGCGACGGGCGCCGGACCCTGCCCCGGGGGACGGCCCCAAGGGGCCGGTCGACGCCGGCGGGGTGCGGCGGAAGGTGCCCGGACGCGCACGGACCGCCCGGATCGCCGACGTGGGGCGGCGTTCCGGGCGGTCCGTGGATGACCCGTTTCTCCGTACGCCCGGCAGGCTTCGGTACGTGCCGGGTGGTGCTCAGGTGGTGCGGGTTCGGGCCGGGTGGGGCCGGCCCGGGTGCTGTCAGTAGCCCTGGGCCTGCGGCTGGTAGCCCTGCTGGAACTGGCCGTGCTCGCCGTAGGGGCCGGGCCGCTGCGGCTGCATCGGGCGGACCGGGGCGACCGGGGTGACCGCCGGCCGCAGCTGGGCGCCGCCGAAGGACTGGTCGGCGGAACCACCGAAGCCGCCCTGCTGGACGCCCTGGCCGCCGAAGCCCTGCTGACCGCCGAAGGACTGCGGGCCGCCCTGCGGCTGGCCGACCGCCCCGTGCGGACCGACCGGGCCGCCGGTCGGCTGCGCGCCGAAGGTCTGCTGGCCGGCGTGGCCGCCGACGAAGGTGTTCTGGCCGCCGAAGCTCTGGCCGCCGGAGGGCTGGTACCCGCCGGTGGAGGCCTGGGTGAAGCCCTGGTTCGGGGCCTGCGGGCGCTGGCCCGGCAGGTACGGCTGGGGGGCGCCGTAGCCGGGGAGCGAGGGCTGGGGCGCGGCGGCGTACGCGGGCGCGGGCTGCGCCGGGATGTACGTGGTGGCCGGGCCGGAGGGGGCGCTGCTCGGGCCGGGGCCCAGGGCGAGGCGGGCCGGCGGCAGGGCGGGGAGGTTGCCGCCGGGACTGTCGTACCCGGTGCCGTACCGGTTCTCGTAGGACTGGCCGGGGAGGCCGGATCCGTAACCGGTGGACAGGGCCGGCGGCAGGGCGGCCGGCACGTTGATGGGCGCGATCTGCGGGACACCGCGCTCTGCGACGAGGCTGTCGTAGATGGGCGTGCCGGAGGAGAAAGACGGAGAGGGGTAGCCGACTCCGTCGTAGGAGCGGGGCGAGGTCATGGGGCATACGGTAAGCCCACAACGAGCCTGCTGAGGAGACTGGGAGGCGGAGCAGTTCGAGTGTTTACACAAGCTTCGCCCGAACAAAGGTTTCGAAAGTAGTAAGAACGGACATTCTGGCGACGACTTCAGGCCACCTCCGGGCCGCCCCGGGGGTTCGAACGGGGCCCGGACGCGGGTGGGGAAGGCCCTTGCGGTGACGGGCCGATGGACGGTTCGGGGACTGTCGAAGAAACTTCTGCGGGCAGGGCGTGCACCGGCGCGTTCGAGCCCCCGCCGAGGGCGCGGCGGGGGCTCGTGAATGTTTCGGGGATAAAGTCGCTGTCAGAGCTGTCGCCGGGCCGGTCCGGGCTGGTCAGCGCCGGTCAGGGCCGGTCGGAGCCGGTCCCGCCGCACCGACGCGGCTCCCCGCCGACCGGCGCCGCTTCAGTGCGCCGGGGCCGGGACGGGAGCGGGGCCGGCCTGGGCGGGAAAGCCGGGCCGGCCGGCCACCTCGGAGGTGCAGAACGAGCAGCGCACCGCCGCGGCCGGGATCGTGCTCAGGCACTCCGGGCAGTCCGCCTTGGCGACCGGCGCGGGCTTGGCGCCGTCCAGCCTGGACTGGAGCTTGCCGACCGGCACCACCACCACGAAGTAGATCACCGCGGCGACCAGCACGAAGCTGATCAGCGCGTTGATGAAGACGCCGTACGGGAACCGGGTGCCGGCCACCTCGAAGGTCTTCAGGGTGAAGTCGCCGACCGCACCGGTCGCGACCCCGATCAGCGGGGTGAGGAAGGCCGTCACGAACCCGGTGACCACGGCCGTGAAGGCCGCGCCGATCACGATGCCGACCGCGAGGTCGACGACGTTTCCACGCAGCAGGAAGCTGCGGAATCCCTTGAGCACCGGGAACTCCAAATCCGTACGGGGGAGGGTGAGATGGGACCACGGGCCCCGGCCGGACATCCTGCCGACCTGGTGGGCCCGCGGTCCAACCGCGTTCACCCGATCCGCGTAACGGGAACGCGGGCCGGTGCGCCCGGGTCAGGCGGTGCGCAGACGCTCCGCGTACGGCTGGATCCGGGTCACCGCCTCGGCGATCCGGCGGACGGTCGGCGCGTCCATCTGGGACCAGAGCGGGACGGTGAGCACCGAGTCGGCGAGCCGGTCGGTGAGCGGGAGCGCCTCGGCCTGGCCGAGGTGGGCGTAGGCCCGCTGGCGCTGCACCGGCGGGTGGAAGTAGCGGCGCGAGTCGATGCCCTCCGCCCGCAGGGCGTCGGCGAGTTGGCGCGCGGTGAGGCCGAAGGCGGAGGCGTCCAGGATGAGCGTGAGGTCCTTGAAGGTGGAGGTGTCGCCGTCCTCCGGCAGCGCCAGCCGCAGCCCCGGGAGTCCGGCCGTGACGGCGGCGAACTCGGCCACCAGCGCGGTCCGGTGGGCCACCCGCTCGGGCAGTCCGGCCAGCCAGTTGAGGCCGACGGCGGCGTGCAGCTCGCTCATCCGGGCGTTCAGGCCGGGGAACAGCGTGTCGTAGTCGCCCGGGTTGCCGTAGTCGCGGGCGGTGCGCAGCCGCCGGGCCAACTCGGCGTCCCGGGTGGTCACCAGGCCGCCCTCACCGGCCACCGCCACCTTGGTCGGGCTCATCGAGAACACCTCGGCGTAGCCGAAGTTGCCGATCGGCACGCCCTTGCGGCGGCTGCCGAAGCCGTGCGCGGAGTCGTACACCAGCGGCACCCCGGCGGCGTCGGCGACCTCCTGGAGGCGCTCGACCTGGCAGGGCGTGCCGTAGACGTGGGTGGCCATCAGCGCTGCCGGGCGGTCGGCGGCGGCCAGCCGGGCGGCGGCGTCCTCCGGGTCGAGGGTGATGTCCCGCTCGCGGGCCTCGGCGAACAGCGGGGTGCCGCCGGCCCAGTGCGAGGCGTGCGCGGTGGCGGAGAAGGTGAACCCGGGCATCACCACCGGGCGGCCACCGTCCACGCCGGCGGCCTGGAGCACCAGCATCAGGCCGGTGGTGCAGTTGGAGACCGCCACCACGTGCGGCACCTCCAGCAACGCGGCCGCGGTCTCCTCCAGTTCGGCGACGGTGCGGCCGTTGGTGAGCTGTCCGCTGTCGAGCACGGTGCCGAGCCGCTCCAGCAGCGCGGCGCGGTCGGGCACCTGGACCCGGGTGAGCGGCAGCCCGTCGGGGAAGGCGGGCGTGCCGCCGAGGGCGGCGGGCAGGGCAAGGGTGTCGGTGGTCATGGCGCGGTCGATCCCCCCTGGGACGTTGACGGTGACGGTGACACGGCGGACGACGGCGGGACCGCCGGTGAGGGCGGCTCGGTCGACGGTGACGGGAACGGTGACGAGGGCGGTGACGGGAACGGTGAGGAGGCCGGTGAGGAGGACGGTCCGCAGGCTGCGGAGGACGACGCCGGCAGTGCCCGGGCGGGTCCGCGCGACGGCGGTCGGCCCGCCTGTTCGGGCACCCGCCGGGTGCCCCACTGGCCGGGTGCCACCCGCCAGACCGGTGGCGGACGGCGGGTGGTGGTGCTCCCGCGGGCCGCGGCGGTGGCCGGGACGACCAGCAGCACCAGGGCGAGCGGCAGCACCTGGACCCGTTCGCGGGACAGGATGCCCATGTTGTTGATGGTGGAGAAGGCCCAGCAGAACAGCAGGGTGTAGACGGCGGCGAAGGCCACGTACGAGCGCTGCACGAACAGCCGGGGCACCCTGGTCAGCCGCGGCCAGGCCCGGACGAACATCACCAGCAGCGCGAAGCACTCCACCGACTGGATGAGGTTCTGGATGTTGGACGCCTCGAACGGGAACGGCCGGAACAGCACGCTGATCACCGCGACCGGCAACCCCGCCGGGTTCAGGCTGAACGTGGGGGCGGCGTCCTCGGGCGCGGTCGCGTTGATCATCGAATTGCCCTGGCTGGTGCGTCTGGAGGTCTCCGAGAGCACCTGGTTGACGGCGTCGCCGCCGGTCCCGTCGGTGCCGAAGAAGGTGGAGACCTGCTGGAGCATCAGCACCGCCATGGCGCCCAGCACCACGGCGGTCAGGATGGTGCGCAGCGGGCCCAGCGCGCTGACCTGCCGCGGACGCCGGCGCAGCACGTAGGCGACCATCAGCCCGGCCCCGGCCAGCGCGGTGACGTGCGGGCGCACCATCGCGGTGCCCACCGAGCCCAGCGCGATGCAGGCGAAGGCGCCGAACCGCCGGTCCAGCAGCCGCGCGGTGCCGTAGGTGGTGAGGCCCAGACAGAACATCATCCAGGCGTCCTTGCCGATGCTGGAGGGCCAGAACAGCAGCGAGGGCAGGAAGAACACCAGCTTGGCGTACTTGCGGGTGTCCGCCTCCGGGAAGGCGATCTGCAGGGCCCGCCAGAACAGCAGCAGGCCCCAGAAGCCCAGCCAGGAGAAGACCAGGAAGCCGCCGATCAGCGAGGGGCCGGTGACGGCGTACACCACGCCGGTGACGATGATGACGAAGCCGGTGCCGGCGACCTTCATGCCCAGGTCGTAGTGGATGCCGCCGAGCAGGTCGGCCTGGTCGAGGTAGGCGGCCAGCTCGGCGCCCTTCTGGTGGTACATCTTGGCGTCGGCCGCGCCGCCGTACAGCACGAAGGCCATCAGGTAGCGGGGGAAGGCGCAGAGCAGTTTGGCGGTCATCGCCAGCAGCAGCAGCCGGAAGACGTCCCGTTCGGGATTGGCGGCGGCGATCCGGGCGAGCAGCGGGGTGCCGATCGCCATCAGGGCCGGGAGGACCAGCAGCGCGCCCCAGGTGTCGTACGAGGTGTGCACCGAGGCGACCACGAAGAGCGTGACGTAGCCGGTGACCAGGGTGGCGGCGAGGGCGGACGGCCAGGGGACGCGCCGGAGCACCGCCGCGGCCGGGCCCGGACCGCCCGGTGCCCGGGGCGCCCCCGCCATCAGAACACCTCCAGGTCGCCGAGGCTGAACCGCCAGTCGGCGAGGGTGAGCGGGGTGGCGCCGGTCGGGGTGCGGGCGGCGAGGGTCATCCCGGTGCGCGGGGCGCGCAGGTAGCCGGCCCGCAGGGCGGCGTCGGCGGCCTCGGTGCCGGGGGAGAGGTGGGTGGCGACGTGGTCGCAGCCGGACTCGCGGGCCGCGGCGCGCAGCAGTCGGGCCGCGCTGTCCCGGTCGCCGGGGCGGACCACCACGTCGGCGAGGGTGAACTCGGCGAGCGGGCCGCGCCGTCGGGGGCGGCCGACGGCCAGGCCGGTCAGTTCCTCGCCGCGGTGCACGGTGAGCACCCGGTAGTCCAGGCCGGGGGCCTCGCCGTAGCGCCAGCGCAGGAACGCGGGGGTGCGGTGGACGGCCAGCCGGCGGTCGGCGGTGTCGGCGGCGGCGCGTTCGCGCAGCAGCTCGGCCAGCTGCCCGTGTTCCGCGGCGGCCCCCGGTGCGGCCAACCAGGCGGCGGCGGTGGGCAGTCGGCAGTCCGGGGGGCCGGGCGGCGCGGCGGCCGGGCGACGGGCGAGGGCGGCGCGCACACCGCGGGCGAAGGCGGCGGGGCGGACGGCGCGCACCGCGATCGGGACCCGGCCGAGCTCCTGCCAGCCCATCTTGCGGTAGCCCGGCAGGCTGTTGCCGTTGGGGGTGTTGAACACCAGCGCGGTGTCGCCGGAGACCTGGTCGAGCAGGTCCAGGGTGAGCCGGCGGAAGATGCCGCGGCCCTGGAAGTCGGGGTGGGTGGCGGTGTCGACCGGCCGGACGGCGGTCACCGGGGGGCCGTCCGCACCGCCCGCCTGCCACTGCCAGCGCAGGAACAGCCGGACCCCGGCCAGCCGGCCGTCGGGGGTCTCGGCGACCAGCCCGGGGCTGGCGCCGAAGGGGTTGCGGTGGTGCTTCCAGGCGAAGAACTCGGCGGTGCGGGTGCCGGTGGGTCCGCCCGCCAGCGAGGCGGTGAGCAGGTCGAGCACGGCGGGGAGGTCGGGCTCGGCCAACGGGCGGAAGGTCAGCTCGGCGGGGGCGGGCAGGGCGCTCACGTCCGGACTCGCTCTCCCATCGGAGGTCGGGGGGTCAACGGGGACACGTCGGTGCTCCGGGTTCTCTGGGTGCGCTGCCTGCTCAGGGCCGCAGGACCCGCGCGTACACCGCCTCGACGGCGCGCTGGGCGCCGGCCACGTCGAAGCGTTCGGCGCGCTCCCGGGCGGCGGCCGCGAGCCGGGTGCGCAGGTCGGGGTCCTCGGCCAGCCGGGCGAACGCGTCGGCCAGGGCGGCCGGTTCGCCGGGCGGGACGAGGAAGCCCTGTTCGCCGTCGTCCAGCACCTCCGGCATGCCGCCCACCCGGGTCACCACCGAGGGCAGGCCGCTGGTCATCGCCTCCATCAGGGCGACCGGCAGGCCCTCCTGACGGGAGCTCAGGGTGAACACGTCGAAGGCCGGCAGCAGGGCGGGCACGTCGGACCGTGATCCGGTCAGGAGCACGGCGTCCGCGATGCCGAGTTCGGCGGCCCGGGCGCGCAGCCGGTCCTCCAGCGGTCCGGTGCCGACCAGCACCAGCCGGGCCCGCGGGTGGCGGCGCAGCAGGGCGGCGTGGGCGGCGAGCAGGGTGGCCTGGTCCTTCTTCGGGGTCAGGTTGCCGACCGTGCCGACGACGAACGCCTCGGCCGGAAGGCCCAGTTCGGCGCGGGCGGCGGCCCGGGCGGCCGGTCCGGCGGGGGCGCCGGCCAGGTCGGGGCCGTGGTGCACCACGGAGACCCACTCGCCGGGGCGGCGCCGGCCGGGCGGGACGGTCCGCGCGACGGCGTGCGAGACGGCGATCACCGCGTCGTTGCGCCGGTAGGTGAGGGCGTTGGCCCAGCGGGTGGCCGGGCGGTAGCGCTCCCAGACGTTGTGCTCGGTGTGCACCAGGCGCGGCGCGGGCCCCGGGAGGGTCGGGGCGAGCACCCGGGCGGCGGCGGCCGGGACCGGCATGTGGGTGTGCACCAGCTGGTACCGGCGCTCGGCGAGCAGCCGGCGCAGCCGCAGCGGCCAGCGCGGATCGGCCCGGCCGGGGGTGCCGGGGGCGCCGCCCAGGCAGTGCACGGTCACCCCGGCCTCGGTGAGGGCCGGGGCGAGCGCGTCCTTCCACGGCAGGACGTAGGCGACCTCGATGCGGTAGCGCGAACGGTCGGCGTGGCGGGCGCAGTTGAGCAGCAGCTGTTCGGCGCCGCCGCGGCCGAGGCCCTTGGCCAGCCAGAGCACCCGGACAGGGGCCCCGGTCGCTCCGGCCGGCGGCCCGGTCGGGGACTCGTTCCTGTTCAGGGGCCCGCTCACCGCTCCTCCGCCTCGCGCAGCAGGGCGGGCTCGCCCTGGTCGCCACCGTGGCCGCCGCTTCCGTGGCCGCCGTTCCCGAGGCCGTGGACGGCGCCGCGGCCGCTGCCGTTCCGCCGGTGCTCGTGCGGTCCGCCGGACCCTCCCTCGGCCGGGCCGCCGGGCGGACGGTCCTGGCCGCGGGCGCCGTCCTCCTCGGCCGGGCGCCGGGCCCAGCTGGGCGTGGTCCGCCCGCCGCCGCGCTCACCGGGCGGCTCGGCGGCCCGCTCCACCACCGGACCGGGCGCGCGCTGCACCGCCGGACCGGCGGCCCGGTCCGGCCCGGGACCGGCCTGGCGCGCGGACGCGGACTGTGGTCCGCCCCGGCCGCCCGGCCCGGACGGCAGGGGGCCGCCCACCGTGCCGCGCCGCCGCCGGCCGGCGGGACCGTAGGTGCCGAGCAGCGCCACACCGGCCACCGGGACCCCGGTGCGGGAGAGCAACTCGGCCACCCGGTCGGCCTGTTCCGGGGTCACATTGCCGCTGCGCACGGTGACCAGCACGGCGTCCGCGTGCTGCACCAGGTCGTAGGCGTCATTGGCGTGCAGCAGCGGCGAGGTGTCGATGAGGATGACGTCCGCGTGCCGGCGGGCCCGGCGCAGCACCTCACCGGCCCGCAGCACCAGCGCCGCCGGGTACGCCGTGGTGTTGCCGCCGGTGATCAGCGAGACCCCGGCGACGTTGCTGGGCCGGATCAGGTCGTCCAGCTCGCCGAGCCGCTCCCCGCTGAGCAGTTCGGCCATGCCGGGGCCGTCGCCCACGCCGAGGTGGGTGTGCAGTTGCGGGTGGCGGAAGTCGCAGTCCAGGACGAGGACGTGCCGGCCGGTCTCGGCGAGCGCGGCGGCCAGGTTGGCGATGGTGACGGTCCGGCCGTCGCGGCTGCCGCCGGAGGCGACCAGGACCACCGGCGCCGGTTCGGCGAGCCGCCGGGGGACGGTCTCCGCCGGGTCCCGGTCCTCACCGGCGGCGGGCCGGGCCAGCGCGTCCGGTCCGGTCAGCAGCAGGGTCGAGCGGAGCGAGCGGTACGCCTCGGCGGCCGGGTCGGACGGCCGGGCGCGCACCAGCGGTTCGCGCACCCGTCGCTGCCGGCGGGACAGCTGCGGCACCTCGCCGATCACCGGCAGGTTGAAGGCCTCCTCGACCGCGTTGCGGGTGCGCAGCCGGGTGTCCATCCGGCTGAGCATCAGCGCCGCGACCACGCCGAGCGCGAGGCCGAGCGTCACGGCGAGCCCGAGGCGCACGCTGCGGCTGGGGGAGGAGAGCAGATTGCTGGTGCCCTGGCGGGCGTCGATGCTGCCCCACTGCTGGATGGCGTCGGTCTGGGCGCTGTTGGCGAGCTTGCTGATGGTGGTGAGGGTGGTGGTCAGCGAGGTGTTGGCGGCGGTCAGCTTGGGCTGGAGCTTGGGCTGGTCGGCGGGCGAGGAGCGGTTGAACTGCGCCTGGATCTCGTTCAACTGCTGCTGCTGGGAGTCCGCCTGGGCCTGCAGCTTCTTGATGGTCTCCGCCGCGCTGCGGGCCGACTCGTCGCTGTAGCCCTTGATGATCGCCGCCGAGTAGGCGGTGGCCAGGTCGGAGCAGGACTGCTGGGTCGGGCCGGTGGTGGCGATGGTCAGCATCTGGGGGCTGTCCGCGGTGACGGTCCGGCGGGCGATCACCTCGGCGGCGTCCGCGATGCCGAGCTGTTTCGCGGCGGCGGCCGCGACGTCCGCGCCCTGCGCGTAGGAGAGCACCTGATCGGCCCGGACGGTGTCGCCCGCGCCGGCGACCGGGGTGATCGCGACCTTGCACTTCCATTTGGCGTTGTCCACCGTGTCGCCGGCCGGGGTCAGCAGCCAGCCGACGACCAGCGCGGCGAGCGTGCAGCCGGCGAGCAGCCGCCAGTAGCGCCGCAGGACGGTGAAGTGGTTTGCCGGTTCCACCGGTTGGATCCCCTCGCGTTCGTGGTGCGGTGGTGCTGTCAGCGCCCGTCGTGCCCCCGTGGCGGAGCGCGGTGGGTACGGGTACCGCTGGGCGGGTCACGCCCCCGGGCGTGACCGGCACACCCTCGCGGGCACGGTGGAATCCCTCGGTTGATGTCGCAACCCGCCCCCCTGACGACTCGCGGACAACGTCCCTGCTCGACGTGCTCCCCACGGTGCGGCCCGGCCCGGCGGTGCACCGCGTGCGCCGCACGCCGACCGCCGCCCCCGCCGGATCCCCTTGCGATGCTTCCCGAGCCCCGACGTGCGGCGCAACCGCTTTGGCGATACTCGTCCGGGAGATCGCGTCCCGGGACCCCCGACCGCCCGGATCCGGACAGACCGGGCCCGCCGGCGCGGCCCGCCCGGTGTGGCGGTCCCCGGGTGGTGCCGGGTCCCCGGCCGGTGCCCGGGGACCGCGCTCAGACCGTCCGCAGCCGCAGCGAACGCTCGTAGAACTCCACCATCTGCGCCGAGACCTGATGGAGGGTGAAGGAGGTCAGGAACCGGGCCCGCGCGGCCTTCGCCCGGACCCGCGCCGAGGCCCGGTCCTCCAGGGTGTCGGTGAGCGCCGCCGCCAGCGCGGCCGGCCGCTCCGGCGTCACCAGCCGGGCGTAGTCCTCGGAGCCGACCGTCTCGCGCAGCGCCGGCACGTCGGCGGCCACCAGCGGCACCCCGACGCCCATCGCCTCCATCGCCGCGCTGCCCAGACCCTCCCAGCGGGACGGCACGGCGAACGCGTCGGAGGCCGCCATCAGGTCGAACACGTCGTCGCGCGGCCCGAGGAACCGCACCCCGCCGGTCGCCGCGGCCAGCGCCCGCAGCCGCTCGGTCTCGCCGCCCTCGCTGCCGGCCAGCAGCAGCACCGCCTCCGGCTCCGCCCGCAGCACCTGCGGCCAGGCCTCCAGCAGCACGTCCAGGCCCTTCTGGTACTGCTGACGGGCCGCGGCCAGCACCACCGGTACGTCCTGCGGCAGGTCCAGCGCGGTCCGCACGGCGGCCCGCCGGTCCGGCGTCACCGAGCCGAGCAGCTCCGGGTCGCGCCCGCGCGGCACCACGTCGATCCGCTGGGACGGCACCCGCAGCCGGCGGGCCATCGCCCCGGCGACGTAGCGGGTCAGCGCGTGGAAGCGCCGGGTGCCCTGTGCGGTGGTCGCGTCCACGGCCTGGGCGGCCCGCACCTTCCACGGGCTGAGCCCGCGGGCGTTCCGGTGCTCGGGGCCGTACGCCGCGTTGACCAGGCTGGTCACCACCGGGGTGCGGGCGGCCAGCGCGGCCGCCCGGCCGAGCACGTCCGACTCGTAGAGCGTGGTGTGCACGAGGTCCGGGCGCCGTTCGCGGACCAGCCGGTGCAGCGCGGCGACCGTGCCGCCGCGGGTGGGCCGGCCGACCCCGAACACATCGGCCCCGGCCGCGGTGAGCTCCGGCTGGAAGCCGCCGGGCGAGTCCTTGAGGTACGCGACGTCGAGCTTCACCCCGGCCCGCACCAGTTGGGGGGCCATCGCCACCAGGCCCTGCTCGGCCCCGCCGACCCGGCTCACGCTGTCGATCACATAGAGCACATGCACAGGCCAACCCCCGCCCTCCTGGGCACCCCCGGTCTCCCGTGCCGGGACGGCGCCCTGACTGCCGCTCAGCATCGCAGGTCGCGGACGGCACCCGCCAGCGATTCGGCCAGACCGGGGGCCGGGGCGAACCCCCGGCAGGGTTCGCCGGCGATCGGTCCGGGGGCGGTCGGCAGCGCGGAACGGGGCGCGCGGACCCTCCGAGGGGCGTACGACGGCACCCGAGCGGCGCCCTCCGGGGGTCTGCGCGCCGACCGACGGACCACCGCCGGGTTGCGCGAAGGGGTCGTCCCAGGCCGGGGCCTGTGCCAAGGTCGTTCCCATGCCCGAAGCGACACCGGTCAGGACGGCCGGAACCCGCCCCCGCATCCTTCACCTCATCACCGATCCGCGCCGCCGCGGCGCCCAGAACCTCGCCCGCGACCTCCACCACGAGCTGCGCCGCCGCGGCCAGGCCTCCGCCCTGCGCGCCCTCGCCCCGCACCCGGACGCCCACCCGGACGCCCCGGACACCCGGGCGACCGCCGTGCTCGGCCCCGGGCGGCTGCACCCGCGCACCCTCGCCGCCCTGCGCGCCGCGGCCCGCACCGCCGACCTGGTGGTCGCCCACGGTTCCGCGACCCTCCCGGCCTGCGCCCTCGCCCTCGCCGGCACCCGCACCCCCTTCGTCTACGTCTCCATCGGCGACCCCCGGCACTGGACCGCGGGCCGGGTCCGCCGACTGCGCACCGGCGCCCTGCTGCACCGCGCCGCCGCCGTCACCGCACTCGCCGACGAGGCCCGGGACCTGCTGGTCGAACGGTTCCGGCTGCCCGCCGCCCGGGTGCACACGATCCCCAACGCCCGCGCCGCGGACCGCTACCCGCCGGCCGCGGACGAGGCCGACCGGCGCGCCGCCCGGCACGCCCTGGGCCTGCCGCCGGAGGGCCTGCTGGTCGCCTGGCTCGGCGCGATCGCCCCCGAGAAGCGCCTGGATCTCGCCCTCGACGCCCTCGACCGGCTCCCGGACGTGCGGCTCGCGATCGCCGGCGACGGCCCGCAGCGCGCCGCCCTGGAGCGGCACCCCGCCGCCGCCCGGGCGCACTTCCTGGGCACCCTCGCCGACCCGGCCCCGCTCTACCGGGCCGCCGACGCCGTCCTGCTCACCAGCGACAGCGAGGGCGTGCCGGGGGTGCTGATCGAGGCCGCGCTGGCCGGCCTGCCGGCCGTGGCCACCGACGTCGGCTGGGTCGGCTCGGTGGTCCGGGACGGCACCACCGGCGCGCTGGTCACCCCCGGTGACCCGCCGGCCCTCGCCGAGGCGCTGGCCAAGGTGCTGGCCGGCGACCGGGCCGGGCTGGGCGCCGCGGCCCGGGCGTACGCGCTGGCCCACTGCGAGCTCGACGTGGTGGCCGACGCCTGGCAGCGGCTGTTCGGCGAGGTCTGCGGTGGCGGCGGCCCGGCCGGCCGCACCGCACCGGGCGCCGCCCCGGCCGCCGGGCCGAGCGGCGCGACGGCCGGCCGACGGGGCGGACGGGGCTGACGCGTCCCGGTGCGCCGGGCCGGGTGCGCCGATCGGGCGAATCCCGGCCCGACGCACCGGGGCGACTGGCCGATGACGTTCCGTCACCGTCACACTGCCCCGTGTGAAGTCGATCCTTCGAACCACCCTGCTGCTCGCCGTCGCGACCGGGATCGCCGCATCCCCCGTCCAGGCCGGCGCCGTCACCCACCAGCCGCTCCGCGAGGGCTCCCAGTACGTCCGCCTCGACCAGCCGCAGCCGGTGCGCGAGAGCGCCCGCACCGAGGCGATCGAGTTCTTCTGGTACGACTGCGGGCACTCCCAGCAGCTCGAACAGCCCCTCCAGGCCTGGACCGAGCGCCACCGCGCCGACGTCGACCTGCGCCGCGTCCCGGCCATCTGGCAGGGCAGCCGCGAGGAGACCGCGCAGCGCGGCCACGCCCGCCTCTACTACACGCTGGAGCGCCTGGGCCTGGTCGAGCGCCTGCAGACCGCCGCCTTCCGGGCCGTCCACAGCAACGAGCAGGACGTCACCACCGAGGAGACCGCCACCGACTGGGCGCTGCGCCAGGGCGTCGACCAGCAGAGCTTCCGCGAGGCCTACCGCTCGGAGGACACCCTGCGGGCCGTGGACGAGGCCGCCGCGCTGTTCGTCCGCTACGGCATCAACGAGCTGCCGACCGTGGTGGTGCAGGGCGAGTACCGCACCTCGCCGACCAACGCCGGCGGCGTCGAGGCGATGCCCGAGGTGATGGACCACCTGGTGGCCCAGGACCAGCAGCGCCACCCGCGCGCCCACACGCTGTACTGACTCCGCGTCACCACCCCCACCGCTCCGGGCGGATCGGCCGCACTCCGGCCGATCCGCCCCTTTTCGGCCGTCGCCCCGGGTGGGACCGATCTCCTTCACCGAACCGACCCCCGGCGGCCACACTCTGTGCCAGAGTGGGGCCGGGCCGCACCGCGACGGCGTCAACAGCCGTGGTGACGGGCCCACTTCTCGATACCGCCGGTACCGGAGAGGGCAGGTGTCCGTGGGGGGACAACGCGCGCAGCTCGTCGACGAGCGCGACAGCCAGACAACGCAGGCCCCGGGGCGACGCCCGTCGGCCGCCGACGGGCCGCCGCCCGAGCTGATCTTCAAACGCGGGCTCCGCCCGGCCCAGGTGGCCCGCGAACTCTGGGGCGCCCGTGAGCTGGTCCGCGCGCTCGCCGAGCGCGACCTGCGCGCCCGGTACAAGCAGGCGGTGCTCGGCTTCGCCTGGGCGGTGCTCACCCCGCTCGCGCTCTGCGCCATCTTCACCCTGGTGTTCCGCCGCGCCGTGCACGTGGAGACCGGCGGCGCCGCGTACCCGCTGTTCGCCTACGTCGGCCTGATCGTCTGGCAGTTCTTCAGCAACACCATGAACCAGGGCGCGCTGAGCCTCGCCAACAACCTCAGCCTGCTCAACAAGGTGTACTGCCCGCGCGAGGTGTTCCCGCTCGCCACCATGCTGGTCGCCACCGTCGACATGCTGATCGGCACCGCCGTCCTGGGCCTGCTCTTCCTGGTCTTCTGGACCGCCCCCGCCGCGACCTTCCTCTGGGTGGTGCCGCTGCTGGGCATCCAGTTCGCCTTCACCTACGGCATCGCGCTCGTCCTCTCGGTGGCCGTGGTGTACCTGCGCGACGTGCGCCACCTGCTGCCGATCATCACCCAGATGGGCGTGTTCGCGACCCCCGTCGCCTACCCGCTCGCCCAGATCCCGGAGCGCCTCCAGGAGCTGTACGTCGGCGTCAACCCGCTCGGCGCCGTGATCGAGGGCTACCGCAACGCCCTGCTGTACGGCCGGGCGCCCGACACCGCGCTCACCACGATCGCCGCGGTCTCCTCGGTGGTGTTCCTGGTCGGCGGCTACCTGCTGTTCAAGAAGCTGGAGACGGGGATCGCCGATGTCGCCTAGCCAGACCCTGCCGCTGGGGACCATCCGCACCGAACAGGTGTGGAAGCGCTTCAAGGCCGACCAGCAGCGGATGCTGCTGCGCGACAAGGTCGACTCCCTGGCCCGCCGGCTGCGCGGCGAGAAGGGCGAGGACTGGCGCTGGGCGCTGCGCGACATCTCGATGCACATCGAGCCGGGCGAGTCGGTCGGCCTGATCGGCTCCAACGGCTCCGGCAAGTCCACCCTGCTGAAGATGCTGACCCGGGTGATGTACCCGTACGGCGGTGTGATCGACGTGCGCGGCCGGATCGGCGCGCTGATCGAGATCCGGGCCGGCATCCACCCCGACCTCACGGGCCGGGAGAACATCTACCTGTTCGGCGCGCTGCTCGGTCTGCGGCGGCGCGAGGTGGCCACCCGCTTCGACGACATCGTCGAGTTCGCCCGGCTCGGCGGGGCCATCGACCGGCAGGTGAAGTTCTACTCCTCGGGCATGCAGATGCGTCTCGGCTTCGCCGTCGCCGCCTACCTGGAGCCGCACGTCCTGCTGGTGGACGAGGTGCTGGCGGTCGGCGACGCGGTGTTCCAGCAGCGCTGCCTGGACCGCATGCGCGAGGTCGCCGAACAGGGCACCACCATCGTCTTCGTCTCGCACGACCTGCCCGCGGTGGAGTCCATCTGCCGGCGCGGCATCTGGCTGGAGCAGGGCTCGATCCGGGTGGACGCCGGGATCAAGGACGCGATGGCCGGCTACCGCGACTCGATCGAGGCGCAGTCCGAGGCCGGCGGGCGCACCGGTGAGCCGCTCCAGCTGCTCAAGCACGAGGTGCGCGGCGAGGACCGCGACAGCCTCACCACCGACGAGCCGATGACCGTCGAGCTCACCCTGGGCGGCGAGTACCGGGGCGACGCGACCCTGCACCTGGGCGTCAGCGAGGGCACCTCCAGCCCGATCTTCCAGATCAGCCACGAGATCCGGCTCACCGGCGGGGACCGCCAGGTGTCCTGCGTGATCCCCCGGCTGCCGCTGCCGCGCGGGCGGTACACGCTCTGGGCCGGCGTCTACAGCATCGGCCGGACCGACGGCGGCACGCTGATGAGCTGGCACTCGGTCGGCCAGTTCGACGTCTTCGGGCCGATGCTGGACTCCCCGCCGCGTGCCGTGGTGCTGGCCGCGCCGGTGTTCGTCCCGCACCACTGGGAGGAGTGAGGCGTGCGACCGGTCCGGGTGCTCGTCCATCTCAACAACCTGGCCCTGGGCGGCGCCCAGCTCAACGCGGTCGACATCGCCCGCACCCTGCGCGAACGCGGCCACGACCCGGTGCTGTTCGCCCAGGGGGTGGCCGGTCCGGCGCCGCTGGTCGACGTCGCCGCCGGCCACGGGCTGGACGTGGTGGTGGCCGGCGGCCCCGACACCCCGCACGCGGAGGTCCGGCGCCGGCTGGGCCGGCTGGCCGCCGAGCACGGCAGCCAGCTGCTGCACGCCTGGGAGGTCCGGGCGGCCCGCAACTCCTACTTCGGGCCCGGCCGTTACGGCCGACTGCCGGTGGTCACCACCTTCTACGGGATCCGGATGCTGCGCGGCCTGCCCCGGCACCAGCCGCTGGTGCTGGGCCTCGGCGCGCTGATGGGCGACGGCCGGGCCTTCGGGCACCGGGACGTCAGCCTCATCGAGCCGCCGGTGAACACCGCCACGGACGCCCCCGGGCTGGTCGACGGCGCCGCGTTCCGCCGCGAACACGGCGTCGGGGACGACGAGTTGCTGCTCGCCATCGTGACCCGGCTGGTCCCCGCGCTGGAGAAGGACGCCGGCGCGGAGCTCACCGTGGACGCCGTCCGGCAGCTGGACGACCCCCGGGTCCGGCTGGTGATCGTCGGCGCCGGCCCGAGCCTGGAGCCGCTGCGCGCCCGCGCGGCCGCCGTCAACGAGGCGCTCGGGCGCCGGGCGGTGCTGGTCCCCGGCCAGCTGGCCGATCCGCGCCCGGCGTACCAGGCGGCGGACGTCGTCCTCGGCATGGGCGGCTCGGCCCTGCGCGGACTCGCCTTCGGCAAGCCGGTGGTGGTGCACGGCGCGGCCGGCTACACGGCCGTCCACGAGCCGGGTCCGTTGGTCGAACCGCACGCCTCGCGCTGCATGTACGGCTTCGGGGACGGTTCGCGCGCGCCCGGGGCGCTGGCCGACCAGTTGCGCGGACTGCTCGACGATCCGGCGCGCCGGGCCGAACTGGGCGCCTGGGGACGGCAGTGGGTGGTCGGCCGGTTCTCGCTGGAGAGCGTCACCGGGGCCTTCGAGGAGCTCTACGCCCGGGTGCTCGCCCGGCCGGGGCGGGCGCTCGGCTGGCTGAAGGACCTGGAGCAGATGACCCGGTACGAGTTCACCAAGCCGACCGCGCTGCGCCTGCTGGGGCGGTGACCCCTAGCGGATCGGAGTGTTCCTCTTCACCCGACTCTTCACCTAACCGGTACAACGGTGTTTAATGGTTAGCATGAGCGAGCTGACGATCCCGCACGTCCACCACCGCCACGTCGACGTCGACGGCCTGCGCGTCTTCTACCGGGAGACCGGGCCGGCCGACGCCCCCGTGCTGCTCCTGCTGCACGGCTTCCCCGCCGCCTCCCACCAGTTCCGTCGGCTCTTCGACGCGCTCGGCACCCGCTACCGGCTGATCGCCCCCGACTACCCCGGCTTCGGGCACAGCGACAGCCCCGCCCCCGAGGACTTCCGCTACCGCTTCGACACCCTGGCCGACGTCGTCGAGGGCTTCTGCCGGGCCCTCGGCCTCGACCGCTTCGCCCTCTACGTCTTCGACTTCGGCGCCCCGGTCGGCCTGCGGCTCGCCACCCGCCACCCCGGGTGGATCACCGGCCTCGTCGTCCAGAACGGCAACGCCTACGAGGAGGGACTCTCCGCGCAGGCCCGGGAGTTCATCGCCAACCGCCCCGGCGTCGAGGGCGCCGCCGAACGCGCCCGCGCCATCCTCACCCCGGAGATCACCCGCGCCCAGTACGAGGGCGGCACCGGCGACCCCACGCTGGTCGCGCCCGACGGCTGGACCCTCGACCAGCACCACCTCGACCGGCCCGGCCGCAAGGACATCCAGGTCGAACTCGCCCTCGACTACCACAGCAACGTCGCGCTCTACCCCGTCTGGCAGGAGTGGCTGCGCACCCACCGGCCGCCGGCCCTGGTGGTCTGGGGCCGCAACGACCCGTTCTTCACCGAGCCCGGCGCCCGCGCCTACCTGCGGGACCTGCCCGACGCCGAACTGCACGTGTTCGACACCGGGCACTTCGCCCTGGAGGAGAAGCTGCCCGAGATCGCCCCGCTGATCGACGACTTCCTCGCCCGCCTCGAGCCCTGACCGGCCTCGACCCCTGACCGGCGTCTCTCCCCGACCGGCCTCGAGCCCTGACCGGCGTCTCTCCCCGACCGGCCTCGAGCCCGACCGGCCTCGAGCCCGACCGGCGTCAGTCCCGGCGCAGCAGCAGGGTGACGAAGCCGAACGTCCCGCGGTAGCCGTGCAGCCACTCGGCGCGGTGCAGGTCGGCCGCCGCCCGGGCGTCCGCCGCGTCCGGGTGCTCCGGGTGGTCCAGGGCCCAGGCGGCCAGCGAGCCCGTCCAGGAGAACTCGTACGCGTCCCACTCCGCCCGGCTGCTCACATGGCCGAACACCGGCGTCCAGCCGTCCGCGACCACCCGGTCCACGGTGGTCGCCAGGTCCGCGTACTCCTCGCGCGCGACGCCCAGGCCGCCCAGCGCCGCCGGCGAGGGCTCGCGCTCCCAGAAGCCGTCGCCCACCAGCACCCGGCCGCCCGGCGCCAGCTGCTCCCGGGCGGCGGCCAGCGTCGGCAGCAGCCCGCCGAAGGCGTGCGTCGCACCGACGTTCAGGATCAGCTCGAAGGGCTCGCGGTCGGTGAACTCCCGGGCGTCGACGTGGTGCAGCCCCAGCCGCCGCTGCACGCCCGCCGCCTCCGCGGACTCCCGGGCCCGGGTCAGCGCCGCCGCGTCCAGGTCCACCCCGACCGCCCGCCAGCGCGGCCGGGCCAGCAGCGCCCGCAGCAGCCAGCCGCCCTGCCCGCAGCCGAGGTCCAGCACCCGCCCCTCGTCCTGCGGGGCGAGCGCCCGCTCCAGCAGCGTCGCCACCGCCCCGTCGGAGATCGGCGCGGCGATCGGGTGGTGGGCGTGCGCGAGGCGGGAGATCGTCTGACGGTCCATTCGAACAGTGTGGCCCACCCGGCCCCCGCCCGTCCGGCCTTCGCTCCGCCCGGCCCCCGCGGGGTGCCGGGGATTCCCGGAACGCCTCAGTACGTCCGGCCCTTCCAGGCGGCCCCGCGGCCCCGCCAGTGCTGCACCGCCGAGTCGACCGTCATCAGCAGGTAGAGCGAGGCGGTGAACGGCAGCAGCAGCGCCGCCGCGGCCGGCTGCCCGTAGTAACGCAGCATCGGCACGAAGGTGCCCGCCATCAGCGCCCAGGCCGCCCCGCCGACCGCCACCACCGGCCAGGCGCCCGCCGCCACCCCCGCCAGCACCGCCACCGGCGGCACCAGGTACACCAGCGCCAGCCCGAGCACCGTCCCCAGCAGCAGCACCGGCGAATGCCGCAACTGGGCGTACGCGCTGCGCGACACCATCCGCCACAGCTGGGACAGCCGCGGGTACGGCCGCACACTGTCCACCTGCTCGGCCAGCCCCAGCCAGATCCGGCCCCCGGTGGCCTTCACCGCCCGGGCGAGCGACACGTCGTCGATCACCGCGCCCCGGATCGCCGCCACCCCGCCCGCCCGCTCCAGCGCCTCCCGCCGCACCAGCGAGCAACCGCCCGCCGCCGCGGCCGTCCGCGCACCGGGCCGGTTGCTCCACCGGAACGGGTACAGCTGGGCGAAGAAGTACACGAAGGCCGGCACGATCAGCCGCTCCCACCCCGTCTCCACCCGCAGCCGCGCCATCTGCGACACCAGGTCCCGCCGGTCGGTCTCCGCCGCGGCCACCAGCTCCGCCAGCGAGTCCGGCCCGTGCGCGATGTCCGCGTCCGTCAGCAGCAGGTACTCGACGTCCGGCCCCGCCAGCTCCACCCCGTGCCGCAGCGCCCACAGCTTGCCCGTCCAGCCCGGCGGCAGCGGGGGAGGGGTGGTCACCGTGAGGTCCAGGCCCTCCGGGGTGGCGAGCGAACGCGCCAGCGCGCCGGTCCCGTCCGTGCTGTGGTCGTCCACCAGCACCACCCGGGCCCGCCCCGGGTACTTCTGCGCGAGCAGGCTCGGCAGGGACACCGGCAGCACCTCCGCCTCGTCCCGGGCCGGCACCACCACCGCCACCTGCGGCCACCGCGCGGGCGGCCGACGCGCCGGCAGGCGGACATCGGTGCGCCAGAACAACCCCTGGCCGCCCGCCAGCCAGAGCCAGACCAGCAGGGAGAGCGCGGCGATCCACAGCAGCACGGTCACCCGGGCAGTCTGCCGCACCAGGGGTCCGCCGGGGGCCATCGACTAGAGTCTTGACCCGTGAAGATCGCACTGATGGACTCGGGAATCGGCCTGCTGGCCGCCGCCGCCGTACTCCGGACCATGCGCCCGGACGTCGATCTGGTGCTCTCCTCCAACCCCGCCTCGATGCCCTGGGGCCCGCAGACGCCCGAGCAGATCACCGAGCTCGCGCTCGGCTGCGCCCGGGCCGCGGCCGCGTACGAGCCGGACGCGCTGATCGTCGCCTGCAACACCGCCTCGGTCCACGCGCTCGACGCCCTCCGCGCCGAGCTGGAGCCCGCGCTGCCGGTCATCGGCACCGTCCCGGCGATCAAGCCGGCCGCCGCGCTCGGCGGCCCGGTCGCCATCTGGGCCACCCCCGCGACCACCGGCAGCGCGTACCAGCGCGGACTGATCCGTGACTTCGCCGGCACCGCCGAGGTCACCGAGGTCGCCTGCCCCGGGCTCGCCGACGCCGTGGAGCACGGCGACGACGCGGCGATCGACGCGGCCGTCGCCGCCGCGGCCGCCCGCACCCCGGGCGGGACGGCGGCCCTCGTCCTCGGCTGCACGCACTACGAGCTGGTCGCCGACCGCATCCGCGCCGCCGTCGCCCCGACCGCGCTGCCCTCGCTCACCCTGCACGGCTCCGCCGAACCGGTCGCCGCCCAGGCCCTGCGCCGCGCCGCCGACCCCACCCGCCGGGGCACCGGCAGCCTCACCGTCCTCCACGCCGGCGTCCCCACCACCCTCCCCACTGCCGCCCTCGGCTACCCCCAAACCGCCCTCCTCGGCACCGTCCCCACAGCCTGACCCCGAAGCGGCGCCGGCGGGGCGGACCCGGCAGCCGCTGCCCGCCCCAGCTCGCCCCGGGGGCGCCCGCCGGACTGACGCGGGCCGCTTCGTGGATGGCTCACTTCCCGGCTCGTCGCCCGGTAGCCGCTGTTCGCCCACAGGGTCTGCTGTCGGGGCTGTGCCCGTGAGACGGCGGCCGCCCGCACGGTCCGGCCGAGCCTGCGGTGGCTCCCCGGGAAGGCCTGCCGCGCGGCGCACCCAGGGTGGCCGCCGGACCGACGCGGGCCGCTCCCCGAGGGCTTCCTTGCCGGTCCGTCTGCCGGCAGCCGGTTTCCGTCCACGCGACCTGGCCTTTGGGCAGTGCCCCGTCGAGGCGGGCCCCCGCCCGGGAGGCGGCGGCTGCCCGCAAGGTCCGGTCGAGCCGGCGGGTGCCTCCCGCCCGCGGTGGCTTGCCAGCAGGGCGTACTTCCCGGCGCGCCCCTGGGCGACGTGCGGGTTCTCCGTGGCCGGTGATGCGCGCGGGCGCTCCTCGCCCTACCTCGGTGGACCTGCCAGTGACGCCGAGAGGGAAAGCCGCCGCGGCGGGCGGAGGAGGCCGCCGTGGAGGGCGCGGAGGCGACGGCACTGACCGGTCGGGCGGGTCGATGATGGCGAGGGTGGTCAGCGTCGCTGACCTCGCGTCGGTGCGCGTCGCCGGGCGCAAGTCTCTCGGCCCGGTCGTTGGCCTGCTCGCGCGCTGAAGGTCGGTGGAGCCGACTTCCTACTCGACGTGCCGCCGGGGGCCGGGATCGCGGCCTGGCGGCTCGCAGTCCGCGCCAAAAGTCGGCCGGATCGACTTCTCGCTCCGCCCGTCGCAGGCCGGAGGCTTCTCGGCGAGTGGGGCGAGCGGTCGCCCCCCGTGGGGCCGTCGTGTTCGGACGGGCGCAGGAAGTCGGTGGGGCGACTTCCTGCGCGGGAGGGGCGGGGAGGGTGGGTGCGGGTCAGGCGGCCTGGCCGCGCCAGCGGCGGTAGGCCGGTTCGAGGCCCGACAGGATGGTGTCGAAGCGCCGCGTGCTGGTCGTCGAATCGACCTGGAGCCGACTGATCTGCAGCGGGTGGGAGGGCAGTCGCGGGCCGAGGCGGTGGTCGGAGAGGAAGCCGAGCCGGTAGCCCAGCTCCTGCAGGACGCTCTCGGCCCGCACGTCGTGGCCGCCGTCCGGGTAGGCGAAGGCGATGGGGGGCTCGCCGAGCCAGCGGGTGAGGGCCTCGTGGGCGCCGGTGATCTCCGCCCGGACGGTGGCGTCGTCGCAGCGGCCGAGGCAGGGGTGCCCCTGGGTGTGGTTGCCGATGGCGACCCCGCCCTCGCGGAGGGCGACGAGGTCCGCCGGGGTGAGCTGCTCCTGGCCGGGCGGACGGCGGTCCGCGCTGACCCGCAGCTCCTGGAGGCTGCGCCGGCGGTCCGGGTCGGGCATCGCCTTGAGCCGGCGGAGCAACTGCGAGGGGTGGCCGCAGTCGAGCGAGCGGGCCCGCCCGCCGTGCCGGGCGAGGAAGTCGGCCTCGTGCCACCAGAACGGGCGCTCCGTCCCGATCAGCTCGGAGATGACGAAGGCGGCGGCCGGGATGTCGCGCTCGATCAGCGCGGGCAGCGCGTGCGTCAGGACGCTGCGGTCGGCGTCGTCGAAGGTCACCAGCACACTGCGGGCGGGCAGCGGGCGTCGCTCGGCGACGGCCTCCTGCACGGCGGTCAGCGAGACGGGTGTGGCGAGTCTTCGCAGCCGGTCCAGCTGCGCGCCGAACGACCGCGGGTCGGTCACCCCGTGGTAGGCGAGCACGGCGAGCCGCTGCGCCGCCCGGGCCCGGAACAGGGGCTGGACGGGGGCGAACCGCAGCCAGGCGCCGCGCGCGTCGGCCGGGCACCCGGCCGGGCCGTCGACACCGTCGACACCGTCGACACCGTCGGGGACCGGCCGCCGGGGCGGCCGGCCCGGCGCCGGAGCGGGCCGCGCGGCGGGACCCGGCGCCGACCCGGGAGCCGGCGCCGGTGCCAGCGCCCGCGCGGGCCGGGAACAGGCGCGGGTCGCCGGGGCCCGTGTCCCGCGGTTGCCCGGCTGGGTGACGACCGGCTGCCCGTCGGTCGGCACGGTGGGGGCCGGTGGGTGCGGCACGGCCGCGGGGCGGGTGGGTGCCGGGCGCGCGGTGGGCCCGGTCGGCGGCGCGGCGGTCGGCGGCGGCCGCAGGTCGGTCAGGGCGGTCACCACGGCCCTGGTCCGGTCCGTGAGGCTGGAGGTCGACGTCGTGGAATGGGACTGCGGCACGGTTCCCCCTCGGTCGCCGATGCGGCGTGGCGGTACCGCCGGAGGACGGAGCCCGGCCTCCGACTCCAGGGCACGGCGGCTCCGCCCCCTGGGTATGTCCGGTCCACGGCGGGGACTCCCAACCCGCACCGCGGACGGCTCCTGGATCGCTCAATGTAATGGAGACAGCTACGCCCCGTTGATGGTTGTACCGGACCGGCAAGGTTTTTTCGGATGCGGGAACAAACCCGGGACGAAGCCGGAACAGACCCGGCACGACGCCCGGCCGGGCCCCGGAACGGGCCCCGCCACGAGCCCCGGAACGGGCGCCCCGGCGCACGCCGGAGCGCACCTGCGCGGGGCGTCCGCACGCCCGGGCCGACGGTGGCGGTTCGTGCACGTCCGGTCACGCCTGCGGGCTGCCCCGGAGGCGGCCGCGGGGTACCTTGGGCTCATGGCAGACGCGGAACGTGATCACCATCATCTGCACGGTGCGACCCGGATGACGCGCTTCTGGCACGGTGGTGCGCTGGTCACCCACCAGGTGCCGCTGGCGCTGGTCGGTCTGGCCTGCCTCGCGCTGGGCATCGTGGTCGCGGTCGTGGTTCCGGACAGTGACGGCCCGGCCTGGGCGATGGCGGTCGCGGGCTGCCTCGCGGCCGGTGTGCTGCTGCTCGGCCGGATCGGCGTCGCGGTGTTCCGTCGGCACCGCCGCGCGGCCGCCTGAGCGAGCCCGGACGGGTCAACGCCTGCGGGCGGACGCCGACGGCGGTGGCCGTTCCGCCGAATTCCCTCGTCACCGATCACCACCGATCAACCGCCGATCGCCCGATCGAGGTCAACCGGTCAGATCGGCCGGTTTTCGGCCCATCTGCCAACTCCTTCTCGCTTCTTTCACAATTCCGGGGCACCAGCCCCACAGTTCCCCCTACTGTGATGTCCGTCCGAGGCGCCAACTGCCCCGGATGCGAGGCCACTTGCCGGCGCCGGGGAGGGCGCCGCAGAGGGGGGAACGATGAGCGGCACCACCGTGCCCGGAACGGCCCCGGTCAGCGGGGGGATCCGGGCCCAGGTGAAGCGCCAGCTGGCGCGCGGGGTCGGGAGCAGGCCCGGCGAGGGCGCCACCGTGCTGATCTACCACCGGGTCGGCGGCGGGAGCCCGGACGAGCTGGACGTCGCGACCGCCGACTTCGCCGCCCAGGCCGACCTGCTCGCCGCCCTGCCGCCCGGCCGGGTGGTCACGCTGGACGAGGCCACCGACCGGATCGAGGCCGGCCGCCGCACCCCGGGCGTCGTGCTCACCTTCGACGACGGCTTCGCGGACGTCTACGAGAACGCCTGGCCGCTGCTGCGCGAGCGCGGGCTGCCGTTCACCGTCTACCTGGCCAGCGGCCACGTCGGCGGCGAGATGCGCTGGGAGGGCTCGACCGCCAAGGCGGCCGGCGCCCCCGCGCTCAGCTGGGAGCAGCTGCGCGAGATGACCGCCTCCGGCCTGTGCACGGTCGCCAACCACACCCGGACCCACGCCCGCCCCGAACTCCTCTCCGTCGCCGAGCTGGACGCCTGCAACGACGAGGTCGAGGAGCACCTGGGCGTCCGCCCCAGCCACTACGCCTACACCTGGGGCGTGCCGGTCCCGCACATGGAGCCCGCGCTGCGCGCCCGTTTCCGGACCGCCGCGACCGGCGAGGTCGGCCGCAACGTCCCCGGCGTCGACCCGGTGCGGCTGCGCCGGGTGCCGGTCCGCCGCACCGACCCGATCGACTTCTTCCGCGCCAAGCTCCACGGCCGGCTGATCCCCGAGCGCGCCTACGCCCGGATCGTCGCCACCGCGAAGGCGGTGGGCGCCCGTGCCTGAGCGCCCGGACCCCACCGCCGCCGCGGCGCCCCGGCTGCGCGGCCCCGGCGGCCGCCCGCTGCGGGTCGCCCACCTCACCACCGTCGACATGAGCCTCCAGCTGCTCCTGGCCACCGAGCTCAAGGTCGACCTGGAGGCCGGCTTCGAGACGTACGGGATCAGCGCCCCGGGCCCGTACGTTCCCGAGCTGACCGCGATCGGCGTGCGGCACGAGCCGCTGCACGCCCTCACCCGGGCCTGGGAGCCGCGGGCCGACGCCGCCGCGGCCCGCGAACTGCTCGCCGTCCTGCGCCGGATCCGCCCCGACGTGCTGCACACCCACAACCCGAAGACCGGCGTGCTCGGCCGGGTCCTCGGCCGGCTGGCCCGGGTCCCGGTGGTGGTCAACACCTGCCACGGACTGTGGGCACAGGCGCACGACCCGCTCGCCAAGCGCGCCTTCGTACTGGGCGCCGAGGCCTTCGCGGCCCGCTTCTCGCACGCCGAGCTCTACCAGAACGGCGAGGACCGCCGGACCCTGGCCCCCGCCGTCCCGGCCCGCCGCTCGCGGGTGGTCGGCAACGGGGTGGACCTCACCCGGTTCGCCACCGACCCCGGCGAGCGCGCCCGCACCCGGGCCCGGCTGCGCGGCGAACTCGGCCTCGGACCGGACGAACTGCTGGTCGGCGGGGTGGGCCGGCGGGTCGCCGAGAAGGGCATCCGGGAGTACGCCGAGGCGGCCCGCGCGCTGGCCGGCAAGGCCCGGTTCGTGTGGATCGGCCCCGACGACCCGGACAAGCCGGACGCCCACGGCGCCGAGTCCGGCGTCTCCTTCCTCGGCCCGCGCGCCGACATGCCCGCCGTCTACGCGGCGCTGGACGTCTTCGTCCTCCCCTCCTACCGGGAGGGGTTCTCCCGGTCCGCCATGGAGGCCGCCGCCGGCGGCCTGCCGATGGTGCTCAGCGACATCCGCGGCTGCCGCGAGATCGGCACCCACGACGAACACCTGCTCCTCGCCCCGCCCGGGGACGCCCGTGCCCTCACCGGCGCACTGGACCGGCTCCTCACCGAGCCGGGCCTGCGCGACCGCCTCGGCGCGGCGGCCCGCCGCCGCGCCGGGGCGACGTTCGACCAGCGGGCGGTCGCCGCCGTCTCGCTGGCCACCTACGCGGCCGTCGCCCGCGCCAAGGGACTGCCCTGGACGGTCGGCTGAGCCCGCCCACGACCACACCACCGCATCAGGGGGAAGGACCGTCATGAAGCGAGGGGGGGACCTCGCGATCACTGCCCTGACCGGGATCGTCGCGATTCCGCTCGGTCTGCTGATCGCCCTGCTGATCCGCTGCACGATGGGCGGACCGGTGCTCTTCCGGCAGACCCGGACGGGGCTGCGCGGCGAGGAGTTCGAGATCCTCAAGTTCCGCACCATGCGGGACAAACGTTTCCCCGAGGAGCCGGACGCTCCCCGGATCACCCGGCTCGGGGACCTGCTCCGCCGGACCAGCCTGGACGAACTGCCGCAGCTGTGGAACGTCGCGCGCGGCGAGATGGGGGTGATCGGGCCCCGGCCCACGCTCCCCGAGCAGGTCGTCCACTACTCCCGCCGCCAGCGCGGCCGGCTCGACGTCCGACCGGGCCTCACCGGCTGGGCCCAGGTCCAGGGCCGCAACTCCATCACCTGGCCCGAGCGGATCGAACTCGACCTCTGGTACGTCCGGAACCGCTCGCTCCTGGTGGACCTGCGGATCCTCCTGCTGACCGTCAAGGTGCTGCTGCGCCCGGCCGGGATCACCGCCGCCGGCGGCGTCAACCCGGGCTTCCCGGCGCCGACCGAGCCGACCGAGCCGACCGAGCCGGTCGAGACCGTCGTGGCGCCGCTCCGCGCCCCGGTCCGGGCGCCCGTCCCGCCCCAGGCGCCGACCCGGCTCCCGGCCGCGGCCGTCACCGCGGCACCGGTCGCCGTCACCGCGGCACCGGTCGGCCCCGCCGCCCCGGCGGCGACCGCGCACGACCCCTTCCGGGCCCTCGGTCTGCCCCGGCAGAGCACCGGGTCCCGGCTGGCCCCACCGGTCCGCGCCGCCGTCGAGGAGGCGTCCTGACCCGCGAACCCGGCAGGATGGCCGCCATGCCCACCGCAACGGAACCGACCGCACTCTGGATCGCCGGCGCCGGGGGCGTCGGCCGCGAGGCGCTGGACACCGCGCTCGCGGCCGGCGTCCCGGTCGCGGGCTTCCTCGACGACCGGCAGCACGGCGCCACCGTCCGCGGCCTGCCCGTCCGCCGGCCCGCGGACCTGGGACCCGGCGCCCGCTACCTGGTCGGCATCGCCGACCCGGCCGTCCGGCAGCGGCTGTCCGCCCTGCTGGACGGCCTGGGCGCGGAGCCGGTCACCCTGGTCCACCCCCGGGCACTGATCGCCCCGGACACCCTGCTCGGCCCGGGCTGCCTGGTGATGGGCGGCGCGTACGTGTCCAGCAGCGTCCGGCTCGGCGCGCACAGCCAGGTCCACTACAACGCGACGGTCGGCCACGACACGGTGTTCGGCGAGCGGGTGACGGTCTACCCGGGCGGGAACGTCTCCGGCGCCGTGCTGCTGGCGGACGGCGCCACCGTCGGCTCCAACGCCGTGGTGCTCCAGGGCCGCAAGGTCGGCGCGGGCGCCTTCGTCGGCGCGGCGGCCGTGGTGACCCGGGACGTGCCGCCCGGCGAGGTGGTGGTCGGCTCCCCGGCCCGCTCGCTGCGCAGGGGCTGACCCGCCCCCGCGCGGGGCCCGACGGCCGGCGCCCCGGGCGGGCGCCGGCACCGCGCCCCGGCCCGGATAGGCTGCGGCGCATGGCGATTCCGAAGTTCCTGGCCGACCTCCGCTCGGTGGTCGGCACCCGCAAGCTCTGGCTCAGCGCGGCCGCCGCGGTCGTCCTGGACGACGCCGACCGGGTGCTGCTCGTCCAACGCGCCGACGACGGCAACTGGGCGCCGCCCGGCGGCATCCTCGACCCGGGCGAGCAGCCCGCCGACGGAGCGGTCCGCGAGTGCCTGGAGGAGACCGGGATCGTCACCGTTCCCGAGCGGCTCGTGACGCTCACCGTCTCCCCGGACATCACCTACCCCAACGGCGATGTGACGCAGTACCTGGAGGTCGTCTTCCGCTGCCGCCCGGTGGGCGGGGAGATCCGGGTGGACGAGGACGAGACGCTCGCGGTCGGCTGGTACGCGCTGGACGAGCTGCCGCCGATGGGCGAGCGGGAACTCGACTGGATCCACCGCGCGGTGTCCGGCCCGGCCGAGACGGCCTTCGCCTGGGACGGCACGCAGCTGCCCTGACCGGCCCCGTCCGACGGGCTGCCCAGGGGCCGGGCCCAGCAAGGGGCAGGTCTAGACGCCGCGGAACCAGTCCGCCGTCCGCTCCAGACCCTCGCGCAGCGGCACCGGCCGGACGTCCGGGAACAGCTCGCGCAGCCGTGCGTTGTCGGCCTGCGAGTCCCGGACGTCGCCGGGCCGCGGCTCGGTGTGCGCGACCTCGACGGGGTGGCCGAGCACCGACTCCAGCTCGCCGACCAGCTCCAGCAGCGAGGTGCGGGTGCCGAAGGCCAGGTTCACCGGATCGGCGTGCACGACCCGGCGCACCACCGCGTCGGTGATCACCTGGGTGACGGTGCCGACGTAGGTGAAGTCCCGGCTCTGCCCGCCGTCCCCGTGCACGGTCAGCGGCCGCCCGGCGAGCGCCGCGTCCAGGAAGGCCGGGACGACGGCCGCGTAGGCGTGACCGGCGGGCTGCAGCGGGCCGAACACGTTGAAGAACCGCAGCGGCAGCACGCCCAGCCCGTAGCAGTGGTGGTAGGCGGCCAGATAGGCCTCGGTGGCGAGCTTGCTGACCGCGTACGGGCTCATCGGCGCGGTGCGCATGGTCTCCCGCTTGGGCAGCTCCCGGTTGGCGCCGTAGACCGAGGAGGAGGACGCGGCGGCCACGTAGAGGCCGCCCGCGCGGCGGGCCGCCTCCAGCACCTCCAGGGTGCCGGTGGCGTTGGCGTGGTGACTGGCCAGCGGGTCCGCCACCGAGCGCGGCACGGAGGGCAGCGCGGCGAGGTGGACCACCGCGTCGGCGCCGGCGAAGGCCTCGTCCAGCAGGGCCGGGTCGAGGATCGTGCCCTCGTGGAGCACGGCACCGGTGCCGACCAGGTTGGCCTTCCGGCCGGTGGAGAAGTTGTCCACGACCCGGACCTGGTCCACCTCGGGCCGGGCCAGCAGGGCCCGGACCAGGTTGGCCCCGATGAATCCGGCTCCGCCGGTGACGACCACGCGCATGGTTGAGGTTCCCCCCTCGGCACGGCCCGGCCCGCTCGGCCGGTCCGGCGCCGATCGTAGCCGCGCGGTCACCCCCCGTGGGCCGGAACCCCGAGAACGGCCGGAAGCGGCCACCCGGGGCCGTCCCCGACCGCCCGGAGCCGCCGCGGGGGCCCGGGTCAGCCCTTCGGCTGGCGGTACGCCTCCTCGGCGGCGTCCAGCACGGCGGAGAGGTCCCCGCCGGCCGTGGCGGTGGCCACCGCGGCCACCGCGCCCTCGACGAACGGGGCGTTCGCGAACCGGACGGGGAACGGCAGACCGTGCTCGTCGGCCTCCGCGAGCAGCGCCCGGACGGTGGTCACCGCGCCGCCCAGGTCGGCCAGCACGACCACGCCGTGCCCCTGGTCGACCCGGCGGGTGGCGGCGGCGACCAGCACGGCGCTGATGCCGGGGCCGGAGACGAGGTCCCCGCCGGTGCCGACCACCGGGGCCGGGGAGTCGGAGCCGACCAGTGCGAGCGTCAGAGCACGGACGGCGTTGGCGAGTTCCTGGCTGTGCGAGACCAGGACGATCCCGACCCGGCCGTGGGTGGGCGGGCGGCCCGGGGTGGGCCGGGGCAGCGGGGTGGGCGCGGGCGGGGTGCGGGGTGCCGGGGGGTGCGCCGAGGGGGCCTCGGAGATGGGGATGACATCGGCGCGGGTGCCGTCCCGGCGGCTCATCGGCTGCTCCTCGGGGCGTTCGGTGGGGGGCTCCCCACACTCTGGCAGTTCGCCCGCCGCGCGCCCGCGCGGGACACGCGCCCCCGGGGTCGCGCCGGCGCGCGACGGGCGCCGTACGGGCGCTCCGCAGGCGCTGCGCAGCCGCTCCGCGGGCTCGCCGCGGGGAGCGGCGGGGCGTCCGGCCCGGGGGCCGCCGCACGTTGACGGCCCGTCGGTCCCCGGTCGGGGGAGTCCTGGTGATCCCGCTGACCGGCGCGGTGGCGGTGACTAGGCTGGTCCCGTTCAGGCCGTCGGGAGGAGAGACCAACAGTGGCAGCCAACAGCGGGACCGGGGTGGAGTCGACGGAGGCGGTGGAGCTCGCCGCGAGCGGGAAGCCGAGGGTGGACTTCACCGGGGCGACCTGGCTCTTCAGCAGCCAGGGTGTCGGGGACGTCCAGATCGCCTTCGTGGACGGGTACATCGGCATGCGGGACGGCCGTCAGGAGGACGGCCCGGTCCTGGTGTTCACGCCGGGGGAGTGGCGGGCCTTCGTGCTGGGCGCGCGGGACGGCGAGTTCGACCTCACCTGACCGGATCCGGTGGGTGCGGCCCCTCGCCGTCGGGTGCCGGTCCGGACCGCCGGGCCGGCACTCCGGCGTCCGAAGGCGTCCGGAGGCGTCCGGAGGCGTCCGAAGGAGCCTGGAAGGACCCGAAGGTCTCCGCCGGTCATCATTCCGATCACATTTGAGCGTGCCCCGTCATAATTTCTGTTGACTGCTGGACAAACGCAGCTCAGAGTATGAGCACAGGCAGACGCCGTGCCCACCGCCCCCACGCGGCCAGACACGGCGCCTGCTGTGCAACCCGGCAGCGCTGCCGAGTCTCCTCCCAGTCATCCCTCTGCGCACCGGGGGTGCGTCGGCCGGTCCCGGCCCACGAGGGGCCGGCAGTCGCCGGGAGGATGGCACCGCAACCGAGAGCGACTCGGAGACGACGCCGTGCTCGGGACCCGCACGCCCCCACGCGGCGGCGTCCCGAGCAGGTCCGCGGGAGCGACGGGCCGGGGCCCCGCAGACCTTGCTTGTGATGCGTGGAACTGTTGGCTTGTGTGCTGTGCGGTGTGCGTCGGCGAAGCTGGGTGCTCGGCACAACGGTGTGCACAGTGAGGGAAACGCGTGTAGGGCCGCGTTGCGACAGGCCGTCCCCCCGAAGGGTGAAACCCAGAACGGCTGTCGTGCTGAACCGAACGTAGCCCGGACGGTTGCTCAGAGTCAACATTGGTCTCTGAGCGTGGATCTCCGTCCGGCGCCCCACCCACCCCGCGAGCGCGGTGTGCCGGGCACGTACGATGTTCCCATGTCTTTTCTCCGCCGTCGCTCCGGTCAGCCCACCGGCCCGGACTTCGACGTGCTCGCCATGGACCCGGGCGACTGGCCCGGCGACTTCGGCGCAGCCATGATGACCGGCCCGGACGGCTCCTGCCAGGGGATTTTCCTGCGCTACGACCTGTTCGGCGGCAGAGGCCCGGCGATGTTCATCGGCAACCTCCCCGAGGGTTCGCCGGCCCGCGAGACCGGCGACAGCGTGCCCTTCGAGGTCCGTCAGCTGCTGGCGGCGCTGGAGAACGAGGAACCGGTCGAGTTCGTCTCGGCGGAGGACTTCCCGGTCATGCTCGGGGACGACCTGCTGATCGTGAAGAAGGTCAAGGTCAGCGAGGGCCGGGTCTTCTGTGCCCAGTTCGGCCGGAGTGACGGCGTGCAGGTCACCATCGCCTCCTGGGACCGGCCGATTTCGGACGATCTCTACCAGCTGCTGAAGCCGCTTCCCGCGGACATGTTCCAACAGGGCTGACGAGGCCGGATCCATGCCCCGGAGGGCAGCGTTCCGGTTCCTCTTCCGCCGCTCGCTCCGGTGTCCCGCGCTCCGCCCGTTCCGGGCCTCGGGCACTGCTTGACGGTTTCGATCACGGCTTCGTAAAGTCGCGAACATGCCGTGCCGTCTCCCGCTGCTGACCCGTCGCAGCTACCTCGACCTGCGGCGCACCGCCAGCGCGGCGTGTCGGGGCCACTGAGGGGATTCGTCCCCGAGGGCGCGGTCGGCCGACCCGAGCGGTCGACGCCGATCCGGGGGCGGTCGTTCCGCCGAACCCGGGTACCGGGGGCGGGCATCGAGCCGAATCCCCGGGCTGCCCTCCGTCCCGCGCGCCCGTCCCGGCGTGCCGCCCGCACCTCCCCTCACCAGCCGACGGGGGGCCGGCGCCGACAGGGGGACGGCCGAACCGCCGTCGACACCGGCGGCGCGGCCGTCGCCGACCCCCGGCCCCGGCCCGAGCCCCGGCGGCGGACGAGGACCCAGAGCCCACGCTGCCGCCCGGAGGCCCCAGTCCCATGAGCACCGTCGCTGTCGACCAGTCGCCCGCCACCCCGTCCCCCGTCGAGGCCGCCCTCGCCGGGCTGCCCCGGGTCGTCGACCTGCTGGCCGCCCGGGCCGAGGAGCACGACCGCGACGCGACCTTCCCGTACCAGGGCATCGAGGCGGTGCACGAGGCCGGACTGCTCACCCTCACCGTCGACCGCCGCTACGGCGGCCCCGGCGGAACGCTCGCCGACACCGTCCGGGTGCTGGCCCAACTCGGGCGCGGGGACGCCTCGGTGGCCGTGGTCACCGCCTTCACCCTGCTCCAGCACGCCGAACAGGCCCGGACGGGGGCCTGGCCGACGGCCGGCTACCGGCGGCTGCTCACCGAGTCCCGGCGCGGTCCGGCCCTGGTCAACACCCTGCGCGCGGAGCCCGGGGCCCGCAGCGGCGAACCGCCGGCCACGGTGGCGCGCTGGGACGGCGGGGCCTGGTGGCTGACCGGCCGCAAGACGTACTGCACCGGCGCCGAGGCGCTCGCCTGGCTGGCGGTGACCGCCCGGACCGACGAACCGCTGCCGCGGACCGGCACCTTCCTGGTGCGCGGCGAGAGCGAGGGCCTGGAGGTCGACCCGACCTGGGACCAGCTCGGTCTGCGGGCCAGCGCCAGCCACGACGTGGTCCTCGACGAGGTCCGGGTGCCGGCCGAGCTCGCCCTCGGTCTGAACCCGCCCAGGGGCGCGGCCGGAAAGGGGGCGGCCGGTTCCGCCGGCGTCGCCGCCGATGCCGTCCGGGCGGCCGAACTGGCCGGAGCCTGGCACGATCTGGCGCTCTCGGCGGTGGCCGTCGGGGTGGCCCGCTCGGCCCAGGACTGGCTGGTGGGCTTCCTGCACCAGCGAACTCCGGCCAATCTCACCGAGCCGCTCGGCAGCCTGCCCCGCTACCGCTGCGCGCTGGGCGAGATCGAGGCGCAGCTGATCGGCGCGGAGGAGCTGGTCGAGGGGCTGGCCGCGCGGGTGGACCGGGGCGATCCGGCGGCGGTGGCCCGGACGGGGCCCGCCCATCTGCTGGCCACCCGGGCGGCGACGGCCGCCGTCCAGCAGGCCGTCTCGCTCACCGGCAACCCCGGGCTGAGCCGGCGTCACCCGCTGGAACGCTACCTGCGGGACGTGCTGAGCAGCCGGGTCCACCTGGCCCCGGACGAGACCGTCCTGGAGGCCGCCGGCCGGGCGGCCCTGGAGCGCGGCGCACGGCACTGAGCGCGCCGCCGGCCGGCCGCGGCGGGGAGGGTCGCCGGCGGACCGCGGCCGTCCGGATCCGCGGCGGCCGGCCGGCCGGCGCCGGACGGGGCGCCACCGGCCGGCCGGAGGGGCCGTCAGGGCCCCACCCGCGCCGAGCCGGCCGGAGCGGGCAGGTCGCACGGACCGGACGAGCCGGACGAGCCCGACAGGGCGGCGCTCACCTCGTCCCGACGGCGGCCCGGACCGCGCGGCGGGCCAGCGCGGCGTCGTCGTACAGCCGGCGGATCATGATCCGCTGCTCCTCGCCGGCGCCCGGCACGTCGTACAGCCGGATCTCCCGCATCAGCACCAGCACCAGGTTCACCAGGAACGCGTCCCGGGCCAGCGTGCCGCCGCTCTGCGCGAGTTGGCTGATCTGACGGCGCGCCGCGGTGTCCCCGGAGAGCACGCTCCAGAGCACCGCCAGGTCGTAGCCGGGCAGGTACCAGCCGGCCTGCTCCCAGTCGACCAGCACCGGCCCGGACGGCGCCAGCAGCATGTTGCTGAGCAGGGCGTCGCCGTGGCAGAGCTGGAGCGGGCCGTGGCCCAGGCCGTGCAGCAGCCCGCGCAGGTCACCGGCGTCCCGGTCGGTGAGCTGACCCACCGAGTGGTAGCGGGCGATCTCCAACGGGTAGTCCAGCCGGGGCTGGAAGACGTCGGTCGGCGGGCGCCAGAGGTTGAGCGTCCGGACGGCGGTGAGCAGCGCCCGCACCTCGCCCGGGGTCGGCGCGTTGACCGGGTGGCGCTCCCGGGCCGCCGGACGGCCGGGGACGCGCTCCATGACGAGCACGCAGCGGTCGTGGTCGGCCGCCACCAGCCGGGGCAGCCGCACCGGCGGACGGTGCCGCACGAACGCCCGGTAGACCGCGACCTCGTGGTGGAAGTCGGCCACCAGCTGTTCGAAGTGCTCGCTCCGCACGGCCTGCGGGGCGAGGCACTTGGCGACCACCGGCGCCCGGCCGATGGTGCCCGCCACCAGGATGTGGCGGCTCCCCTCGCGCAGCACCTGGCGCGGGGTGAAGGCGGGGCATATCCGCGAGACCCCGGCGAGCGCGGCCCGCACGGCCGGCGTCTGGAGGGCCGAGGGGTCGATGCGCTCCTGCGTCACGGGCTGGCCCGGCCGGGTCGGCGGGCGCAGCAGTCGGCCGTCGCCGGGGCGGACGGCGGGGATCCGGGCTCCGGGGAGGCGGGGGCCGGCCGGGGCGGTCTCCGGCGGGCGGAGCCCCAGCGCCGTCCGGGCGGCCTGGCCCCGGGCGTCCGCGGACCGGACGTCGGCGGCGCCGCGCGGGGCGACGGGCCGGGACGCCGGCGGGACCTGCTTCGGGCCGGGACGGCCGACGGCTGCGGTGGGGGGGCGCAGCGCGGTGCGGGTCGTGGTCGGCGTCGGGGAGGTCGCTGAGGAGTACATGGGGTGAGGGTGGTCCCTTCCTGTCCGTCTGCGGGTGCGCCCCGCGGGGGGTCGCGGGGAGGGCCGGTGCCGCGTGCTTCCTGGCGTGACGGCGGCCCTTGCTCGGTCGGGCGGGTGGTGCGCGGGCGCCGGGCACGGACGCCGGGGTCGCAACCCCGTGCTGCGGCGGTGGACCGGCCGTCCGCACCCTGGGGAATGCGGTCGGCCGGTACTGCCGTGGCCGTGCCCGGCGCCCCCGCGCCACCCGGCCGCGCCACCCCCTCGGGTGAGGACCGGGGACGCCCCGCGACCCGCGCGGGGGAACCCCGTGACCGGCCTGGGACGCCGCCCGACCCGGGGGTCGAGGTGGCGCACCTCTACATCACACCCGGATGCCGGTGGTTGGTAATGTGGCGGACCCTGGCGAAGCCTGGCGAATGCTCGCCTGGCACATGACGGAGCCTCTAGCCTCGAACCAGCCGAGGAACCTGGGGGCTTCACGTGAGCAGGGGACCCAACACCCGACTCGCCGATCTGTTCGTCCTGACCGGATGGTCCAAGGGCGAGCTCGCGCGGCTGGTCAACAGGCGCGGTGCCGCGATGGGACAGCAGCAGTTGTCCACCGACACCTCGCGGGTGCGGCGGTGGATCGAGCAGGGGGAGATCCCGCGCGATCCGGTGCCGAGGGTACTGGCAGCCGTGTTCACGGAGCGGCTCGGCCGTGTCGTCACCACTGAGGACCTCGGTCTGGAACGACACCGGCCCACCAGGACCGGAGCGGCGCAGTCCGCCACCTCGTCACGTTGGGAGCCGGATCGAACGGCCGCGGTCCTCACCGAGTTCACGGGAATGGACCTCATGCTGAACCGACGTGGATTGGTGGGCGCGGGTGCCGCGCTCACGGCCGGGGCGGTCATCGCCGACTCGTTGAAGGGCTGGCTGGGCGGGGACGCGGTCGCGTACGCGGCCTCGGCGCCCGGCCCGCGGCCGGTGCTCACCCAGGGCGGCGCCGGCCCGGTGGTGGACCTGTACGACGCGGGCCCGGTGGGGCTCGAGGAGGTGGAGGCGCTGGAGCGCTCGGTGCTGGTGTTCCGGGCCTGGGACGCGGCGCGCGGCGGCGGCCTGCAGCGCAAGGCGGTGGTCGGGCAGCTCAACGAGGTGGGCGGGCTGCTGACGCACCGGCACGGCCGGGCCGTGGAGCAGCGGTTGTGGCTGGTCGCGGCCAACCTCGCGGTGCTGGCGGGCTGGATGTCGCACGACGTGGGGCTGGAGCCGACCGCGCAGAAGTACTTCATGCTGGCGGCCGAGTCGGCCAAGGAGGCCGGCGACCTGCCGCGCGCGGGGGAGGCGATCTCCCGGGCGGCGCGCCAGATGGTGCACCTCGGGCGGGCCGACGACGCGATCGACCTGATGGCGGCGGCGAAGGCGAGCGGCGGCCGGATGCTGCCGAGAACGCGGGCCATGCTGAACACCGTCGAGGCCTGGGCGCACGCCTCGATCGGGCAGTCGCAGGCGACCTGGCGGCTGCTGGGCGAGGCGGAGGAGCTCTTCGCCGAGGACCCGGACGGCCCGCCGCCGTCCTGGATGCAGGTCTTCGACGAGGCGGAGCTGCGCGGGATGCAGGCGCTGGTGCTGCGGACGCTCGCCGAGCACGACCTGGCGGCGGCCGAGCAGGCCCGGCGGCACGCCGAGCGGGTCATCCGGCTGAGGGAGGGGACGGGGCAGCTGCGGTCGGCGCTGTTCGACCGGATCACGCTGGCCTCGGTGCACTGGATCACCGGCGAGCCGGACGCGGCGGACACCCAGGTGAAGCTGGCGATGAACCTGATCGGCCAGAACTCCTCGCTCCGGACGTGGGACCGGCTGCGGGAGATGTACCGGCTGACCGCGCGCTACCGGGGGGTGCCGGTGGTGGACGAGCTGCGGGACGAGTTGGGGCGGGAGCTGCGGGCGGTGGGCGCGAAGAACCGGCCCGCGCGCGGCTGACCCCGGCCCGCCGGGGGCTAGGGGCACGGCGGGACGGCAGGGGCACGGCGGGGCAGGGTGTGTCGGGGCGAGGGTGTCGGGGTGGCAGGTGTGTCGGCGCGGCGGGTGTGCCGGCGCGGGCCCGCGGGACGCGGCGGACCGCTGGGTCAGGAGGGGTTCGCCGGGCGCAGCAGCATGCGCAGCGCGGTGACGGTGCCGTCGGTGCCCAGGACGGGTTCGCCGGCGCACTCGACCATGCCGTGCCCGCCGTCGGGCCGGCGCACCTGGAGCGTGCCGAAGGCGTACCGGCCGTGCACCAGCGCGTCGGTCATCATCCGGCGCAGCTGCGGCCGGTCCGCCTCGCTCAGCCGGTCGGGCAGCCGGTCCAGGCTGAGCGGACCGTGCCCCGGGTCGCAGCCGAGCAGCCGGTAGGCCTCGGCGGACCAGCGGACGTCGTCGGTGAGCAGGTCCCACTCGGCGGAGCCGATCAGGGCGGCGCCGGTGGTGGTCCGGATCGTGCTGTCCACTCTGTCGCCCACCGGCCCCTCGCCGTCCGCCGCGTCCTCGGTCGGTGACGCGGCGGGTGGTGGGCCGGAGGCGGGCGACGTGAGCATGGTGAGTCCAGTGGTCCGTTCGTGAGAGCGGCCGGTGCGTGGTGGGATCGACTGTCGCACAGCGCTCTCACCCTTGTGGGCGATTTGGACAGATCGCCGACAAAGTTCCCCCGGCATATGCCACTGCGCACAAAGGGTCGGTCGCCCTGTGTGCGGCGGGCTGCCCGAGGCGGTAACCTTCGGTGATTCCGGCGCCCGGGCGCCCACCGCAGTACCCACCAGAGACCCCGGCGACGGAAATCCCGTTGCCACTACGACCGCCGCAACGGATGCTGACCTCATGTTCGAGCCAGTGATAGCACCCAGTGCCAGCCTCCTCGGCCTCCTGCAGCGAGGTCGCGGTGACGGGCAGCTCCATGCGCTGGCCGCCGACCGCACCGAGGCCATCGCCGCGTTGGAGGAGTGCGTCACCAGGGACCCGCGGGCCGACTGGCAGGTCGAGAACCGGTCCCTCTACTACGCGCGCCTCTACATGGAACTGGAGGCGCCGCTCGACGGCATCGAGGACCACCTCCACTCGGCGGAGGACCTCCTCGACGAGGACGACGCCCGCACCGGCCTCGCGCTCTCCGTCCTGGGCCACCTCGCCGCGTACGGCCGGCGGGACGCGCTGCTCATGCTCCGCGAGTACGCCGCCACCGGCACCAACTGGGCCTGGGCCCTGGACGAGCTCGCGCTGCGCGACGACGACCGCGGCCTGCTGCTGCTCGGGACGGCCGTGCTGGACCGCTTCGCACCGGGCCCCGAGGGCGACGCCGAGCTGCGCGAGACCATCCGGAGCGCGTACGAGCCCAGGCCCTGGCGGCTCTGGGCGGCCTACCACCCCCGGGTCGCCGCCGCGAGCGAGCAGTCCCCCTTCGACGTGTGGCAGCGCCAGCTGAACCGCAGCGGCGCCACCCCGGGCTGGTCCACCGCCGACGTGCTGGCCTGGGCCGACCAGGGCGAGCTCGGCGGCCTCGGTGCCGCGGCCTTCGCCGGTGGCCCGGTGCGCCCCGAGGCGTCCCGCGACGCCGGGCCCGGACCGGGCCCCGACGCGGTGGACCGCCGCGCCGCCGCGGCCGCCCGCTGCCTGGCCGCCGTGGTCCGGCCCGAGGACCGCCCCGCCGTGCTGGAGGCGGCCCGCACCGGTCTGCCGGGCGCCCGCCGGGCGGCCCTGCGCCACCTCGTCGACCGGCAGGACCCCGCCGCGGCCGAGCTGATCGAGGCCGCCGCGGCCGACGTCGACGACCGCCTGGTCCGGTTCGCCCTGGAACTCCTCGGGCGGATGCGCGGCCCCGAGGCGCTGGCCCACGCCCGCCGCTGGGCCGACCCGGCCACCGGTGGCGCCGACAGCGCCCTCGGCGAGGCCGCCGTCCGGCTGCTGGCCGACGCGGGCGAGCCCGCCGACGGCCCGCTGGTGGTGGCCGGGCTGCGCCGCTGGGTGTCGCTCCACGGCGTGTCCGGCGCCGACGCCGAGCTCGGGACGCTGGTCGACGGCGCGGGGCGGCTGGCCGCCGCCGAGGCCGTCCCGGTCCTGCGCCACATCTACGGGGAGGCCGTCTCCTCGGAACTGCGCGGCCGCGCCGCCCGGGCGCTCGCCGCGACCGACGTGCACTTCCCCGAGGGGCCGGCCGTCGAGTGCCTCTGGGACTGCGAGGAGTCCACCCGGGAGCTCGCCGCGAGGCACGTCGCCACCACCGGTGACGCCCGCGTGCTGGAGCGCCTGCGCCGCCTCGCCGCCGACCCGGCCGAGGAGGCCGAGGTCCACGCCGCGGTCCGGGGCCGCCTGACCGCCGTCCGCGAGCGACGCCGGTAGCCGCCGCCGTTCGGGAACGAGGAAGCGGGCCGGTCCACCCCAGGGGTGGACCGGCCCGCTTCCTCGTTCTTGCTGTCCGGTGGTGCCGGTGGTGCGGGTGGTTCCGATGGAACGCGGTTCTACTTCACGACCACGCCGGCGTCCGGGGCCAGGGTGCCGACGGACACCAGGACGATGATCAGAATGCCCAGCGCGATGCGGTAGACCACGAACGGCATGAAGCTGTTGTTCGAGATGTACTTCAGGAACCAGGAGATCGCCGCGTAGCCGACCACGAAGGCGATCGCGGTGGCCAGGATCGTCGGCCCCCAGGCCGGCGCGGGCCCTTCGCCGATCTTGAACAGCTCCAGCACGCCGGAGGCCAGCACCGCCGGGATCGCCAGCAGGAACGAGTACCGGGCCGCCGCCTCCCGGCTGTACCCGAGCAGCAGACCGGCACTGATCGTGCCGCCGGAGCGCGAGACGCCCGGGATGAGGGCGAGCGCCTGGGCCATGCCGTACGTGGCCGCGTGCGGCAGGGTCAGGTCGCTGATCGGCTTGGCGTGCCGGACCGCCCGGGTGCGGTCGGCGACCGCCAGGATCACGCCGAACAGGATCAGCGTGGAGCCGATGATCCGCAGGTCGCGGAGGTCCTGCTCGATGGTGTCCTGGAACAGCTTGCCCAGGATGCCGATCGGCAGGGTGCCCATGATCACGAACCAGCCCATCCGTGCGTCCTGGTGCGAGCGGAGCGCGGGCCGGAACAGCGAGAGCGTCCAGGTCTTGACGATCGAGGCGATGTCGCGGCGGAAGTAGATCAGCACGGCGGTCTCGGTGCCGAGCTGCGTCACCGCGGTGAACGCCGCCCCCGGGTCCGGCCAGCCGAACAGGGCGGGGAAGACCCGGAGGTGGGCGCTGGAGGAGATCGGGAGGAACTCGGTGAGCCCCTGGATCAGGCCGAGGACGGCCCCGTGGAACCAGTCGATCACCGGACACCCGCCCGGGGTATCCGTCGGTCGATGCGCATGAAGCGTTCCTTGGTGGTCGGTGCGGGAACAGTCCTGCGAACCGGCCGGCGCGGTCCAGCGGCGCGGCCCGATGGCAGGCGAACGACCGGTCCCGCCCGGCGCGCGGGCCGCGCGCGGGCCCGGCGTCCGCCTGATGCTACGCCGTTCGGGTGACGGCCTGTCGTCCGCCCCCACCCCCGGCACCCCGTCCCGCGACCCGCTCCTCCCCGCCCCTCCCCGGCGGGGTCAGCCGGTCGCCGGGAGCGCCCGCACCCAGGTGCGGTCCTCGGTCAGCCAGCTGTCGATCGTCAGCCCGGCCTCGGCGAGGGCCCGTTCGAACTCGGCCCGGTCCATCGGGCGGGACGGGAAGGTCTGGGTCCACCGGGCGTCCGGGAACTCGTACACCACGTGGACCAGGTTCACCCCGTCGCCGACGGGTGTGGCGGATTCCACCCGCACCAGCCCGTTCTCGCCGAGCGCGCGCTCGCGCGGCACGTCGGTCTGCCAGTCCTCGCCCTCGCACTGGATGAGCACGCAGCCGTCCGGGGCGACGTGCCGGCGGCAGGTCTCCAGCAGGCCCCGGCGGACGTCGCGGCTGCCGGCGTGCACCAGGAAGGAGGCGAGCAGGACGACGTCGAAGCGTTCGTCGAGCTCCAGCCGCTCGATCGGTGCGCGCACGGTGCGCGCACCGCGGACCCGGGCCAGCATGTCCGCCGACTCGTCCACGGCCGTCACCCGGAAGCCCAGCTCCACCAGCGGGCGGGTCATCCGGCCCACGCCGCAGCCGAGCTCCAGCAGGCTCGCGCCGGGCGGCACGGCGCCCGCGATCACCTCGGGTTCGTCGCGGATCGGCAGCCGCTCGTACAGCTCGACCGCACAGCCGTCGGGCGTGATGGCCCCCGGGCCGGTGCCGTCGTACCCCTCGCGCCGCTCGTCGGTCGGCCGTGCCTCGTCCGTTCGGTCGTCGGTCATGCGAACCATCGGAGCACGGTGGGGCCCGTGGGGGAAGAAGGCGTGGTGATCCACGCTTGGCAGATACCCCCTGGGGGTATAGAGTCAGTGACGAGCCGGGCAGCACGGCGAAGGAGCGAGCACGTGGAGGATGACATGGCACACCCCGCGCAGCACGAGCAGCAGTACGAAGAGCGCGCCGGTCACGAGCAGCACATCGGCCACGACCCGCACGCGCACCACGCGGGCCACGGGCACCACTCGAACCACGGGCACCATGCGGGTCATGTGGACCACTCGGGTCATGAGCGTCATGGGGGTCATGAGGGTCGTGCGAGCCACGGGCACCACGCCCACCACGGGGGCGGCGTGACCTGGGCCGCCGCCGCGCAGGCCACCCTGCACTGCCTCACCGGCTGCGCCATCGGCGAGATCCTCGGCATGGTGCTCGGTACCGCCTTCGGTCTGCACAACGGCGCGACCGTGGTCCTCTCGGTCCTGCTGGCCTTCGTCTTCGGTTACGCGCTGACCATGCGCGGGGTGCTCAAGGCGGGTCTGGACGTCCGCACCGCGGTGAAGGTCGCGCTGGCCGCCGACACCGTGTCGATCATCGTCATGGAGATCATCGACAACAGCGTGATGATGACCGTGCCCGGCGCGATGGACGCGGGCCTCGGTGACGTCCTGTTCTGGATCGCGCTGGCCGGCTCGCTGGCCCTGGCCTTCGTCCTGACCGTCCCGGTCAACAAGTGGATGATCGGCAAGGGGCGCGGTCACGCCGTGGTCCACGCCTACCACCAGCACTGACCGGTTCGCCGGCGCTGCCCGCCGCACCGTACGCCGCGGCCCGCGTCGACCCCCGAGGAGGGGTCGGCGCGGGCCGCGGCGTTTGCGCGTGCGGAGCCGCGGGGGTGTGGCCGCTCAGGCGGACCGGTCGAGTTCCGCGACGGTGCTGCGCAGCCAGTCCAGCTCGGCGGTGGTGGTGGCGCGGGCGATCAGCAGCATGCCCCGGCGGAACGGGTCCGTGACCTCTTCCGCCCCCACTGGCCGGTCGCCGTCGTAGAAGAAGCTGGCCGGTTCGCTGAGGAAGGCGAGGCGCCGCCGGAGCACGACGGCCTGCGCGGCCGGCTCGCCGTCGAGGTGGCGGAGGAAGGCGAGCACGGTGAACCAGCGGTTCTCGTCGCTGACGTCGAGGTCGTCCGGGGTGCGCAGCCGGTCCAGCAGGGTGGCCCGGCCGGCGTCGGTGAGTCGCAGGGTGTGTCGGGGGGCGGCCGCCGCGCCGGGTTCGGTCGCGCGGACGAGCAGTCCGTCGGTCTCCAGCCGCTTGATCGCCGGGTAGAGCGTGCCGTCGCTGATCGGCCGCACGTGGCCGGTGAGCGCGGCGAGGTGGCGGCGCAGTTCGTAGCCGTGCAGGGGCCGGTCGTGGAGGAACCCGAGGATCGCGAGCTTCAGCATGTGCCCACTCTGTCAGATCCGAGCGCGCATATATCGGTGTTGCTATACCTCGATGTCGATGTATGGTCATGGCGTCGCCCCGGGCAAGCGCCGGGGCCGCCCGCCCCGGGAGCGATCTGCCGGGATCGCCGCATCGACATCAGAAGGAGCACGACCGTGCGCGACGCCACCGTCACCCCGAACGGCGACCGGATCCGCTGGGTGGAGATCCCCGGGAAGGAGCCCGTCCGCCTCTACCTGCACGGGCTCGGTGCCAGCTCGCCCGTCTACTACGCCGCGGCCGCCGCGCACCCGTTGCTCACCGGCCACCGCTCGCTCCTGCTCGACCTGCTCGGGTTCGGCATCAGCGACCGCCCCGCCGACTTCTCGTACACGATGGAGGCGCACGCCGACGCCGTCGCGGCGGCCGTCCGGGCGGCGGGGGTGGAGCGGGCCGAGGTGATCGGCCACAGCATGGGCGGCGCGATCGCGATCGTGCTCGCCCACCGGCACCCCGGCCTGGTCGACAAGCTCGTCATGGTCGACTCCGTCATCGACCCGATCGACCCGGGTCGCAGTGCCATCGCCGGCCAGACCGAGGAGGAGTTCCTGGCCGGCGGGCGGGAGCGGGTCGAGCAGTCGGCCGGCCCGTTCTGGTGGGCCACCATGCGGCTCGCCGGACCCGAGGCGCTCCACCGCACCACCGTCCACCGCTGCCGGGGGACCGTCCCGACCCTGCGTGAGCAGCTGCACGGGCTCGACGTGCCGCGCACCTTCCTCGTCCCCGAGGCCGACGGCGAGGTGCCCGGTGCGGCGCGGCTGCGGGAGTCGGGCGTGCTGGTGGAGGCGGTGCCGGACTGCGGGCACAACATCATGATCGACAACCCGGACGGCTTCGCGAAGGCCGTCGCCACCGCGCTGGCGTAGCGTCGTCCCCGTCCGCCCGTCCGCCCGTCCGCCCGTCCGCCCGTCCGCCCGTCCGCCCGTCCGCCCGGTGCGGGGTGTCCGGGTCTCCGGGTCCCCGTGAGGAGCGCTCCCGTCATGCCGATCCAGGTCCCGGAGGCGCTGGTCGCCTCCCTCGTCGACTGCCACGGCGCGGCCGGCCGCGCCTGGGCCGACGGACTGCCCGCGCTGGCCGAGGAGTTGGCGGAGCGCTGGGAGGTGCGCATCGACGGTCCGCCCGCGCACGGCGTCGTCGGTCTGGTGCTGCCCGCCCGGCGGGTCGACGGTACGGGCGCCGTGCTCAAGCTCCAGCCCGTGGACGAGGAGACGGCGGGCGAGCCGCTCGCCCTGCGCGCCTGGAGCGGCCGGGGCGCCGTCCGACTGCTCGACCACGACCCGGCCACCGGGTCGATGCTGCTGGAACGTCTCGACCCGGCCCGCGACCTGCTCACCGTCCCCGACGACCGCGCCGCCACCGGCGTCCTCGCCGAGCTGTTGGCCGAGTTGACGGCACATCAGGCTCCGCCCGGTGTGCGGACCTTGGCCGAGGTCGCGGACGGCATGCTGGCGACGGTCCCGGCCGCGCGGGCCGCCCTGGCGCGGGAGGCCGACCGCCGGCTGCTCGCCGATCTCACGGCCGCCCTCCGCGAGGTCCGGCCGGAGCCGGGCGACCGGCTGCTCCACTGGGACCTGCACCACGGCAACGTGCTCGCCCCGCCCGCCCCGGACGCGCGTGCGTCCTGGCTCGCCATCGACCCCAAACCCCTGGCCGGCGACCCGGGTTTCGAACTCCTCCCGGCCCTGCGGAACCGCTGGTCCGACCTCACCGCGACCGGCGACCTCCCTCGCGCCCTGCGGCTGCGCTTCGACCTGATGGTCGACCGCCTCGCGCTGGACCGCGCCCGCGCCGTCCGCTGGACCCTCGCCCGCGTCCTGCAGAACGTCCTCTGGGACGTCGAGGACGGCGAGGAGCACGTCGACGCCACCCAACGGGCCGTCGCCGAAGCGCTGTTGGGGCGGTAGCGGGGCGGCCCGGGCACGGGCCCGGGCCGGTCGTCGGCCCGGGGGCCGGTCAGCCCGGCCCGGCGGGAAGGGGAGTGCCGGGGAGGACGGTGAAGCGGACCGGGGTGCCCGGGCGGGTCTGGGCGGCGGCGGCGAGGTCGGCGCGCGGCACGACACCCACGACGGGGTAGCCGCCGGTGGTCGGGTGGTCCGCCAGGAAGACCACGGGCCGGCCGTCCGGCGGGACCTGGACGGCGCCCAGCACCATGCCCTCGCTGGGGAGTTCGCCGTCCCGGGCGCGGAGCAGCGGCGGGCCGTCGGTACGCAGGGCGATCCGGTTGCTGGCCGGCGCGGCGCGGTAGGTGTCGCGGGCGAGCCGCGCGACGGAGTCGGGGGCGAACCAGTCGGCGTGCGGGCCGAGCCGCAGCCGCAGCACCAGCACCGTCGGGGGAGCGGGCAGCGGGACCAGTTCCGGCGTCGGCCGGTGCGGCGGGCGCGGTCCGACCGGCAGGCGGTCTCCGACGGCCAGGGGCGCCGGGCCGAGCCCGGAGAGCAGATCGGCAGAACGGCTGCCGAGCACCGGCGGGACGGCGATCCCGCCCGCGACGGCCAGGTAGGCGCGCACCCCGGCGGTCGCGGCGCCGACGTCCAGAACCGCGCCGGCGGGCACCGCGACTTGGGCGCCCCAGGGTGCGGGCCGACCGTCCACCCGGACCGGTGCCGGCGCGCCGGCGACCGCGACCAGCAGCGGCCGCAGGGCCCGCACTGCGACGCCGCCCAGGGTGGTCTCCAGGGCGGCCGCCCCGGGGTCGTTCCCCACCAGACGGTTGGCCGCCCGCAGCGCCGGTTCGTCCACCGCCCCGGCCCGCGGCACCCCGAGGTGGGCGACCCCGCGCCGCCCGAGGTCCTGCACCGTGGTCAGCGGCCCCGGCCGGACCACCACCAGCCCCGCGGGCCCTTCCGTCCGGACCGTCACGACGCAGCTCCCCGGACGGGGGTGAAGCGGATCCGGGTGCCCGGGGCGAGCAGCGCCGCCGGGGTCCGGGTGGTGTCCCAGAGGGGGAGGGCGGTCCGGCCGAGGAGCTGCCAGCCGCCGGGGGAGGAGCGCGGGTAGACGCCGGTGTACGGGCCGGCCAGGGCGACCGATCCGGCTGGGACGGCGCTGCGCGGGGTGGCGCGGCGCGGCACCTCGTACCGGGCCGGGAGGCCGGTGAGGTAGCCGAAGCCGGGGGCGAAACCGCAGAAGGCCACCACGTACTCGGGCGCGCTGTGGATCCGGACGGCCTCCTCCGGCGGGACGCCCCACAGACCGGCGACCTCGGCGAGGTCCGCGCCGTCGTAGACGGTGGGCACCTCGACCAGCGGTCCGGCGGTGGCGGCGGCCGGGTCAGGGCGGGCGGTGCGCAGCAGCCGGGCCAGGGCGGGGGCGTCCGTCACGCCGTCCAGCAGGACGGTGCGCGCGGCGGGCACGATCTCCTCGACCGTCGGCAGCTCGCCGGCCGACTGCCGTGCGCGCAGCCAGCCGTACAGGGCGGTGACCCCGGCGGGGTCGGGGAGCTCCACCAGGAGCGCGTGCTCGCCCACGGTGCGTACGACGGTCCCCGCCGCGGGTCCTTCCCCCGCGGGTCCTTCCCCCGCCGGGCCGCGCCGCGCCGCGCCGTCCCCCGCCGGGCCGCCCGTCGTCATGCGAAGGCCTCCACCCGGACCCCCGCCGAGGCGAGCGCGCCCCGGATCCGCCAGGCCAGCTGGGCCGCGCCGGGGGTGTCGCCGTGGACGCAGAGCGAGCGCGCCGCGACGGCGATCGGTTCGCCGCCGACCGCCTCCACCGCGCCGTCGCGGGCGATGCCGACCGCGCGGGTGATGACCGTCCCGGGATCGTGCACCACGGCGCCCGGCTCGCGGCGGGTGACGAGGGTGCCGGCCCAGGTGTAGGCGCGGTCGGCGAACGCCTCGGTGACCACCGGCAGCCCGACGTCCTCGGCGACGGCCAGCAGCCGGGAGCCCGGCAGGCCCAGCACCGGCAGCGGTCCGTCGCAGACCGCCCCGGCCCGCAGGATCCCGGCGACGACGGCCTCGGCCTGTTCGGAGTCGGCGACCACCCGGTTGTAGAGGGCGCCGTGCGGCTTGACGTAGGAGACCCGGGAGCCGGCGGCGCGGGCGAAGACCTGGAGGGCGCCGATCTGGTAGGCGACCTCGTCGGCCAGCTCCTCGGGCGGCACGTCCATGGCCCGGCGGCCGAAGCCGGCGAGGTCGCGGTAGGAGACCTGGGCGCCGATCCGGACGCCGCGCTCGGCGGCCAGCGAGCAGACCCGGCGCATGGTGGACGGGTCTCCGGCGTGGAAGCCGCAGGCGACGTTGGCGCTGGTGACGACGGAGAGCAGGGCCTCGTCGTCGGTCAGCGTCCAGCGTCCGAACCCCTCACCGAGGTCCGCATTGAGATCGATCACCGCATCGGCCACGCCCGTCCGCCTCCCAGCAGCTGTTGAGGCCGATGGTAGGGCCTGCGCCGGGCGGTGCCGCCCCGCCCGTCCGCCCGGCCCGGGTCGGGCGCGGGTCAGCCCGCAGCCGAGGCCGTTCCGCGCCCGCGGTCGGCCCGTTCCGCCCGTTCGGCCCGCTCCACCAGGGGCCGCAGCGTCCGCAGCACGATCAGCAACGGGACGACGCCCACCACGCCGAACGACATGTCGACGAACCGCCAGTACAGCGGGATGCCCCGGAGCGGCCCGCAGATCAGCGCGAGCGGGATGATCCCGGCGCAGGCCAGCACCGCCCAGCGGATCACCCACACGTTGCGCACCGGGTCCTTGAGCGGCCCCCAGAACGCCGCCGCGATCACCAGGTGGGCGAAGGCCAGCCAGTCGGTGCCGTAGGCGAGGAAGGGGTGGCGGGCGTTGGTCTCGGCGAGGGCGTCGCGCACCCGCTCGATCCACTCCAGCAGGGCGGGGAGGCGCTCGGTCACCGGGGCGCCGGGGCCGGCGGCGAGGTCGGCGAGCCAGCGGGTCTCGGTCTCCAGCGGGAAGGCGGTCAGGCCGCTCAGGACCAGGCAGATCACGAAGATCCGGAGCCAGCGCCGGACCTTTCGCAGGGCCGCCCGGTCGCCGTCGGTCGCCTTGCTGTCGGTCGCGTCGTTCATCTGCGTCCACCCCGTGCCGAGGAGGCAGGCCGGGCTGGTCCCGTCTGCACGGGAAGAACTCTAGACCTGATAATTGAACATGTTCAACTCCCGCTTCCGGGGGTCGGGCAGCATGTCGGACAGCCCGTCCGGGAGCCGGTGGGACAGCGCGAGGGCCCGGCACCCGAGGCGGGTGCCGGGCCCGGGCGGGGCGTCCGGGGATCAGGGCGTGTAGGTGAACGCCGTCGGCGCGGAGGCGGAACCGCCCGGCGTGACCAGGGTGACCGGGACGGTGCCGGAGCCGGCCGGGGCGGTGACGGTGCACGCGGTGTCCGTGCAGCTGCCGCTCGCCGGGGTGGTCCCGAACAGCGCGAAGCCGTTGGTCAGGCCCGTGCCGGTGAGCGTCACGGCGGTGCCGCCGCCGGCCGGGCCGGAGGTCGGCGCGACGGTGGTGACGGCCGGCGCGGCCGGGGTCACCGACGGCTGGAGGCCGCTGCCCAGCAGGTGGCGGGAGACGTTGTCGGACGGGTCGGCGTCGTCCTTGTTGGCCGCCGTCACGGTGATCACCCCGGACGGCCGGGTGCCGTGCGAGCTGACCTGGACCTTCATGAAGTCGCTGCGCCCGGGCGCCCTGGTCCCGGTGAAGACGGCCTCCAGGCGGCGGCCGTCCGGCGAGACGGTCTGGGTGAAGGTGTAGTCGTACGGGGTGGAGTACATCAGCGCGCCGGTGGTGGTCAGGCCCGGCGGCAGGTCGACGGTGAGCCGGGTGACCCCGGTGACGTCGGCGGTGCCGGTGGACTTCCAGGTGACGCTGAAGCTCGTGTTGTCGACCGGGAAGATCGGGTAGTTGCCGGCCTGCGTCACGGTGACGTTCGGGCCGCTCGCGGCCGCGGTGGTCGCGGACGGGGCGGCGGTGGCGACGGCGGCCGTCGCGACGGCGAGGGTGGTCACGGCCAGTGCGGCGGCCATGCCGCCTCGAACCAGTCTGGTGATCATACGAAGCATCATGGCCGAGCTCGGCGATCAACGGAGGGGTTTCTCGAAAGCCTGTTCCCGGCGCGCGCGCCGGGCCGGAGGTCCGGCCTCCGCACCGGGTCGCCGCCCGTCCACCGACCGTCCACCGACCGTTCGCCCGCCCGTTCCGCACCCGTTCCGAGCCCGTCCGCGCGCCCGGCCGTGCGGCTGTCCCCGCACCTGTCCGCGCACCTGTCCAAAAGGTCCGTTTCGGTCGATGTCGGGGCCTGCCTCTAGTCTTGTCCACCGTGACCGTCATCGCCGACCAGCCCACCGAGCACGGCCCCCGGCCGCCCGCCGGGCCCGCCGTCGCCGCCGCGCGGCCCGCGCCCGGCCCCGCCGCCGACGAGGGCCTGGCCCGGCGGCTCAAGGCGCTGGCCTGCACCGCGCCCCTGCACGACCTGGACAGCCGCAAGGTCATGCTGGCCGGCGAGTACGGCGGCTACGCGATGGCCGAGGTCGGCCTCGCCGCGATCGACCTCGTCACCCTCAACATGGACTTCGACACCGGCGCCGACCGCGAGATAGTGCTGGCCCGGCTGCTTCCCCGGGTCGCCGCCCAGGCGCCCGGCCGGACCGCCGCCGAGCACCAGCGGGTCGGCCGCTGGGTGCTGGAGTCGCTGATCAACGTCGGCAGCGTGGACCGCGGCTTCCGCGCCGTCTACGGCACCTTCGACGCCGAGGGCGCGTACGTCCGCCGCGACTACGACTTCAAGCTGATCGAGGAGGTCCCGGGCCCCGACGGCGGCGTCTACCTGCGCACCACCGACGAGGCGGTCAACGTCCTGGTCGGCGCGCTGGACACCGACGTCACCTCGGCCCAGATCGCCGCCGAGGTCAAGCTGGAGGTGCTGATCCGGCGCGGCCGGCTGGCCGACGCCCAGCTCGCCGCCGAGCAGGCCCGCTACCGCACCGTCCAGTACGCCGAGACGCTGCGCCGCGCCCTGGAGGCCACCCGCCGCAACGTCCGCGCCGTCGACTGGATGCAGGCGATCCCCGACCTCATCGACGAGGCGCTCGACCACATCGCCGACCGCTACCGGCACGAGAACGCGATCCTCACCAACATCCGCAAGGCCCGCGACGAGGCCGAGGACCCGGAGCACAAGCGCCGGGCCGCCGAGCTGGTCGACATCGTCAAGGACTGCATCCGCCGCCACACCCAGCTCCAGACCCGGCTGCTGGAGGCCGGCCCGCTGTTCCGCGCCGAGCAGGACCGGCAGGCCTTCGCCACCCCCGGCGCCACCAGCGGCATCGACCTCTACGGCCAGCTGCTCGCCCCGGTGCTCCGGCTGCCGATAGCGCAGGCCGTCCGCCCCACCGGCGCGTTCTTCGCCCGCGGCACCGGCCTGCGCACCCCCGTCTCGGTGCGCGTCGCCGACCTGGTCGACCTGCTGCTCACCCCGCCCGTCGAGCGCGAGCACCTCGGGGCGGAGCTGCCCGATCCGGACCTCGTCGCCACCCCGGACGACAGCCGGTTCTCCGAGGCCCAGCTGGAGGCCGCGCTCGACCTGCTGGACCTGCCCGCCGACGCGCCCCGCCGGCTCTCCGGCCTGCTCGCCGAGGCCCGCGGGCAGGACCCGGAGCTCCCGTACCTGGTCGCCCTGCTGGCCGTGCACGCGGCCAGCCCGCCGGTCGGCACCGCCTACCGGCAGGGGGAGGAACGGCTGCTGTTCGCGGTCGACGACGGCACCCCGCTGCACGACCCGGAGTTCGGCGGCGCCGACCTCGTCGTCGGCAGCGCCCTGCTGGACGCGGTCGGCATGGCCGCCGACCGCAAGGACGCCGGCTGACCCCGGCCCCGGCCGCCGCCGGCCCGACCCGCGCAGCACCCCCGGCACCATCCCCGATCGCGCAGCACCCGGCACCACCCCACCCGTGAACCACCGCAACGCCCCCGAGGAGCACCGCCCGTGACGACCCACCACGACACGTCCTGGGCGCCCGAGACCGAACCGGCCGCCCCCGCGCCGATCACCCCGGCCGACGTCGCCGACGCCGCCCGCCTGGTCTCCTTCGGCCTCCAGGCCAAGCTGCTCCCCGCCCGCGACGCCGAGTACGCCGAGCTGGTCCGCCGCCACCGCGAGGACCCGCCGTTCGCCCGCCTCGCCGACGCCGTCGCCACCGGCATGGGCCTGGTCGTCCTGGAGGTCTCCCCGCGCGCCGGCATGGCCGTCGCCGCCGCCGAGGACTCCGTCTTCGCCGTCCGGATGGGCGACTACTCGCGCCGCGCCGCCTCCGAGTCCACCGACCGCTTCCTGCACGGCCTGGCCCACCTCGCCGTCGCCGCGATGGCCTTCCCCCGCCCCGACGACCTCGCCGACGACGGCTACCTCGGCCGGATCACCGTCAACGGCATCGACGCCTTCGTCCGGCAGGCCTGCCGCCGCCTGGAGGAGCAGGCCGCCGCCGACGGCGACAACACCGACCCGCAGAGCGACGCCCCCGGGCTGGAGGCCGCCTGGCGGGTCTGGGCCCGGCGCACCGCCACCGGCGCCACCAAGGACGCCCGCCGGCTCTCCGGCTCCACCATCGGCATCGTCGCCAAGGCCGTGCTGTTCCTGGTCGACTCCGGCTTCCTGCAGAAGGTCTCCGACGACGCCGGCGGCACCTACCGCACCACCGCCCGCTACCAGCTCCAGGTCCGCGACCTGGCCGGCAGCGCCGCCATGGCCGAACTCCTCGACCTCGGCATCGTGCCGGTGTCCGACGGCAGCGCCTCGCTGCTGCCCCCCGACACCGGGGACGACCTGGTCGCCGACGCCGGGCTGCCGTTCCACTCCCTCTAGTCCCGCCTAGTCCCGCCGGCCCCCGCCGGCCCTCCGACCCGCCCCGCCGGCCCCCACCGGACCAGCGCCTCCGACCCACCCACCCGTCTCTGGAGAACCGCCGCACATGTACGAGCTCAACCGGGTCCGCCTCTACTCGATCGGACCGGCCGGCGCCCGCTACGCCGACACGGTGCTCGACCTGCGCGGCGTCGGCGAGCCCGTCGCCGACCCGGCGCCCCAGCAGATCGGCCTGTTCGGCGAGGACACCGACGGCCCGGTCCGCCGCCCCGCCCCGGCCGGCGTGCTCTTCCTGGAGAACGGCGGCGGCAAGTCCGTCCTGCTCAAGCTGATCTTCTCGGTGATGCTCCCCGGCCACCGCAACACCCTCGGCGGCGCCAGCTCCGGCGTGCTTCGCAAGTTCCTGCTCGCCGACGACTGCGGGCACGTCGCCCTGGAGTGGCAGCACACCGTCACCGGCGAGCTGATCGTGGTCGGCAAGGTCAGCGAGTGGCGCGGCCGCCAGGTCTCCTCCGACCCGCGGAAGTTCGCCGAGACCTGGTACTCCTTCCGCCCCGGCCCCGGCCTCACCCTCGACTCCCTCCCGGTCGCCGAACGGGTCAGCCTGGCCGGCGACCGCAAGACCCGCGGCCGCCGCCGCACCATGAAGGGCTTCCGGGACGCCCTCACCGAGGCCGGCAAGGCCCACCCCCACCTCGACCTGGTCTTCGAGGACGGCCACGACCGCTGGACCGAGCACCTCGGCGAGCTCGGCCTCGACCCCGAACTCTTCCGCTACCAGCGCGAGATGAACGCCGACGAGGGCGAGGCGGCCGGCCTCTTCGCGGTCAAGCAGGACAAGGACTTCACCGACCTGCTGCTGCGCGCCGTCACCGACACCCGGGACACCGACGGCCTCGCCGACCTCGTCCACGGCTTCGCCGCCAAGCTCGGCCTGCGCTCCGAACTCACCGCCGAACGCGACTTCACCGCCGGCTCGCTGGACCTCCTGGAGCGCATCTCCGAGGCCACCACCGCCCGGGAGAGCGTCCGCGAGGCCCACCGCACCGCCGAACGCCGCACCCGCCGGCTCGCCCACGCCCTCGCCTCGCGCGCCGCCGCCGAACGCGACCGCGCCGAGGACCTCGCGATCGAGGTCGCCGCCGCCGCGAGCGCCGTCACCGCCGCCGAGACCGACCGCACCCGGCACACCCTCATCGCCGCCGAACTCACCCACCGGCACGCCACCCTGGCCCTCGCCGCCGCCACCACCGAGGCCGCCGGGCTGCGCCGCGAACTCACCGAGGCCCGCACCCTGCACGCCGCCTGGCAGGCCGCCGAGGCCGTGCTGCGCCACCGCGCCGCCGCCGACCGGGTGACCAGGGTCGCCGCCGCGATCCGCGAGGCCGAACTGGACGCCGCCCCCGCGCTCGCCGCCCGCGCCCGCGCCGCCACCGCCCTGGCCCGCGCCCTGGAAGCCGCCGCCGCAGCCGCCGAGGACCGCGCCGACACCGAGGAGCAGCGCGCCGCCGAGCTCCAGACCGACGGCGGCAAGGCCCAGAGCGACGCCACCGAGGCCGCCACCGCCGCCCAGAAGGCCCGCAGCGAGGCCGAGCACCTGCGCCAGCGCCTCGCCGAGGTCGAGCAGGAGACCGCCGCCGCCGTGGACGCCGGCTTCATCGACGCCGACGGCGACGTCGACCCGGCCCGCGCGGCCCTGCACGCCGCCGACGTCGAGAAGGCCGCCGGCGCCGCCCTCGCCCGGGCCCGCACCGCCGCCGAGGCCGCCGCCGCCCGGCTGCGCGAGGCCGCCGCCGCCACCGGCCGGGCCGAACTCGCCGCCGCCCGCGCCACCGACGCCCGCAAGGCCGCCGCCCAGGCGCTCGCCACCGAGCAGCGCACCGCCGCCCTGCTCGCCACCGAGCCCCGGCTCGCCGACCTGCTCTCCCTCACGCCCTACCAGGACGAGGCCGACGAGGACGCCGGCTTCCTCACCCCCGCCGTCCTCGACCGCAACGCCGAGTACCTGCGCGAACTGCTCGACGAGTCCATCGCCACCGCCGAACGCACCCTGTTCGACCTGCGCACCGCCGCCGCCGACGACTCCCGGATCCTCGCCGCGCTCGGCGACGGCGGCCTGCTGCCGCCCGGCCCGGACGTCCTCGCCACCGTCGAGTACCTCGCCGAGCACGGCATCCCCGCCCTGCCCGGCTGGCGCTACCTCGCGCAGTCCGTCGACCCCGCCGACCACGAGGCGATCCTCGCGGCCCGCCCCGAACTCGTCGACGGCGTGGTGGTCACCGACCCCAGCTCCCTCGACCGGGCCCGCGAGGCCCTGGGCTCCGCCGCCCTGCTGCCCCGCTCCACCGTCGCCGTCGGCGCCGCCGCCTCGCTGATCGCCCCGATCACCGACGAACCGGCGTTCTTCCTCGTCCCGCCGAACCCGGCCATGCACGACGAGTCCGCCGCCGACGACGAGCGCCGCGAACTCCGCGCCCGCGCCACCGCCCGCGAGGAGCACATCCGCGAACTCGCCGCCCGCCTCGGCGGCGACCGCGCGCTCGCCGCCCGGCTCGCCTCCTGGCACGCCAGCTGCCCGCCCGGCACCCTCGCCGAGCTCGCCGCCGCCGCCGAGGCCGCCCGCGAGCACGCCGAGCAGGCCGCCGCCGCCCTCGCCACCCTGCGCGCCGACCACGACGAGGCCGAGACCGACCACGCCGCCGCGGCCGCCGCGCACGAGGAGCACCGGGAGACCGCACAGCGCGCCCGCCGCCGCGCCGACGCCCTCTCCGGCCTCGCCTTCCGGCTGCGCGAGCGGGCCAACTGGAGCCGCCGCCAGCGCGAACTCGCCGAGGACGCCGCCGAGTGCGACCGCCGCCGCGCGCTCTGCGCCGAGCGCGCCCGCACCTGCGACGAGGACCGCCGTGCCGCCCAGCGCGCCGCCGACGACGCCCGCCGCACCGCGCGCACCCTGCGCGCCGAGCGGGCCGAGATCGCCGCCGCCGAGCAGTCCGACGAGCCGGTCGACACCGCCCCCGCCGCCCTGCCCGCGCTGCGCGAGGCCTACCGCGCCGCCTCCCAGCTCTACGAGAAGGTCGGCGTCGGCGCCGACCTGCGCGCCGAGCAGGCCCGCGCCGAGGGCGACGAGGCCGCCGCCGCGACCGAACTCGACCGCCTGACCAACAAGGTCCGCACCCGCGCCGAGGAGCTGCTGGGCAGCCCCGACGGCGCCGACGGCCCGGCCCGCCAGGCCGCCGCCGCCCGCGCCGAGGAGCTGGTCGCCACCATCGAGACCCGCGCCGCGGCCGCCAGCGAGCAGCTCGGCCGGCTCCGCGGCGAGGCCGAACGCTCCGCCCCCGCCGACGGCGAGGCGCACACCGAGCTGCCCGAGGAGCTCGTCCCCACCGACCCCGAGCACGCCCAGGTCCTGCTGCGCACCGCGACCAGCCTGCTCGCCGAGCGCCGCGAGGCCGTCGACGCCGCCCGCACCGCGCACGCCGACCTCCAGCGCACCTTCGACACCGCCCAGTCCGCCGCCGCCGACTTCGACGAGCACGCCGGCCAGCTCCGGGACGGCCTGCGCGAGCAGCAGGAGGACGACGGCCGGCCCGCCGAGCCGTACCTCGGCCCGCTCGCCGACGCCCGCACCGCCGCCGCCGAGGCCCGCCGCGCGCTGCGCACCGCCGCCGGCGAGCTGTCCTCCGCCGAACTCGCCGTCCGGGACGCCTCGGACGCGCTGGTCCGGCACGCCAACGCGGCCCGCTACGAGGCCGTCCGCACCCCGGCCCGCCAGCAGATCCGCGAGCTGCCGGCCTCCGCGCTGCCCGACCACGCGGCCAACTGGGCGGTCGCCTTCGCCCCCCGCCTGCGCGTGCTGACCGACGAACTCGCCCAGCTGGAACGCAACCGCGGCTCGATCGTCGACCGGCTGCGCGGCCTCGTCGAGTCCTCGCTGACCACCCTGCGCGCCGCCCAGCGGCTCTCCCGGCTCCCCGAGGGGCTGGGGGAGTGGTCCGGCCAGGAGTTCCTCCGGATCCGCTTCGAGGACCCGGACCACGCCACCCTGGTCGAGCGCCTCGGCGAGGTCATCGACGAGGCCACCCGCGCCGCCGTGCGCAAGAACAGCGACCTGCGCCGGGACGGCATGTCCCTGCTGCTGCGCGGGGTCGCCGCCGCGATCGGCCCCAAGGGCGTCTCCGTGGAGATCCTCAAGCCCGACGCGGTGCTGCGCGCCGAGCGGGTCGGCGTCGGCCAGATGTCCGACGTCTTCTCCGGCGGCCAGCTGCTCACCGCGGCCATCGCGCTCTACTGCACGATGGCCGCGCTGCGCGCCAACGACCGCGGCCAGTCACAGCTGCGGCACGCCGGCACGCTGTTCCTCGACAATCCGATCGGCCGGGCCAACGCGACCTACCTGCTGGAGCTCCAGCGCGCGGTGGCCGACGCCCTCGGCGTCCAGCTGATCTACACCACCGGCCTGTTCGACACCACGGCGCTCGCCGAGTTCCCGCTGGTGATCCGACTGCGCAACGACGCCGACCTGCGGGCCGGCCTCAAGTACATCTCGGTGGAGGAGCACCTGCGGCCGGGCCTGCCCGCCCCGCAGGACCCGGACGGCCCGGCCGTCCACGGCGAGATCACCGCCACCCGGATGTTCAAGCGCCCGGCGGAGGTTCCCGCCCCGTCCTGATCCGCCTACGGTGGACGCCATGTTGACGATCGTTCACTTCAGTGACATCCACCTGGGCCAGGACCACCACGGCGACGCGGGGGAGCGGGCCCGCCGGCGGGCCGAGCAGGTGATGGCGTACGTGGACGCCCTGCCCGGCCCGCCGGACGCCGTCCTGGTCACCGGTGACCTCGCCGACCACGGCCTGCCGGCCGAGTACCGGGAGGTCGCCAAGGTGCTGGACTCCCGGTATCCGGTGCTGCTCTGTCCCGGCAACCACGACGTCCGCGAGCCCTACCGCGAGGTGCTGCTCGGCGAGGCGGCGTCCGGCGGGCCGGTGAACCGGCACCACGCGCTGCCCGGCGCCGACGTGCTGATGCTGGACTCCTCGATCCCCGGCCGGGACGACGGCCTGCTCGACGAGGAGACCCTCGCCTGGCTGGACCGCACGCTGGCCGAGGGACCCGCGGACCGACCGGCGCTGGTGGCGTTCCACCACCCGCCGGTCACCCTGCACCTGCCGTACGTGGACCCGATCCGGCAGTTCGGCGAGGACCGGCTGGCCGAGGTGCTGGACCGGCACCCCCGGGTGAAGGCGCTGCTCTGCGGCCACGCGCACACCGGGGCGGCCACCGTGTTCGCCGGGCTGCCGCTGATCGTCGCGCCGGGTGTGGTCTCCACCGTCGTGCTGCCCTGCGAGGGCGGGCCGGAGATCACCTTCGACCAGCCGCCGGTGATCGCCTTCCACCTGCTGGACGAGGACGGCCGGCTGACCACCCACTACCGGGTGGTCGCGCCCGCCTGACGCGGTGCGGGCCCGCCCGGGTGGGGCGGCGGTGCCGCCCCCGGGCGCTGCGGCTGCGGTGCCCGGGGCGGTGACTGCGGCTGCGGCGCCCAGGGCTGGGGCTGCGGCTGCGGCGCCCAGGGCTGGGGCTGCGCCGGGCGGGCCTGCGACGGGTACGGGCGCGGGTCGGGCGCCGGCGCGGAAGCCCCGGGAGCGCGGCTGCCGGCCATCGGGTGGGCCGAGTTGGGCGCGCGGGTCCGCTGGGCGGCGACCTGGCGGGAGATCAGGATCTCCAGCAGGCACCACATCGTGCCGAACACCCCCAGCCCCATCGCCATCAGAGCCGGCGTCATCAGCCAGCTGTCGGCGTACGAGGACAGCGCCGCCAGCACGATCCCCACCAGGGTGAACGCCAGGCAGAGCATCGCGCGGACGACGGCCGTCCGGACCTCGTCGGGAAGGCGGCGGCGACGGCGGGCGGTTGGCATCGGGCGACCCCCAGGCGCGGAGAGGCGGCGGACGGGCGGCGGAGCGGGGTGGAGCGCGGTGGAGCACGAGCGGGGCGGGCGCCGCGAACACGCCCCCGCGCTCCACTCTGCCCCGTCGTACCCGGACTATGCGCGCGAATCCCCCGAACCGCGACCAAATCGTGTGATCAGGCCCGGATCGGCCCGGATCGGCCCGGATCCTTCCGAACGGCCCGGATCGGCCCGGATCGTACCGAACGGCCCGTCGGATGCCCGACGGCTCAGCCGAGTTGCTGGTTCAGCTCGGCCAGCGCACCCTCGACGATGGTCCGCATCGCCTGCTCGGCCCGCTCGGCGTCCCCCGCGCAGACCGCCTCGGCGACCTCGCGGTGCAACCGGATCGCGTACGGCTCCGGCTGATGGGGCATCAGATGGTACTCGGTCCGGCCGGTCAGCACCGCACCGACGGTGTCACCGAGGTGCGCGAACATCTCGTTGCGCGAGGCCCGCAGCACGGTGGTGTGGAAGTCGATGTCGTGCTGGAGGAAGGCGGTCAGGTCGGCGGCGCGCGCCGTCATGGTCAACTCGACCGCCAGTGCGCTGAGTCGGCGCCGCTCGTCGTCGGTGGCGTGCCGCGCGGCGAGCGCCGCCGCGGCGGGCTCCACGGCCAGCCGCAGCGAGCCGAGCGAGCGCAGCTGCGCGGAGCGGTCGGCGCCGGCCAGCCGCCAGCGGATCACCAGCGGATCGAAGACGTCCCAGCCGGACCTGGGCTGCACGGTGATGCCGACCCGCCGGCGGGAGGCGACCAGCCGCATCCCCTCCAGGATCCGGACCGCCTCGCGGACCACCGTCCGGGAGACGCCGAACCGCTCCTCCAGCTCCTCCGCCCGCAGCACCGTTCCCTCGGGGAGCTCCCCGGACGCGATGGCCGGCCCCAGTTCCGCGAGCAGTCGGCCGGGCAGCCCCTGGATCTCCATCCCGCCAGCCTAGACGTCCCGGCGAGTCCCCACCCCCGTACCCCCGGGCCCGCCCGAGCCGCGGCGCAAAAGTATGACGATTTGGTTTCCAGCCCTTGAATACGTCATATCTTTGAGGCGATAGTGGCGGCCAGGAAACGAAGGAGCACCACCCATGGCTCTCAGCGTCGAGAACCAGGACACCCCCCGCACCGTCGTGGTGATGGGCGTCTCCGGTGTCGGCAAGACCACCCTGGCCCGCCTCCTGGCGGACCGCCTCGGCCTCCCCTTCGCCGAGGCGGACGACTTCCACCCGCCCGCCAACATCGCCAAGATGTCGGCCGGCACCCCGCTGACCGACGGCGACCGCGAACCCTGGCTGCGCGCCGTCGGCGCCTGGCTCGCCGAGCGCGCCGAGGCCGGCACCGGCGGCGTGGTCACCTGCTCGGCGCTGAAGCACGGCTACCGCGACATCCTGCGCGCGGCCTGCCCGGACGCCTGGTTCCTGCACCTCAGCGGCCGGACCGCGGTGGTCGAGGACCGGCTGGCGCACCGCACCGGCCACTTCATGCCGCCCTCCCTGCTCGGCTCGCAGTACGCCGCCCTGGAACCCCTCGGCCCGGACGAGCGCGGCGCCGTCCTGGACATCGGGCCGAGCCCCGAAGAACTCGTCGAGAAGGCCGTCGCCCTGCTGCGGCCCGTCAATGGAGACCTCGCGTGACCCCCACCCTCACCGTGCTCGCGGCCGCCCCACCGGCCCTCCCGCACACCGGCAGCGACACCCGGCTGCTGATCGCCGTGCTGCTCAGCATCGGCGCCATCGTGCTGCTGATCACCCGCTCCAAGCTGCACCCGTTCCTCGCCCTGACCCTCGGCTCGGGCCTGCTGGCCGCCGTCGCGGGCGCGCCGTTCGACAAGCTGCTCACCAGCTTCTCCACCGGCTTCGGCGCCACCGTGGCGGGCGTCGGCCTGCTGATCGGCCTGGGCGCGATGCTGGGCAAGCTGCTCGCCGACTCGGGCGGGGCGAACATCATCGCGGACACCGTGCTGTCCCGGTCCGGACCGAAGGCACTGCCCTGGGCGATGGCACTGATCGCGGCCGTGCTCGGCCTGCCGCTGTTCTTCGAGGTCGGCGTGGTGCTGCTGATCCCGATCGTGCTGCTGGTGGCCCGGCGCGGCAACGTCCCGCTGATCCGGATCGGCATCCCCGCCCTGGCCGGCCTCTCCGTGCTGCACGGCCTGGTGCCCCCGCACCCCGGCCCGCTGGTCGCCGTCGACGCGCTCAAGGCCGACCTCGGCGTCACCCTGGCGCTCGGCCTGCTGATCGCCGTCCCGACCCTGGTCGTCGCCGGTCCGCTCTTCGCCCGCGTGGCCGAGCGCTGGGTCGGCCCGCTGGAGATCCCGGAGACCACCACTCCGGTGGAGACCGCCCGGCCCGAGCGCACCCCGTCCTTCGGGGCGGTGCTGGCGACCATCCTGCTGCCGGTGGTGCTGATGCTCGGCAAGGCCCTGGCGGACGTCGTCATCGACGATCCGAAGGCGCTGCCGCAGCGGGTCCTCGACTTCGTCGGCTCCCCGCTGATCGCGCTGCTCGCCGCGACCCTGCTCGGCATGGTGACCCTGGGCCGGGCGGCCGGCTTCGACAAGGCCCGGATCTCGGAGACGGTCGGCGCCTCGCTGGGCCCGATCGCCGGCATCGTCTTCATCGTCGGCGCGGGCGGCGGCTTCAAGCAGACCCTGATCGACGTGGGCGTCGGCACCGCCGTCAGCGAGTGGTCGTCCAAGTGGCACATCTCGGCGCTGCTGCTGGGCTGGCTGATCGCGGTGCTGATCCGGCTCGCCACCGGCTCGGCGACGGTCGCCACCATCACCGCGGCCGGCATCGTCGCCCCGCTGGCGGCCGACATGTCGTCCACCCACGCGGCCCTGCTGGTGCTGGCCATCGGCGCCGGCTCGCTGTTCTTCTCGCACGTCAACGACGCCGGCTTCTGGCTGGTGAAGGAGTACTTCGGGATGAGCGTCGGCCAGACCCTGAAGTCCTGGTCGGTGATGGAGACGGTGATCTCGGTGGTGGCGATCGCCCTGATCATGCCGCTCAGCCTGATCGTCTAGCCGCCGGGCCGGCAGACGCCGCAAGGGCGGGCGCTCCTCGGAGGAGCGCCCGCCCTTGTCGTCGTTCGGAGCGGTTCCGGCGTCAGCGGACGGCCGGCGGCAGGGTGCCGCCGGGCGTCGCCGGTGCCCAGGTGGGCGGGGCCGCGGCCTCCTGCGGATCGGTCTCCCGCAGCAGGATCCGCCAGCCGTCCGTGCCCCCGTTGCCGTCGAGGCGCAGCTTCAGCTGCTTGACCTGCCGACTGCGCTCGAAGTAGAGCACCACCGACTGCCGGACCGAACCCTCGCCGTGGAACTCGGCCGTCACCGGGCCCTGCGCTCCCTGCTGGAAGCTGCGGACCCAGTTCGCGGCGGTGGTGTCGGCCTCGGCGGCCGACCCGTCGGAGGTGGCCAGCGCCGCCAGCCCGTCGCGCGAGCCGTCGGCGAGCCGCCACACCACCTCCTGGGTCAGCCGCAGGCTGCCGGTGGAGGGGTAGCCGACCACTCTCAGCGGCTCGTGGGCCGCGTAGTCGTCGGCGTACCGCAGCCCGTCGTCACCCGAGAGCCACCAGGCGGTGATCCCCGAGGCGGTGACGGCGGCCGCGAGGGCGGCGGCGGTCGCCACCCTCCACTGGCGGGCCATCAGGAGCTGCCCAGCGGCCGGACGATCCAGAACCGCTCGACCGGAGTGCCGTAACGGCGCTGGCGGGCCAGGGCGTCGTAGAGCGTGGTCTGGTCGGTCAGGCCGTGCTGGCGCAGTTCCATCTTCCGTCCGTAGCTGACGACGACGGCGGCGTGGTTGATGCCGCGGTCGGTGTACCACTTGAAGAACACCAGGTCACCGGGCTTGGCGGAGTGCACACTCATGATCGACTGGGTGTACCGGTAGCCGGTCAGGTGGTTGTAGAGGTTCTGCGCGGCGGACCAGGTGTAGCTCTTGAAGGGCTTCCAGAGGAAGTAGCCCTGGTCCCACCAGGCGTAGTCCCGGGTGCGGTTGCCCTGACGGGTCCGCATGCCGCCGCCGTGGTACAGCGCCTTGGAGACGAAGTTGGTGCAGTCCTGGTTGTACTCGCGGCGGACCCCGATGTTGCGCCGGGCCCAGTCCGCCGTGCCGTTGCCGTAGACGCCCGCGTAGCTCGCGGTGGTCACGCCGGCCGGCGTGGCCGGCTCCGGCACCGGGAAGCCGTCCGTACCGAGCGGGATGTCGCCGGTGGCGGGGGCGGGCGCCTGCTCGGAGCCGGTGACGTCGACCTGCGCCGCAGCGGCCGCGGAGGCACCGAGCTTCTGGTCGGTCGCGTTGTCGTCGGCCTCGGAGACCAGCTTCACGGCACCGCCGTTGACGGTGAACTCGAAGCGGCGGTTGGTGACGTTCTCGGTCGGGGTGTCGACCCCGGCCTCACGGATCTGGGTGACCTCCTTGACGGTCGCCCGGACCACGATCCTGGCCGGGTTCTGCTGGTCGACCACGACGCCGGCCAGCGTCGACGCGGCCGCCACGTAGGCCTGGCCCTGGGTGGCGAGGCCCTCGCGACTGCCGACCACCGCGTCCTCCTGGGTGGCCAGCAGGTCGACGAAGACGGTGCCGTGCGCGGCTGCCGCGGCGGCCTCGGGCACGGTCGCGCCGGTGGTGACGCGCACCTTGTTGCGGGCGTCCAGGTACTCCTGCACGAAGCCACGGTAGAGGTCGCTGCCGCCGGCCGCGGGCTTGCCCTGGGTGTAGCCGGAGGAGGCCGCGGCACTGGCGCCGAACGAGTTGTTCGTCGTCACGACGAGCCGGTAGCCGCGGGTGTTGTCCAGTCCGGCCGCCACCGCGCGGGTCTCGGCGGTGGTGAACTGCTGGACGACGGCGCCGGTGTCCTGCGCCTCGACCTTGACGGTGTAGTAGGGCTCCTCGCTGGCTCCGTGGTCCACCGGACTGTTCCAGGTGCCCACCAGGCCGGCATCACCGATGCTGACCGTGAGCTGCTGGGGCGCCGCGGGCGCGGTCGGAGCGAGGTAGTCGACCTTCAGCCGGGGCCGCTTCGCCTGGTCCGCCGCGGCGGCCGAGTGGTAGGCCGCGGCGGCCGAGCCGGTGGCCGGGCGCAGGGCGATGCCGAAGGCCTGGCCCCGGTCGGCCCAGGACTGGAGGACCGACGCCAGGTCGAGGTCGGTGAGGGCGATCGCCGTCGCGTAGCTCTCCGGGCCGGCCGCCGACACGAGCTGGGCGCCGGTCTGGCCGGGGGCCCACTCGCTGCCGAGCTGGAACACGTCGGTGGTGGCGGCCGGGCAGTCGGCGGCGCAGTCCGCGCGGGTGAGTTCCAGCTTGGCCGCCGTGATCCGGGCGCCCTTGGGCAGCGCGGTCAGATCGGGCTTGAGCCAGCTGGACCACGCCGTCCCGTCGAAGGTGCCGATCCGCAGGGTGGCCGGGTCGGCGGCCGGGCAGGCCCCGGTGTCGCAGCCGGTACCGGCGGTGGCGGCCGAGGCCGAGGAGAGCGACGTGTCGCCGACGGTCAGGGTGGCCGGGACCGGCGGGGCCGGGGGAGCCTGGACGCGGACGGTCAGGTCCTGGTCGGCCGTCCACGCGGAGCACCCGACCGTGGTGCAGGCCCGAGCGGCCCAGCGGTAGCTCCCGCCGTCGGCGAGCGCGCCTTCGGGGACCTGGACGGTGGCCCGGACGCCGCTCTCCGCCGAAACCGGCGGCAGGGCGGTCGGCAGCGGGGTGCCGGCGGCGTTCTTCAGGACGAACTCGGTCCTGACCCGGCCCTGGTCGGGGCTGGTGGAGACGGCCGAGACCAGCGGGGTCAGGGTCTCCTGGGCACCCGCCTGGAGCGCGGTGGGCACGTCCGGCAGCGGGCTGACGCTGAAGGTCACCCAGGGGGACCAGCTCAGGTTGTAGTGCAGTCCGTCGTAGGGCGAGCTGCGGAACCGGTAGGTGTGCCCGTACTCCAGCAGCCCGGCCGGGACGGTGACCTCGGAGGGGGTGCCGCTGGGCACGTAGCCGGAGACGTTCACGGCGCCGACCTGGGCGCCGGAGATGGCGTCGACCAGCTGGAAGGTGCCGGTGACCTTGTCGCCGTCGGGGTCGACGAAGGTGTCGCGGAGCACCGGGGTGGTGGTCTCGACCCGCCAGGTGCCGGTGCCGTCCTGGAGGAACGGCGGGCCGGCCTGCTGCTTGGTGCCGGTGCGCGGGCGGTAGTTGTAGTTCACCGTCAGCTTCGGCACGTTGGCGGAGGCGTTGGCGGAGTTCACCTCCTTCCAGTACTTGGTCGACACCTCGTCGGGCGCGCGCAGGCCCATGCCGGAGGTGCCGCTCTTGGCCGAGGCCCAGGTCTGGACGAGGTCGGTGACGTTGGCGTTGATCCAGCCGTCGCCGCCGCAGGCGTCACGGCCCTTGGTCTCGGTGGAGGTGGCCTTCTTGGTCTTCCAGGCCGGCTGGGCGGTCCACCGGGAGGCGGTGGAGGCGAGCCCGGTGTCCCACACCTCCCAGGTGTACGGCTGGCAGTCGCTGTTGCCGGAGTGGAAGTTGTACAGCGACAGGGTGGCGCTGGAGACCAGGGCGTCGGCGATGCCGGCGGTGTTCCAGTTGATGAAGGCGCGGGCCTCGCGGGAGCTGCCGTCGGCGTTCTTGGTGCCGGAGTTGCCCCAGTAGATCTCGGTGTCGGCCGACCAGTCGACCGGCGAGGAACGCGGCGTCCGGGGTGAAGACCAGGTCCACGGTGTCGCCGCGCTGGACGACCTCGAGGCCGACCTTCGCCTGCCGGGGGTGCTCGCTCGATCCGGGCACGGTGGTGGCGTCCCACATCACCGGGGCGGGCAGCACGGCCCGCTTCTGGCCGTTCTTCCGGTCGGTGAACAGCACGCTGCCGTCCGGCTGCGCCTCGGCCTTGGTGCCCTTGGCGCGCAGCGGCATGGTGTACGCGTAGCCGCCGGTCGCCGGGCGCTGCTTGAGCAGCACGAACTGCTCGAAGCCGGTGCGGGTGGCCTCGACGACGAGGTCGCCGGCGCCGTCGCCGATGGCGTCCCGGTAGGTGGCCCGGGTGCCGTTCAGCTCGGGCTTGGGCAGACCGCCGCGCCACTCCAGGGCGAGCTGGTCGTCGCCGGAGCCGAGCGAGACGAGGGTGCGGGCCGCCTCCGCGCCGGCCGGCGCCTCCTGGACGGCCCGGGACTCGGCGAGCGAGCGGGGGCGCTTGCCGCCCGCGCCGGCCAGCTTGAGGCCGTTGGGGTGCGCGGCGGGCGCCACCGAGCCGTCGGCGGCGGTCTTCAGGGTGAGGTCGACGTCGGCCCACGTGCCGTCGCGCAGGAAGCGCACCGGGCCGGCGGACAGCTCGGTGGTGAGGGTGCCGTCGGGGTTGGCCCAGGTGGTGGAGGTCTCGTCGCGCTCGGAGGCCGCCTCGACCCGCTGGCCGGTCTTCCGGGCGACGGCCCGGGCGGCCGCCAGGCTGGTGCCGGGGTCGAGGGCGGCGGCGGTGGGGGCCTTGCCGGGGGAGGGCTCGGGCTTCGGCTTGGCGGCGAAGGCGGCCGGTGATCCGGCGGCCAGCGTCAGCGCCAGGGCGACGGCGAGCGGACCGCTCAGAGTCCGTCTTGAGACGTTCATGGGTGCTCCTTGACTCACTCTTGAGCAAGAGTGATGGGCGGAGCATAGAGAAGATCAAATGCCCGGATGATCATGGCAAAACGGGCAAAATCGCCCATTGCCTGAAGATTCCCTGGGAATGGTGATCCGATCGTGACGCGCTGTGGACGAACGATCGTGCATCGGTCGTTCCCGCAGGTCAGCGGGCGTGCGGCCGCGCGGTGCGAGGTGTCCGGGCACGCCGGAGGGCGGGCACCCCGGCCCTGGGGTGCCCGCCCTCCGGGTCTCCGGCCCGGTCGCCGGTGACCCCGTCGGCTACTTGCCGCCGCGCTTCGCGAGGAAGGCGTCGACCTCGGCCCGGATCTCCGGGGTGTCCAGACCGCGGACGGTCATCGTGGTGCGGCGGCGCAGCACGTCGTCGGCGGTGTACGCCCACTCGTTGTCGGCCGCGTAGGCGACCTGCGCCCAGACGTCCGGCCCGTCCTCGTGGATCGGCCGGCCGAGCTCCGGGTTCTCGTCGATCATCCGGGCGATGTCGAAGGAGAGCGTGCCGTAGTGGCTGGCCAGGTGCTTGGCGACCAGCGGCTCCATCCGCGAGCCCGGCTCGCGGTCGATCAGCAGGCGGTGCGCGACGGCGTTCGGCGCGCCGACGCCCGGCAGCGGGACGGTCGGGGCGATCGGCGACATGTCCTCGCCGAGCGAGGTGCCGGGCACGTGGGCCAGCTTCTCCAGCACGGTGCGGCCGATGTGGCGGTAGGTGGTCCACTTGCCGCCGGCGACCGACAGCATGCCGCCCTTGCCCTCGGTGACGACCGTCTCGCGCTTGGCGGCGGCGGTGTCGCCCGGCCCGCCGGGCAGCACCCGCAGACCGGCGAAGGAGTAGGTGATCAGGTCGCGGTCGATGTGCTCGTCGCGGATCGCGTGCGCGGCTTCGCCGAGGATCTGGTCGACGTCCGCCTCGGTGGCCCGGACGTCCTTCGGGTCGCCGGTGAACTCCTCGTCGGTGGTGCCGAGCAGGACGTGGTCCTCCCACGGGATGGCGAAGGAGACGCGGTACTTGTCGATCGGGATGGTCAGCGCGGCGCGCCACGGGGAGCGGCGCTTGACCACCACGTGGGCGCCCTTGGAGAGGCGGATCGACGGCGCGGCGCCGGCGTCCTCCATCGTGCGCAGGTGGTCCACCCACGGGCCGGTGGCGTTCAGCACCAGGCGGGCGCTGACGCCGAACTCGGTGCCGTCCAGCCGGTCCTTCAGCTCGGCGCCGGTGACCCGGCCGCCGGTGAAGCGCAGGCCGGTGACCTCGGCGTGGTTCAGCACGACCGCGCCGGCCTCGACGGCGGCGCGGACGGTCATCACGGCGACGCGCGAGTCGTTCATCTGGTGGTCGCCGTAGACGGCCACCGAGCGCAGGCCCTCGGTGCGCAGCGCGGGCACCTGCTGGGCGGCGTGCGCGGCGGTGGAGACCCGGCCCATGCCGTCGCGGAAGGCGGAGAGCGCCGAGTACAGGAAGACGCCGGCGCCGAGCTTGGGGGCGCTGTGCGGGCCGCCCTTGTAGACCGGCACGAAGAAGGTCAGCGGGTTGACCAGGTGCGGGGCCACGTCGGTGGAGAGCACGCGGCGCTCCTTGTGGTTCTCGGCGACCAGCTTGACCGCGCCGGTCTGCAGGTAGCGCAGACCGCCGTGGACCAGCTTGGAGGAGGCGCTGGAGGTGGCACCGGCGAAGTCGCCGGCGTCGACCATGGCGACCTTCAGCCCCGCCTGGGACGCGGTCCAGGCGACGGCGGTGCCGAGGATGCCGCCCCCGATCACCAGCAGGTCGTAGGTGGCCTTGCCGAGCAGCTCGCGGGTCTCGGCGCGGGAGGCGGTGCGGCCGGCGGTGAGCTCGGCGCCCAGGGTCGGGATGGTTGCCATGGTGTGTGTACGGCGCGCGGGTCGGGCGGCGCCGTTACTCCTCTCGGTGTGCGTACGGCCTCTTTGCGGGAGACCGGGACGGCCCGGTGCGGCGGGCCGGTGAAACACGGTGTCGCCCGCTGCCGGAACAGCGGGCGGCCGGTCGGGGCGGTGTGCCCCGACCGGCTCGTCGGTCAGCTGTTCTCTTCCTCCTCCACCCAGCCCATGGTGCGCTCGACGGCCTTCAGCCACTTCTTGTACTCGCGCTCCCTGGTGGCCTCGTCCATGCGCGGGGTCCACTCGGCGGCGCGGTGCCAGTTGGCCCGCAGGGTGTCGAGGTCGTTCCAGAAGCCGACCGCCAGGCCGGCCGCGTAGGCGGCGCCCAGGGCGGTGGTCTCGGCCACGTACGGGCGCTCGACCGGGGCGTCCAGGACGTCGGCGATGTTCTGCATGAGCAGGTTGTTGCTGGTCATGCCGCCGTCGACCTTGAGGGCGGTGAGCTCGACCCCGGAGTCCTTCTGCATGGCGTCGACGACCTCGCGGGTCTGCCAGGCGGTGGCCTCCAGGACGGCCCGGGCCAGGTGGCCCTTGGTGACGTACCGGGTCAGGCCGGCGATCACGCCGCGGGCGTCGGAGCGCCAGTACGGGGCGAACAGGCCGGAGAAGGCCGGGACGAAGTAGGCGCCGCCGTTGTCCTCGACCGTGTTGGCCAGGGTCTCGATCTCGGCGGCGGTGGAGATGATGCCGAGCTGGTCGCGCAGCCACTGGACCAGCGAGCCGGTGACGGCGATCGAGCCCTCCAGGGCGTAGACCGGCTTCTGGTCGCCGATCCGGTAGCCGACGGTGGTCAGCAGGCCGTGGTAGGAGTTGACGATCTTCTCGCCGGTGTTCAGCAGCAGGAAGGTGCCGGTGCCGTAGGTGGACTTGGCCTCGCCCTCGTTGAAGCAGGTCTGGCCGAACAGCGCGGCCTGCTGGTCGCCGAGCGCGGCCGCGACCGGCACGCCGGCCAGGTCGCCGACGGCCTCGCCGTAGACCTCGGCGGAGGAGCGGATCTCCGGGAGGACGGCCATCGGCACGCCCATCGACTCGGCGATCTTCTCGTCCCAGGCGAGGGTCTGGAGGTTCATCAGCATGGTGCGGCTGGCGTTGGTCACGTCCGTGACGTGCTTGCCGCCGTCGACACCGCCGGTGAGGTTCCAGATGACCCAGGTGTCCATGGTGCCGAAGAGGATGTCGCCGGCCTCGGCGCGCTCGCGCAGGCCCTCGACGTTGTCCAGCAGCCAGCGGATCTTCGGGCCGGCGAAGTAGCTGGCCAGCGGGAGGCCGGTCTCGCGGCGGAAGCGGTCCTGGCCGACGTTGCGGCCCAGCTCGCGGCAGAGCGCCTCGGTGCGGGTGTCCTGCCACACCAGCGCGTTGTGCACCGGCTCGCCGGTGTTCTTGTCCCACAGGACGGTGGTCTCGCGCTGGTTGGTGATGCCGATGGCGCGGATGTCGTCCTTGGTCAGGCCGGCCTTCTCCAGCGCACCGCGGACGACCGACTGCACCCGGGTCCAGATCTCGGCGGCGTCGTGCTCGACGTAGCCGGGCTGGGGGAAGATCTGCCGGTGCTCCTGCTGGTCGACGGAGACGATCCGGCCGTCGGCGCCGAAGATGATGCAGCGGCTGGAGGTGGTGCCCTGGTCGATCGCGGCGATGTAGTTGCCAGTGGAGGTCATGAGGGTCCTCGGCTCAAGAAGTTTCGGGGGCGGGTGGGCCTGACTCTCAGGTCAGTCCCCGTGCTCGGGTGGGGCGGAAACCCGGGGGGATCAGAACGCGGCGTGGTACAGGCCGCCGGCCAGCAGGCCGCCGATGATCGGGCCGGCCACCGGGATCCAGGCGTAGGACCAGTCGGAGCCGCCCTTGTTGGGGATCGGGAGCAGCGAGTGGACGATGCGCGGACCCAGGTCGCGGACCGGGTTGATGGCGTAGCCGGTCGGACCGCCGAGGGACAAGCCGATGCCGACCACGGTGAAGGCGACGATCAGGATGCCGGTGCCCGAGAGGCCGAGGCCCTTGGTGAGGCCCTGGGTGAGGATGGCCAGGCAGAGCACGAAGGTGCCGATGATCTCGGTGAGCAGGTTCTGGACCGGGTTCCGGATCTCGGGGCCGGTCGAGAAGATGCCGAGGGTGGGCTCCTGGTTGGCCTGGAACTGGCCGAGGTAGGTGAGCCACACGAAGACGGCGCCGATCATCGCGCCGAGCAGCTGGGAGCCGAGGTAGATCGGCACCTTGCCCCAGTCGCCGCTGTCGACGGCGAGGGCCAGGGTGACGGCCGGGTTCAGGTGGGCGCCGGACTTCGGGGCCGACATGTAGGCGGCGATCATCACCGCGAAGCCCCAGCCGAAGGTGATCGCCAGCCAGCCGGCGTTCAGGGCCTTCGACTTCTTGAGGGTCACGGCGGCACAGACGCCACCGCCGAGAAGTATGAGGGCGGCGGTGCCGAGGGTTTCGCCGACGAAGATGTCGCCGTTGGAGAACGCGGACACAAAGACTCCCTTGTCCATATGGCCCGGAGGTGCGGGTGGGGGCAGGGGCCGGGCGATCGTGGGGCGGGTGAGCGCTCTGTGGGATCGATTAGCACGGCCATCGTTCGACAATGTCGACCGTCATGCGGAAGCTTCCTCCCCGGGTCGCCCTCTCGTCAAGGCCGGGTTACGCAGCTGTGACCCTTCGCTCGCCGCGCTACCCGTAGTTACCGAACGGATCATCGCAATTTTGGACAAAACGGTAAGGCGCGGACGGGCATTTCGCCCGTCCGCGCCTCAGCGTGAACGATTCCCCGGGGTGCCGCGGGGCCGCGCCCCGGCGGTCAGAACCGCCCGGCGCCCAGGTCCCGCGAGATCGCCCGCGCGGCGCTGCGCACCGAGGCGACCAGCGAGGGCTTCACGAAACCGTCCTCGCAGACCCGCTCGACCGCGCCGCTGATGCAGACCGCGCCCACCGGGTTGCGCCGGCGGTCCTGGATCAGTGCGCCGATCGAGGCCACGCCCTCCCAGGTCTCCTCCACCGCGTCCGCCCAGCCGCGCTCGCGGATCAGCGCGGCCTCGGCGTCCACGTCCGCCGCCTCGGTCAGCGTCCGCGCGGTGTACGACTCGAACGGCCCCTCGCCGAGCTCCCCGCGCGCCACCGGGTCGTAGGCCAGCAGCACCTTGCCCAGCGCGGTGGAGTGCAGCGGCTGCATCGAGCCCACCTCCAGCACCTGGCGGGTGTCGTCCGGCCGGAACACGTGGTGCACGATCAGCACCCCGCGCTGGTGCAGGACCCCGAGGTAGACGGTCTCCCCGGAGGCCCTGGCCAGGTCGTCCGCCCAGACCAGGGCCCGGGCCCGCAGCTCGTGCACGTCGAGGTAGCTCTGGCCGAGCCGCAGCAGTTCGGCGCCCAGCTGGTACTTGCCGCTCTCCGGGTCCTGCTCCACGAACCCCTCCTGCTGGAGGGTCCGCAGGATGCCGTGCGCGGTGCCCTTCGCCAGGTCCAGCGCCGTCGCGACCTCGGACAGGCCCAGGCGGCGCTCGCCGCCGGCCAGCAGGCGCATGATCGCGGCGGCCCGGGAGAGCGACTGGATCGGGCCGGGCATGGGTACCTCCGCGCTGACAGGCGGTCGACATTGTCGACCGCAGTGGTAACGGCACGAGTCTGCCAGGCCGCCCCCGGTCCGTGCACCTTCCCCCTCGGTAACCGGAGCCGGCGGGCCCGGTCGTCCGCCCCCGCACGGCGGGCCCGCGGGCTCCCCGGACCGGTGACGGCTCCCCGGTCCTCCCCGTTCGGTGCGGCGGGTGCCCGGGCGCGGGGGTCACCCCGGCTGCCGCCCCCGCACGGCCACCTCGGCCACCTCGGCCGCCACCGCCCGGATCCCGGCCGGTCCGACCCGGCAGCAGCCGCCCACCAGCCGGGCCCCGTCCGCCAGCCAGCCGGCCACCCGGGCCGCCGCGAAGGTCGGCTCCCCGCACCACGCCCCGGCCGTCGCGTCCCAGCCCTCGCCGCTGTTCGGGTACACCACCACCGGTTTGCCGGAGACCCGGGCCGCCAGGGCCACCGCCGCGTCCGCCTCCTCGGGCGTGCAGCAGTTCACCCCCACCGCCACCACCTCGTCCACCCCGGCCGCCAGGGCGAACGCCTCCGCCAGCGGTTGCCCGGCCCGGGTCAGCCCGCCCGCGGCGCCGAACGACAGCCAGGCCGGCACCCCCAGCCCGCGCACCGCCCGCAGCAGCACCCGCGCCTCGTCGACGTCCGGCACCGTCTCGAGCGCCAGCACGTCCGGCCCGGCCGCCGCCAGCACCTCCAGCCGCGGCCGGTGGAACGCCTCCAGCTCGGCCGCCGTCAGCCCGTACCGGCCCCGGTACTCGGAGCCGTCCGCCAGCACCGCCCCGTACGGTCCCACCGACGCCGCCACCCACCGCCGCGGGCCGGGCAGACCGCGCGCCGCCTCCCGGGCCAGCTCCACCGAGCCCGCCATCAGCCGCGCGGCGGCGGCCCGGCCCACCCCGCGCCGGGCGAAGCCCGCGAAACCCGCCTGGTAGCTGGCGGTGATCGCCACCCGGGCGCCCGCCGCGAAGTACGCCCGGTGCGCCGCCAGCACCGCCTCCGGCGCGTCGGCCAGCAGCCGGGCCGACCACAGCTCGTCCGCCAGGTCGAAGCCGGCCGCCGCCAGCTGGTTGGACAGCCCGCCGTCCAGCACCAGCGGCCCGGCCGCCAGCGCGGCCGCGAAGTCCGGCGGGGGAGCGGCGGGCCGGTGGGGCGCGGCCTGGTCCATCACGGCCTCCTCGGGGCGGGCGTCGCCCCGGATCCTCCGGGGACGCCCTGGTCAACAGGGTAGGAGCGGGAGGCGCGGACCGGGCCGGAAAACCATTTGCCGCAGAGACAAGCGGTCGCTACGTTGTGCTCAGACCGAGAAGGACGGCCGCCCGACGCGGCGGCCGGCACGACACCCGGCCCGGCACCCGGCCCGACGGCCGGCACCCGGGGGAGAGGAGCGCGCACCGTGGACACCACCGAGCAGGAGTGGCTCGCCGCCTACGACCCGCGCGACTACACCCCGGTCGCCGTCACCGTGGACGTCGTCGCCCTGACCCTGCGCCGGGGCCGACTGCACGTCCTGCTGGTCGAGCGGGCCCTCCCGCCCTACCGGGGCCGCTGGGCCCTGCCCGGCGGCTTCCTGCGGCCCGGCGAGGAGAGCCTCGACGAGGCCGCGGCCCGCGAGCTGGCCGAGGAGACCGGCCTGCCCGGCACGGCCGGGGCCGAGGCCGCCCTCAGCCGGATCCACCTCGAACAGCTCGGCAGTTACGGCGCACCCGACCGCGACCCGCGGATGCACGTCATCTCCGTCGCCTACCTCGCCTTCGCCCCCGACCTGCCCGACCCGCAGGCCGGCAGCGACGCGGCCCGCGCCGCCTGGCACCCCGTCACCGCGCTCGACCTCCGGCCCGCCGGCCGGTCCGAGACCGCCGGTGCGCCCGCCGACACCCACGGGGGTGGCGTCGGCGGGCGCACCGGCCACACCGATCACGTCTCCCCGGCTGACCCCGGCGGCCCCGCGGACCCCGGCGGCCCGGCGGACCCCACCGGGGCCGGGGCGCCCAGCCCGATCGAGCTCGCCTTCGACCACGCCCGGATCCTCGCCGACGGCCTCGACCGCGCCCGTGCCAAGATCGAGTACAGCCCGCTGGCCACCGCCTTCCTCCAGCACGACTTCACCATCCCCGAGCTGCGCGCCGTCTACGAGGCCGTCTGGGACGAGAAGCTCCACCCGGGCAACTTCCACCGCAAGGTGCTCTCCGTCCCCGGCTTCGTCGAGGGCACCGGCACCACCACCCGGCGCGGCGGTGCCCGCGGCGGCCCCCGGGCCCGCACCTACCACGCCGGGGACGCCACGCTCCTGCACCCGGCGCTCCTGCGCCCCGCCCCCGGCGAGCCGGGGGAGAGCCTCCCCCGGGAACCGTCCCAGGGGCCGCCCCCGGGCCGGATCGCATGATCACCACCCCGCCCCCGGCCGCCCGCACTACCATCCGGCCATGACGACTCACGAGGCCGGCACCGTGCGCAACCAGCCCAACTCCCACTGCCACTTCTGCGGATCCCCCTACCCGCCCGGCACCGAGACCTGGCCCCGGACGTGCGGCGGATGCACCGAGATCAGCTACCGCAACCCGCTGCCCGTCGTCGTCACCCTCCTCCCGGTCACCCAGACCGGCTCCGCCCCCGGTCTCGTGGTCATCCGCCGCACCATCGAGCCCGGCTACGGCGAACTCGCCCTCCCCGGCGGCTACATCGACTACGGCGAGAGCTGGCAGCAGGCCTGCGTGCGCGAACTCCGCGAGGAGACCGGCATCCTCGCCGAGCACACCGACATCACCCTGGTCGCCACCGACTCCGACACCCGCGGCGGCTACCTCTGCCTCTTCGGCCTGCTCCCCGCCCGCCCGCTCGGCGAGCTCCCGCCCTCCGTCCCCACCGACGAGACCGACGGCTGGCAGCTCGCCACCCCCGACACCCCGCTCGCCTTCCCCTTCCACACCCGCGTCTCCCGTTCCTGGTTCAACGGCGAGTTCACCCGATCCTGACCCGCCGCCCGGCGCCCGACCAGGGCCCGCCCGGCGCCCGACAACGGCCTGACCAGGCACCCCGACCCGACCGGGAAGACCCTGGCGCACCGGCCGATCACGTGGCAGGGTCTGCACCGACAGCCCCCAACCGGACGCGGGCCCTGCCACGAGCGACCCCCGTCCGCCCTCATCACCGGCCGGGAGACCACCACCGTGAGCACCCCACCCCAGGACCAGCCACTCTGGCGCCCCAACCCCGAGCGTGCCGCCGGCACCGGGATCGTGGCCTTCCAGGCCTGGGCCGCCGAGCACCACGGCGCCCCGGCCGCCCCGCTCGCCCCCACCGACGACGACGCGCAGGCCGCGGCCCGCTACGCCGCCCTGCACGCCTGGTCCGTCGAGGACCTCGACCGCTTCTGGACCGCCGTCACCCGGTGGTTCGACGTCCGCTTCACCCAGGCTCCCGACGCCGTCCTCGCCGACCCCGCGATGCCCGGCGCCCGCTGGTTCCCGGGCGCCCGCCTCAACTACGCCGAGCACGCCCTGCGCGCCGCCGAGGACGCCGCCAACGCCGGCCGGCCGGCCGTCCTCCACCTCGACGAGACCACCGACCAGCCGATCGTCCTCACCTGGTCCGAACTCCGCCGCCAGGTCGGCTCGCTCGCCGCCGCCCTCCGCGCCCAGGGCGTCCGCCCCGGCGACCGCGTCAGCGCCTACCTGCCCAACATCCCGCAGGCCGCCGTCGCCCTCCTCGCCACCGCCGCCGTCGGCGCCGTCTGGACCAGCTGCGCCCCCGACTTCGGCGCCCGCAGCGTCCTCGACCGCCTCCAGCAGATCGAGCCCGTCGTCCTCTTCGCCGTCGACGGCTACCACTACGGCGGCAAGGACCACGACCGCACCGAGGTCGTCGCCGAACTCCGCCGCGAGCTCCCCTCGCTGCACACCGTCGTGCACGTCCCCCTGCTCGGCACCCCGGCCCCCGAGGGCGCCCTCGGCTGGGACGACCTGGTCGCCGACGACCTCGCCCCGGTCTTCGAGGCGGTGCCCTTCGACCACCCGCTCTGGGTCCTCTACTCCTCCGGCACCACCGGCCTGCCCAAGGCCATCGTGCAGAGCCAGGGCGGCATCCTCGTCGAGCACCTCAAGCAGGCCGGCCTCCACCTCGACCTCGGCCCCGACGACCGCTTCCTCTGGTACACCTCCACCGGCTGGATGATGTGGAACTTCCTCCTCGCCGGCCTCCTCGTCGGGTCCACGATCGTCACCTACGACGGCAGCCCCGGCCACCCCGACACCGGAGCCCTCTGGTCCGTGGCCGCCCGCACCGGCGCCACCGTCCTCGGCACCTCCGCCGCCTACGTCATCGCCAGCCGCAAGGCCGGCCTCCACCCCGGGCGCGACCTCGACCTCTCCGCCGTCCGCTGCCTCGGCACCACCGGCTCCCCACTGCCGCCCGACGGCTTCCGCTGGATCTACGAGGAGGTCAAGGAGGACGTCTGGCTCGCCTCCGTCAGCGGCGGCACCGACGTCTGCTCCTGCTTCGTCGGCGGCGTCCCCACCCTCCCGGTCCACCTCGGCGAGATCCAGGCCCCCAGCCTCGGCGCCGCCGTCGAGTCCTGGGACGTCGACGGCCGGCCGCACACCGACGAGGTCGGCGAGCTCGTCGTCACCAAGCCCATCCCGTCCATGCCCACCGGCTTCTGGAACGACCCGGAGGGCACCCGGTACCACGACAGCTACTTCGACGTGTACCCCGGGACCTGGCGCCACGGCGACTGGATCACCGTCACCTCCCGCGGCACCGTCGTCATCCACGGCCGCTCCGACTCCACCCTCAACCGCCAGGGCGTCCGGATGGGCTCCTCGGACATCTACGAGGTCGTCGAGCGCCTGCCCGAGATCGCCGAGTCCCTGGTCATCGGCCTCGAGGAGCCCAACGGCGGCTACTGGATGCCGCTCTTCGTCGTCCTCGCCCCCGGCGCCGAACTCGACGACGAGCTCATCGGCCGCATCCGCACCTCGCTGCGCACCGAACTCTCCCCGCGCCACGTCCCCGACGAGGTCATCGCCGTCCGCGGCCTCCCGCACACCCTCACCGGCAAGCGCATCGAGGTCCCGGTCAAGCGCCTGCTCTCCGGCACCCCCCTGGAGCAGGCCGTCAACCCCGGTTCCGTCGACAACCTCGACCACCTGCGCTGGTTCGAGCAGCTCCGCCGGGAGCGCGCCGCCGCCGAGTGACCACGACCGGACACGGCGAAAGGGGGCCTTCCACCGTCACGGTGGAAGGCCCCCTTCGGACGTCCGTCGCCGACCGCTCGACGACTACTCGCCCGACAGCACCTGCTGCGCCGCGGCCCGCGCCTCCTCGGCGCTGTCCGCCGCGCGCGCCGCCTCGGCGGCCCGACGGCACTGCGCCAGCGTGTACTTGGCCAGCGTCGTCCGCACATAGGGGATCGAGGCCGCGCCCATCGACAGGCTGGTGACCCCGAGACCGGTCAGCACCACGGCCAGCAGCGGGTCGGAGGCCGCCTCGCCGCAGACGCCGCAGCTCTTGCCGTCGACCCGCGCGGCGTCGGCGGCGAACGCGATCAGGTCCAGCAGCGCCGGCTGCCACGGGTCCTGCAGCCGCGCCAGCGCACCGACCTGCCGGTCGGCGGCGAAGGCGTACTGGGCGAGGTCGTTGGTCCCCAGCGAGAGGAACTCGACCTCCTGGAGGATCGAGCGCGCCCGCAGCGCGGCCGACGGGATCTCCACCATCGCGCCGAACTTGGCGCTCAGCCCGGCCTGGCGACACGCCTCGGCGAAGTCCTTGGCGTCCTTGCGGTCGGCCACCATCGGGGCCATCACCTCGAGGTGCACCGGCAGCCCCTCGGCCGCCGTCGCCAGGGCCCGCAGCTGCGTCCGCAGCACCTCGGGGTGCTCCAGCAGGGTGCGCAGACCGCGCACACCCAGCGCCGGGTTCGGCTCGTCGGCCGGGGTCAGGAAGTCCAGCGGCTTGTCCGCGCCCGCGTCGAGCACCCGGACGACGACCCGGCCCTCGGGGAACGCCTCCAGCACCTTGCGGTACGCCTCGACCTGCTTCTCCTCGGCGGGCGCCTTCGCGGAGTCGTCCAGGAAGAGGAACTCGGTGCGGAACAGACCGACGCCCTCGGCGCCCGCCTCCAGCGCGGCCGGCAGGTCACCCGGACCGCCGACGTTGGCCAGCAGCGGCACCCGGTGCCCGTCGGAGGTCGCGCCCGGACCGGAGGAGGCGGCCAGTGCGGCCTTGCGCTCGGCGGCGATCCGGCGCAGCTCCTCCTTCTTCTCCTCGCCCGGCTCGACCAGCACGTCACCGGAGCTGCCGTCCACCGCGACGACGGTGCCCTCGGCGACGTCGGTCGCCCCCGGCAGCGCGACCACGGCCGGTACGCCCATGGCCCGCGCCAGGATGGCGCTGTGGCTGGTCGGCCCGCCCTCCTCGGTCACGAAGCCGAGCACCAGCGTCGGGTCCAGCAGCGCGGTGTCGGCCGGCGCGAGGTCGCGGGCGAACAGCACGTACGGCTCGTCGCTGTCCGGCACACCCGGCATCGGCACGCCCAACAGGCGCGCCACGATGCGGTTGCGCACGTCGTCCAGGTCGGCGACCCGCCCGGCCAGGTACTCCCCGGCCGAGGCGAGCAGCGCCCGGTAGGCGGCGAAGGCGTCGTAGACGCCGCGCTCGGCGCTGCTGCCGACCGCGATCCGGCGGGAGACGTCGGCCATCAGCTCCGGGTCCTGCGCCATCAGCGCCTGGGCCTCCAGCACGGCCTGCGCCTCGCCACCGGCCAGGTTGCCGCGGGCGATCAGGTCCGCGGCCACCGCGTCGACGGCGGCCTGGGCGCGGGCCTGCTCGCGCGGAGCGTCCTCGGTCGGGATCTGGGTGGCCGGGGGCTCCAGCACCGCGGTGCCCATGTGCCGCACCTGACCGATCGCGACTCCGTGGCTGACACCCACGCCGCGCAGCGTCTTCTCCATGTCTGTCTCCGTGAGAGGGGCGGCCCCGCCGGGTACCGCTGTGTGCCGGGCCGCCCCGGCCGGAGCGGCGGGGCGGTTGTGTCCTTGTGAGGGAGGGGAGGAGTCAGCTCCAGCTGAACAGGGCGTCGCCCACGGCGACCTCCCCGTTCGCCAGGAGGTCGCCGAGCGAGTCGGCCGCGGCCTCCAGCGCGACGATCGGCGAGATCGGCGACTTGCCGGCGGCCTCGACGGCGGCCGGGTCCCACTTGATGACGGCCTGGCCGCGGGTGACGGTGTCCCCCTTGTTGACGAGCAGCTCGAAGCCCTCGCCGTTCAGCTGGACGGTGTCGATGCCCAGGTGGGTCAGGACGCCGTGCCCGTCCGCGTCGACGACGACGAACGCGTGCGGGTGCATCGACACGACCACGCCGTCGACCGGGGCAACGGCCTCGGTCTGCTCGCGCACCGGGTCGATCGCCGTGCCGGGGCCGACCATCGCACCCGAGAAGACGGGGTCCGGCACGCCGGCGAGCCCGACGACCTTGCCGGTCAGCGGCGACGTCACAGTGGTCATGGTTGAGCCTCCCAAGTGCGCAGTACATGCGAGCGGCCGCGAACGCGGCGGGGCGATCGACTGAAGCCTAGATCATGTCAACTTCGGACATCTGCTGACATTCCCGGACCGACGGCCGCGCCGTCCGCCCTCACCAGCCGGTCATCTCGTCGACCACTAGTGGTCTAGTCCTCTTGGCCGACGCGCCGCACTCTACAGGCATCTTGGCGAATCGGGACCATTGCTGTATATGCTCGCGAGAGCAACAAATCACGCGTCCGAGCGGGTGACCCCCCGGCGCGCTCGATTCGCGCTCGGCCCGGCGACCCGCTATGGTTGGTCGAGTCGCCGCGAGTCGGCGGTTAACACCAGATTTCAGAAACGAAAAGCACCGGTTAAGCACCGGCAAACGGATCTGATACGCTGGAAACACGAAAGAACGAAGCGCCCGGAGGGCCGGTGTGAAAGCCGCCTGAAGGAAGCGTCCGTTCCTTGAGAACTCAACAGCGTGCCAAAAGTCA
>JOHN01000033.1 GCA_000719695.1 Streptomyces sp. NRRL F-6131
GGTGGAGGGGGCGGCGGACGGGGTGGTGTCCGCGGCGGGCTGGGCGGCCGGCGTCACGGTCGGTGCGACGGACGGAGCGGCGTTCGACGGGGTGGGAGTGGGGGTGGGAACGGCCGGGACCGGCTTCTCGCAGCTCACCGAGGCCACCGTGATCGTGCCGGTCACCTTGGCGACGTTGAGATTCAGCGGGTCGATCGCCACCTGGACCTCCAGCGCCGAGGCGGCGGCCGTGGTGGAGGTGGTGGTCTTCTTGGAGAACTCCACCGAGACGCTGCCGACCAGCGGCACGTCCACCTTGGTCGGCCCGTAGAGGCCGATGGTGACCGGCTTGCCGAGGACGGTGAGCTTGGCGGGGGCCACCACGTCGGCGGTCGGCTGCCCGTCGACCGGACAGGTGGCGGTGGCGGTGAGCGCCTCCAGGCCCAGCAGGGTGGTCCCGGGCAGGCCCGGGGCGTGCACGTCGGCGTCGGCGAGGGTCACCGAGGCGGTGGCGGCCTTGGCGTCCGTCCTGGTCACCGACTTGCCGACGTCGGCCTTGACCAGGGTGACCGGGCCCGCCTGGTCGACGCCGTCCACCCGGGCGGTGAGGACGGTGCCCTCGCGCTGCGCCGGGGACTCGACCTTGTTGAGCGAGACGTTCACCGGGACGTCCACGGCGTTGTTCAACAGCGTGACGTCCAGGTCGAGTTCGGCGGTGACGGCGCGCGCCTTGCCGGGCGAGGGGGCGGTCGGGGCCGCCGGGGCGGTCGGTCCGGCAGCTCCGGCAGCGCCGGCAGACGGGACGGTGAGCAGGGTGCAGACCGCGACGGCGGCGGTTGCGGAAACGATTCGGCTGGAACGGGAAGAAGACATGGCGGTACCCCACGGCCTACGACTGAAGTGGATGAGCCGCCAGTCTTCTCAAACGATCCGTCATATGAGTCTTACAGAGCGTCATTTCACCCGTTGGGGTGATGTTGACGCTCCACGCTGACCCGGGTCTGCTATGCCCTTCGTCCGGTCCTCCGCTACGGCAGGCGCCAGTCCACCGGCTGCGCGCCCTGGCGCACCAGCAGCTCGTTGGCCCGGCTGAACGGACGCGAGCCGAAGAAGCCGCCGCTCGCCGAGTACGGACTCGGGTGCGCGGACTCGATCGCCGGGATCTCGCCCAGCAGCGGCCGCAGATTGCGCGCGTCACGGCCCCAGAGGATCGCCACCAGCGGGCCGCCGCGGGCCGCCAGGGCGCGGATCGCCTGCTCGGTGACCTCCTCCCAGCCCTTGCCGCGGTGCGCGGCGGGCTTGCGCGGGGCGGTGGTCAGCGCGCGGTTCAGCAGCAGCACGCCCTGCTGCGTCCAGGGGGTGAGGTCGCCGTTGGACGGCTGGGGCAGGCCGAGGTCGCTGCCGTACTCCTGGAAGATGTTGATCAGACTGGCCGGGATCGGCCGTACGTCCGCCGCCACCGAGAAGCTGAGGCCGACGGCGTGGCCTGGCGTCGGGTACGGGTCCTGGCCGACGATCAGCACCCTGACGTCGGTGAAGGGCTGCTGGAAGGCGCGCAGCACATTCGGCCCGGAGGGCAGATAGGTGCGGCCGGCGGTCAGTTCGGCGCGGAGGAAGTCACCCATCGCGGCGACTCGCCCGGCCACCGGCTCCAGCGCGGTGGCCCACCCGGGCTCGACGATCTCGTTCAGTGGACGCGGTGCCATGGGCGTAACCCTATCGGCCTACCCGGACAGCCCGTTCACCCGACGATCACACCGATGGTCGGGGACGGGCACCCACGGGCACCCACGGGCACCCACGGGCGCTCAGGCCACCGGGCGACCCCGCAGCACCACCAGCCGCGGATCGGCCAGCACCCGGACATCGGCGCGCGGATCGTCCGCGTACACCACGAAGTCCGCCGACGCGCCCTCCTCCAGACCGGGGCGCCCCAGCCAGGCCCGCGCCCCCCAGCTCGCCGCCGAGAGCGCCTCCGCGGGGCTGAGCCCGGCCTTCACCAGCTCGGCCACCTCCTCCGCGACCAGGCCGTGGGCCAGCGAGCCGCCCGCGTCCGTGCCCACGTAGATCGGGATGCCCGCGTCGTGCGCCGCGCCCACCGTCGCGTAGCGGCGCTCGTGCAGCCGCCGCATGTGCGCCGACCAGGCCGGGAACTTGCCCTCCCCGCCGGCCGCCAGCTGCGGGAAGGTGGCGATGTTGACCAGCGTCGGCACGATCGCGACCCCGCGCTCGGCGAACACCGGGATCAGCTCCTCGGTGAGGCCGGTGGCGTGCTCGACGCAGTCGATCCCGGCCGCCAGCAGGTCCGGCAGCGACTCGGCGGCGAAGCAGTGCGCGGTGACCCGCGCGCCCTCCTCGTGCGCCGCCGCGATCGCCTCGACGAGCGCGTCACCGGGCCAGCAGGCGGCGAGGTCCCCGCGCTCCCGGTCGATCCAGTCGCCGACCAGCTTGACCCAGCCGTCGCCGCGCCGGGCCTCCGCCCGGACGTAGGCGGCGAGGTCACCGGGCTCGATCTCGTGCGCGTAGTTGCGGATGTAGCGGCGGGTGCGGGCGATGTGCCGGCCGGCCCGGATGATCCTCGGCAGGTCCGCGCGGTCGTCGACCCAGCGGGTGTCGGCGGCGGAACCGGCGTCGCGGATCAGCAGGGTGCCGGCGTCGCGGTCGGTGAGCGCCTGCTTCTCGCTGGTCGCGGCGTCCACCGCGCCGTGCGCGTCCAGGCCGACGTGGCAGTGCGCGTCCACCAGACCGGGCAGCACCCAGCCCGTCACCGTCCGGACGTCCCCGGAGCCCGATCCGACGGCGGCCGGGCGGGAGAAGCTCACCCGGCCGTCGACCACCCAGAGTTCGTCCCGGACGTCCTCCGGACCGACCAGCACCCGACCACGGACGTGCAGCACCGCGCCATCGCTCATGGCCGCACTCTACCGACGGCGCCGTTCCGTGTGAGCGGCGAATGTGAGGCAGACTCGTTCGGACCGGCACCGCCCCTCCCCGCGAAAGGCCCCGAGACCGTGAGCCCCTTCCTCGACCTCCCCCCGCTCACCGCCGCCGAGTTCGCGGCGACCGAGGACAAGGTCGCCGCGCTGCTGCACACCACCGCCGACGTCGTCGTCACCCAGGGCGAGGCGCTGCTGCCGCTGGAGGCCGCGATCCGCGGCGCCGCGCACCCGGGCTCGACCGCGCTCAACATCGTCACCGGCCCCTACGGACAGACCTTCGGCAACTGGCTGCGCGACTGCGGGGCGAAGGTCGTCGACCTCGCCGTCCCCTTCGACACCGCGGTGAGCGCCGCCCGGGTCGCCGAGGCGCTGGCGGCCGACCCGTCGATCGACTTCGTCTCGCTGGTGCACGCCGAGGCCGCCACCGGCAACACCAACCCGGTCGCGGAGATCGCCGCCGCGGTCCGCGCGCACGGCGCCCTGCTGATGCTGGACGCGGTCGCCTCGGTCGCCGCCGAACCGCTGCTCACCGACGCCTGGGGCGTGGACCTGTGCGTGATCGGCGGCCAGAAGGCCATGGGCGGACCGGCCGGCGTCTCCGCCGTCTCGGTCTCCGCGCGGGCCTGGGAGCGGATCGCCGCCAACCCGGCCGCCCCGCGCCGCTCCTACCTCTCGCTGCTGGACTGGAAGGAGCGCTGGACGGACGCCGGGCGCACCGCCCTGCCGCACGCGCCCGCGCAGTTGGAGATGCTGGCGCTCGACGCGTGCCTGGACCGGATCGCGGCCGACGGCCTGGACGCCGTGATCGCCCGCCACCGGGCGGCGGCCGCCGCCACCCGCGCGGGCGTCCGCACGCTCGGCACGCTCGCCCCCTTCGTCCCGGACGACGCGCACGCCGCGCCGGTCGCCACCACCCTGCGCACCCCGGACGGCCTGGACGCCGCCGCCCTCGCCGGCGAACTGCTGCGCCTCGACCCGGCCCTGCCGGTCCAGGCCGGCGGCGGCGCCCTGGCCCGCACCATGCTGCGGGTCAACCACTACGGCCCCGCCGCCGCGCTCCCCACCGTCCGCGCCACCCTGACCGCCCTCGCCACCGCGACCGGCACGGACGCCGCCCCGGCCCTCGCCGCGGCGGACACCGCCTGGGGCGGGGCGCTCACCGCCTGACCCCCCGGCGGACGCCACCCGGACGTCACCGGCCCGCTGTCCCGGCCCGCTACGATCGCGCTCCGATCATGATCACAGGGGGAGCGCGGATGTCGACGATGTGGACCAGAACGACCGGGTGGCTGACGCTGACCGGCGCCCTCGTCACCGAGGTGTGGGCGCTGCTGCCCGCGGTGAGCCCGAGCGCGGTGGCGCTGTCGGACCGGGCCCGACTGCTGCCGCTGCTGGTGACGACGGCCTGCGCCCTCGGCTGGCTGGCCGCCTCGGCGGTGGCGCACCGGCGTGAGCGGGCCCGGCAGGAGCGGCTCCGGCCCGAGCGGCTCGGGCACGAGTGGTTCGGGCCCGACCTGGAGAAGCGGCCGCCCCGCACCGCCGGACGGGCCGTCACCGTCCTGCTGGGCGTCGCACTCGCCCTCGGGTCGACCGCCGCCCTGGCCCAGGCGGTCGGCCCGGACGGCGCCGAGGGCCGCTGGACCCAGCGGGTCCTGCGGGCGGGCGGGGGCACGTACACGGTGGAGATCGCCGAGGTGCTCGGCACGCCCCGGCGGACCGGCGTCAACGTCAACGACCACCAGGTCTGGAGCGCGCCCATGGTGCTGGAGGTGCCGTGGTCCGACGGCGAGCCCCGGCGGCTGACCCTGGACCGGGTGGAGACGCTCGACGAGCCGGAGCCGGGGGACTCGGTCTCGGTGATGTTCGCCGCGAACGACCTCGGGCTCGGTGCCCGCGCCCACGAGTACGGCGCGATGAGCGGGATCGCCGGGCTCTGGATCCTGGTCCTGGGCCTGATCGGCTCGATCTTCACCGCCGGCATGCTGACGTCGGGGAGCGGGACGGTCGGCCGCCTGCGCGCGTTCGACCCCGGAACGCACCTGCCGGCCGCGGCACTGCTGGCCCTGGGCGCCGGCCTCGACCTGGTGGTGGTGTTCGCCTGGCCCCCGACCGCCCTGGGCTGGCTGCTGGCCCTCGCGGCGGCCACCACCCCGCCGCTCGCCACCTGGTGGGCGATCCGCCGGCTCTCGTACGGCCGCTGACGGCGGGCCGACGGCCGGGGGCGTCCGCGCTCCCGGCCCGGCAGTGTTCCCGCACCGTTCACTCCCCCGGCACCGGAACCTCACCGACCCCGGGCAGGCTCCTGCGCGACGGAGAAGTTGGCTATACAACTTCGACCCCCACCTCCGGGCCGCCGAGGAGAAGACCATGACCACCGCCGAGCCGTCGCCGTACTGGCTGCGCGACAACTGCCCCTGCGCCGAGTGCCGCGACCCGCGCAACGGGCAGAAGCTGTTCCAGATCACCGACCTGCCGGACGACCTGGCGATCGCCGCGCGGGCCGAGCTGGACGGCCACCTGGAGGTGCTCTGGTCGGACGGGCACCGCTCGCGCTACCCGTCCGGCCGGCTGACCGAGGAGGCCGACGACGACGGCCGGACCGAGGCCGGCAAGCGGCTCTGGGTCGCCGCGGACTTCGCGGCCGGCCTCCCGGAGGCGGACTGGACGGCCTACCTCGCCGACCCGGCCGAGCGGGCCGCCGTGCTGGCCGCCGTCCGCCGCTCCGGCTTCGCGGTGCTGCGCGGCGTGCCCGCCCGGGAGCGGCAGGTGCTCGCGGTGGCGGAGACCTTCGGGTTCGTGCGGGTCACCAACTACGGCGAGCTGTTCGACGTCCGGATCGAGCCGGATCCGAACAACCTGGCCTTCACCAGCGCCGCGATCGCCCCGCACACCGACAACCCGTACCGGGACCCGGTGCCCACCCTCCAGCTGCTGCACTGCCTGGAGAACTCCGCGACCGGCGGCGACTCCGGCCTGGTCGACGGCTTCCGGGCGGCCGCGCTGCTGCGCGCCGAGGCCCCGGAGCACTTCGCCGTGCTGACCCGCACGCCGGTGCCGTTCGTGTTCCGCGACCGGGGCGCCGAACTCCGCGCCGACCGGCCGCTGATCGAGGTGGACCCGCTGGGCCGGATCCGCGAGGTGCGGTTCAACAACCGCTCGATCGCGACCCTGCGCGGCCCGGCCGCGGAGCTGGACGCCTTCTACGCCGCCTACCGGGCGTTCGCCGCGGTCACCCTGCGCCCGGAGCTCCGACTGGAGTTCCGCCTCGACCCCGGCGACTGCCTGATCTTCGACAACGTCCGCCTGATGCACGCCCGGACGGCGTTCGCGCAGGACGGCCACCGCCACCTCCAGGGCTGCTACGCGGACCTGGACTCGCTCTCCTCCACCCTGGCCGTGCTGCGGCGCCGTTCGGCGGCGCTGGACGAGCTGGCCGCGCTGTTCGAGGGCGAGGGCGCCGGGGAGTACCTGGGCGAGGAGGTCACCATGGCCGAGCACATGCTGCAGGCCGGCGCACTGGCCGAAGCGGCGGGCGCCGGCCCGCACCTGGTCGCGGCGGCGCTGCTGCACGACGTCGGCCACTTCTTCGACGAGCACGGCCGGGGCGCCCTGCACGGAAGGGAACTGATGCAAGGTCAGGACAACCGGCACAGCCGCACCGGGGCCGACTGGCTGGCCCGCTGGTTCGGACCGGAGGTCACCGAGCCGGTCCGGCTGCACGTGGCCGCCAAGCGCTACCTGTGCGCGGTCGAGCCGGACTACCGGGCGCGGCTGTCCGAGGCCTCGGAGTACACCCTCCAGGTGCAGGGCGGGCCGATGTCCGCACAGGACGCCGCCGACTTCGCCGCCCGCCCGGGCGCCGAGGACGCGGTGGCGGTCCGCCGCTGGGACGACGAGGCCAAGGAGGCGGAGGCGGTGACCCCGGACTTCGCGCACTTCCGGCCGCTGCTGGCCGCCCTGATGCGCTGACCCGGGGCGGGGCCCCCGCACCGGTGGTGCGGGGGCCCGGCGCCCGCGGCGGGCCGTCGGCTCAGTCCCCTTCCCGGGCGTGCCGCGAAAGCGCCGACGTGGCCAGCGAGTTGTGGATGCTGAAGGCCACCGTGCCGGGCAGGTAGCGGTCCTGGGACCACTCCACCGGCGTGCCGGTCGGGTCGGTCGTCCGGCGCCGCTCGCGCAGCAGCGGGCCGCCGCGCCGGCAGCCCAACAGCCGGGCGTCGTCCGCGTTGGCGGCGACTATGTCGATCGTGTGGTCGGCGTCGGTGAACAGGATGCCGTGCTCGCGCAGCACCTCGGTGTGCGAGACGACGTCCGGCGGCAGCTCGGCGACGATCTCGCCGACCCGGGGCGGGTAGATCGTCCGCTCGACCATCACCGGCTTGCCGGAGAGGGTGCGCAGCCGGACCGTCACATAGACCTCGGAGCCCGGTTCGAGGCGCAGTTGCTCGCGCTCGGCGGCGTCGGCCGGGCGGCGGACGAGCGAGTCCAGGATGCCGCCGGGCTCCTCGCCCATCGAGTACGCCCAGTGCGTGAAGCTGAGCAGTTCGGAGAAGCTCTGCACCCGGGCCGTACCGAGCACCACGCGGCGGGTGCCCCGCCGCGAGGTGACCAGGCCGTCCGAGCGCAGCACGGCGAGCGCCTGGCGGACGGTGCCGCGCGAGACGCCGTACTGCTCGGCGAGCGCGCCCTCCGCGGGCAGCCGTCCGGCCTCGCCGAAGGCGCCGGTGGTGATCGCCTCGCGCAGGTCGGCGGCGACCTTGCGGTAGAGCGAACCGGACGCGCGCTCGGGCTCCGGAGCTCCGGCCGGGCGGCTCTCCGGGCGCCCCGACTCCACTGCCACGTCAGTCAATGTCCCTCCTGGGCGGTGTCCTGCGCAGCCCGTACCGGCGCGGACAGCCCGACCATATCCCGCTGCGCTCCCGAAGCATCGCACTCCGGCGATCATCCGCCGGCGATCCGATTCGACCGTTCCCGCAGCCGACCCCGGTTCTGGGCCATCCGTTCACCTTCCCGTCACCGGGCTCCGGCGTACTTACTGCCGTCAGCGAAGTTGGCTAGTCAACTCGGACGACGTCGATCGGCCGCTCACCCGGCCGACCCGCCGCCCTTCGCGAGACGCAGGCCCGCGGACCCCCCGCGAACGCCCCCTCGCAGTACGCCCCCTTTACAGGAGACTTCCCCGTGACCGTGCACCGCGCCCGCGCCGCCGCCTTCGCGGCCGTACTGACCGCCGCCGCGCTCTCCCTGACCGCCTGCGGCTCCGCCGGTTCGACCGCCAAGTCCGGCGACGCCGCCAAGGCCGGCACCAAGGACGCCAAGGAGGCCACCTCCGCCGCCGACTTCGGCGGCATCGACGGCCTGGTCGCCGCCGCCAAGAAGGAGGGCAAGCTGCACGTCATCACGCTGCCCCGGGACTGGGCGAACTACGGCAAGATCATCGACGGCTTCAAGGCCAAGTACGGCCTGGAGGTCGAGGAGGAGAACCCGGACGGCTCCAGCCAGGACGAGATCAACGCGATCAACTCCCGCAAGGGCCAGGACCGCGCCCCGGACGTGGTCGACCTGGGCAGCGCCTTCGCCCTGCAGGCGGTCAAGGACGGCATCCTCGCCCCCTACAAGGTGGCCACCTTCGACAAGGTGCCGGACACCATGAAGGACGCGAGCGGCGCGCGGGTCAACGACTACGGCGGCTACATCTCCATCGGCTGCGACGCCAAGAAGATCGCCAACTGCCCGAAGACCTTCGCCGACCTGCTGAAGCCGGAGTACAAGGGCCAGGTCGCCCTCAACGGCAACCCGACCAAGTCCGGCTCCGCCTTCGGCGGCGTCTACGCGGCCGCGCTCGCCAACGGCGGTTCGCTGGACAACATCCAGCCCGGCATCGACTTCTTCGGCAAGCTGAAGCAGTCCGGCAACTTCAACCCGGTCGAGTCCACCCCGGCGACCATCGAGAAGGGCGAGACCCCGATCTCGATCGACTGGTCCTACCTGAACGCCGGCTACAGCGACCAGTTCAAGGACAAGGGCGTCGACTGGAAGGTCGCCATCCCCTCCGACGGCTCCTACGCCCAGTTCTACAACCAGGGCATCAACAAGTGGGCCCCGCACCCGGCGGCCGCCCGCCTGTGGCAGGAGTACCTGTTCAGCGCCGAGGGCCAGAACCTCTTCCTCGGCGGCTACGCCACCCCGGCCACCTTCGAGGCCCTGAAGAAGGACGGCACCCTCGACGCCGCCGGCGCCGCCAAGCTGCCGACCGTCGAGAAGCCCTTCACCAACTTCCCGACCGTGGACCAGATCAACGCGGCCAAGAAGGTCGTCACCGAGAACTGGACCAAGGCCATCGCGGGCTGACCCCGCCCCGGTCACGCACCACCCATCGGGCTGAGAAAAGGCACTCATGACCACGGCTCCCACCCCGGTGCCGACCGCCCCCGCCGCCACCGACCACCTCGGTGGCGGCGCGGGGGCATCGGCCACCGCCACCCGCTCCACCCCCACCCCCACGCGGCGCCGCCCGCTCGCCCGCCTCGGCGGGGCCTGGCTGGCCACCGTGCCGCTGCTGCTGTTCTTCCTGGTCGGCTTCGGCCTCCCCACCGTCGCCATCGTGATCGGCGCGTTCACCACCTCCAGCGACGCGGAGAGCGGTGCCGGGCAGTTCACCTTCGACAACATCACGGCCTCCGTCCAGGGCGCCTACCTCACCGCCATGCTGAGCAGCCTCAAGCTCTCCGCGCTGACCGCGCTGCTCGCCACCCTGATCGGTCTGCCGCTCGCCCAGGCGGTCGTCACCTCCCGCCGCGGCTGGCTGCGCCAGGCGGTGCTCACCGCCTCCGGCGTGCTCGCCAACTTCGGCGGCCTGCCGCTCGCCTTCGCGTTCGTCGCCACCCTCGGCAACGCCGGCGAGATCACCAAGCTGCTGCACCTCACCGACCACGGCTGGTCGCTGTACTCGTTCACCGGCCTGACGATCGTCTACCTGTACTTCCTGATCCCGCTGATGGTGCTCACCATCACCCCGGCGCTGGACGGCCTGCGGGTCCAGTGGCGCGAGGCGGCGCAGAACAACCGCGCCACCACGTACCAGTACTGGCGGCACGTCGCGCTGCCGATCCTGCTGCCCTCCCTGCTCGGCGGCTTCGTGCTGCTCTTCGGCAGCGCCTTCGCCGCGTACGCCACGGCCGCCGCCATGGTCGGCGCGACCGTCCCGCTGGTCAGCCGCTCGATCGCGGACGCGCTCTCCGGCAACGTGCTGGTCGGCCAGGGCAACCTCGCCCTCGCCCTCAGCCTCAACATGATCGTCGTGGCCGTCCTGGTGATGGCCGTGTACCTCCCCCTCCAGCGCCGGAGCGCCCGATGGCTCAGCTGACCTCCCCCACCCGCACCCACCGCCAGGCGGCCGCCCGCCGGCCCGAGGTGCGCTGGTGGCGCGGCGCCGTGCTGCTGATCGCCGGCCTCTACTTCGTCGTCCCGCTCGCGGCCTCCACCTGGTTCTCGATCGACGACCCCAAGGGCATCTCCTTCGAGGCCTACACCGGACTGCTCTCCGCGCCCGGCTTCCTGGACAGCCTCTGGCTGACCCTGGGCCTGGCCCTCGTCACGGTGCTGGTGCTGCTGGTCCTGCTCGTCCCGGCGCTGATCGCGGTCCGGCTCGGCGCGCCCCGGCTGCGCCCGGTCATCGACGTGCTCTGCACCCTGCCGCTGGTCGTCCCGCCGGTCGCGCTGACCGCCGGCCTGATCGGCGTGCTCCGCTGGGGCCCGGACCACCTGATGGACACCCCGTTCTTCCAGACCTTCGTGTTCGTCCAGGACCCGGACTTCCCGCTGGTGCTGGTCATCGCGTACGTGCTGATGGCCCTGCCGCTCGCCTACCGCTCCCTGGACGCCGGCCTGCGCGCGGTGGACGTCCGCACCCTGGTCGAGGCCGCCCGCAACTGCGGCGCGAGCTGGCCCCGGGCGGTGTTCACCGTCGTCCTGCCGAACCTGCGCGGCGCGCTGCTGAACGCCTCCTTCCTCACCCTGGCCCTCGTGCTCGGCGAGTTCACCGCCGCCTCGATCCTCGGGTTCCAGCCCTTCCCGGTCTGGATCTACTCGGTCGGCAACAGCCAGGCCCACATGTCGGTCGCGGTCTCCGTCCTCAGCCTGCTGCTCACCTGGCTGCTGCTGCTCCTGCTGGCCACCGTCGGCCGTCAGCGCGGCACCAAGACCGCCACCTCCTGAAACCCCCGGAGTCACCCATCATGACCACGGCCACCGCCCCCGCCACCGGGGTCCCCGTCGCCACCGGCAGCGCGACCGTCGAGTTCCGCGCGCTGCGCCGGACCTTCGGCGCCACCACCGCCCTCGACGGCCTCGACCTCACCGTCCGGCCCGGCGAGCTGCTCGCCCTGCTCGGCCCGTCCGGCTGCGGCAAGACCACCGCGCTGCGCATCCTGGCCGGCTTCGAGCAGCACGACTCCGGCCAGGTCCTGGTCGACGGCCGGGACATCACCGCGATCCCCGCGCACAAGCGCGACGCCGGCATGGTGTTCCAGTCCTACAGCCTCTTCCCGCACCTGACCGCCGCCGACAACGTCGCCTTCGGCCTGCGGATGCGCGGCACCGGCAAGGCCGAGCGCCTCAAGCGGGCCAAGGAGCTGCTGGAGCTGGTCGGCCTGCCGCAGCACGCCGGCCGCTACCCGCACCAGATGTCCGGCGGCCAGCAGCAGCGCATCGCGCTCGCCCGCGCGCTCGCCCTCCAGCCGCGCGTGCTGCTGCTCGACGAGCCGCTCTCCGCGCTGGACGCCAAGGTGCGCTTGTCGCTGCGCGAGGAGATCCGCCGCCTCCAGCAGGAGCTGGGGATCACCACCCTGTTCGTCACCCACGACCAGGAGGAGGCGCTGTCGATGGCGGACCGGGTCGCCGTCCTGCGGGCCGGCCGCCTGGAGCAGTGCGCGGCCCCGGCCGAGCTGTACTCCCGCCCGGCCACCGCCTTCGTCGCCGAGTTCGTCGGCACCATGAGCCGCATCCCCTGCGAGCGCTCCGGCGACGGCGTCGAGGTGCTCGGCCGACGCCACGCGGTGGACGGCGCGCTGCCCGCCGACGGCTCCCTGCAGGTGCTGGTCCGCCCGGAGAACGTCCGGCTCACCGCCGACCCGCACGGCGCCGCCCTGGTGGTCTCCGCGTCCTTCCTCGGCGCGGTCACCCGCCTCACCGTCCGGCTCGACGACGGCACCGAGGTCAAGGCCGACCTGCCCACCGAGGATGCCTCCGCCCTGCCGGTCGGCTCGCGCGCCGCGCTGACCCTGCCGGAGCGCCCGGTCCTGGTCGACCGGCGTACCGTCTGACCCGCCGTACCGTCCGCCCCGATGCCGTCCGGCCCGGCACCACCGGCCGACCCGGCGCCGTCCACCCCGTCCGTCCCTCCTCGCGCACCGCCGAAGGTACCGCCATGCCTGAAACCCCCCCACCCGCCGCCGTCCTCTTCGACATGGACGGCACCCTCGTCGACACCGAGCACCTCTGGTGGCAGACTGCCGCCGAGGTCGCCGACGAGCTGCACCACGCCCTCACCGACGCCGACGCGCCCGAGGTGCTCGGCCGCGCCATCGAGCACACCGCCGCCCACCTCCACCGGGTCAGCGGCACGACGCTCAGTGAGGCCGAGCTCGCCGACCGGCTCGGCGACTCCTTCGCCGACAAGGTCGCCGCCGAGACCGTCCCCCGCCCCGGTGCGCTCGCCCTGCTCGCCGAGCTGCGCGACGCCCGGGTGCCCACCGCGCTGGTCTCCGCCTCCCCCCGCCGGGTGGTCGACATGGTGCTCGGCACCATCGGCCGGGACTGGTTCGCGGTCACCCTGGCCGCCGAGGACACCCCGCGCACCAAGCCCGCGCCGGACCCCTACCTGGCCGCCGCCTCGCTGCTCGGCCTGGACCCGGCCGTCTGCGTCGCCGTCGAGGACACCCCGACCGGCGTCGCCTCCGCCGCCGCGGCCGGCTGCGCCGTCCTCGCCGTCCCGTCCACCGGCACGGCGATCCCGAACGGCTCCCGGGTCACCCTGCTGGACAGCCTGGAGCACGCGGACCTGGACCTGCTCGGCAGGCTCACCGCCGCTCCCGGGGTTTAATTCCCCGTGCCCTACGTACTCCTCGCCCTCGCGATCATCAGTGAAGTCTGTGCCACCAGCTGCCTCAAGCTGACCGAGGGCTTCAGCAGGTTCTGGCCGAGCGTGGGGGTGGCGGTCGGCTACGTGCTCTCGTTCGCCCTGCTCGGCCGGGCCCTGAAGCACATCCCGGTCTCGGTCGCCTACGCGGTGTGGTCCGGGGCCGGCACCGCCGCCGTGGCGGGCATCGGCGTCGTCGCCTTCGGCGAGTCCCTGGGCCGGCTCCAGTGGGCCGGTCTCGCCCTGGTCATCGTCGGCGTGGTGGTGCTGAACCTCAAGGGCGGCCACTGAGCCGGGCCGCGCGCGGGTGACGACGGACGCGCCGGGCGGTGGGGTCACCGCCCGGCGCGCCGTTCCCCGGACCGGTCAGCCGTGGGCGATCGGCCCCAGGTAGGTGCCGCCCGAGACGTCGACGGTCTGGCCGGTCACCCAGCGGCCCTGCGGGCCGGCCAGGAAGCCGACCACGTCGGCGACGTCCTCCGGCTCGCCGAGGCGGCCGAGCGCGGTGATCGACTCCAGGCCCGCGACGACCTCCGGGATCCCGGTGTAGGCCGCCGTCATGTCGGTCCGCACCGCGCCGGGCGCCACCGTGTTGACGGTGATCCCGCGCAGGCCCAGCTCGTTGGCGAGCGAGGGGCCCATCGACTCCAGCGCCGCCTTGGTGACGGTGTAGCCGATCTGCGTGGACACCGCGAACCGGCTGGCGGTGGAGCCCATGTTGATGATCCGGCCGCCGTCGTTCAGCAGGGCCAGCGCGCGCTGGATCACGAAGAACGGCGTGGTCACATTGACGGCGAGGAGCCGGTTGAACTCCTCCTCGGTGACCTGCCCGATCGAACTGCCCGAGCTGATCCCGGCGTTGTTGACCAGGATGTCCAGGCCCCGCACCCCGCGCTCCGCCAGCCCGGCGGTCACGCCCTCGAACAGCCGCTCCACGGCGCCGGGCTCCCCGAACCGCGCGCCGACCGCGAACGCCCGGCCGCCGTTCGCGACGATCCGGGCCACGGTCTCCTCCGCCGCCTCCGTGTTGCCGCCGTGGTGCACCACGACCAGCGCCCCGTTGGCGGCCAGCCGGAGCGCCACCGCCCGTCCGATGCCCCGCGAACCACCCGTCACCAATGCCGCTTTACCGGCCAGTTCGGCCATCACTGCCCCCGTTCGGTCACCCCGGCCCCTCCGAGGAGCCGGCCGATGATCAACGTACCCGAGGTGGCGGATCCGGCTCCAGGAATTCCCGCCCCGGTGCGGACGGCCGCTCCGACCCGGCCCTGCCGGGCCCCGCCGTGAGCGGTCTATCCTGCGCTCATGATCATCTCGACCGAACCGGTACGGCTCGTCATCTTCGACTGCGACGGCGTCCTGGTGGACAGTGAACGGATCGCGGCCCGCGTCCAGATCGCCCTCGGCGCCGAACTCGGCTGGCCGCTCACCGAGGAGGAGGTGGTCGAGCGGTTCATCGGCCGCTCGATGGTGTCCATCGACGAACAGATCGCCGAGCGGCTCGGCCGGGCGACCGCCGACCACTGGTGGGCGGAGTTCGTGCGGCGGCACGCCGAGGAGGTGGACGCCGGCCTGGAGCCCGTCGACGGCCTGCCCGAGGCGCTCGACGCGCTCACCCTGGCGACCTGTGTGGCGTCCAGCGGCTCGCACGAGAAGATGGCGCACACCCTCGGCCGCACCGGCCTGTTCGACCGCTTCGCCGGCCGCATCTTCAGCTCCACCGAGGTGGCCCGCGGCAAGCCCGCCCCCGACCTCTTCCTGCACGCCGCCCGCCGGATGGGCGTGCCCCCGTCCGCCTGCGTCGTCGTCGAGGACAGCGCCCCCGGCGTGCGGGCCGCCCGCGCCGCCGGCATGCGCGCCCTCGGCTACGCCGGTGGCCTCACCCCCGCCGCCCGGCTGGCCGGCCCCGACACCGTCGTCTTCGACGACATGCGCGACCTGCCCGCCCTGCTCGCCGCGCACGGAGCCGACCACGGAGCCACCCGGCGACCGGGCCCCGAACGCGGCTGACCCCCGGGGGGCCGGACGCGCGCGGGGCCTCCCCGGCCGCTCATGACGCGCGGTCGTACAGCTCCTCGATCAGCCGGGTGACGGCCTCCGGTTCGCGCAGCGTCGGGTAGTGGTCGGAGCCGGTGAGCCGGACCAGCCGGCAGCCGGGGATCGCGGCGGCCATCCGCTCGTTGAACTCCACGACCACCGGCCGGTCCAGCTCCCCCAGGGCCAGGGCGGTGGGCGCGGTGATCTCGCCCAGCCGGTCGACGGCGGCCGGTTCGCTCTCCAGGTACCCGATGGCGGCGAACCACGCCGGCAGCACCGCCCTGAAGTGCGCGGCACCGACCGGATCGGCCTCCGGGGTCCCGCCGCCGGCCCGCCCCCAGAGGCTCAGGCCGAGCCGGACGATGCCCTCCATGTCCCCGGCCTCGGCCAACCGGCCCATGTCCCGGTACAGTTCGGCGCCGGCGAGGTCGTAGCCGCTCACCGCGGGGACGATCAGGGCGAGCCCCGCGACCCGTTCCGGGGCCGTCAGGGCCAGGTCGATCGAGGTGGCCCCACCGGTGCTGTTGCCCACCAGCACCGCCCGTTCCAGCCCGAAGTGGTCGAGGACGGCCAGCAGGTCCCGGGGCAGGGAGTAGGAGGCGGTGGGCGCGGGCGACCGGCCGTAGCCCCGGGCGTCGTAGCGGATCACCCGGTGGCGCGCGGCGAGCGCGGGCAGGACCGGGTCCCAGAGCGTGGAGTCCCCGACGCCGGGATGGAGCAGGACCAGCGGCAGCCCGTCCCCGCCCGAATCCTCCGCCCAGAGCTCGCCGCCGGCGACCCTCACCATGGTGTCCATGCCTCCAGTCTGACGGGCCGGGGGCGCGGCACAAGCCCGCCGGGCCGCCGGTGGACGCCGCTCGCCCGACCGTTGCGGCCTCCGGGCCGCGCCGTCGGGCCCCGAGGGCCGACGGCGCGGACCGAGCCGTTCGGGAGCACGGCGGCGGGGCGGAGCCGTCGGCCCCGCCCCGCCCCGCACGCGGTCCCGGACTCAGCCCGCGAGCAGCCCCGGCAGCTCGGCGATCGACGCCAGCACGTGCGTGGCGCCGTCCGCCCGCAGCCGCTGCTCGTCGTGGGCGCCGGTGAGGACGCCCGCGACCACGGAGGCACCGGCCCGCACGCCGGTCAGCATGTCGTAGCCGGTGTCGCCGGCCACGGCGATCCCGCGGACGTCGTCGGTCCCGGTGCGCAGCAGCGCGGTGAGCGCGAGGTCGGGGTACGGGCGGCCGCGGCCGGCCTCGGCGGGGCAGAGGGTGAGGTCGGCGATGTCCTGCCAGCCGAGGGCGGCGAGGATGCGGTCCTGGGTGGCCCGGGAGAAGCCGGTGGTGAGCACCACCTTGCGGCCCTGGCCGCGGAGTTCGGCGATGGCCTCGGCCGCGCCGGGCAACGCCGCGCAGTGCCCCTCGTCGACGAGGTCGTGGTAGGCGGCCTCGAAGGCGGCGTTGGCCTGCTGGGCCTTCTCCTCCTCGCCGAACAGGTGCCGGAAGACGGAGATCTTGGACTCGCCCATGGTGACGCGGACGTGCTCCAGCATGCGGGCGTGCTCGGGGCCGTCGGCCTCGACGCCGAGCGAACCGGCGGCGGAGCGGAAGGCCCGCTCGACCAGGCCGTCGTCGGCCACGGTGGTGCCGGCCATGTCCAGGACGACCAGGCGGATGTCGTGCGGCATGTTCAATTCCTTCGACAGACGGGTGCGGCGGACTTACAGGTTGGCGAGTCGGGCGGTGGTCTCGGCGATCGCGGGCGAGCAGGTCATGCCCCGGCCGCCGGGGCCGGTGACCAGCCAGACGCCGTCGCGGACCCGCTCGCGGTGGACGACCCGGGTGGTGTCGACGCACTGCGCGTAGACACCGGCCCAGCGGCGGCGGACCCGGGGCAGCGGGCGGCCGAGCAGGTCCTCGGCCACGCCCACCAGGTGGTCGTACGGGTCCTCGACCACGTCGAAGCCGAAGGGCTGGTCGTACTCGTGGGTGTCGCCGACGGTCAGTCCGCCGTCCCGGCGCTGGACCATCAGCAGCTGCATCCTGTGCTCGGCGGCGATCGGCGGCTGCGGCTGGACCTCGCGGAGGCGGTCCAGGGCGCCGCCGGCGAAGGCCGGGTAGTAGCGGAAGGAGTCGCCGTCGGCGACCGAGGTGGTCAGCGGCTCGTCCAGCGGGTCGGTCTGCATCATCTGCAGTCGCACCTTGCGGACCGGGAGGGCGGGCGCGAGTTCGCGGACCAGTCCGCCCAGCCAGGCGCCGGTGCAGAGGATCACCAGGTCGCCGGTGTGGACGTCGCCGTGGTCGTCGCGGACGGCGTTCTCGCCGATGACGTCGCGGACCTCGCGCCCGGGCAGGAAGGTGTACCGGCCGGTGGCGGTCAGGGCGGCGCGCAGCGCGGGCTGGGCGGTGCGCGGCTCGACGGCGGCGTCGCGCTCGCACCACAGGGCGCCGAGCAGCTTGCCGCGCAGGGCGGGGTTGGCGGCCCGGGTCTGCTCCGGGTCGAGCAGCCGGTAGCCGCGCGCGGCGGCGTCGGGCAGGGTCAGGGCCTCCTCGGCGACGGCGAGTTCGGCCTCGGTGCGGACGGCGGTGAGCGAGCCGTTGGCGCGGAAGCCGAGGTCGGGGACCTGTCCGCCGATCCGCTCCCACAGCTCGCGGGCCCGGAGCGCGGTGTCCAGTTCCTCGCCCTGTGCCCGGCCGCTGACCCAGACCAGGCCGAAGTTGCGCACCGAGGCGCCGCGCGCCTCCGTCTCGCGCTCCAGGTGGACGACCTCGTGGCCGCGTTCGACGGCCTGCCAGGCGTGCATGGTGCCGAGCACGCCTGCTCCTACGACGATGACTCTCATGCGGCCAGGCTGGTGCCGTCAGGTGACCGCGGGGAGTCCGAACGGCGGCCCGCAGATGAACCGCCCGAAAAGTTGTACAGCCAACATGACGCCGCTCGGTCCCGAACGGCCCGGCGTCGGGCGCGGGCCCGGGGTCAGCGGCGGACGGCCGCCCGCAGGTAGTGGCGCCGGCCGAACCTCGGCTCGTCCACCGCCGTCAGCTCCTCCACCTGGAACCGGTACAGCGCCGCCGCGCCGCCGCCGGTCAGGAACTGCGTCCGGATCTCCTCGTCCCGCGCGAAGGCCGGGTACCGCCCCTGGTACGCGGCCAGCGCCGCCTCGGCCTGCCGCCCCCACGCCTCCCCGGCGCTGCCGGTCAGCTGGAGGCCGCGCAGCTGCTCGCCGAAGAGCGGCGGCGGCAGGAAGACGGTGGCCGCCGCCCGGGCCTCCTCGGCCAGGTGGTGGCTGTGCCGGGTGGCGCGCTCGCTGACGAAGTAGAGGACGAGGTCCTCGTCGTAGGCGAAGAAGGCGAGGTTGGCGTGCGGGCCGTGCTCGTGGCCGGCGGTCGCCAGGGTGAGCACCATCGCCTCGGCCAGCAGCCCTTCGACGCCCTTGCCGAGTTCCTCGGCCGGCCAGTCCCCCTGGGTGATGTCGAGTCGGTACGGCATGGGCAGCACTTCCCTCCACTGGCACGCCCGGCGCGCGGCGCCCTGGCACGACTGAGCCGGGCGGGTGCTCCCCTCGGGGGCCGCCGCGCCCGGCTCACATGCTCTCCCCGCCGTCCCGGCCACACAAGGGTCGGGACAACCGCCGCCCGGTGCCGGCACCGGCGGTTCGCACCGCCCGGTCGGCACGGTCGGCGTGTCCGGTCCCGTGCTCAGTCCCGCCGGACGCCGACCGGCCGGCGGGCGTGCGCCACCGCCGCCGCGGCGCCCGTGCCGAGCAGCGGCCGCAGCGGACCGCCGCGGGCGTGCGCCACCAGCGGCGCGGCCCGCCCGGCCGCGAGCGCGAGCACCACCGCCACCAGGACGCCGACCACCGCACCGACCAGGACGTCGTGCGGGTAGTGCACCCCGACCCAGACCCGGGAGGCCCCCATCAGCGCGGCGGCCACCAGGGCGAGCGCGCCGATCCGCCGGTCGACGAGCAGCAGGGCGGCGGCGGCCGAGAAGGCGATCACGGTGTGGTTGCTCGGGAAGGACCAGTCACCGGCCCCCGGGCAGGTCTCCAGGGTGTCCCGCACCCGCAGCTGCGCGCACGGCCGGACCTCCTCCACCAGCCGCTTGAACCCTGAGTTGACCGCGTAGGCGAGCAGCACGATCAGCGGCGAGGCCAGCACCCGGGCCATCACCGCCGGACCGGCGCCGCGCGCCCGCCACCAGGCGGCGAGCATCAGCAGCGCGAAGAGGCCGAGGCCGAGCAGCGACCAGACCTCGACCAGCCGGTTGAACCAGTGCGGCGCGGCGTCCGCCCAGTCGACCACCCGGCCGTAGAGGCCGCCGTCGATGCCGCTGCCGTCGTACACCGCCAGCCCGCGGACCGGGGCCGACGGGAGCCCGGCGGCCGGGAGCCCGACGGCCGGGGCGGCGGCCGTCACCGGCGGCCTCCTTCGTGACGGCGGGCCCGGCGGGCGCGGAACAGTTCGCAAACAGTCGGGAGCATGGAGACAACTACTACCAGACCGGCGGTCAACCAGGGATAACGGCCGATATCGGGCGCGGTCGAGCCGGATCACCGCCGGCCCGACGCCCACCGCGGTGACCAGAATGTGGACATGCGCCCCCCGGACGCGCCCGTGCGCCGGGCGCGCACCCCGAAGGCCCGGCGCGTCCGGTTGCCGTCCCGGGCCTCGACCGTCCCGGAACTGGGCGTCCGCCCACCGCTCCCCGCCCCGTTCCGCCCCCCTCTCCACCCCCGACCGGACACCCCGAGTCATTGGCATGTCCATTCTCATACCGTCTGGTATTCCGAGTTGGCAGACCCCATCCCCAGGAACGGGTGGCGCCCGTACTCTTTCGTCAGCGCGTCGACCCCGGCGTGCCCTCGAACGGCGGCGAGGAGCGAAACGAGTGCGGCAGCCAGGACGGCAGACCCGACGACCCGAACGTCGTCCTGCGCAGACCGCGGCCGAACTGGCCAAGGTCCACGAGCGCGCCCTCGCCGAGGCCGCCGCCCGCAGCGCCACCCGGGACACCACCGCCCCCGACGACCCCTCGCTCTTCCAGCCCCGCCCCGAGATCGGCGACTCCTGGGAACGGCTGCGCCGCCTCGGCCTCGACCCCGACGCGGGCGCCGCCGCCGTCCACCTCGGTCCCGCCGAGATCGAACGCCGCCGCCGCACCAGCGGCCTCGACCCGCTGCTCCCCGTGCTGCGCGACACCCTGCTCGAACAGCCCGGCCAGCCCCCGCTGATCCTCGCCATCGCCGACGCCGACGGCCACATCCTCTGGCAGGAGGGCGAGCGCGGCCTGCGCCGCAGCGCCGACCGGATCGGCTTCCTCACCGGCGCCCGCTGGATCGAGGAGAGCGTCGGCACCAACGGCATCGCCGCCGCGCTGCGCGCCCAGCGCCCGATGCAGGTCCACTCCGCCGAGCACTACCTGCGCAGTCACCACTCCTGGACCTGCGTCGCCGCCCCCGTGCACGACCCCGGCACCGGCCGGCTGATCGGTGCGATCAACCTCAGCGGCCCGGCCCACTCCGTCCGCCCCTACCTGCTCCAGCTGACCGCCACCGCCGCCCGGCTCGCCGAGACCGAACTGCGCGCCCGCCGCCTGGAGTCGCTGCACCACCTGCGCACCCTCGCCGCCCCGATGCTGGCCCGGGTGAACGGTCCCGCCCTGGTCGTCGACGCGGCCGGCTGGACGGCCGCCGCGGCGGGCCTGCCACCACCCGCCCGGCTGCGGCTGCCCGCCGAGGGCTGGGGCCCGACCGCCGTGCACTGGCTGCCCAGCCTGGGCGAGTGCGTGATCGAGCCGCTCGCCGACGGCTGGCTGATCCGCCCGGTCCTGCCGCTGGACACCGCACCCGCCCCGGCCGACACCTCCGAGGGCCCCGGCGGCCCGGGGCCGCTCGCCGAGCAGGCCGAGGGCGCCCGGGTCCGGCTCGACCTGCGCCGCGCGGGCAGCCCCGCGCTCTCGGTGCACGGCGCCGCCGGCAGCTGGTCGCACGCGCTCAGCCCCCGCCACGCCGAACTCCTGCTGCTGCTCGCCACCGAGCGGGACGGACTCAGCGCGGCCCAGCTGGCCGACGCCCTGTTCGGGGACCCGGCCCGGACGGTGACGGTGCGGGCCGAACTCTCCCGGCTCCGCCGCCACCTGGGCGGCCTGCTGGCCCACCGGCCGTACCGCTTCGCCGAATCGGTCCTGGTCACCGTGGTCGGCCCGGAGGACCCCTACGACCTGCTGCCGTCCTCCTCGGGCCCGGCCGTGCGCCGGCTCCGCGCGGGACTCGCCGCCGGCACCGTCCGGCTGCCCGGCGCCCCGGCGCTGCCGCCCGGTGCCCGGTCCGGCCGCGTCCCGCTGCCGCCCCCCTAGGGCGTGTCCGACATTCCCGCCGGGTCAGCGACCGCCGGCCAGCAGTTCGGACAGCTCGGCGTCGGTCGGCCCGTGGGCCTGCTCCGCCTCCTCCGACACCAGCGCGTACGTCCGGTCCAGCCAGGCGCGGACCTTCGGCTTGGAGACCTCCAGCAGGGCGCTGCCGTGCGGTGATTCGAGCGCCAGGTGCAACGTCGAGCCGTGGCACGGACAGTAGGCCGGCCACAGCTTGACGTCGCCCTGACCGCTCAACGAGCGGAGGCCGTCGCGCAACAGTTCGCGCGAGAACACCCAGTCGGCCTCGTCCGGCCGCCCCAGGTGGAACGTCAGCAGCACCTCGTACGGGCGCGCGGCGTCGAACCGGAACCGCGTACGGACCTCTCCGACCACCTCCTCGCCCAACGAGATCCGCAGGGGCAGCACCTCCTCCACCGCCGCCGGAGCGGCGGTGGAGCCTGCCTCATCGCCGCCCGTGGGGGTAGCGGCGAGGGGGGCACTGGAGGGTGCTGACAGCGGGTCGGGCGGCATGACGGTCTCTCCGGGACGGCTTGGAATGCCACCCAGACTGCGCCACCGCGCGACGGCCGGGCAAGGGTTGCAAGGGGGTTGCAATAATCCCCGCACCGTCCCCGGGTCCCTTACCCCGCTTGTCGGACGGACCGTCAACTTCCGCTCCGCGTAGGGTTGTCCACGGATTCGATCAATTCGACCCGAGCACTGGCCACCGCCCGGGTACCCGCTGCTACGCTCGTCCCCCTGCCGGCGCGCACGCCCGCGCGCGAGCCCGGTGGACTCCGCACGCGCGCACCCGGGAGGACACCCGGACCGCGCCCGGACGAACTCCCGGACGACGCTTCCCGATCGGACCCGATCGGACCGGCCGCGCCGGGTGGACCCGGCGGCCGTCCACCCGGTCCGGCGGCACCGGCGCCGCCGTCGGTACGTGGGAGAATGCGACGACCGCAACGGCGACTTCAGGGGAGGGAGGGGTCCGGTGGGTCCGTCCGAGGACACCGGGCAGGACACGGCGTACGCGCACGACCGGCACCGCACGCGACACGGCCGACACGGTCGGCCCGGACCGTTCGGCGGCCGTCTGCGGCTGCCCACCCTGCGGTTCTCCGGCGCCGCGATGGCGATGTCCACCGTCGTGGGCATCAGCATCGCCACCACCTTCCTGTTGAGCGAGCAGCAGGGCGTGGGCCGTCGCGCCGGGGTCGCCCGGGTCGGCTCCAGCGCCCCGCCGCCCAGCCCGGCCACCGACCCCGACACCGCCTCCGGCACCACGTCCGGACCCGCGACCGCCTCCGGCACCACGGCCGACCGGGACACCGGCGGACCGGCCACCACCGCGGGACGGCCCCCGTCCGCCCCGACCGCGCCCCTGCCCGGGGCGGCGGGCCCGACGGCCGGCGCCCCCGACGGCACCCCCGGTCCGCGCTCCGCCACCCCGGCCGCGCCCCGCGGCGGCGCCCCGTCCGGCGTGCCGCTGGCCGAGGGACCGCCGCCCCGGCACGGCGTGACCGGCGAACCGGCCGGGCCGCACCCCGGCGGCACCGGCACGGGCGGCACCGGCACCGGTGCGGAGACCCTGGCGGGCGGGCAGCCCACCGAGGAGCAGCTCGCGGCCCGCGACGCCGAGCGGCAGCCGCTCGGCCGGCCCGCCGAGGAGTCGACGCCCACCGCGCCGGCCCCGACCACCCCCTCCCCCTCGCCGACCGCGCCCCGCCCCTTCCTCCCCACCCCGGGCGCCCCCGAGCCGCCCCCGCGGGAATGGACCGGCGAGGTCCTCGGCACCACGCCCGACACCGTCGACGGCGCCGGGACCGCCGTCACCAAGAGCGGCAGCGGCGGCACCGGGAGCAGCGGCGGCGGCCGGGAGGACGCCGACGACCAGGCGCTCACCGGTGCGGCCCTGGTCCAGCCGCTCGGCCGCGACGGCACCCGCCACCTGCTCGCGCTGACCGTCACCGAACCGCTCACCGCCCTCCAGGCCGAGTTCCGCCTGTCCCCGGGCGCGCTGGCCCCCGGCACCGGCACCGCCTGGACGGACCTCGCGGGCGCCGTGATCACCACCCACCACGAACGCGGCGCGGCGGTGTACCGCTTCACCACCGCGCCGGGCACGGACGTCCGCCCGGGCCAGTACACCTTCGCGGTGCGCGGCACCCGGTCGCCCGCCGTACGGCCGACCGCGCCGGGGCCGTCCCGGACCCCCGCGCCGCGCGGCGGCGGGCCCCGGACGGCGGAGCCCCGCAGCTCGGAGCCCCGCACCACCGAGCCCCGCACCACCGAGTCCCGTGCCTCGGAACCCCGGACCGCCGAGTCCTGGAACGCCAGCGCCTTCGGCATCGACCGGCCGCGCGCCGTCGCCGCCCTCGGCGGCTTCGCACCGCCGACGGTCACCGGCCCCGCCGTACCGGCACCCCGGGCGTCCGTCCCCACGCCCGCGCCCGTCCGCTGACCGCCCCGGCCCGAGTCCGGCGGTCGGCCCCGGCGGTCGACCCCGGCTCCGGCCGGTCCGACAACCCGACAGGTCAGCGGCCCGATCGGGCTCATCCGGCCGGGCTCGTTCGTTACTGTGGTCGCCAGTCGGCACAGCCGCCCCATTCGCCGGGGCCGGCCCCGCACCACCGCATCCCAGGAGGAGTTCGTGTCCACGGTCCTGACCCAAGGCGGCAACGCCCCGCTGACCGCCGCGCGGGTGACCGTCGAGGTCACCGCACCCAAGGCGCTGGATGTCTCGGGCCTGCTGCTGACCGATGCCGGAAAGGTCCGTTCGGACGACGACTTCGTCTTCTACAACGCCCCCAACGGCCCGGGCGTGACCCACCGTCCGGCCGCCGCGGGCTCCCCGGACGCCATCATCGTCGACACCGCGGCCGTCCCCGCCGGGATCACCAAGATCGTGGTGACCGCCAGCCCCGACGAGGCCGGCGCCACCTTCGCCGGCATCGAGCCGACCGCGACCGTCCGGGACGCCGCCTCCGGCGAGGTGCTGGTCACCTTCACCCCGCCGCCGCTCGGCCGGGAGACCGCGCTGATCGTGGTCGAGGTCTACCAGCGCAACGGCGCCTGGAAGGTCCGCGCGGTCGGCCAGGGCTACGCGAACGGCCTGGCCGGCATCGCCACCGACTTCGGCGTCTCGGTCGACGACCAGCCGACCCCGACCCCGACCCCGGCACCCGCCGCCGGCCGCCGCCGTCGACCCCCGGCTGGCCATGGCCTCCGCCCCGCCGATGCCGCAGTCCGCTCCCCCGATGCCGCCCGCCCCGCCCGCCGCGGCCGCGCCCTCCCTCACCAAGGTCACCCTGGACAAGGGCCGGGTCAGCCTCACCAAGGGCGGCTCGGTCTCCCTGGAGAAGAACGGCAAGCCGTTCCTCTCCTCGATCCGGATGGGCCTCGGCTGGGAGCCCGCCGGCCGCGGCCGCAACATCGACCTCGACGCCTCCTGCCTCGCCTTCGACGCCAAGCGGGAGAAGCTGGACACCGCCTGGTTCATGAAGCTGGGCATCTTCAACGGCGCGATCGCCCACTCCGGCGACAACCTGACCGGCGAGGGCGGCGGCGACGACGAGTCGATCACCGTCCACCTCAACGGCCTGCCGCCGGAGGTCTGCGGCCTGGTCTTCGTGGTGAACTCCTTCTCCGGCCAGAAGTTCACCGAGGTCAAGAACGCCTACTGCCGCCTGGTCGACGCCTCCACCAACGAGGAGCTGGTCCGCTTCGACCTCACCCACTCCGAGTCCCGCACCGGCGTGGTGATGTGCAAGCTGGTCCGCCAGTACTCGGGCGAGTGGGTGATGACCGCGATCGGCGAGTACGTCGACGCCAAGACCGCCCGCGCCATGGTCAAGCCGGCCGCCTCGATGCTCTGACGCCCGGCCGGACGGCGGGAGAAAACGACTGGACCTCCCGCCGTCCGCCGCGCATCATGTCCGGATGCTGATCAGGGAAGCCACCACCGAGGACTGGCCCGCCGTCTGGCCGTTCTTCCGCACCATCGTCTCCGCCGGGGAGACCTTCACCTACCCGCTCGACCTGGGCTTCGAGCAGGGCCGGGAGTGGTGGCTGCTTCCCGAACCGCACCGCACCGTGGTCGCCGTCGACGAGACCACCGGCGCCGTCCTCGGCACCGCCAAGATGAACCGCAACCAGATGGGCAACGGCGGGCACGTCGCCAGCGCCAGCTACATGGTGGACCCGGCCCACGGCGGCCGCGGCGTCGGCCGGGCACTCGTCGAGGACAGCATCGACTGGGCGCGCCGGGCCGGCTACCGGGCGATCCAGTTCAACGCCGTCGTGGCGTCCAACGAGCACGCGGTGAAGCTCTACGAGTCACTCGGCTTCACGATCGTCGGCACCGTCCCGGAGGCCTTCCAGCACCCCGTGCACGGCTACGTCGCGCTGCACATCATGCACCTGGCGCTCTGACGCCCTCCCGCCCGAATCACTCCTCGATCGCCCCGCCGACCCGCCGCAGGTGCTGCCGGAAGCTGTACCCCGGGTCGGCGGCGCGGCGCTCCAGGTACTCGTCGAACGCGGTCTGCCGGCGCAGCGTGTCACCGGAGCGGATCCGCTCCGCCTGCGCCCGCTCGGTCCGGGCGATCCCCGCGGCGGCCTCCAGCACCTCCTCCACCCGCTCGCCCGGCACGAACAGCACCCCGTCCGCGTCCGCGAACACCACGTCCGCGGTGCTCACCACGTGCGGCCCGAACTTCGCCGAGCGGAGCGCCTCCGACTCCCGCCCGTCCAGCCGCAGCGGCCCGAGCGGCAGGCTGCCGTAGCTGAACACCGGCAGTCCGATCTCCACCAGCTCCGGCGTGTCCCGGTGCAGCCCCCACACCACCACCCCGGCGGCCCCGGCGGCCCGGGCCTCCAGCACGGCGAGGTCCCCGATGCACGCCTCGTCCGTCCGCCCGCCGTTGTCGATCACCACCACGTCCCCCGGCCCGGCCGCGCCGTACGCCTCCAGGAACACGTCCACGCTCCCGTAGTGCCGCACCGGCAGCACCCGCCCGGCCACCCGGCTCCCCGCCACCACCGCCGAAACCCCCACCGGCGCGGCCCGCGGCACCACCCCCACCCGCACACACGCGTCCGCCACCAACGGCGTCGACAACTCCGCGAACCGCTTCAGCACCATGCAACTCCTCACTCGAACAACCGAGTTCACCACCGCGAGGATCCTACGCCGACGTCCCTCACCCCATCGGGTGAAAACCCCTCACCCACGACACGACCCACCCAACCCCCCACTACTGTGACAACCCGTTTCACACACGGAACCGGCCTCCGCGCCCAGCCAGCAGGCGGACATCCTGCTGGAGTGCTTCCTGAACCTGGACTCTCCTGACGGACTCCGCATCGAGCTGATCGAAGGGGAGATCGTGGTCGCCGTCCCACCGGACGGCGACCACGAGGATCTGCTCGGTCAACTGATCCACCAGGTACACCGATACGCCGACATCCCTGGTTAGATCTCCTGCAACAAGGGCCTGCGCCTCGTCAGCGGCGGACTCTGCCCGAAGAACCACGTCATCCCCGACGCCACGTTCGCGCCCAAGGAGCTCCGCCTCTTCCGAGGCGCCCCGTCCTGGATGGAACCCGACGGCGTGGCCATGGTCGCCGAGGTGACGTCCAGCAAGCCCGATCAGGACCGGATCGCCAAGCGCCACTGCTACGCGCGCGCCGCGATCCCGCTCTACCTGCTGATCGACCGTGAGCGCTCGCAGATCAGCCTGTTCAGCACCCCGCACCGCGACGAGTACACCGAGGTGCACCTCGCGGCGTTCGGGGAGCCGCTCGCCCTTCCGGCCCCGCTCGGGTTCGAGCTGGACACCAAGGAGTTCCTCTAGCCACCGGAAACGCGACGGCCCGGGTCCCCCCATCGCGGGAGGGGGACACGGGCCGGGCGGGTCGCTGCGGGCGTCAGCCGCGGGTGGCCATGGCGCGCAGGAAGAAGGTGAGGTTGGCCGGGCGCTCGGCGAGGCGGCGCATGAAGTAGCCGTACCACTCCTGGCCGTACGGGAGGTACACGCGCATGGTGTTGCCCTCGCCGGCGAGTCGGAGCTGCTCCTCGGGGCGGATGCCGAAGAGCATCTGGTACTCGAAGGAGTCCCGGGTGCGGCCGTTCCACTGGGCCAGCTGGCCGGCGATCTTGATCATGTTGGGGTCGTGCGAGGCGATCATCGGGTAGCCCTCGCCGGCCATCAGGACCTTGAGCGCCCGGACGTACGCGAGGTCGACCTCGTGCTTGCCCTGGAAGGCGACCGACTCCGGCTCCTTGTAGGCGCCCTTGCACAGGCGCACCCGCGAACCGGCGCCGGAGAACTCGCGGCAGTCGGCCTCGGTGCGGCGCAGGTAGGCCTGGAGGACGACGCCCAGCCAGGGGAAGTCGGCCCGCAGCTCGCGCGCGATGGCGAGGGTGGAGTCGGTGGTGGTGTGGTCCTCCATGTCGAGGGTCACCGTGGTGCCGGCGTCGGCGGCGGCCTCGCAGATGCGGCGGGCGTTCTCCAGGGCGATCTTCTCGCCGTCCACCGGGAGGAACTGGCCGACGGCCGAGAGCTTGACCGAGACCTCGGCGCCGGCGGCCAGGCCGGTCTCCTTGAGGGCCTTGAGCAGGTGCTCGTAGGCCTCGGCGGTGCCGGCGGCCTGGGCCGCGTCCTGGGTGTCCTCGCCGAGGTGGTCCAGGGTGACCTTGCGGCCGGTGGCCACCAGGTCGTCGCAGGCGGTGACGGCGTCGTCGAGGGCCTCGCCGGCGACGAAGCGCTCGACTATCGCGTGGGTCGGCGGGAACTTCTCGACGACGGTGCGGACCTGCGGGGAGCGGGAGGCCGCGAGCAGGGCGGAACGGAGCATCGTGACTCCTGGAGCTGGTGCTTCTAGGGTGGCAGAAAAGCGGGCGGCGGACCGGGGGGTGGGGTCCGCCGCCCGAGGGACGCCCGGCTGCGGGACCGGGCGTCACGGGACCGAAGGGTCCGGGGGGCACTCAGCCCATGTGCGGGTAGCGGTAGTCCGTCGGCGGGACGAACGTCTCCTTGACCGAGCGGGTCGACGTCCAGCGCGTCAGGTTCTGCTTGGCGCCGGCCTTGTCGTTGGTGCCCGAGGCACGGGCGCCGCCGAACGGCTGCTGACCGACGACCGCGCCGGTCGGCTTGTCGTTGATGTAGAAGTTGCCGGCCGCATTGCGCAGCTTGAGCATCGCGTGCTGGACGGCCTCGCGGTCCTGGGAGATGATCGCGCCGGTCAGGCCGTAGGCCGACACCGACTCCATCTGCGTCAGCATCGCGTCGTACTCGTCGTCCTCGTAGACGTGCACGGCGAGGATCGGGCCGAAGTACTCGTCGCGGAAGTACTCGCTGTCCGGGTCCTCGCAGACCAGCACGGTCGGCCGGACGAAGTACCCCACGCTGTCGTCGTAGGTGCCGCCGGCCAGGACCTCGACCTTGGGGTCGGCCTGGGCACGGTCGATCGCGGCCTTGTTCTTGGCGAAGGCGCGGTCGTCGATGACGGCGGACATGAAGTTCGTGAGGTCGGTGACGTCGCCCATGGTCAGGCCGTCGACCTCGGCGCGGAACTCGTCCTTCAGCTCGGCCCAGATGGACGCCGGGACGTAGGCGCGGGAGAGCGCGGAACACTTCTGGCCCTGGAACTCGAAGGCGCCGCGGGTCATCGCGGTCTTCAGCACGGCCTTGTCGGCGGACGGGTGGGCGACCAGGAAGTCCTTGCCGCCGGTCTCGCCGACGATCCGCGGGTAGGTGCGGTAGTTGGCGATGTTGTTGCCGACCTCGCGCCACAGGTGCTGGAAGGTGGCGGTGGAGCCGGTGAAGTGGATGCCGGCCAGCGACGGGTGCTTCAGCGCCACGGCGGAGACGTCCAGGCCGTCGCCGGTCACCATGTTGATGACGCCCTTGGGCAGGCCGGCGGCCTCCAGCAGCTGCATCAGCAGGTGCGCGGAGAACTGCTGGGTCGGCGAGGGCTTCCAGAGCACCACGTTGCCCATCAGCGCCGGCGCGGTCGGCAGGTTGCCCGCGATGGCGGTGAAGTTGAACGGGGTGATCGCGTAGACGAAGCCCTCCAGCGGGCGGTGGTCACTGCGGTTCCACACGCCGTCCGAGGAGATCGGCTGCTCGGCCATGATCTGGCGGGCGAAGTGCACGTTGAAGCGCAGGAAGTCGACCAGCTCGCAGGGGGTGTCGATCTCGGCCTGCTGCGCGGTCTTCGACTGGCCGAGCATGGTGGCGGCGGCCAGGGTCTCGCGCCAGGGGCCGGCCAGCAGGTCGGCGGCGCGCAGGAAGATCGCGGCGCGGGAGTCGAAGGAGAGCGCCTGCCAGGCCGGGGCCGCGGCCAGGGCAGTGTCGATGGCCTCCTGCGCGTCCGCCTGGGTGGCGTTGCGCAGGGTGCCGAGCCTCGCCGCGTGGTTGTGCGGCTGGACGACGTGGAACTCGGTGCCGCCGCCCATCCGGCGCTCACCGTTGATCGTCATGGTCAGCTGGACCGGCTCCTGGCCGCCCAGCTCCTTCAGCTTGGCCTCGAGGCGGGCCCGTTCCGGGCTGCCCGGGGCGTAGCTGTGGACCGGCTCGTTCACCGGCGCGGGGACCTGGGTCACAGCATCCATGAGCGCACGCTCTCCTTCGTTTCTTGCGGGGGGCTGCCGCCGCGGGTCGCACGACGGCCACATGACGAACGCTATTCCTGCACCGGGGCCCGCTTGATTGGCCTGGCGGCTAAAATCATCCGGACGGCGTTGTCCGAGCGGATGAAGGATTCGGACGAATGCCACCCTTCGGCCACCGGCCGACCGCCCGCCGGCCACCCGCGCACCACCGCCGAGCGCCCGCGCACCACCCGCCGACCCCCGTGCACCACCCGCCGACCGTCCGCCGCAAGCCCGCCACAAGCCCTCCGGCCACCCGTCGGACGCCCCGAGGAGGCCCGATGACCACCCCAGGCCTCCCGCTGCGGCAGCTGCTGATGTCCCTGGGCGAGCCGCTCGTCGAGCTCCAGACCGCCCCGCAGGGCCTCGACGTCCCGGTCCGCGACGTCGCCATCCTCGACCCCGAGGACCCGCCCACCGCCGCCGCCGGCGAGCTCGTGCTCGCCATCGGCGCCCGCGGCCGGGCCGCCCTCCCGGCGCTGCGCGCGGCCGGCCGGGCCGGCGCCGCCGCGGTCGCCGTCAAACTCGACGCCCCCGGCCAGGCCGACGCGCTGCGCGAGGCCGCCACCGAGGCGGGCGTGGCCCTGCTCTCGGTGCGCCGGGAGACCCGCTGGGAGCACCTCGACTCGCTGGCCCGGGCGATCATCGCCGGACCGGACACCCCGGACGCGCCCGGCGCCCCCGAGCACAACGCCGGCGACCTGTTCTCGCTCGCCCAGACCGTCGCCGTCCTCACCAACGGCATCGTCTCGATCGAGGACACCTCCAGCCGGGTGCTCGCCTACTCCCGCTCCTCCGACTCCGACGAGGTCGACGACCTGCGCCGGCTCTCCATCCTCGGCTGGCAGGGCCCCGAGCCGTACCTGTCCAAGCTCCGCGAGTGGGGCGTCTTCCAGCACCTGCGCAGCTCGGACACGGTCATCGCGGTCGACCCGCACCCGGAGCTGGGCCTGCGCCGCCGGCTGGCGATCGGCATCCGGACCGGCGCGCAGCCGCTCGGCACCATCTGGGTGCAGGAGGGCGCCCGGCCGCTCGCACCGCTGGCCGAGCAGGCGCTGGTCGGTGCGGCCCGGGTCGCCGCGGCGCAGCTGGTCCGCCGCCGCCGCGAGCTGTCCGCGGACGTCCGACTCACCCAGACCCTGCTCACCGGCCTGCTGGAGGGCTCCACCGGCCCGCAGTCGCTCGCCACCCACCTCGGGCTGGACGTGCGCCGCCCGGCCACCGTGCTGGCGTACAGCGCGGGCACCACCGAGCAGCTCAACCGGGCCGAGGTGACCGGCCTCATCTCGGTGCACACGGCGGCACGGCACCGCGCCGCGCTGCTCGCGCCGATCGAGTCGCGGGTGTACGTGCTGCTGCCCGAGCTGCCCGCCAACCTGCCGCTGGCGACCGTGCGCGGCTGGGCGCACGAGGTGGTCGCGGCGGCCCGGGACCACCTGGGCGTCCCGTTGCGCGCGGCGATCGGCTCGACCGTGGACGGGCTGGTGCAGGTCCCCGACTCGCGCGCCCAGGCGGACCGGATCCTGGACGCGATGGGCCGCGGCGGGGTCGACCTGGAGGTCGCGGCGCTGCTCGACGTCCAGGCGGAGGTGCTGGTCAGCGAGGTGCTGGCGCTGCTCCAGGAGCGCGGCGGCCTGCGCGACCCGCGGCTCACCGCGCTCACCGCGTACGACCGGCGGCACGGCACCCGGCTCGCCGAGTCGGTGCTGGCCTGGCTGGACGCGCTCGGCGAGGTCCGGGTGGCGGCGGACGCCCTGCACATCCACCCCAACACGCTGCGCTACCGGGTCCGCCGGGCCGAGCAGCTCACCGGCGTCGACCTCGCCCAGCCGCAGCAGCGGCTGCTGGCGATGCTCCAGCTGCGGCTCCCGGCCGACTCCTGACCGCCCGGGGCGGGGCGAGCGGGGCGGGGCGAGCGGGGCGGGGCGCGGCGGGTCTGGGCACGGCACGCGAAAGGGGCCCGCCGAGGCGGGCCCCTCCCACTCACTCACTCGCGATCAGCTCACTGGCCGTAGCCCTGGCCGCGCTTGTGCTCGTTCAGGCGGTGCCACGGGCCGGTGATGGCCAGCTGGATGCCCGGGGTCTGGATGTTGGCGAACAGGGTCTTGCCGTCGTCCGAGAAGGTGACGCCGGTGAACTCGCTGAACTCGGGCTTCTCGGCGGTGCCGATGTTCAGCTCGTTGCGGGCGATCGGGTAGGTCAGGCCGTCCTCGGTGGCGCCGAACAGGTGCGAGACGCCCTCGCCGTCCTCGGCGATCACGATGCCGCCGTAGGGCGAGACGGTGATGTTGTCCGGGCCGTCGAAGTTGTCGTGGTCGCCCCAGACGTCGGTGTTGACGCCCAGCAGGACCTTCAGGGTGATGGTGCGGCGGACCGGGCTGTAGAACCAGACCTGGCCGTCGTGCTGCAGCGGGCTCTCCGAGCGGGCGAAGCTGGAGACGAAGTAGAAGCCGCCGTCGCCCCACCACATGCCCTCGAGCTTGCGGGCGCGGGTGACCTCGCCGTCCTTGAACTGCTTGCGGACGGAGACGGTCCTGGCGTCGCGGTCCTGGACCTTGACCCAGTCCACGCCGTAGGTGGTGCCGACCTTGGTGGCGCGGGACAGGTCGTCGATGAACTTGCCCTGGGCGTCGAAGACCTTGAAGGCCTCCAGCACACCGGCGTCGGCGGCCAGCTTGCGCAGCTGGTAGCGGCCGTGCTTGAAGCCGGCCGGCGGGGTCCAGCGGAAGAGGAGTCCGTTGGGGTTGGAGGCGTCCTCGGTCAGGTAGACGTGGCCGCGCTTCGGGTCGACGACGACGGCCTCGTGGGCGTAGCGGCCGAAGGCCTTCACCGGCTGCGGGTCACGGTTGTAGTCGTCGTCGAACGGGTCGACCTCGAAGATGTAGCCGTGGTCCTTGGTGAAGCCGTTCTTGCCGGCCTTGTCCTCGGTCTCCTCGCCGGACAGCCAGGTGCCCCACGGGGTGACGCCACCGGCGCAGTTGGTGGCGGTGCCGGCGATGCCGACCCACTGCTCGACCGTGCCGTTGGCCTTGGCGTGCACGATGGTGCAGCCGCCGGCCGCGCCCGGGTCGTAGACGTGGCCCTCGGTCAGCGGGACCGGGTGGGGCCAGTTGGCGCGGGCGCCGGACAGCTCGTGGTTGACGACCAGCAGGTTGCCGCCGCGCTCGTCCTCGAACGCCGAGGTGCCGTCGTGGTTGCTCGGGGTGAACTCACCGGTGCGCAGCTTGGTGACGCCGGCGCGGTTCACCACCTTGTACTTGAAGCCCTTGGGCAGGGCGAGCAGACCCTCGGCGTCACCGACCAGCGGGCCGTAGCCGACGGCGACCCGCTCGGCCTCGGCGGCCTCGGCGACCGGCGCCTCGCCACCGGCCGGCGCGGCGATCGCACCCGGGGCGGTGGCCAGGGCCTCCGCGCTGCCGGCGATCAGAACGCCGGCCCCGACGAGGGTCGAACGGTTGACGAAGTCCCGGCGGGACAGCGACATGGCAGTCACTCCTGAAGGGTGGGTTGCCGACCGGGCGGGCCCGGTGCGTGGCGTGCGAGGTGTCGAGACTGGGTGTCGACGCCCAGCAGACTCCGCCCGCCCGGTGAACGGCCGGTGAAGCGGATGCCTCGTCAGGGAGGCCATTTGCCGACCGTATTCGAACTCATGACTCGGCATTTGCCGTGTCCCCACAGGTCACACCGCCGGACCCGCCCCCGTCACCCTCCGTTCGGCCCCCGGGAGAGCCGCCGTTCAGCGACGGGCCGCCCGCCACTGCTCCCAGGCCGCCAGCCACAGCTGCTCACCCATCCCGTGCTCCTCGCGCTCCCCGCGCCGCACCTGCTGCCAGGCCCGCTGCGCCGGCAGGCTCGCCACCTCGCTGGCGAACACCGAGTACCGGATCGACTCCTCCACCGCGGCGTCGCCCTCCGCCGTCCCCACCACCCAGTGGGTCAGCTGGGAGAGCCGCGCGAGCTGCTCGACCATCGCGGTCACCGCCTCGACCGCCTCCGCCCTGGTCTCCGAGGCGAGGCGGACCTGCTGGCGCACCGCCGCCTCCCAGCGCAGCGCGTCCGCCTCCGCGCGCGCCCCCCGCAGCGGCCGGGGCGGCCGGCCGGAGCGCAGCCTGGCCTCGACCGCGGCGGCCTCGCTGATGCCGTGCGCGATCACCGCCCGGTGCGCCTCCAGCCCGGTGACCGGAGCGAGCTCGCGCCGCTCCACCGGCAGGCACCCGCCGCGCCGGACGGCCAGCTCGCGCAGCAGCTCGGTGCGGCCGCGCAGATAGCCCTCGCGGTCCCCGATCCGGGCCAGCTCGACGCCGCCCGGCGGCACGCCGCGCCCGCAGACCGTGACGGTCAGCCCGTCCACCCGGAAGCGGCCCGCCCAGACCGGCTCGGCGCCGGTGATCGGGCAGCAGCCGGGCAGCGCCGCGCCGGACCAGAGGCCGCGCCGGTCCTCGTGCACCTCGACGGCGTGCGCGCGGCCGTCGACGGTGATCCACTCGCGCAGCGCCCTGACCCGGCCGGGGGTGTCGCCCTCGTCGACGCCGAGCTGCTCGTAGACCCGGTCGCGCTCGTCCTCGACCACGTCCTCCAGCTCGGGCAGCGGCCCGTAGCGGTCGGCGCCGGGCCGGTGGGTGCGCACGGTGACGTACGGGCCGGCCGGCGAGGTCCAGTCGCCGGAGCCGACCTCGACCCAGCCGGGCACGAACTCCGGACCGCCGAACTCCCGGCCTCCGGCTGCGGGACCGCGGAACGCGGGAGCGCCGGACCCGGGACCGCCGAACCCGGAAGCGCCGAACCCGGGACCGCCGAACCCGGACCCGAACCCGGGGCCGCCGGACGTCGCCCGGCCGGCCGGGCCGTGCGGCCCCACCGTGCCGTGCAGCCCCGCGGCGCTGAACAGGCCCTCGCCCGTCCCCCCGCCGCCCGCGCCGAACGCGACCAGCGCGGCGCCGCCCGGCCCCGGCGCGGTCGTGACGCCGTACAACGGGAAGTCGGCCGCGTCGAGGGTGCGGCGGGCGAGGTCCTCCTGGGCGGCGAGGAACCCCTCCAGGTCACCGACCCGGCACTCGTCCGGACAGTCCCCCGGGCGGCCGTACGGGTCCACCGTGCCCGCATCGTCCCCGCACCGGCCGTCCCGACCGCCTCCGCTCGCCCGCGTCATCCCGCGCCGCACCCCCTGCCCTCGCCGTCCTCGCCGTGCCGTAGACCCCGGCAACGATACGTGGCCCGACCTGCCGGGTCATCAGGCCCGTTGGCCACCGCCCGGATCCGCCGCCGCTCCGGGCGGTCGCGGCCGGCCCCGCCGGACGGCCCCGTCCGGGGCGCCGCTGTCGGTCCCCCTCCCTACGCTGGCGGCATGACAGCAACCAAGGAGTTCCCGGCCCGGCTCAGCATCGTCACCCTCGGCGTGAGCGACCTCGACCGCAGCACCCGCTTCTACGAGGCGCTCGGCTGGCACCGCTCCGCCGCCTCCAGCCCGGAGATCGTCTGGTTCCGCACCGCCGACTCGGTGCTCGGCCTCTACCCGCACGAGGAGCTGGCCGCCGACGCGGGCGTGCCCTCCGTGGGCGAACCGGCCTTCCGCGGCGTCACCCTCGCCGTGAACCTGGAGTCCCCGGCGCTGGTCGACGCCGCGATGGAGACGGCGGTGGCGGCCGGCGCCGGGGTGGTCAAACCGCCGGTGCCGACCAGCTGGGGCGGCTACTCCGGCTACTTCGAGGACCCGGACGGCCACCTCTGGGAGCTGGCCCACAACCCGTTCTTCCCCTTCACCGAGGACGGCTCGCTCGACCTGCCGCACTGAGCGCGGCCGAGCGGGCCGCCCGGCCGCCCCCGGTGGCTGCGGCGCCGCCTCAGCCCCGCCTCAGCCCTGCCTCAGCCCTGCGAGCGCGCCTTGAACGCCGCCTTGCGGGCCTCCTTGGCCACCGCCCGGTCCGGGTGCAGCTCGCCGACCGCCTCCAGCACGTCCGCCGTGTACGGGTGGTCGACCCGCCACAGCTCAGCGAAGTAGCCCGCCGGCTCGGCCGTGACCGGCAGCTCGGCGACCAGCTCGCGCAGCTGCTCCGGATCACCACCGGTGTCCAGCAGCTGGGCCGCGAAGGCGTCGACGACCGTCCACAGCGCCGTCGCCCGGTCCGGCGGCGGCACCTCCGTCGCGCCGAGCGCGACCAGCCAGGCCCGCGCGCCGCCGCCCAGCTCCGGATCGTCCAGCACCTCGCGGACGGCCGGCTCGGCGGGCGCGCCGAGCTCGGTCAGCGCCGAGTGGCAGAGCATCCGCCGCATCGGGGCGTACGCGTCGTTGCCGCGCGCCGCCGCGAGCAGCTCGCGCGCCGCCGCCACCGGCTCCCGGCCGGTGAGCCAGACCTTCAGCTCCTCCTCCGGCAGCACGTTGGCGGCCTCGCTGATGCCGCGGAGCAGCTCCGCCGCGTCGCCCCCGGCCAGGTCGCCGATCAGCGGCGCGTCGTAACCGTCCTCCAGCAGCCACTGCCGGATCGCGTACTGGCCGAGCGGGGTGAGCCGGACCAGGCCGAACCGGGCCGACTCCTCGTCGTCCAGCTCCGCCGGCTCCGCCTCCGGCCGGGCGGCGCCCGACTCCCGGCCCGCGCCCCGGCCGGCGTCCTCGCCCTCCTCCTCGTCGAAGAGCTCCGGATCGATCGGCCGGTAGTCCAGCAGACCCAGCTCCGCGAGGTCCCCGAGCATCGGGTCCAGGGCGACCATCACATCGGTGATGTCGCCGAGCAGCTCGTCGCTGGGCTCCTCGCCCTCCGGGACCACAAGCAGCGCCGCCAGCACGCCCAGCGGCACCGTCTCGCTGCCCGGCTCGGCGAAGGCCGTGGTCTCGTACAGCACCTGGAGCGCCTCGTCGAGCAGCTCGGCGGCCTCGTCCCGGGCGTCCTCGACCTCGCCGAGCCCCTCCTCGTCCTCCTCGGCGTCACCGTCCCCGCCGTCCGCCGGCTCCAGCTCCTGGGAGTCCGCCTCCACCGCCAGCTCACGGACGATCCCGGCGGCGGTCAACCACAGCTCCAGGACGGTCTCCGCGTCGCCCTCCTCGGCCGGCTCCAGATCCGGCCCGGGGATCGCGACGTGCTCGCCGGCCGCCGTGGTCCCGATCTCGACGAGGTCCAGGTCGCAGGCGAGCGACCAGGCCCGCATCGCCTCGACCACCGCCTCCTCCGGCACCTCCCCCTCCTCGGGGGCGAGACCGAGCAGCCGGGCCGCCGGCAGCCGGTCCGGGCCGGTGAGGTCGCCGAACTCGTCCACCGCGCGGTGCGGGGCCGTCCAGCGGGCCAGCTCCAGCGCCCAGCCGAACATCGGGACGGCCTTCGCCTGCTCGGCCAGCTCCGACTCGGCCGGCAGCCGCACCGGCGGCACCAGCACCGCCGAGTCGTCCAGATCGTCGTCGTCCAGCCCGTGCTCGGCGAACGCCCCGTACAGATCCTGCAGCTCCAGGTCGGCGGGCAGCACCGCGCCCTCGCCCGGTGTGCCCGCCGACGAGGTGCCGGCGTTCCTGCGACGTCGTGCGGCCATCGTTGCGCGTTCTCCCTACGCCGAGCGGTCAGCGGGGCCGCGGCCGCGGAGATCAGCTCCGCGTACCGGCCCACTACCTCAGCGTATAGGCCGGGCACCCCCGATGCCCGGCCTCCAGGGGCGCGCGCCGCGAGCGTGCGCCCACCCCTTATCCTTCGAAGTCGGTACCGCGCACCACCCCGCGCGCGCCGACGGGCAACGTAGCCCCCTCTCAGCTCACCTGCTCCACCAGGGAGCCCGCACCGAGGCCACCACCACAGCGCCGCCAGGACGGGCGCGCCGGCACACCCCGCCGACCCCGGTGGTGCCCGGCCACAGGAGACCCCTGCCATGGCGGACCTCTCCCCCGCCGGCTCCGGCCTGCGCACCGCGCAGCTCGACGGACGCCGACTGTCGGAGGCCCTGCTTCCCCTGGAGCTGGCGCCGCGCGCCCAGCTCCGGCTCGCCGCGATCAGCCGCTGGAACGCGCTGCGCGGTGTCCGCGTCGGCCTCGTCGGCCTCGCCCTGCTCTTCATGCTGATCGGCGCCAACCTGGCCACACCGATCTACTCGCTGCTGCAACAGCAGCTGCACCTCACCGCGCTCGACACCACGATCCTCTTCGCGATCTACGTGTTCGCGCTGGTCCCGGTGCTGGCCGTGGTCGGCCACTGGTCCGACCACCTCGGACGACGCGCCCTGATCCTCCCCGCCGTCGCGCTGGCCGCCGTCGGCGACGTCGTGTTCGCCACCTCCGGCAGCTTCTGGCAGCTCGCCGCCGGCCGCGCCGTCCAGGGCATCGCCGTCGGCCTGTCCACCGGCGCCGCCGGGGCCGCGCTGGGCGACCTGCTGCCCGACCGCCCCACCCTGGCCGCCAAGCTCACCCTGGCCTGTTCCGCCGGCGGCGTCGCGCTCGGCCCGATGATCGGCGCCCTGCTCGCCGGCGGCCCCGACCCGCTGCTGACGCCGTTCCTGCTGCACGCCATCGCCCTGCTGGCGCTCTGCGTGCCGCTGGCCCTGGTCCACCCCCGGATGCCCGGCCGCAACCGCCCGCCGGCCTCCCCGCCCCGGATCACCACCCCGGCCCACCTCCGGCCGCAGCGCCTGCGACTGCCCCGCACCGGCCGCCGCGAGTTCCTGCAGGCCGCCATGGCCGGGTTCATCTCCTACGCGGTCTTCGGCGTCTACCTCAGCCTGGCCCCGGCCTTCGCCGCCAAGCTGCTGCACACCGACTCCAAGCTGATCGGCGCCGTGGTCGCGGCCCTGCTGCTCGGCTCCTCGGCCGTCGCCCAGCTGCTCGTCCCGCCGACCGCCGACCGCCTGGTCATCGCCCTCGGCATGACCGGCCTGGCCACCGGCCTCGGCCTGGTGGTCACCGCCCAGTACACCGGCACCCCGGCCCTGCTCTTCATCGGCAGCGTCCTCGGCGGCGCCTGCCAGGGCATCGCCTTCCGCTCCCTCTTCACCACCGCCGTCGCCGCGATGAACCCCGAACGCCGGGGCTCCGAGCTCTCCTCCCTCTGGGTCATCGTCTACCTCGGCTCCTCCCTCCCCATCGTCGCCGTCGGCGCCCTCGTCCAGGCCTACGGCCTCCTCCCCGCCGTCAGCGGCTTCACCGTCCTCGCCGCCACCCTCTGCGCGGCCCTGGCCCTCGCCGTGGCCCGCAAGCCCAAGTCGGCCTGACATCCACGAACGCCGCTGCCCGGGACTTCTTCGGAAGCCCCGGGCAGCGGCGTTCCCGCACCTCAGCCGCATGCCGGGTGAACACCCGCGCATCATCCGCTTCGTTGGGAGGTTCCACCGCGTTCCCCACCGTCCACCCCCCACCCACCTTCCGGCGGGTGCCCACCCCGGGCCTTCACCGCGCACCACCCGGAACGGACCGTTCCGGGTGGCGGCTCTTCGGCGCTCCCCTCAGCCTCGTTCGGCTCGCCGAACAATGTTCCGCCCGACTTCCGGACGCAGTTGGGGCTGATAGCGGTGCCGATGAGGACAGTAGCGCTACGGACAGCCACCCGTAGAGCTACCCGTCAGGCATTGAGCTCACGGTTCAAGTACATCTGCACCGGCTCGAAGAACCCGTACGGTACGTACTCGGGAATCACAGTCAGAGCCACCCATTCGATAGCGTCCAGTTCGTCCGTGTCCACCACCCCGGCGGTACCACCGACGGCCTCGCAGGTCGTGTACGACATCAACCGACCAGTCTTCGGATGCACCCGCTCGCCCAAGAGCTTGACGGCGGCCACACCCAGTCCGGTCTCCTCCACGGTCTCGCGCACGACCGCCTCCTCGGGCGACCGACCCTCTGGGGTCACGATCGCGGCAGCGACCTGGCGGCCCGCCCGAAGGCGGGAGCATCGGTTACTCCCTCGCCGCTGCTGAGGCGGCCACGGGGCGGAGCAGGTCGAGGACGTGGGTCCAGTTGTACTTGCCGCGGCCCCCGCCGGCCTTGGGCTTGTGGGGGACGTAGTCACCGATCAGGACGCCCATCGACCGGAGCCGGGCCAGGCTCTCCCCGTACGCGGGGTGCGCAGCTTGGGCGGAGTTGACGTAGGGCTGGACGGCCACCGGGATGCCGAGGCCGTACGCCTCGCAGAGGATGCCGAGCGCGAGGGTGTCCGAGATGCCGGCGGCCCACTTGTTGATGGTGTTGAAGGTGGCCGGGGCCACGGCGATCGCGTCGGCCGGGGGCAGCGGCTGGGGGATGCTCGGCGTGCGCCAGGCGGAGCGGATCGGGTAGCCGGTCTGGGCCTCGATGGCTGCCTGGTCTATGAATCCGAGCCCGTTCGGGGTCGCGATCACGCCGACTCCCCAGCCCTCGGCATAGGCAGCGGTGATCAGTTCGCTCACTCCGTCGGCGATGCCCGACGCGCAGACGACGACGTAGAGGAACGGCTCGCGGTGCTCGGTCAAACCTGGACTCCCAACTCCTGGCAGAAACGGCGAAGCTCCGGGATGGCACCGCGCCGGTCGCGAGCGGCCATGTCACCGGCCAGCTCCAGCACGCTGGGCCGTCGACGGATGTCCTCCGAGGCACAGCTCTCCGCGATCCTGAGCGCTTTGTATCCCTCGGCCAGTCTGCCCTGCTGGCTGTAGGCCCGTGCAGCCTCCACCCACAGTGCTGCCCGGCGCTCCGGGACCGGGATGCGCCTGCGCATCAGGGGCTGGGCCGCTTCCAGCGCCGTTCCCGCGTCGCCCAGGACGACCGAGGCGCTCACCGAGTGGAGTGCGACGTTGGTCGGACTGAAGTTCGCCCAGGCTTCTGGGCTGTCGAGGTCGACGTAGCGCGCGACATCCTGGGCCTCGGTGAGGAACTCGGCGGTCGTGGCGCGGTCGCCGCCGGCGCTTGCGGCCGTGACCCCGCGAAGGAGCATGAGCCCCAGCGCGGCGAGGTACTCGGGCGGGCGCCGGTCGTAGCTGCCGGAGAGTTGGTCGGCGGTGTGTCGAATGAGGGTGACGGCGGGCACGGTGTGCCGGTCGCGCGCGAGGACGTGCGCCTGGACGCGGACGCTGGAGGCCATCACGACGGGGTCGGCGCTCCGTTCGGCCTCGGCCATGGCACGGCCGACCGCCAGCCAGGCGTTGCCGTGGTCGCCGAGCTTGAGCAGCAGACTGACCGCGGTCTGGTACGCCGTCGCGAGGAGGCCGGACAGGACCTGATCGCCGCCGCGGGAGGCGTCCTGGGCCTGGCGAAGGTCGGAGATCAGCGACGGCAGCGCGCCTTCGAGTTCGGCGTACCGGCAGGTGTAGAAGAGCTTCCGGGCCTGGGAGAGCCGGGCCGCGAGTGCGGCCTGCGGTTGTGGCGCGTGCTCGGCCGGAAGAGGTCCAGGCAGCAGCGCCTGGACCAGCTCTATCCCCACGCGGGGACGGGGCGTCGGGGTCGCGAGCGCGGCGACGCTCGCGGCCAGGAAGTTGCGACGGTGCATGTCATCCGTCCTGCTGTCCGCACTGGTATGGGAGGACAGGCCGAGGCTTCCCAGCGGGATGTCGAGCACGGCTGCGACAGCGCGCAGGACGTCGATGTCCTGCGTCCCCTTGCCGCTCTCCAACCGGCTGATCTTCGACTGGTGGTAGCCCAGTTCGGTGGCCACGTCCGTCTGCGACCGGCCGCTCAACACTCGCGCGCCGCGGATCACCTCACCGATCCCACCCGCAGCGGAGTGTCCTTTGGCCGTCCGCGACATGGCTTCTCCTGCCAATGCTGATCCTGCCCTGGCGAGCCGAGCGTAGCCGCACCAGGACAACCCGTCATGCACGATCTGCATGGATCATGCACGCGGAGCCCATGCCCTAACCGTGGTGCATCGAGATGGAGTTGTCTGGTCGTCAGCAGCTCGACCACCCTCGCAGCTTGCGGTTCCCCGCTCCCGCATGGCCGAGGCCCATCTACGGTCTCTCGCATGCGCGGCTCTACCCAGTGGCTAAGGAGAAGCGCCGATGACCCTCCGCTCGGACGCACAGAGAGGTGGCGCCATGCACCAGCGGGACGCGGATGCGGTGACCGCGCCTCTCGCTTTGGAGGACGGTCGGGCGTCGAACACAACCGCGAGCCCCTCAGATCGCGCCGCTGAGCGTCGCGAGCGCCTCGCCACCGCCAGCACCCACGCCCGAGAGATCCTCGACCGCCACCAGTTCGAGGCCGGCCGGTGCAGCGACGGCCGCGGCCCCTGGCCGTGCAACAGCGTTGTCGACGCGGTCCAAGCCTGCGATGGTGACCAGTGATCGCCTCCACTCACGCTCGACGTATCTCGTTCATCGGCACCAAGCGCGACCACGTCCCGCCGGCCCGGGAAGCCGTCGTCCGAGTCGCCCGCTCGTGGGGGATCGACCCGACCTCGCTGGGCGACATCGCGCTGGTCGCCGACGAACTGCTCGCCAACGCGGTCATTCACGCGCCAGGAAGACTGCTGGTCGGCATCTACCTCTCCCCGGCAGGCGACCGTGTGGTGATCGAGGTCTACGACCCGTCGCGCCGGATGCCCACAGAGGCCGCCAACTTCGGCAACGACGAACTGACCACCGGTCGAGGCATGTTGCTGATCGAGGGCCTGTCGGAGACCTGGGGCGCGCAGCCGACGACCCATGGCAAGAAGGTCTGGGCTGAACTGGCGGTGCCCGCTGTCGCGGTACCCGAACACCATCGCTCGGCCCGAAGGGCGGCACTCATCGCCAGCCTCGTCCGCACCGACCGTCCCAGGCCCCGGCCTCACACGCCCACCTGGCCAAGCGCCCGCGCGTACAGGTGGTTCTCGCAGCACCGCTCGCCGCGTGCCCACCGACTCCGCCCGTACCGATGCAGGCACACCGGCCGGGCGGTGACGGGGCCGGTCGCCCTTTCCCCGGGGGGCGGCCGGCCCAACCCCAGGCAGCCTGCCCGACACAGCCGTATCTGCTCCGCGCCAACTCGGCGCTACGGAAGGATGGATGGATGAGCGACTGGGAGTTCGTGAAGGACAGAACCGCCACCCAAGGCGCGGTGTGGAAGTCGGCTGATGGCCTGCTCTACAAGCGGACCGGTGGCGAGGATCTGCGGGCAGAGGCCGAGTTCCAGCGGCTGACCGCCGGCCTCGGCTACCCGGTGCCGGAGATCGTCGACAGCGGGTCCGAAAACGGCGGCTACTTCGTCGTTGAGCGCGCCATCGGAGACACCTCGCTGCACGAGGAGGCGCTGGCCGACGCCGGGCGGGACGGTCAGGTCAGCCACCAGGTCATCAGTACGGCAGCCGCCGTCGCATCGAAGCTCCTGCAGGCCCAGGCAAGGCACCCCCTCCCCGCCACGCCGTGGTTCGAGAAGGCGGCCTTCGCGGCCGAGGTCTTCGAGGAGAACCCGGACTTCGACACCCCGCGCGTCCACGAAGCGGTCAAGCACGCCCTCGACCGGCTGGCCCGGCTCCCGATGGTGCACGGGCACCTGGACTACGGCCTGCCCAACGTCCTCCAGGCCGGGGTCATCGACTGGCAGCACCACGGACCGATCCCGCTCGGCTACGACGTCTACCCCGCGCTCGACATCGCGGCCTTCAAGGGCGGCGGCAAGGGCTACAGCATCACCCCGGAACAGCGCACCGCCTACACCGCAGCGCTCGACGAGACCACCGCATACCTGATCGGGCAACGCGTCAGCGAGCACCTGGGCGACTTCCTGCTCGTCAAGTGCTTCTTCTTCCTCGCCCTCATGCGGCCCACCGACCCCACACGGCACGACAAGCACATCAAGTGGCAGTACCGCCGCACCCTTTTCACGATGGGACTTGATCAGTATGAGTCGTCCGACACGATCGACACCGGCACCTTCCCCACTCTGGAACGGTTCACCGCTGAACACCGGTAGGCCGGTCCCCGCCGTCCGCGACCGCGACTACCTGATGGACCACCACGGAGTCGTCTTCAAGGTCATCGGCGACAGCCACCCCGGCAGCCACTACCTCGGCTACGTCAAGTACCACCCCGACGAGAAGGGCGACCGGCGGCTGTTCGGCCGGACCTACCGGCAGAACAGCGTCGTGTCGAAGTCCTTCGGCATCCTGGCCGGCAGGCCAGAGTGCTACGTCTACTCCGACACCCTCGGCTGCGTCATCACCGGCATCCCGCGCGAGGACGTGGCCGTCCACTACTCCTGCCGCCAGGCCCTCGCCGCCATCCACGAGGCCCCCGGCGCGGTCGCCGACAACCCGGCCGGCAAGGACCTCCTGGCGATCACCGAGTGGATCACCGCGAACGGCGCCCAAGGTCTGATCGGCGTCACCGGTTCCTTCCTCGTCGGCTGCTTCAACGAGCGCTCCGACATCGACCTCGTCTGCTACGGACCGGAGGGCTACCAGGCCGCACAGGAGCTGTTCCAGCAGGCCGACCTGATCCGGCCGTACGACGGAGACGATCTGACTCGGCTGTACATCCGCCGGGCCAAGTATATGGAGGGCAGCTCCTTCGACGCCCTCATCAAGCAGGAACGCCGCAAGCTCCAAGGGCTCACCGCCAGCGCTGGCGCGCACATCAACTGCGAACCCATCCGCTCCGACCGCGACAAGACCTTCGCCCGGATCACCTCCAAGGAGATCGGCGAGATCTCCCTCCTCGCGAAGATCACCGACCACGCCGAGGGCCTCACCACCCCTGCCGTCTACGGGATCAAGGTCAAGACCATCCTCAGCTCGACCATCGACGAGGCCGACTCCTTCGCCCGCCGGATCACCCACATGCGCTCGTACCTCGGCGCCTACACCGGAGCGTTCCGATCTGGCGACACCGTCCACCTGGCCGGGAAGCTCGTCCACACCCAGGACGGCGAACACAGCGGCTTCGGCATCGAACTCACCCCCTGGACCGTCAGCGGCTCCTACGTCGCCAACCTCGCCGGATAGGACCGCACCGTGACCCTGTTCGTCATCCGGCACGCCGAGTCCGTCGAGAACGCCGACAAGTACAACGGCTTCTACCAGGACCCCCGCCCCTACAGCGGAGCCGCCGCGCACGCTATCTCCCGCACCATCGTCGGCCTGACCCCGCGCGGCTTCCGGCAGGCCCAGTGGCTGGCCGGCGTTCTGCCGGAGCTCGCCGGCCCCGAGCCACACGTCTACACCTCGACCTACCGCAGGGCGATCGACACCGCCGCGATCGCCCTGCCCGCCCTCCCCGACGGCTGGCCCCAGCAGACCGCGCTCCTGGACGAGCAGCACTACGGCGACGCCACCTACATGACCAAGCGCGAGCTCTACGACAGCTACCCCGCACTCGCCGAGGACCGCCGCCTGCGCAAGCACATCTGGACCGCGCCGGGCGGCGGCGAGTCACTCGCCGCGGGCGTGCTCAAGCGGGCCGCCGAGTTCGCAGCCCTTGTCCAGGCCAAGATCCAGGAATCCCGCACCGTCGTGGCCTTCACCCACCAGACCGCCGCAGTGGCGCTCCGCTCCCTGCTCGAGCTCCGCGCACTGCCCGAGATCCTCGCCGAGGAGCGGAAGGGCAAGATGCCCAACGCCGCGATCCTCCACTACGAGGTGCACAACGGCCGGTTCACCCGGACAGGAACCACCACCCCACCGATGTAGGAGGAGCCCGTGCGACACCTGTTCCTCAACGGGCCCGTCCAGAACGGACCCTTCACCTTCGCCACCCGCCCCGGCAAGGCCGTCGGCATCCGCCTCGCCGCCGCGCTCAACGCCATCCTCGGCTTACCGCCCACGCCCCACCTGTGGAACACCGTCACCCTCGCCGGAGACCTCCGCCACCGCGAGGCCGACGGCCCGGCGATCCCCCGCCAGCGCTTCGAGGCGGACCTGATAGCCGACAAGTACCCGCCCGGACAGTCCCCGGCGGGCGGCATCATGACCGACACGGACGCCGAGGTCGCCGGCCTGGCGCTGGAGATGATCGAGAACAACCTCCGCGCCGGCACCCTCACCATCAGCCGCGAGACCGTCCCCACGTGCCGGGCCTGCGGTCACATGACCGGCACCGGCGGCCATCCCTGCAACGCCTGCGGCAGCACCGACACCCGAGAACACACCGGCCTCCACCTCGTCGCCGAACTCGCGAAGGACCGCCCCGTCCTCGACCGCTCGGACATCCACGCCAGCCACCGCCAGCAGCCCAAGCACCTCCAGCACACCGCCGCCAACGTCGCCCAGCGCCTGATCCTCTCCCGAACCCGCGACCACGGCATCGACCTCTCGCCCCTCGGACTCAACCGTCTCGTTCTCGACCCACGGGTCGGCATCCACGCCACCGTCCTTGCCGCAGCCCGACGCCATCAGGCGGACATGGCCGTCATGACCATCACCGAGAACGCGGCCAACCACATCGCCGCCCACGGCCAGCACTTCCGCGAACACTGCGGCATCCGGCTTCAGTACGCCCTGCACGGCTACCTCCCGTACGACCACACGGCGAGCCTGCGGCCCCTGCACGAGGCGTACCGAACCACTGAGGAGATCAAGGACGGCTTCGAAAAATGGTTCCTACCGCTCTTCTCCCTGAGAGCCAAGACCGGAACTCGGCCGGACCAGCTTCATGCGCTCTTCAAGCACTACATGCGGGCGCACCTGGCCAAGCCTGTTGTTACGGCCGACGAAGCCGTCGTTGAAGCCGTTCAGCGCTCGGTCTCCGCCGGAGACACGGAATGGATCACGAACAGGCAAGCCTTGGCCCACATGATGACTGCCTGCGGAGATACTTCGGGCCACCGCTGCGGAGCGTGACATGGCTCAGTACTGTGCTTCGCCTGCACGCCCTGCCCCATGCTTCCGGCGAATGCTTCACCCTGGTCCATCAGCGCCGCGCACCGCCGGGTCGGGCGGCACGCGGCCAGGCCAGGGGTGGGCACCCGCCGGCAGGCGGGTGGGGGGTGGACGGTGGGGAACGGTGGTGAACCTGCTCGACGACGCAGCTCGCGCGCGGGCGGGGGCAGCGCGGAAAACGCCGCCGCCCGGTACGGGTTCCGTACCGGGCGGCGGCGTTCGTGCGGGTGGCGATCAGACGTTGAAGCCGAGGGCGCGGAGCTGGTCGCGGCCGTCGTCAGTGATCTTGTCGGGGCCCCACGGGGGCATCCAGACCCAGTTGATCCGGAGGTCCTTGACCAGGCCGTCGGTGGCGGTCTTGGCCTGGTCCTCGATGACGTCGGTCAGCGGGCAGGCCGCCGAGGTGAGCGTCATGTCGATGGTGGCGACGTCGGCGTCGTCGATGTGGACGCCGTAGATCAGGCCGAGGTTGACGACGTCGATGCCCAGTTCGGGGTCGACGACGTCCATCAGGGCCTCGGTCAGGTCCTCGACGGAGACGGTGCCGGCGCTGCTGCCGACGATGCCCAGGGGGGCGTCCTCCGCGGAGGGGGCCTTCTCGTCACTCATGGTTCGTCCTCCTCTGCGGTGTCAGTCGTTGACGGCGGGGTGTTCGGCGAGGGCCTTGGCGGTGGCGTCCTTCCAGGCCATCCAGCTGAGCAGCGCGCACTTGACCCGGGCCGGGTACTTGGAGACGCCGGCGAACGCGACCGCGTCCTCCAGCACCTCCTCGTCGCCCTCGCCCTGGCCCTTGCTCTGCATCAGCTCCAGGAAGGCCTCCTGGACCGCCTGCGCCTCGCCCACGGTCTTGCCGACCACCAGGTCGTTCAGCACCGAGGCGCTGGCCTGGCTGATCGAACAGCCCTGGGACTCGTACGAGACGTCCGCGACGGTCGAGCCGTCGAGCCTCACCCGCAGGGTGATCTCGTCGCCGCACGTCGGGTTGACGTGGTGCACCTCGGCGTCACCGTCGCGCAGCCCCTTGCCGTGCGGATTGCGGTAGTGGTCCAGGATGATGTCCTGGTACATCGAGTCGAGCTTCATGGTCGCGTGCCCCGTCCTCAGCCGAAGAAGTTCCGGACGTGGTGCAGGCCGTCGATGAGCGCGTCGACCTCGCCCGGCGTCGAGTACAGGTAGAACGACGCCCGCGTGGTCGCCGGAATTCCGTACCGCAGGCAGACCGGCCGCGCGCAGTGGTGGCCGACGCGCACGGCGATGCCCTGCTCGTCCAGCACCTGACCCACGTCGTGCGGGTGGATGTCGCCCAGCGTGAACGAGATCGCCGCGCCGCGGTCCACGGCCGTGCGGGGGCCGATGATCCGCAGGTCCGGGACCTCCAGCAGCCGCTCGATCGCGTACGCGGTGATGGCGTGCTCGTGGGCGGCGATCCGCTCCATGCCGATGCCGGTCAGGTAGTCGACGGCCGCGCCCAGCCCGACCGCCTGCGCGATCGGCGGGGTGCCGGCCTCGAACTTGTGCGGCGCCGGGGCGTAGGTGGACGAGCCCATGGTGACGGTCTCGATCATCTCGCCGCCACCGAGGAACGGCGGGAGGTCCTCCAGCAGCTCCTGGCGGCCCCAGAGCACGCCGATGCCGGTCGGCGCCAGCATCTTGTGGCCGGTGAAGGCGACGAAGTCGGCCTCCAGCGCCTGGACGTCCAGCACCATGTGCGGGGCGGCCTGCGAGGCGTCGATCACGACCAGCGCGCCGACCGACTGGGCCTTGCGCACGATGGTCTCGACCGGGTTGACGGTGCCCAGCAGGTTGGAGACCAGGGTGAACGAGACCACCTTGGTCTTCTCGGTGATCAGCTCGTCGATGTTCGAGAGGTCGAGCCGGCCCTCGTCGGTCAGCCCGAACCACTTCAGCTTGGCGCCGGTGCGCTGCGCGAGCAGCTGCCACGGCACGATGTTGGAGTGGTGCTCCATCTCCGTGATGACGATCTCGGAGTCCTGGTCGACGCGGTAGGGCTCGTCGGCCCAGCCCAGCATGTTGGCGACCAGGTTGAGCGACTCGGAGGCGTTCTTGGTGAAGATCACCTCGTTGCGGCTCGGCGCGTTGACGAACGCCGCGACCTTGTCCCGGGCGCCCTCGTACAGCGCGGTGGCCTCCTCGGCGAGCACGTGCACGCCGCGGTGGACGTTGGCGTTGTGCCGCTCGTAGTAGGCGTTCAGCGCGTCGAGCACCTGGCGGGGCTTCTGCGAGGTCGCCGCGTTGTCCAGGTAGACCAGCGGCTTGTCGTCGTGCAGCAGCCGCTGCAGGACCGGGAAGTCCTTGCGGATCGCGTCGGTGTCGAGCAGGCCCGCCAGGGTCGCCGACTCATGGGCATGGATCACTCGGACGCGCCACCCTTCACGTAGGCCTCGTAGCCCTCGTTCTCCAGCTTGTCGGCCAGCTCGGCACCGCCGGACTCGACGATGCGGCCGCCCGCGAAGACGTGGACGTGGTCGGGCTTGATGTACCGCAGGATGCGGGTGTAGTGGGTGACCAGGAGGGTGCCCACCTCACCGGTCGAACGAACGCGGTTGATGCCCTCGGAGACGACCCGCAGCGCGTCGACGTCCAGGCCGGAGTCGGTCTCGTCGAGGATCGCGATCTTCGGCTTGAGCAGCTCCAGCTGGAGGATCTCGTGGCGCTTCTTCTCGCCGCCGGAGAAGCCCTCGTTGACGTTGCGCTCGGCGAAGGCCGGGTCCATCTGGAGGGCGGCCATCGCCTCCTTGACCTCCTTCACCCAGGTGCGCAGCTTGGGGGCCTCGCCGCGGACCGCGGTGGCGGCGGTGCGCAGGAAGTTGGAGACCGAGACGCCGGGGACCTCGACCGGGTACTGCATGGCCAGGAAGACGCCGGCCCGGGCACGCTCGTCGACGGACATCTCCAGGACGTCCTCGCCGTCCAGCAGCACCGAGCCGCCGGTGACGGTGTACTTGGGGTGACCGGCCAGGGAGTAGGCCAGGGTGGACTTGCCGGAGCCGTTCGGACCCATGATGGCGTGGGTCTCGCCCTGCTTCACGGTCAGGTCGACGCCCTTCAGGATCTCCCGGGGACCGTTCTCGGCCTCGACGGAGACGTGCAGGTCGCGGATTTCAAGGGTAGCCATGTGTACTCAGGACTCCTGGTTGACGGAGACGAGCACATCGTCCCCTTCGATCTTTACGGGGTAGACAGCGACCGGACGGGTGGCGGGCAGGCCGGAGGGCTTGCCACTGCGGAGGTCGAAGCTGGAGCCGTGCAGCCAGCACTCGATCATGCAGTCCTCGACCTCGCCCTCGGAGAGCGAGACGTTCGCGTGCGAGCAGATGTCGTTGATCGCGAACACCCCCTCGTCGGTGCGGACGACGGCGACCGGTACGCCGTTGAGGTCGACGCGCTTGGGCACGTCCTCGGCCAGTTCGCTCAGCGCGCAGGCGCGAAGGAAGCTCATGGGTGTCAGACCGCCGCTTCCAGCTCGGCCTCGATCTTCTCCATGAGGTGGTCCTGGATCTCGGCGACGCCGATCTGCTGGACCAGCTCGGCGAAGAAGCCGCGCACCACCAGGCGGCGGGCCTCGTCGGCCGGGATGCCGCGGGCCTGCAGGTAGAAGAGCTGCTCGTCGTCGAAGCGGCCGGTGGCGGAGGCGTGGCCGGCGCCGACGATCTCGCCGGTCTCGATCTCCAGGTTCGGCACCGAGTCGACCCGGGCGCCGTCGGTGAGCACCAGGTTGCGGTTGAGCTCGTAGGTGTCGGTGCCCTCGGCGGCCGCGCGGATCAGCACGTCGCCGATCCAGACGGCGTGCGCGTCCTGGCCCTGCAGCGCGCCCTTGTAGACCACGTTGGAGCGGCAGTGCGGGGTGTCGTGGTCGATGACCAGACGGTGCTCCAGGTGCTGGCCGGCGTCGGCGAAGTAGAGGCCGAACAGCTCGGCCTCGCCGCCGGGCGCGGCGTAGCCGACCCGCGGGTGGATCCGGACCACGTCGCCGCCGAAGGTGACGACGACGGACTTCAGCGAGGCGTCGCGGCCGACCAGCGCGGTCTGCTGGGCGGCGTGCACCGCGTCGCGGTCCCAGTCCTGGACCGAGACGAAGGTGAGCTTGGCGCCGTCGCCGACCAGCAGCTCGACGTTGGCGGCCCGGGTGCCGGTGCCGGTGTGGTTGATCACCACGACGGCCTCGGCGAACGGCTTGACGTCGACGACCACGTGGGCGAAGCGGGTGCCGCCCTCGCCGTGCACGTCGATCTTCACCGGCTCGGTGAGCACCGCGTCCTTGGGGACGGTGACCACGAGCGCCTGCTCGAAGGCGCTGAACGCCTGCGCGGCGACCCGGTCGACCGGCTTGCCTGCCTTGCCCAGGCGGGCGTCGTCACGGCCGACGGTCTCGGCGGTGACGCCCTCGGGCAGGCTGAGCTCGACCTTGTCCTCGCCCTTGTCGGCGGTGGCGGCGGTGCCGTCGTGCAGGCCGCCGAGGCGGTGCAGCGGGGTGAACCGCCAGTCCTCCTCGCGGCCGGTGGGCACCGGGAAGTCCGCGACGTCGAAGGACGGCGCGACCGCGACGCGCGCGTCGATCGGCTGGCGGACACTGTCCCGACCGGTGCCGGGCCCGGCGAGCTGGGCGCCGGCACCGGCGGTGCCGACCTCGATCGAACCGGCGGTGGTGGAGCCGGAGTTGTTCTGGACGTCAGCCATGGCTGTTCGTTGTGCTCTCTTCCTCAAAAAAGTGTCGATGGACGGCGGGCGGCCGGCGGGTCAGCCGACGGAGCCCTCCATCTGCAGCTCGATCAGCCGGTTCAGCTCCAGCGCGTACTCCATCGGCAGCTCGCGCGCGATCGGCTCGACGAAGCCGCGGACGATCATCGCCATGGCCTCGAACTCGGTCATGCCGCGGCTCATCAGGTAGAAGAGCTGGTCCTCGCTGACCTTGGAGACGGTCGCCTCGTGGCCCATGGACACGTCGTCCTCGCGGACGTCCACGTAGGGGTAGGTGTCCGAGCGGGAGACCGTGTCGACCAGCAGCGCGTCGCAGAGCACGTTGGACTTGGCGCCCTTGGAGCCCTCGCCGATCTCGATCAGACCCCGGTAGGAGGTCCGGCCGCCGCCGCGCGCCACCGACTTGGAGACGATGTTGGAGGAGGTGTTCGGCGCCATGTGGACCATCTTGGCGCCGGCGTCCTGGTGCTGGCCCTCGCCGGCGAAGGCGATCGACAGGGTCTCGCCCTTGGCGTGCTCGCCCATCAGGTAGACGGCCGGGTACTTCATGGTGACCTTGGAGCCGATGTTGCCGTCGACCCACTCCATGGTCGCGCCCTCGTACGCCACGGCGCGCTTGGTGACCAGGTTGTAGACGTTGTTCGACCAGTTCTGGATCGTCGTGTAGCGGCAGCGGCCGCCCTTCTTGACGATGATCTCCACGACCGCGGAGTGCAGCGAGTCGGAGGAGTAGATCGGGGCGGTGCAGCCCTCGACGTAGTGGACGTAGGCGTCCTCGTCGACGATGATCAGCGTCCGCTCGAACTGGCCCATGTTCTCGGTGTTGATCCGGAAGTAGGCCTGCAGCGGGATGTCGACGTGGACACCCTTCGGCACGTAGATGAAGGAGCCGCCGGACCAGACGGCCGTGTTCAGCGCGGCGAACTTGTTGTCGCCGACCGGGATGACGGTGCCGAAGTACTCCTGGAAGATCTCCGGGTGCTCGCGCAGCGCGGTGTCGGTGTCCAGGAAGATGACGCCCTGCTCCTCCAGGTCCTCGCGGATCTGGTGGTAGACGACCTCGGACTCGTACTGGGCGGCGACACCGGCGACCAGGCGCTGCTTCTCCGCCTCCGGGATGCCGAGCTTGTCGTAGGTCGCCTTGATGTCCGCCGGCAGGTCCTCCCAGGACTCGGCCTGCTTCTCGGTGGAGCGGACGAAGTACTTGATGTTGTCGAAGTCGATGCCGGAGAGGTCCGAGCCCCAGGTCGGCATGGGCTTCTTGCCGAACAGCTTGAGCCCCTTGAGGCGCAGGTTCAGCATCCACTCGGACTCGTTCTTCTTCGCCGAGATGTCGCGGACCACGTCCTCGCTGAGCCCGCGCTTGGCAGCGGCGCCGGCGACGTCCGGGTCGGCCCAGCCGTACTCGTAGTTGCCCAGGCCCTCGAGCTCGGGGTGCGAAACGGTGTCAGTCATGCGAGCTTCCTAACGCGCGGACGCTGAATCATCGGTGGACGTACCGGCAGTCGGCGCGGCATCGGTGTCCCGGCCCGCGGCGGAGCGCAGGGCGGGCGACGATGCGGCACCGGGTGCCGGCACATAGGTGGTGCAGACCCCGTCGCCGTGGGCGATGGTGGCCAGCCGTTGCACATGGGTGCCCAGCAGCCGGGAGAAGACCTCGGTCTCCGCCTCGCAGAGCTGCGGGAACTGCTCGGCGATGTGCGCGACCGGGCAGTGGTGCTGACAGAGCTGGGCGCCCGCCGGGGCCTGCGCCGCGGCCGACGGGACCCGTCGCACCGTGGCAGCGTACCCGTCGGCACTGAGCGCCTGGGCCAGGGCCTCGGTGCGCTCGCCCGCTCCGGCGGAGCTGACGGCCTCGACGTACTTCTCGGCCTGCCGGCCGAACCGGGCCCGGGCGAAGGCGGCGACCGCCTCCTCGCCGGCCTTGCCGCCGCCGACCGCGTCGGAGATCCAGCGCAGGGCGTCGGCGGCGAGCTGGTCGTACGCCTGGTAGAAGGCGTCGCGACCGCCGTCGGTCAGGGCGAAGACCTTGGCCGGACGGCCCCGGCCGCGGCTGCCGTACACCCGCTGCTCGCGGGACTCGACCAGGCCGGCGGCGACCAGTCCGTCCAGGTGGCGGCGGACGGCGGCGGCGGTGAGGCCGAGCCGGCTCGCCAGGTCGGCGGCGGAGGAGGGGCCGTGGTCCAGGATCGACCGGGCGACCCGGTCCCGGGTGGCGCGGTGGCCCTCCAGCAGCACCTCGGCCGCCGTCGCGGGCACGGCGCAGCCGGGGGCCGACTCGGCCTCCGGGTGCGTGGAGTGCTCGCGCATGTTTTTCACAACACCAGTGTTGCGTAATTACTTCCGGCAGGACAAGCCGTGATCCAGGCCTCACCCGTGGCATCTGTCACGCAGGTTAGCCTTACCTGACCTGCGCTTTTGATCATCGAACGCGCCGCTCGGCGGCCCCTTCCGGCCATCTCCGGCCCCGCGCTCCCGGTGCACGGCCGCCCCGTTCGGTCCTCTTAGACTCACCCGTATGCAATCCGAACCCGCGGTCCAGATCACCGGGCTGGTCAAGCGCTACGGCGAGAAGACCGCGGTCGACGGTCTCGACCTGACCATCGCCCGGGGCACCGTCACCGCCGTGCTCGGCCCCAACGGCGCCGGCAAGACCACCACCGTCGAGACCTGCGAGGGCTACCGCCGCCCCGACGCCGGCACCGTCCGCGTCCTCGGCCTCGACCCGGTCGCCCGGGGCGCCGAGCTGCGCCCCCGGATCGGCGTGATGCTCCAGGCCGGCGGCGTGTACGCGGGCGCCCGCGCCGTCGAGATGCTCCGGCACACCGCGAAGCTGCACGCCGAACCGCTGGACGTCGACGCGCTGGTCGAACGGCTCGGCCTCGGCTCCTGCGGCCGCACCACCTACCGCCGGCTCTCCGGCGGCCAGCAGCAGCGGCTCGCCCTGGCGATGGCCGTGGTCGGCCGCCCCGAGCTGGTCTTCCTGGACGAGCCCACCGCCGGCCTCGACCCGCAGGCCCGCCGCGCCACCTGGGAGCTGGTCCGCGACCTGCGCCGGGACGGCGTCACCGTGGTCGTCACCACCCACCACATGGACGAGGCCGAGCAGCTCGCCGACCGGGTCGCCATCGTCGACCGCGGCCGGGTGGTCGCCGAGGGCACCCCGGAGGAGCTGTGCCGCGGCGGCGCCGAGGCGGGCGTGCGCTTCGACGGCCCGCCCGGGCTCGACCTCACCACCCTGCTCAAGGAGCTGCCCGAGGGCGCCACCGCCACCGAGCCGACCCCCGGCGGCTACCGCGTCGAGGCGCCCGTCGACCCCCAGCTGCTGGCCACCGTCACCGCCTGGTGCGCGGCCACCGGCATCCTCCCCGAGCGGCTCGCGGTGCAGCGCCGCAGCCTCGAAGACGTCTTCCTCGACCTGACCGGACGGGACCTGCGCTCGTGACCACGTACTCCCCCCGGCCCGGTGCGGCCCCCGTCGGCCGGATGCTGCTCGCCCAGACCGCGTTCGAGACGAGGATGCTGCTGCGCAACGGTGAGCAGCTGCTGCTCACCGTGGTCATCCCGACCGTGCTGCTGGTGCTCTTCTCGGCGGTCGACATCGTCGCCGTGGAGGGGCCCGGCAAGCGGGTCGACTTCCTCGCGCCGGGTCTGCTGGCGCTCGCCGTGATGTCGACGGCGTTCACCGGGCAGGCCATCGCCACCGGCTTCGAACGCCGCTACGGCGTGCTCAAGCGGCTGGGCGCCAGCCCGCTGCCGCGCTGGGCGCTGCTCACCGCCAAGACCGGCTGCGTGCTGGTCACCGAGGCGCTCCAGGTGGCGCTGCTGAGCGTGATCGCGCTGGCCCTCGGCTGGTCGCCGCAGGAGCTGTTCACACCGGACGGGGCGCTGACCGTGGCCGCCCTCCTGGTCCTGGGCACCGCCGCCTTCTCCGGGCTCGGCCTGCTGATGGCCGGGACGCTGAAGGCGGAGGCGACGCTGGCGGCGGCCAACCTGGTCTTCGTCCTGCTGCTGCTGGCGGGCGGGGTGGTCGTCCCGCTGTCGAAGTTCCCCTCCGCCGTGCAGTCGGTGCTGGAACTGACCCCGATCGCCGCGCTGTCGGACGGTCTGCGCTCGGTGCTCCAGTCCGGCGCCGGTGTGCCGTGGGCCGACCTCGGCATCCTGGCCGGCTGGGCCGTCCTCGGCCTCGGCGCCGCCGCGCGCTTCTTCCGCTGGGAGTAGCGGCCCCCGCCGCACGCGACGGCCCCCGGCTCGACGGACGAGCCGGGGGCCGTTCGCCGTGCCCGGGGCCGGGGATCAGCTCCCGGCGCCGCCGCGGCGCCGGCGGGCGAGCAGGACGAGCGCTCCGCCGAGGAGCACGACACCGCCGCCGACGGCCGCGATGACCGGGGTGGCGTCGCTGCTACCGGTCGCCGCCAGCGCCGGGCCGGCCGGCGTCGTGGCGGGCGTCGGGACCGGGGTGGGCGTCCGGGTCGGCGTCGCGGTGACGCTCGGGCTGGACGTCGGCGTGGGGGTGGGCGTCACCGTCCGGCTCGGGGTCGGGGTCGGCGTGGTGGTCGGGGTGACGGTGGGCGTCGGGGTCGGCGTCACCGTCGGGGTGGGGGTGGGCGTCGCCGTGGGGGTGGGGGTCGGCGTCGGGGTCGGGGTGGGCGTCGGGGTCGCGCAGACCTCGATCGTCTTGGTCTCCGTCTTGTTCCAGTCCTGGTTCTTCGGGTCCTCGGTGGTGGTCACCACGAAGGTGGCCTTGATCGGCGCGGAGTGCGCCTTCACCGGGAAGGACTGGTGGAACGCCTTGCCGAACTCCTTCTGGTCCAGCAGCTTCTCACCGTCGACGGTCAGACTGACGGCGTTCTTCACGCCCGCCTTGTCGCTGTAGTTGGTCAGGTCGATCACGATCTTGTCGCAGGTGACCTGCCAGGCCGGGACGTGGGCCGAGGCACTCGTCGCCAGCGCCACCGGCAGCAGGACGGCGGCCACCGCCGTTCCCGCGAGCGTCGCACTGCCGATGCCTATCTGCCTCCGCTGTCGCGCCATTTCGTTGTTCCTTCCGAACGGTCTTGTGCAGCAGGCGCATTGAGTGGAAGAGCGGTGGCCCGCCACGACTGTCCGGGGGACTCTACCGGCACCCCCGCTCCGCTCCACACCCCGCTGCACGGCCGGATGTCGTCTGTCGGTTCATCCGCCGATGTGCATCCGGCAGCCCATCACATCCGCACGCTCGGGCGACACGGCTTCGGCGGACTCGTACGAACTCCGTCAAGGTGGCCGAAAAACAGCACCCCTGGCGATCACTCTCGATCACCAGGGGTGCTGCGACGAACAAGCGACGAACAGAACCGCTCAGGCCCACGGAGTCCCCACGGCGCGGACCCGGGCGGGCGCGACTCAGGCCCGACCGGCCGCCTTGCGCCGACGCGCGACCAGGACCAGCGCGCCACCGGCGGCGATCACCACGGCGCCGCCGATCGCCAGCGGCACGACCGGACCGGAACCGGTGTGGGCGAGGCCGCCCCCGGTGCTGGTCCCGGCCGACGGGCTCGCCGAGGCGCCCGGCACGACCGCCGGGGCCGAGGTGGACGGGCCGGCCGACGGGCTCGCCGACCCGCTCGCGCTCGGTCCGGCGGTGCCCGGCGCGGACGGGCCGCCCGAGGCGCTCGGGGTCACCGAGGGGGCGGGCGTCCCGGTCGTGCCCGGGGTGGTCGGCGGGGTGCTCGGCGTACCGGTGGAGCCCGGCGTGCTGGGCGTGGTGGTCGCCGACGGCGTCCCGGTCGGCACCACCACGGGCGGCGTGGTGGGCGGGGTGGTCGGCGGCGTGGTGGGCGGCACGACGGGCGGCAGGCAGCCGGTGAAGGGGTAGTGGTGCGTCTCCGCGCCGCCCTTGCCGGTCAGCGACTTGACGATGACCGAGCCGTTCACCGGGGCCGCCGAGCCGAGGTCGAACGCCGCGTTCGGCGCCAGCACGGTGCCGGACCAGGCGGCCTGGCTGCTCTTGACCACCTTGGTGGCGGTGGGGAAGTTCCAGAGCAGCTTGGCGCGGACCGCCCCGCCGTGCGCGCTCTGCAGCTTGTCGTCCAGGACGTAGGCCTTCTTGCCCTCGTCCCAGAGGTGGAAGCCGGTGGTCTTCGCGGCCGCCATGTCGTACGAGTCGCCGGTCACGGTGACCACGGTGACCGAACCGACCGGCACCTTCACGAAGACGTCGGTGGCGCCCTGGAGGGTGGCCGCGGAGACGGTGAAGGCGTTGTAGGAGGCGTCCCCACCGGTGAGGTGGAGCTCCTTGCCCTTCGCCTCGACCTTGGCGCCGGCGGTCTGCGGCGTCCCGGCCAGCGCGGTGGAGACCGCGCGGACCCGGGCGAACTCGGCGGCGAAGTCGATCGGCGACCCGCCCTGGCCGACCGTGCCCCGGTGGGCCTGGATCACGGCGCCCTCGGCCTTCGAGCCGTAGACGCCGTTGCCCTTCATCACCTGGGTGTTGTTGCCGGTCAGCTTGCCGGCGACGACCAGGGCGTTGCCGCCCGGCAGTGCTTTGACCTGCTCCGGGGTCAGTTCCTGGCCGACCGAGAAGCCGCCGGTGAAGTCGGCGTTGCCGCCGACCGCCACCGCACCCTCGGCGTCCGGCGTGTGGGTGTCGTCGCCCTCGACGAACTCCCCGTAGAGGCTGGCGACCCCCAGGCTCAGGCACTGGTTCGGGTCGGCGGCGTGGGCGGCGGCCGGGGCGAGGAGCCCGGCCAGAACGAGCGATCCGCCGAGCGCGAGCGCCGCGGCGGGAAGGGGTATGCGCATGTGCAGGATCTCCGCTTGCGTGCGGGGGGTGGGAGGGTCCGGAAAAAGGTACGGACCAAGCCGCACTCTTTCGGCCAAGCCGGTGATTGGTCAAGACCAATGTCCGCATTGCCCCAACAGTCCGGATTGCCACGACCTGACCCACCGTGGGTTTACCGCCAAGTCGACACGGCAGTCCCGGCGCCGGGAGCGCGCCCGGCCGACACCCGCCCCGCCCCAAGATCGGCTGTAAGGCCGCATACCATGGACGCCGTGCCTAACACCACCCCCTTCTCCCTGCTCGCCGAGCGCTGGCAGCCCTCCGCCGCCGTGGTCAAGCGCGCCGCGTTCGCCGCGCTGGTGATGAGCGTGGTGATCGTCGTCACCGGCGGTGCCGTCCGCCTCACCGCCTCCGGCCTCGGCTGCACCACCTGGCCGCGCTGCACCGACGAGAGCCTCACCCCGACCGCCGAAATGGGCTTCCACGGCGTCGTCGAGTTCACCAACCGGATGCTCACCTACGTCCTGAGCGCCGCCGTCGGCTGGGCGATCCTCGCCGCGCGCTGCCACCTCCCCCAGCCTTCGGCCGGGGGGACCCCCCTCTGGCGGCACGGCCTGACCAAGCTCGGCTGGGCGCAGTTCTGGCTGGTGATGAGCAACGCCGTGCTCGGCGGCATCACCGTGCTGACCGGCCTCAACCCCTACACCGTGGCGCTGCACCTGATCGCCGCGATGGGCCTGGTCTGGGTCGCCACCCTGATGTGGGAGCGGAGCAAGGAGGGCGACGGCCCGGCCCGCCCGCTGGTGGCCGAGCCCGTCAAGCGGCTCTCCTACGTCCTGGTCGGGGTGATCGGTCTGCTGGTGGCCGCCGGCACGCTGGTCACCGGCGCCGGCCACCACCCCGGGACGCCCAAGGACAACAAGATGGTCCCGCGCATCCCGCTGGACTACGACCGCCTCGCCCAGGCCCACGCCGACCTGGCCTTCCTCTCGATCGGCCTCTCGCTCGCGGTGATCTTCGTCTTCGCCGCCGTCAAGGTGCCGCCCGCGGCCAAGGCCCGCGCCCGCGAGCTGCTGATCGGCCTCCTCCTCCAGGGCGTGATCGGCTTCGTCCAGTACTTCACCGACGTCCCCGAGCTCCTGGTCGGCCTCCACATGCTGGGCGCCACCCTGATCTGGATCGCCGCGCTGCGCATCCCCCTCGCCCTGCGCACCCGCGAGGCCGCCGCCGCCCCCGCCGGGGCGCCCGCCGCCCGCGCCCCCCGGACCGCGGCCGTCTGACCCCCGGCACCCGCGCGCCCCGCACCACGGGGAAGGGCCCCGATCTCGAGGAGATCGGGGCCCTTCCCCGTGCGACGGGGGCGGGGTCAGCCGCCGAGCTGGATGCCCGCCATCCGCTTCCACTCGTACGCACCGGTCTTCACCTTCAGGCCCAGCTCGCCCTCGAAGGAGTCGTGCAGGGTGATCCCGGCCAGCTCGGCGGCCCGGCGGCCCACGGCGTAGCTGGGCGCGACCTGGTCGCCCCAGGCGCCGTCGGCACCGACCACGACGATCCGGGTGGCGAGCGTGCCGACGTACTCGACGACGCCGTCGGCGCTGCCGCCGTGCGCCGCGGCGAAGGCGGTCAGGTTCTTGGCGATGCGCTTGGCGCGGCGCTCGGCACGGGCGTCCGGCGCGGCGGGGGTGGCGGTCTCTGCGCTGCTCATGCCCGCATGCTACCGAGCGGTAGGAGAGCTGGCGACGGGAGCGCCCTGTGCCCCGGGCCACATACTGGTCGGGTGACCTTCGACGGCTGGCCGGCCGAGGGGCTCGACTTCTACGAGCACCTCGAGGCCGACAACTCCAAGACCTTCTGGCAGTCCCACAAGGCCCAGTACGAGAACGCCGTACGGGAGCCCATGGAGCGGCTGCTGGCCGAGCTGGAACCCGAGTTCGGGCCCGGCAAGATCTTCCGCCCCAACCGGGACGTCCGGTTCAGCGCCGACAAGTCCCCGTACAAGACGCACATCGGCGCCCATCTGACCGCCGGCGGCTACGTCCAGCTCTCCGCCGACGGCCTGGCCTGCGGCAACGGGCTGTACCGGCTCGCCGCCGACCAGCTGGACCGCTACCGGACCGCGGTCGCCGAGGACGTCACCGGCGCCGAGCTGGAGCGGGTGGCCGCCCGGGTCCGCCGGGCCGGCCCCGAGGTGGTCGGCCGGGACAGCCTGAAGTCCGCCCCGCGCGGCTACCCCAAGGACCACCCGCGGATCGAGCTGCTCCGCCACAAGGGGCTGATCGCCTGGCAGGAGTGGGCCCCCGGGCCCTGGCTGGGCACCCGCGCCGCGTACGAGCGGATCACCGGCTTCCTGCGCGCCTCGCAGCCGCTCAAGGACTGGCTGGACGGTCACGTCGGACCCTCCGAGCTCCCCGCCCGCTGACCCCGGAGGCCCGGCAGCACGCGAAGGGCCCCGGTCGAGTCGACCGGGGCCCTTCCGCACGTCACCGTCGTCGCTACTTCACGAACGGGTCCACCGCGATCACCACGAACAGCAGGGTCAGATAGGTGATCGACCAGTGGAACAGCCGCATCTCCTTCAGCTTGGCGCCGACGACGCCGGCCTTGGCCCGCCCGTACAGCGCGTGGGCCTCCTTCAGCCAGGCCGCGCCGAGCACGACCGCCGACACCGGGTACAGCCAGCTGGTGTCGGCCAGCGGCCACAGCAGCAGCGAGACCGCGACCATCACCCAGGAGTAGGCGACGATCTGCTTGGCCACCGCCAGGTTGCCCTTGATCACCGGCAGCATCGGCACCCCGGCGCGGGCGTAGTCCTCGCGGACCTTCATCGACAGCGGCCAGTAGTGCGGCGGCGTCCAGAAGAAGATCACCAGGAACAGCACCAGCGCCGACCAGGACACCGTGTTGGTGACGGCCGCCCAGCCGACGAAGACCGGCATGCAGCCCGCGATGCCGCCCCAGACGATGTTCTGCGCGGTGCGCCGCTTGAGCCCGAGGGTGTAGACGAACACGTAGAACAGCAGCGCGCCGAGCGCCAGCGCCGAGGACAGCCAGTTGACCAGGACGCCCAGCCAGACCGTCGACAGGACGCCGAGCGCGACACCGAACACCAGCGCCTCGCGCGGCGACACCATGCCGGTGACGATCGGCCGGCGCTCGGTGCGGGACATCACCGCGTCGATGTCGCGGTCGATGTACATGTTGAGGGCGTTGGCGCCGCCCGCCGAGAGGTACCCGCCGAGGACCACCTTCAGCACCAGCAGGAGGTTCGGCACACCGCGCTCCGCCAGGAACATCACCGGCACGGTGGTGATCAGCAGCAGCTCGATGATCCGCGGTTTGGTCAGTGCGACGAAGGCGCCGACACGGGCCCCGAACGGCCGGTGCTGCGCAGGCGTCGCCCCGGTGACCCCGGCGGGACGGGATTCGACGGCGGTCACTAACACCCCAACTGAAGATGAATCCTCACAGGCGGCCACCGGAACGTTGTTCCCGAATCGTCCGCTCTGCGCGTACCACGCCACCTTAGACGCTCCATATCTCCCCACCGGCCCCGGGGTGCCCCGGCGGGGCGGAACGCACACCCCCGGGTGAACCCCCACCGCCCCGACCAGGAACGTTGCCCGCGGGGGCGCTCCGGCGGCCCGCCGGGACCGCCGGTCCCCCGTCCCGCGCCCCGGAGAGGCGAACCGGACGGATCCGGGCGAGGGTGGACAAAGGAACCCGACCCGTCGTCGCACGGTCGTCCACGGAACGTCCGGGGAATGACCGCCAACATGCCTGAGTTGTCCCACCACGGAGGGTGAGCCCCGGGCCGGACGGTAGGCTCGCCCACAGAAGCGGGATCTACCCTCCGTGACCGGCACCACCCAGCGTCCGGCCCCAGCGACGTGGCCGACCCGGTCCCTCACGGGGTCACTCTTCACAATGGAAGGAGCCCTGAGACAGGGTGAGCACGACGCCGAATGCATTCGAGTGGTCGGACCTCGACGAGCGGACCGTCGACACGGCCCGCGTCCTGGCCATGGACGCGGTCCAGAAGGTCGGCAACGGGCACCCGGGGACGGCGATGTCGCTGGCCCCCGCCGCCTACCTGATCTTCCAGCGCTTCCTGCGCCACGACCCGAGCGACCCGGCCTGGGTCGGCCGTGACCGGTTCGTCCTCTCCCCCGGGCACACCAGCCTGACGCTCTACACGCAGCTCTACCTCTCCGGCTACGGCCTGGAGCTCGACGACCTCAAGGCCTTCCGGGTCGCCGGCAGCCGCACCCCCGGTCACCCCGAGCACGGCCACACCGCCGGCGTCGAGACCACCACCGGTCCGCTCGGCCAGGGCATCGCCAACGCCGTGGGCATGGCGATGGCCGCCCGGTTCGAGCGCGGTCTGTTCGACCCGGACGCCGCGGCCGGCGAGTCGCCGTTCGACCACACCGTCTGGGCCATCGTCTCCGACGGCGACCTGGAGGAGGGCATCTCCGCCGAGGCCTCCTCGCTCGCCGGCCACCAGAAGCTCGGCAACCTGGTCGCGCTCTACGACGACAACCACATCTCCATCGAGGGCGACACCGAGACCGCGTTCTCCGAGGACGTCCTCAAGCGCTACGAGGCCTACGGCTGGCACGTCCAGCGCGTCACGCCGAAGTCCAACGGCGACATCGACGTCACCGCGCTCGCCGAGGCCCTGGCCGCGGCGAAGGCCGAGACCTCCCGCCCGTCGATGATCGCTATGCGCACGATCATCGCCTGGCCGGCCCCGGACGCCCAGAACACCGCCAAGGCGCACGGCTCCGCGCTCGGCGCCGCCGAGATCGCCGCCACCAAGAAGGTCCTCGGCTTCGACCCGGAGAAGACCTTCGAGGTCAGCGACCAGGTCATCGAGCACGCCCGGCTGGTCGTCAAGCGCGGCAAGGCCGCCCGTGCCGAGTGGGAGAAGTCCTTCGAGGCCTGGCGCGCCGCCAACCCGCACCGCGCCGCCGAGTTCGACCGCATCCAGGCCGGCGAGCTGCCCGAGGGCTGGAAGAAGGCCCTCCCGGTCTTCGAGGCCGGCAAGGACGTCGCCACCCGCAAGGCCAGCGGCGAGGCCCTCAAGGCCCTCGGCGCGGTGATCCCGGAGCTGTGGGGCGGCTCGGCCGACCTCGCCGAGTCCAACCTCACCACCATCGACGAGGACAGCTCCTTCCTCCCCGAGGGCAACCCGCTGAAGACGGCCAGCCCGTACGGCCGGACCATCCACTTCGGCATCCGCGAGCACGCCATGGGCTCCGCGATGAACGGCATCGCGCTGCACGGCAGGACCCGCGTCTTCGGCGGCACCTTCCTGGTCTTCGCCGACTACATGCGTCCGGCCGTCCGGCTGGCCGCCCTGATGAAGCTGCCGGTCACCTACGTGTGGACGCACGACTCCATCGGCCTCGGCGAGGACGGCCCGACCCACCAGCCGGTCGAGCACCTGGCCTCGCTGCGCGCCATCCCGGGCCTGGCCATGGTCCGCCCGGCCGACGCCAACGAGACCGCCGTCGCCTGGCGCACCGTGCTGGAGCGCCAGACCACCCACCCCGGCCCGGTCGGCCTGGCGCTCACCCGCCAGAACGTCCCCACCTTCGACCGCACGGTGTACGGCTCCGCCGACGGCACCGCGAAGGGCGGCTACATCCTGGCCGAGGCCTCCACCGGCACCCCGCAGGTGATCCTGCTCGGCACCGGCTCCGAGGTCCAGCTGGCCGTCAAGGCCCGCGAGGTCCTGGAGGCCGAGGGCATCGCCACCCGCGTCGTCTCGGTCCCGTCCTTCGAGTGGTTCCAGGAGCAGGACCAGGCCTACCGCGACAGCGTGCTGCCGCCGTCGGTCAAGGCCCGCGTCTCGGTCGAGGCCGGCATCGCCCAGGGCTGGCGCGAGCTGGTCGGCGACCACGGCCGGATCGTCTCGCTGGAGCACTTCGGCGCCTCCGCCGACTACAAGGTGCTCTTCGAGGAGTTCGGCATCACCGCCGAGCGCGTCGTCGCCGAGGCCCACAACGCCCTGCGCTCGCTCGAGGCCGTCAACCGCTAGCGGCCCCCGGGCCGGGGCGCCGGCCGCACACCGGCGCCCCGGCCCGACCCCACACCCCACAGCAGAAGAAGTAAGGACTGAAGCACCATGACCGACGCACTGAAGCGCCTCAGCGACGAAGGCGTGGCGATCTGGCTGGACGACCTCAGCCGCAAGCGGCTGAACAGCGGCAACCTCGCCGAGCTGGTGCAGCACAAGCACGTGGTCGGCGTGACCACGAACCCGACCATCTTCCAGAAGGCCATCGGCGGCGGCGACAGCTCCTACGACGGCCAGCTGCGCGACCTCGCCGTCCGCAAGGTCACCACGGACGAGGCCGTCCGCATGATCACCACCTCGGACGTGCGGGACGCCGCCGACGTGCTGCGCCCCGTCTACGACGCGTCCAACGGCCGCGACGGCCGGGTCTCCATCGAGGTCGACCCGCGCCTGGCCCACGAGACCGCCGCCACCGTGGCCGAGGCCAAGCAGCTGTGGTGGCTGGTCGACCGCCCGAACGTGTTCATCAAGATCCCCGCCACCAAGGCCGGTCTGCCCGCGATCGCCGAGGTCATCGGCAAGGGCATCAGCGTCAACGTCACGCTGATCTTCTCGCTGGACCGCTACAAGGCCGTCATGGACGCCTACCTGACCGGTCTGGAGGCCGCCAAGGCCAAGGGCCTGGACCTCTCGCAGATCGAGTCGGTCGCCTCCTTCTTCGTGTCCCGCGTGGACACCGAGATCGACAAGCGCCTGGACAAGGTCGGCGGCGAGGCCAAGGACCTCCGCTCCAAGGCCGCCCTGGCCAACGCCCGCCTCGCCTACCAGGCGTACGAGGAGGTCTTCGGCAGCGTCGACGGCAAGACCGCCGGCGGCGAGCGCTGGCGCGCCCTCGAGGCCGCCGGTGCCAAGCCGCAGCGCCCGCTCTGGGCCTCCACCGGCGTCAAGGACCCGGCCCTGCCGGACACCCTGTACGTCACCGAGCTGGTCGCCCCCGGCACCGTCAACACGATGCCCGAGGCCACCCTGGACGCCACCGACGACCACGGCGTGGTCACCGGCGGCACCATCGTCCCCAACTACGCCGACGCCAAGGCCGTGATGGACGCCATCGCCGCCGCGGGCGTGGACTACGACGACGTGGTCCAGGTGCTGGAGGACGAGGGCGTCGAGAAGTTCGAGCAGTCCTGGAACGAGCTGCTCGACACCGTCACCGCCTCGCTGGCCTCCTTCGCCGACGAGAAGTGACCCCTGCGACCGGCGCACGAAAGCGGAGCCCATCAAGTGAGCACTGATTTCCCCGAGTTGACCCCGGTGTCGGACGCGGACGACCTCCCGTCGGCACCCGTCAACCCGCTTCGTGACCCCTCCGACCGGCGGCTCCCGCGCATCGCGGGGCCGTCCGGCCTGGTGATCTTCGGAGTCACCGGCGACCTGTCCCGCAAGAAGCTCATGCCGGCCATCTACGACCTGGCCAACCGCGGCCTGCTGCCGCCGGGCTTCTCGCTCGTCGGCTTCGCCCGCCGCGAGTGGAAGGACGAGGACTTCGCGCAGGAGGTCCACGACGCGGTCAAGGAGCACGCCCGCACCCCCTTCCGCGAGGAGGTCTGGCAGCAGCTCGCCAAGGGCATGCGCTTCGTCCACGGAACCTTCGACGACGACGACGCCTTCGACAAGCTCCGCGAGACCATCGAGGAGCTCGACAAGGCGCAGGGCACCGGCGGCAACTTCGCCTTCTACCTGTCCGTCCCGCCGAAGTTCTTCCCGACCGTCGTCCAGCAGCTCAAGAAGCACGGCCTGGCCGACCCTCCGAAGGGCTCCTGGCGCCGCGCCGTCATCGAGAAGCCGTTCGGCCACGACCTGGAGTCCGCCCAGGAGCTGAACCGGATCGTCCACGAGGTCTTCCCCCGGGACGAGGTCTTCCGGATCGACCACTACCTGGGCAAGGAGACGGTCCAGAACATCCTGGCGCTCCGCTTCGCCAACCAGATGTTCGAGCCGATCTGGAACCGGTCGTACGTCGACCACGTGCAGATCACCATGGCCGAGGACATCGGCATCGGCGGCCGGGCCGGCTACTACGACGGCATCGGCTCGGCGCGCGACGTCATCCAGAACCACCTGCTCCAGCTGATGGCGCTCACCGCCATCGAGGAGCCGGCGTCCTTCCACCCGAAGGCGCTGGTCGCTGAGAAGCTCAAGGTGCTGAGCGCGGTCAAGCTCCCCGCCGACCTGGGCAGCCACACCGTGCGCGCCCAGTACACGGCCGGCTGGCAGGGCGGCGAGGAGGTCGGCGGCTACCTCGACGAGGACGGCATCGACCCGGACTCCAAGACCGACACCTACGCGGCCATCAAGCTGGAGATCAACAACCGCCGCTGGGCGGGCGTGCCGTTCTACCTGCGCACCGGCAAGCGGCTGGGCCGCCGGGTCACCGAGATCGCGGTGGTCTTCCAGCGCGCCCCGTACCTGCCGTTCGACTCCTACGCGACCGAGGAGCTGGGGCAGAACGCCCTGGTGATCCGGGTGCAGCCGGACGAGGGCGTCACCGTGCGGTTCGGCTCCAAGGTGCCGGGCACCTCCTTCGAGGTGCGGGACGTCACGATGGACTTCGCCTACGGCGAGTCCTTCACCGAGTCCTCCCCGGAGGCGTACGAGCGGCTCATCCTCGACGTGCTGCTCGGCGACGCCAACCTCTTCCCGCGCCACCAGGAGGTCGAGCTCTCCTGGCAGATCCTCGACCCGATCGAGCGGTACTGGGACACCCACGGCAAGCCCGCGGAGTACGCGGCCGGCACCTGGGGGCCGGTCGAGGCGGACGAGATGCTCGCACAAGACGGCAGGAGCTGGCGCCGGCCATGAAGATCGACCTCACGGACACCACGTCCAGCAAGATCAACGCAGCGCTCATGGAGGCGCGCCGGGCCAGTGGCTCGACGGCCGCCGGCATGGTGCTCACCCTGGTGATCGTGACCGACGAGGGCAGCGCGTACGACGCCCTCAAGGCCGCCAACGACGCCTCCCGCGAGCACCCCTCGCGCACCCTGGCGGTCATCAAGCGCGCCGGGCGCTCGCCCCGGGCCCGCGCCGAGACCCGCCTGGACGCCGAGATCCTGGTCGGCTCCGACGCCGGCTCCGGCGAAACGGTCATCCTGCGGATGCACGGCGAACTCGCCGCGCACGCCCAGTCGGTCGTCCTGCCGCTGCTGCTGCCGGACGCCCCGGTGGTGGTCTGGTGGCCGGAGAACGCGCCGCTGCACCCGGCGCAGGACCCCCTGGGCGCGCTCGCCCAGCGCCGGATCACCGACGCGGTCACCGCCGAGTCGCCGGTCGGCCAGCTCGCCCAGCGGGCCCAGAGCTACACCCCGGGCGACACCGACCTGGCCTGGACCCGGATCACCGGCTGGCGCTCGATGCTGGCCGCCGCGCTGGACCAGCGGCCGTCCACGATCACCTCCGCGGCGGTCGAGGGCGAGTCGTACAACCCCAGCGTCGAGCTGCTCGGCCTGTGGCTGCACACCCGGCTGCACGTGCCGGTCGAGCGGGTCGTCACCAACGGCCCGGGCATCACCGCGGTGCACCTGCGCACCACCGGCGGGGACATCACCCTGGACCGCCCGGACGGCCTGATGGGCACCCTGTCGATGCCCGGCTCGCCGGACCGCCAGGTGGCCCTCAAGCGGCGCGAGACCGCGGAGCTGATCGCCGAGGAGCTGCGCCGGCTCGACCCGGACGACATCTACGCGGCGGCCGTGCGCACCCCGGTGGAGCGGCTCAAGGAGCCGGACGCCGCCGAGGTGGCGGCCGCGGCCGCGAAGGCCGGCGAAGCCGGCGAGGAGGCCGTCGCCGCCGAGGCGGAGGCCGCCGCCGACCCGGCCCCGGCGAGCGGCGGCAGCGGCCGCAAGACCGCCGCCAAGCGCGCCAGGAAGGCCGACGCGTGAGCGCGGCCACCCCGCAGCTGGTCGTCCACCGGGACAAGGAGCTGATGGCCCAGGCGGCCGCGGCCCGGCTGATCACCCGGATCGTGGACGCCCAGGCCGCCCGCGGCACCGCCTCGGTGGTGCTCACCGGCGGACGCAACGGCAACGCCCTGCTGGCCGCGATCGCCGCCTCCCCGGCGCGCGACGCGGTCGACTGGGCGCGGCTGGACCTCTGGTGGGGCGACGAGCGGTTCCTGCCCTCCGGCGACCCGGAGCGCAATGTCGTCCAGGCCCGCGCCGAGCTGCTGGACGCCGTCCCGCTCGACCCGGCGCGGGTGCACGCGATGCCTGCCTCGGACGGCGTCGACGGCTCGGACGTGGACGCCGCGGCGGCCCGCTACGCGGAGGAGCTGGCCAGGGCGGCCGGGGCCCCGCGGTCGTCCGGCGCGTCCCGGATCGGGGTGCCGGCCTTCGACGTGCTGCTGCTCGGCGTCGGCCCGGACACCCATGTCGCCTCGCTGTTCCCGGAGCACCCGGGCGTGCGGGAGACCGAGCTGACGGTGGTCGGTGTGCGCGGCGCGCCGAAGCCGCCGCCGACCCGGATCTCGCTCACCCTCCCGGCGATCCGCGCGGCCCGCGAGGTCTGGCTGCTGGCCGCCGGCGAGGACAAGGCGGACGCGGTCGCGCTCGCCCTGTCCGGCCCCGGGGAGCTCCAGGCGCCCGCCTCCGGCGCGCACGGCACCGGCCGCACCCTGTGGCTGCTGGACCGCGCCGCCGCGGACCGGCTGCCGCCCCAGCTGTACCCCCCGGCCTCGGCCTGAGACCGGAAGGCCCGAGGCCAGGAGGCCCGAGGCCGGGAACACCGAAGGGCGCCACCCGTCACGGGTGGCGCCCTTCGGTGTTCGCCTGCTCAGATCTCGCCGCGGAGCTTGGCCAGCGCCTCGGCCAGGATCGCCTCGCCGTCGGCGTCGGTGCGCCGCTCGCGGACGTAGGCGAGGTGGGTCTTGTACGGCTCGTTGCGGGACGGCGCGGGCGGGTTGTGCTCGTCCTGCCCGGCCGGGAAGCCGCAGCGCGGGCAGTCCCAGGTGTCCGGGATGACCGCTTCGGCCGCGAAGCTCGGCCGGGTCTCGTGCTTGTTGGCACACCAGAAGGAGATCCGGTTGCGGGGGGCGGATTCGCCGCGCTCCGCCTCACCCATCGGGCCGGCTCCGACCCTGCTGCCACGGATGGCGTTGCCACTTGCCACGGTCTGACTCCCTGCGTGCTGGTGCGCCGACGCGCCGCGATGCGCGTCGGTGGCGAAAGTCGTCCTAGTGTAAGCAGGAGTTAAGGTTGCGCCACCACCGGCTCCGCCCCGGACCTTTCCAGAATAGGCCGCGGGGCGACGGGGCGTCAGAGGTATGTCAGCTCTTGTACTTCAGGACCATGCTGAGCACGATCACGCAGGCGAACCAGCCGAGGCCGACCACGATCGTGATGCGGTCCAGGTTGCGCTCGGCGACCGCCGAGCCGCCGCCGGTGGACATCGCGCCGCCACCGAACATGTCCGACAGGCCGCCGCCCTTCCCCTTGTGCAGGAGCACCAGGAGGATCATCAGCAGGCTGAAGACGATCAGGGCAATCGAGAACCCGAGAACCACGACGGGACCAACTCTCTCGTATCTTCGGCGAAGGGGCCGGACCACGCCAGGTGGTCCGGCCCCAAAGCCTACGTTGCTGCGGCGGCGTTAGCCTACTGCCTGCTCACGGTACCGCACGATCTTGACGAACTCCTCGGCGTCCAGCGAGGCACCGCCGATCAGGCCGCCGTCGACGTCCGGCTTGGCCATCAGGCCGGCCGCGCTCGACGACTTCACCGAACCGCCGTACAGCACGCGGACCTTGCCGGCCAGCGCGGCGTCGTACAGCTCGGCGATCCGGGCGCGGATCGCGGCGCAGACCTCCTGGGCGTCCTCGGGGGTCGCCACCTCGCCGGTGCCGATCGCCCAGACCGGCTCGTAGGCGACCACGACGGACTCGGCCTGGGCGGCCGGGACGTCCTGGAGGGCGCCGTCGAGCTGGGCCAGCGTGTACTCGACGTGGGTGCCGGCCTTGCGGACGTCCAGCGGCTCGCCGATGCAGAGGATCGGGGTGATCCCGCTGCGGTAGGCGGCCTTGACCTTGGCGTTGACGATCTCCTCGTCCTCGCCGTGGTACTGGCGGCGCTCCGAGTGGCCGATCACCGCGTAGGTGCACTTCAGCTTGGACAGCATCGGGCCGGAGACCTCGCCGGTGTAGGCACCGGAGTCGTGCTGCGAGATGTCCTGCGAGCCGTACTTGATCTTCAGCTTGTCGCCGTCGACCAGGGTCTGCACCGAGCGGAGGTCGGTGAACGGCACGAGGACGGCCACCTCGACCGCCTCGTAGTCCTTGTCGGCCAGCGCGAAGGCCAGCTTCTGGGTGTGCTGGATGGCCTCGAGGTGGTTGAGGTTCATCTTCCAGTTGCCCGCCATCAGCGGGAGACGCTCAGTCATGCGTGATCAGCCTTCCAGTGCGGCGAGACCGGGGAGGGTCTTGCCCTCCAGGTACTCGAGGCTCGCGCCACCGCCGGTCGAGATGTGCCCGAACTTCGTCTCGTCGAAGCCCAGGATGCGGACGGCCGCGGCGGAGTCGCCGCCGCCGACCACGGAGAACGCGTCGCTGTCCAGCAGGGCCTGCGCGACGGCCTTGGTGCCCTCGGCGAAGGCGGGGTGCTCGAAGACGCCCACCGGACCGTTCCAGAACACCGTCCTCGCGTCGGCCAGCTTCGCCGCGAACAGCTCGCGGGTCTTCGGGCCGATGTCCAGGCCCTCCTTGTCGGCCGGGATCCGGTCGGCGTCGACGACCTCGAAGTCCTCGACCGGCTTGTGCGTCTTGGTGTCGGGGAAGCTCGCGGAGATCGCGACGTCCACCGGCAGTACGAACTCGACGCCGTTCTGCTTCCCGCGCTCCAGGTACTCCAGAACGGTCGGGACCTGGTCCTTCTGCAGCAGCGAGATGCCGACCTCGTGGCCGAGCGCGTACAGGAAGGTGTACGCCATGCCGCCGCCGATCAGGATGCGGTCGGCCTTGCCGAGCAGGTTGTCGATCACCCCGACCTTGTCGGAGACCTTGGAGCCGCCGAGCACCACCACGTAGGGGCGCTCGACCTCCTCGGTGAGGCGCTTGAGCACGTCCACCTCGGCGGCGATCAGGTCGCCGACCGCGTGCGGCAGCAGGGCCGGCAGGTCGAACACCGAGGCGTGCTTGCGGTGCACCGCACCGAAGCCGTCGCCCACGTAGAGGTCGGCCAGCGCGGCGAGCTGCTCGGCGAAGGCCCGGCGCTCGGCGTCGTCCTTGCTGGTCTCCCCGGCGTTGAAGCGCAGGTTCTCGAGCAGCGTGACCTCGCCGTCGGCCAGGGCGGCGACGGTGGCCTTCGCGCTCTCGCCCACGGTGTCGGTCGCGAACGCGACCGGCCGGCCGAGGACCTCGCCGAGGCGGGCGGCCACCGGCGCGAGGGAGAACTGCGGGTCCGGCGCGCCCTTGGGGCGGCCGAGGTGGGAGGCGACGACGACCTTCGCGCCGCGCTCGACGAGCTTGGCGATGGTCGGGGCGACGGCACGGATCCGGCCGTCGTCGGTGATCGTGCCGTCGGAAAGCGGAACGTTCAGGTCCGCGCGCACGAACACGCGCCTACCGGCGACGTCCAGATCTTCGATGGTCTTCACGGTCTTCGGTCTCCTGGCGAGATGGTGGAGCAGGGGACGACACAACGCTGTGCCGTCCATGGGGAGTTGAGGGTGCGCAGACGGAGGGCCCGGTCGGCTTCGCACATGCCTTCCGGGCCCTCCCCCCTACTTCACGTCAGCTCCCGCTGCGTCAGAGCCCGGCACCGACGAGGGTGGTCAGGTTGACGAGGCGGTTCGAGTAGCCCCACTCGTTGTCGTACCAGCCGAAGACCTTGACCTGGTTGCCCTGAACCATGGTCATCAGCGAGTCGAAGATCGTGGAGAACGGCGAGTTCACGATGTCGGAGGAGACGATCGGGTCCTCGGTGTACTGCAGGATGCCCTTGAGGGTGGTCTCGGAGGCCTTCTGGAAGGCCTCGTTGACCTCCGCGACGGTGACGTCGCGCTCCAGGGTGACGACCAGGTCGGTGATCGAACCGGTCGGGACCGGGACGCGCAGCGAGGTGCCGTCCAGCTTGCCCTTGAGCTCCGGCAGGACCAGCGCGGTGGCCTTGGCGGCACCGGTGGACGTCGGGATGATGTTGAGGGCCGCGGCGCGGGCGCGACGCAGGTCCTTGTGCGGGAAGTCCAGGGTGACCTGGTCGTTGGTGTACGCGTGCACCGTGGTCATCAGACCCTTGACGATGCCGAAGTTCTCGTTCAGCACCTTGGCCAGCGGCGCCACGCAGTTGGTGGTGCAGGAGGCGTTGGAGATGACGGTGTGCTTGGCGGCGTCGTACTTCTCGTCGTTGACGCCCATGACGATGGTGATGTCCTCGTCGGTGGCGGGCGCCGAGATGATGACCTTCTTCGCGCCGGCCGTGACGTGCTTCTTCGCCGCCTCGGCCTTGGTGAAGATGCCGGTCGACTCGATGACGATGTCGACACCCAGCGCGCCCCAGGGGAGGTTGGCCGGGTCACGCTCGGCGATGACCTTGAAGGTCTTGCCGTCGACGGTGATGCTGTCCGCGGTGTGGGACACCTCGCCCGGGAAGGTGCCCAGGATCGAGTCGTACTTGAGCAGGTGCGCCAGGGTCTTGGTGTCGGTCAGGTCGTTGACACCGACGATCTCGATGTCCGCGCCCTGGGCCTGAACCGCACGGAAGAAGTTGCGGCCGATGCGGCCGAATCCGTTGATGCCTACCCGGATCGTCACGAACCGATCTCCTCGTTAGGTACGCCGGACGCTATGCCGACGGGGTGGAATTTTGGGATGTCCCCGACCGCCTATGACCCTACCCCTCCGAGGCCGGGTAGAGCACATCAGTCGACCGCGCAACCCCTGGCGTGGCGCGTGTTCCCACCGTTTTCGGGTCGTCCGGCCTTGCCCGTCCGGGCAGTTGGTCCCGGCCCCCGCAGAGGCCCGGAACAGCCCCGCGTCCCACCCTCCGGACACGACCGCGCCGGTGCCCGCGGAGCGGACACCGGCGCGTGGATCATGACCGGGCGCGATCGTCAAGACCCCGGCCGGCCGGAGCCGAGGACGGGCGTCAGTTGAGCGCCATCTCGTCGGTGAGGTTGGCCTCGGTGCTCGGCAGGCCGAGCTCGGAGGCGCGCTTGTCGGCCATCGCCAGCAGTCGGCGGATCCGGCCGGCCACCGCGTCCTTGGTCAACGGCGGGTCGGCGAGCGCGCCGAGCTCCTCCAGCGAGGCCTGCTTGTGCTGCATCCGCAGCTGGCCGGCCGCGGCCAGGTGCTCGGGCACCTCGTCGCCGAGGATCTCCAGCGCGCGGGCCACCCGGGCGCCGGCCGCCACCGCGGCCCGGGCCGAGCGGCGCAGGTTGGCGTCGTCGAAGTTGGCCAGCCGGTTGGCGGTGGCCCGCACCTCGCGGCGCATCCGGCGCTCCTCCCAGGCCAGCACCGACTCGTGCGCGCCGAGCCGGGTGAGCAGCGCGCCGATCGCGTCGCCGTCGCGGATCACCACCCGGTCGACCCCGCGCACCTCGCGGGCCTTGGCCGGGATGCCGAGCCGGCGGGCGGCGCCGACCAGGGCGAGGGCCGCCTCCGAACCGGGGCAGGTGATCTCCAGCGAGGACGAGCGGCCCGGCTCGGTGAGCGAGCCGTGGGCGAGGAAGGCACCGCGCCAGGCCGCCTCGGCGTCGCAGGTGGCGCCCGAGACGACGGCCGGCGGCAGACCGCGGATGGGGCGGCCGCGGCCGTCCACGAGACCGGTCTGGCGGGCGAGCAGCTCGCCGTCCTTGACCACCCGGACCACGTAGCGGCTGCCGCGCCGCAGGCCGCCGGGGGCCATCACGACCAGGTCCGAGGAGTGTCCGAAGATCTCCAGCAGGTCCTTGCGCAGGCGCCGTGCGGCGGCTCCGGTGTCGAGCTCCGCCTCGATCACGATGCGGCCGCTCACGATGTGCAGCCCGCCCGCGAAACGCAGGATCGCCGACACCTCCGCCTTGCGGCAGCAGGCCCGGGTGACCGGGAGCCGGCTGATTTCGTCCTTCACCGCTGGAGTCATCGCCATGGCCCGATCCTTCCATGTGTCCGGAAAATCCGGTCGTACGCGGCGGCCAAGAGCTCCGGGTCGTGTCGCGGCGTGCCGTCGGTACGGGCGACCCGGCCGAGCACCAGGGAGGCTCCCATCCGCTCGGCGGCCTTCTCCAGACCGGCCAGGTCGGCCAGGCCGAAGGCACCGCCGGTGACGGCGCGCTCGTCCACCAGGATCGCATCCACCGCGAGGTCCGGAGCGTGGTCGGCGATGACGTCCAGATGACGCTGCGGGGTGAAGCCCTCGGTCTCGCCGGGCTGCGGGGCCAGGTTGAGGGTGAGCAGCCGGCGGGCGCGGGTCTCCACCAGGGCCTTCGCCAGCTCGGGCACCAGCAGGTGCGGCAGCACGCTGGTGAACCAGGATCCGGGGCCCAGGACGACCCAGTCCGCCTCCCGGACCGCGACGACCGCCTCCGGCACGGCGGGCGGCTCGTCCGGGACGAGCCGGACGGACTGCACGGTGCCGGGAGTGACCGCCACGCTGGCCTGGCCGCGGACGGCGCCCAGCTCGGCCGGGAAGGCCGGGTCGTGACCCCGGACTATCGCCTCGATGTCCAGCGGCACCGCCGACATCGGCAGCACCCGGCCCTGGACGTTGAGCAGCCGGCCGACCCAGTCCAGGGCGGCCACCGGGTCCCCGAGCTTCTCCCAGAGCGCGACGATCAGCAGGTTGCCGACCGCGTGGCCGCCCAGCTCGCCGGTGCCGGTGAAGCGCTGCTGGATCACCTCGGACCAGGTGCGGCCCCAGTCGTCGTCGCCGCAGAGCGCGGCCAGCGCCTTGCGGAGGTCGCCGGGCGGCAGCACGCCGAGCTCCTCGCGGAGCCGGCCGCTGGAGCCGCCGTCGTCGGCGACGGTCACCACCGCCGTGAGGTCCGTGGTGAGCCGGCGCAGCGCGGAGAGCGAGGCGGACAGGCCCTGGCCGCCGCCGAGGGCGGTGATCCGCGGGGCCTGATTGGTCCTGGGCGTCTGGTGGGGACGGGCCGGGCCGGTGCGGGCCGCTCCGGTGCGGCTCCGGCCGGTCAGGACGGACCTGGCCGGGAGCCCGCTCCGGTCGGCGGTCTTGTTCTGCAGCTGCCGCCCGGGCACGTATCCCGTCACACCTACCTCGCGTTCCTCTTGCCGGCCGCCGACCTCCGCCGGCGGCCCGGCAGCGGTGCGGCGGCTACTCCCGTCCCATGTCACGGTGGACGAGCACCGTTTCCACGCCGTCCGCGATGAGACGCTTCGTCAGGCGCTCGGACATCGCGACACTGCGGTGCTTGCCACCGGTGCAGCCTACGGCAAGGGTCATGTAACGCTTCCCCTCCCGGCGATAGCCCTCGGTGACAATGCGCAGCAGCTCGGCGTAGCCGTTGAGGAACTCGTTGGCCCCGGGCTGCTGGAACACGTAGTCGGCGACGTCCGCGTCGGTGCCGGTCCGGGCCCGCAGCTCCGGCACCCAGTGCGGGTTCGGCAGGAAGCGGCAGTCCACCACGAGGTCGGCGTCGACCGGCAGGCCGTACTTGAAGCCGAAGGACATCACGGTGGCCCGCAGCTCGGGCTCGTCGTGGTCGGCGAACTGGGCGTCGAGCTTGGCGCGCAGCTGGTGGACGTTGAGGTTGGAGGTGTCGATCACCAGGTCGGCCTCGCCGCGCAGCTCGCGCAGCAGGTCGCGCTCCAGGGCGATGCCGTCGACGATCCGGCCGTCGCCCTGCAGCGGGTGCGGGCGGCGCACGCTCTCGAAGCGGCGGACCAGGGCGTCGTCGGAGGACTCCAGGAAGACGACGCGCAGCCGCACGCCGCGCTTCTCCAGCTCGTCCAGCGAGGTCAGCAGGTCGTCGAAGAACTGCCGGCCGCGGACGTCCACGACGGCGCCGATCCGGGCGACGTTGCCCTGGGAGCGGGCGCCCAGGTCGACCATGGTCGGGATGAGGGCCGGCGGCAGGTTGTCCACGACGAACCAGCCCAGGTCCTCCAGGCACTTGGCGGCGGTGGAGCGACCCGCCCCGGACATGCCGGAGATGATCACCAGCTCCGGGGTGTTCTCGCCGCCGGCCTCGGGCCGGGCGGTCCCCCCGTAATCGGACACGGTCACTTCGGTTCCCCGCTCTCGGTGGTTCTGCTGTGGAGAACGCGCGTCGCGCGGGCATGCTTCCCGGTCCCACTCGGACGAGTGGGCGCGGGGCACGCCGGCTGACGGGCGGCGTCGGCCGTCATGGCGTCTCCTGGATGGGTGCGGTCTCGGGCGCCGCGGGCGCCGGCTCGTCGGCGCCGTCCTCGATGATCTCGCCCGTGGCGGTGTTCACGGCGGGTGCGGCAGGTGTACGGGACGACAACGCCGCCGCAACGGTCTCCGCAGTCCGGCGGCCGATGCCGGGGACGGCGCAGAGGTCGTCGACGGTGGCCGCCCGGAGCTTCTTCAGCGAGCCGAAGTGCTTGAGCAGCGCCTGACGGCGAGTCTCGCCGAGGCCGGGGACGGAGTCCAGTTCTCCGGCGGTGAGTCGCTTGGAACGCTTGCCGCGCTGGTAGGTGATGGCGAAGCGGTGGGCCTCGTCGCGGACCCGCTGGAGCAGGTAGAGGCCCTCGCTGCTGCGCGGGAGCACGACCGGGTCGTCCTCGCCGGGCAGCCAGACCTCCTCCAGCCGCTTGGCCAGGCCGCACAGCGCGACGTCGTCGATGCCGAGTTCGTCCAGGGCCCGCCGGGCGGCGGCCACCTGGGGCTGGCCGCCGTCGACGACCAGCAGCTGCGGCGGGTAGGCGAAGCGCTTGGGGCGGCCGTCCTCGGTGCGGCCGCCGTCCGCGGGGGCCGCACCGCCGAGCGCGGTGTCGGGGGCGCCGTCGGGGGCCGCGTCGGCCTCCTCCGGGCCCTCCTCGGGGACGGCCCACTCGCCGGTCTGCTCGCGCTCCTGGAGGTAGCGGCGGAAGCGGCGGCTGATCACCTCGTGCATCGAGCGGACGTCGTCCTGGCCCTCGAAGCCCTTGATCTGGAAGCGGCGGTACTCGCTCTTGCGGGCCAGCCCGTCCTCGAAGACGACCATGGAGGCGACCACGTCCTCGCCCTGCAGGTGGGAGATGTCGAAGCACTCGATGCGCAGCGGGACGCTGTCCAGCTCCAGCGCGTCGGCGATCTCCTGGAGGGCGCGGCTGCGGGTGGTGAGGTCGGAGGCGCGCTTGGTCTTGTGCAGCGCGAGCGCCTGCTGGGCGTTGCGCTGCACGGTGGCCATGAGGTCCTTCTTGTCGCCGCGCTGCGGGATCCGCAGGTCGACCTGGGCGCCGCGCAGGCCGCCCAGCCACTGCCGGACCGGCTCGACGGGCTCGGGCAGGGCGGGGACGAGCACCTCGCGCGGGACGTTCTCGCTGCCGCCGCCGTAGAGCTGCTGGAGGGCGTGCTCGACCAGGCCGGCGGTGTCGACGTCCTCGACCTTGTCGGTGACCCAGCCGCGCTGGCCGCGGACCCGGCCGCCGCGGACGTGGAAGATCTGGACGGCGGCCTCGAGTTCGTCCTCGGCCACGGCCAGCAGGTCGGCGTCGGTGGCGTCGGCGAGGACGATGGCGTTCTTCTCCATGGCGCGCTTGAGGGCGCCGATGTCGTCGCGCAGCCGGGCCGCCTTCTCGTACTCCATGTCGGCGGCGGCCTCCTGCATCTCGGTCTCCAGCCGGCGCAGGTAGTTGCCGGTGCGGCCGGCCATGAAGTCGCAGAAGTCCTCGGCGAGGGCGCGGTGCTCGTCGGCCGAGACCCGGCCGACGCAGGGCGCGGCGCACTTGCCGATGTAGCCGAGCAGACAGGGGCGGCCGACCTGGGCGGCGCGCTTGAAGACGCCGTTGGAGCAGGTGCGGACGGGGAAGACCCGCAGCAGCAGGTCGACGGTCTCGCGGATCGCCCAGGCGTGGCCGTAGGGGCCGAAGTAGCGCACGCCCTTCTTGTGCGCGCCGCGCATCACCTGGACCCGCGGGTACTCCTCGTTGAGGGTGACCGCGAGCTCCGGATAGCTCTTGTCGTCCCGGTACTTGACGTTGAACCGGGGGTCGAACTCCTTGATCCAGGAGTACTCCAGCTGGAGCGCCTCGACCTCGGTGGCCACCACGGTCCACTCCACCGCGGCGGCGGTGGTGACCATGGTCGCGGTGCGCGGGTGCAGCCCGGCGAGGTCCTGGAAGTAGGACGACAGCCGGGGCCGCAGGCTCTTGGCCTTGCCGACGTAGATGACCCGCCCGTGGGCGTCGCGGAACTTGTAGACACCGGGCGAGGTCGGGATCGCACCCGGCGCGGGGCGGTAGGTGGACGGGTCAGCCATGGGTCCACCGTACCGACTCGGGCCGGGGGCGCGTGCGGGAGATCAACTGCTTCAGCGGGGAGTCACCTTGAGGTTGCCGTCCTCGACCACCACGTCGTACGCGGGCAGCGGGGTGGGGGCCGGGCCGTCCATGACGGCGCCGTCGGCGATGCCGAACATGCTGCTGTGACAGGGGCATTGGATCTTCTGGTTCTTGACCTGGTCGACGATGCAGCCGGCGTGGGTGCACTTGGCGCTGAAGGCCTTGTACTGGCCCTCGGTGGGCTGGGTGACGACGATCCGCTTCTCGCGGTAGACGGTGCCGCCGCCGACCGGCACGGCGGAGGCCGGGCCGACGTCGACCGGGGTCTTGGCGGCGGAGCCGGAGTCGGTGGAGGACGCGGAGGAGGAGCAGCCGGACACCGCGACGGTGCCGCCGGCGGCGAGGACGGCGGCGGCCCCGCAGAGCAGGGTGCGACGGGAGGGGGCGGGGCTCTCGGGGGCCTCGGACATGGGTGCGCTCCTGTTCTCGGCGGCTCCGCGTGGTTCGGCGGCTTCGCGTGGTTCGGCGGTGGCTTCGCGGCTGCGGGCCGCCGGGAATTCTATGCGTCGCGCTCCCGCCCGCCCCCGGGGTGCCGGGGGCGGGCGGGAGCGGGCGGGCCGGGGCCCGGGCGCCGTCCGCTACGCGCGGGCCGCCGTGGCGCGCTTGCGCGGAGCCCTGGCCTTCGCCTTGGCCGGGGCGGCCGGGGCCTCGGCGAACTCGCCCGGCAGGATGTCGCGCAGGAACTTGCCGGTGTGGCTCTCCGAAACGGCCGCGATCTCCTCGGGGGTGCCCTCGGCCACCACGGTGCCACCGCCGGAGCCGCCCTCGGGGCCCATGTCGACGATCCAGTCGGCGGTCTTGATGACATCGAGGTTGTGCTCGATGACGATGACCGTGTTCCCCTTGTCCACCAGGCCGGAGAGCACCTTGATCAGCTTGCTGATGTCCTCGAAGTGCAGACCGGTGGTGGGCTCGTCGAGCACGTAGACCGTCCGGCCGGTGGAACGCTTCTGCAGCTCGGAGGCGAGCTTCACGCGCTGGGCCTCACCACCGGAGAGGGTCGGCGCGGACTGCCCGAGCCGGACGTAGCCGAGGCCGACGTCGTTGAGCGTCCGGAGGTGCCGGGCGATCGCCGGGACGGCCTCGAAGAAGCCGAGCGCCTCCTCGATCGGCATGTCCAGCACCTCGGCGATGGACTTGCCCTTGTAGTGGACCTCCAGCGTCTCCCGGTTGTACCGGGCGCCGTGGCAGACCTCGCACGGCACGTAGACGTCCGGCAGGAAGTTCATCTCGATCTTGATGGTGCCGTCGCCCGAGCAGTTCTCGCAGCGACCGCCCTTGACGTTGAACGAGAAGCGGCCGGGCAGGTAGCCGCGGACCTTGGCCTCCTGGGTCTCCGCGAAGAGCCGCCGGACGTGGTCGAAGACGCCGGTGTAGGTGGCCGGGTTGGAGCGCGGGGTGCGGCCGATCGGCGACTGGTCGACGTGCACCACCTTGTCCACCAGGTCGGTGCCGGTGATCCGGGTGTGCCGGCCGGGCACCGTGCGGGCGCCGTTCAGCTCCCGGGCGAGGTGGGTGTAGAGGATGTCGTTGACCAGGGTGGACTTGCCCGAGCCGGAGACACCGGTGATCGCGGTGAAGGTGCCGAGCGGGAAGCCGACCGTGACGTCCTTGAGGTTGTGCTCGCGGGCGCCGTGGACGGTCAGCTGGCGCTTCTTGTCCCGGTCGCGGCGGGCGGCCGGGATCGGGATGGACCGCTTGCCGGAGAGGTACTGGCCGGTGAGCGACTCCTTGTTGCCGAGCAGCTGCTTCAGCGAGCCGGAGTGCACCACCTTGCCGCCGTGCTCACCGGCGCCGGGGCCGATGTCGACCACCCAGTCGGCCATCTTGATGGTGTCCTCGTCGTGCTCGACGACGATCAGCGTGTTGCCGATGTCGCGCAGCCGGACGAGGGTCTCGATCAGCCGGTGGTTGTCGCGCTGGTGCAGGCCGATGGACGGCTCGTCCAGCACGTAGAGCACGCCGACCAGGCCGGAGCCGATCTGGGTGGCGAGCCGGATGCGCTGGGCCTCGCCGCCGGAGAGCGTGCCGGCCGCGCGGTCGAGCGAGAGGTAGTCCAGGCCGACGTCGACCAGGAAGCGCAGCCGCTCGTTGACCTCCTTGAGGACGCGCTCGGCGATCTGCTTGTCCCGGGCGTTGAGCTTCATCGCGCCGAGGAAGTCGGAGCAGTCGCTGATCGACATCGAGGAGACGTCCGCGATCGACCGGCCCTCCACGGTGACCGCCAGCACCACCGGCTTGAGCCGGGTGCCCTGACAGGTGGGGCAGGGCACCTCGCGCATGTAGCCCTCGAAGCGCTCGCGGCTGGAGTCGCTCTCGGCCTCCTGGTGGCGGCGCTGGATGAACGGCACCGCGCCCTCGAAGCCGGTGGTGTAGGAGCGGTCGCGCCCGTACCGGTTGCGGTAACGGACCTCGACCTGGTGCTTGTGGCCGTAAAGCAGCGCCTTCTTGGCGCGGGCCGGCAGCCCGGCCCAGGGGATGTCGGTGCGGAAGCCCAGCTCGCCGGCGAGGGCGTCGATCAGCCGCTGGAAGTACTCCTTGGTGTGGCCGCCGGACCACGGGTGGATGGCGCCCTCGTCCAGCGAGCGCTCGTCGTCGGGCACCACCAGCTCCGGGTCCACCTCCATCCGGTTGCCGAGGCCGGAGCAGTCCGGGCAGGCGCCGAACGGCGAGTTGAAGGAGAACGAGCGCGGCTCCAGCTCCTCGAACGACACGTCGTCGTACGGGCAGTAGAGGTGCTCGGAGTACATCCGCTCGCGCTCGGGGTCGTCCTCCGGGAGGTCGACGAAGTCGAGCACGACCATGCCGCCGCTGAGCCGCAGGGCCGTCTCGACCGAGTCGGTCAGCCGGCGCTTGGCGCTCTCCTTGACGGTGAGGCGGTCGACGACCACCTCGACGGTGTGCTTCTCCTGCTTCTTCAGCTTGGGCGGCTCGGCGAGCTGGATCGTCTCGCCGTCCACCCGGGCGCGGGCGTAGCCCTTGGACTGGAGGTCGGCGAACAGGTCGACGAACTCGCCCTTGCGCTCGCGCACGACCGGGCTGAGGACCTGGAAACGGGTGCCCTCGGCGAGCTCCAGCACCTTGTCGACGACGGCCTGCGGGGACTGCTTGGCGATCGGGCGGCCGCAGTGCGGGCAGTGCGGCTTGCCGATCCGGGCGAACAGCAGTCGGAGGTAGTCGTAGACCTCGGTGATGGTGCCGACGGTCGAGCGCGGGTTGCGGTTGGTGGACTTCTGGTCGATCGAGACGGCCGGGGAGAGGCCTTCGATGAAGTCGACGTCGGGCTTGTCCATCTGGCCCAGGAACTGGCGGGCGTAGGACGACAGCGACTCGACGTAGCGGCGCTGACCCTCGGCGAAGATGGTGTCGAAGGCCAACGAGGACTTGCCGGAGCCGGAGAGGCCCGTGAAGACGATGAGGGAGTCGCGGGGCAGGTCGAGCGAGACGTTCTTGAGATTGTGCTCGCGAGCACCGCGGACGATGAGGCGGTCGGCCACTGCTTCTGGCGCCTTTCTCCGGGGCGAGAGGGCTGGTGAACGAGGGGTGTACTACTTCCAGGATGCGGCAGCCAGCCTACTAGCTCACGCGTTCGATTATCGAGCTCGTCCAGTCGGGTCCACCCGAACGAGTGAGGTCGATCCGCGAAGCCTTGACGCGCGGACCGAAAAGCCCCTGCTCGGCGGAGGACGACGGCGGTAGCGTCACCTGGTCAACGAGCGGAGCCCCGCCCGGGCAACGCGCCGTCTCCCACAGAAGGCCGGATCGATGACCGACCCGAAGACCGCATCCTCCTCCGGTTCCCCCGGCGCCGCCTCCGCCGCCCGGCACCTGGCCGGCGTCGAGGAGAGCACCCGGCACCTGCTGCACACCGTCGCCGAACTCGAGCCCGAGGCCCTCGCCGAGCCCTCCGCGCTGCCCGGCTGGACCCGCGGCCACGTGCTCGCCCACCTCGCCCGCAACGCCGACTCGCTGGTCAACCTGCTGAACGGCGCCCGCACCGGCACCGACATCCCGCAGTACCCGAGCGAGGAGGCCCGCGACCGCGACATCGCGGAGGGCGCGCCCCGCCCCCTCGACGTCCAGCTCGCCGACCTGCGCGCGTCCGACGAGCGCTTCACCGCGGCCGCCGCCCTGCTGCCGCCCGGGGCCTGGTCGGCGCCGGTCCGGCACCGCAGCGGCGCCGTCTTCCCTGCGGCGGAGCTGCCCTGGAAGCGGCTGATGGAGGTCGAGTACCACCACGTCGACCTGGACGCCGGCTACACCCCCGCGCACTGGCCGGAGGCGTTCGCGTCCGCCGAGTTCCGCCGGCTCGCCGCCAAGCTGGCCGGCGCCGAGCTGCCCGCCGTCGAGCTGTTCTCCGAGGACACCGCCGAGCGCGCCGTGATCGGCACCGGCACCCCCGCCCTGACCGTCGAGGGCCCGGTCCGCGCCCTGCTCGCCTGGCTCTCCGGCCGGGCCGACGGCGACGGCCTGCGCCGCACCCCCGACACCGCCCTGCCCGCCCTCCCCCCGCTGGGCTGACCGGCCCGCCGGGCGCGAGGATGGCCCTGACCCTGTAGACCCGACAAGGAGCGGACGGATGACGTACCACGGAGCGGTCAAGGTCGGCGGGCCGCCGGACGTGCGCGAGCTGGCGCACCTGATCATCACCAAGGTGGCGGTCGGCCCGTACGACAACAACGCCTACCTGCTGCGCTGCCGCGACACCGACGAGCAGCTGCTGATCGACGCCGCGGCGGACGCGCCGGTGCTGCTGGAGACCGTCGGCGAGCGGCTGGCCACCGTGGTCACCACCCACCGGCACCACGACCACTGGGCGGCGCTGGCCGAGGTGGTCGCCGCCACCGGCGCCCGCACCGCGGCCGGCGAGCACGACGCGGAGGGCATCGAGGTCCCCACCGCGCTGCCGCTCGCGGACGGCGACACCCTCGCCGTGGGCCGCTGCGAGCTGACCGTCCGGCACCTGGTCGGCCACACCCCCGGCGCGATCGTGCTGGTCTACGACGACCCGCAGGGCCATCCGCACGTGTTCACCGGCGACTGCCTCTTCCCCGGCGGCGTCGGCAACACCTGGGGCGACAAGGACGCGTTCGCCAGTCTGTTCCGGGACGTCAACGAGAAGATCTTCGACGCGCTGCCGGACGAGGCCTGGGTCTACCCCGGCCACGGCAACGACACCACTCTCGGCGCCGAGCGCCCGCACCTCGCCGAGTGGCGCGAGCGCGGCTGGTAGCCCCGGGACGGCGAACGGGGCGGGCCCCCGACCCGCCGGCGGGCGCGGGCGCGCGCCCCCGCGCGTCTGGCTGCGCGGGGACGGCCACGCGGCGCAGGGCGGGGCGCGGCGCCGCGCGGTGCGCCGTCCCGGGGCTACCAGCCGCGCTCGCGCCACTCGGCGAGGTGCGGGGCAGCACCAGCTTCACCCCGATGAAGCCGAGGATGACCGACAGGCCGTACGACAGGTGGACCAGCTTCTTCAGCAGACCGCCGATCAGGAAGTACAGCTGGCGCAGGCCCATCAGGGCGAAGGCGTTGGCGGTGAAGACGATGTACGGGTCCTGGGTCAGGCCGAAGATCGCCGGGATCGAGTCCAGCGCGAACAGGACGTCGGTGGTGCCGATCGCCAGCATGACGATCAGCATCGGGGTCATCAGCCGGCGGCCGTTCTCCCGGATGAAGAGCTTGGTGCCGTGGTACTTGTCGGTCGACGGGAAGCGCTGCTCGATCGACTTGAGCAGGCGGTTCTCCTCGAACTCCTCCTCCTCGTCGGCCCGCGCCTCCTTGATCAGCTTCCAGGCCGTCCAGATCAGGAAGCCGCCGAAGATGAAGAACACCCAGGAGAACTGGGCGACCAGGGCGGCGCCGCCGGCGATGAAGACCGCGCGCAGCACCAGGGCGATGATCACACCGAACATCAGCACGCGCTGCTGGTAGATCCTCGGCACCGCGAACTTGCTCATGATCAGGATGAAGACGAACAGGTTGTCGACGCTGAGCGACTTCTCGGTGATGTAACCGGCGAAGAACTCACCGGCCGGCGTCGCCCCGGAGTGCCACCAGAAGAAACCGCCGAAGATCGCCGCCAGCACCACCCAGACCGTGGTCCAGATGCCGGCTTCCTTGATCGAGACCTCGTGCGGCTTGCGGCCGCCGATGAAGAAATCGGCCACGACCAGCGCCAACAGCACCACGATCGTGCCGACCCACAGACTTACGGAAACGTCCACTACTGCTCCTCCGGCAGGTAGGCGAGACAGTCATCGTCACTGCCGGAGGTCTCTTCCGCCCGCCGGACGCGCGGCTGCGCGTCCGCGGACCAGCGCCCCGGGATGCCGCGACGGGCACCCGTGATGACGGGGACGACTGCGTGGGAATACTCCCCTCCGCTGCAAGAAGGGTAACAGCACTCCCAAGGAAAGGTAAAGAAGGTAAAGGACCGTCAGGGGACGGGGCGGCTCGGAGGGACGGGTCAGAGGAACGGCTCGATGGCCGGCAGCAGGTCCTGGAAGGTCCGGCCCTTGGCCGGGGCGCCGATCGCCTGCATCTCCCAGCCGCCGGCGCCGTCCCGGAACACCTTCGCCATCACCTGCCCGGTGTGCGGGCCACCGCCGGTCAGCTCGTAGCGGGCCAGCTCCAGCCCCGTCGACTCGTCCACCAGCCGGCAGTGCGCGTTCTGCACCTCGGCGAAGCTCTGCCCGGTGTAGGAGCTGACCGTGAACACCACCTGGGTGATGTGCGGCGGCACGTGCGCCAGGTCCACCAGGATCGTCTCGTCGTCCTCCCCCGCCCCCGCGCCGCCGACCAGGTTGTCCCCGGTGTGCCGGACGGACCCGTCCGAACTCTCCAGGTGCTGGAAGAAGACCACGTCGGACGGGGTCCGCTCGGCGTACAGCAGCGCCGAGGCGTCCAGATCGATCTGCCGGGTCCGACTGCCGAACAGGCCCCGCCGGGGCGCCGCCCGCCAGCCCAGACCCATCCGGACCACGGTCAGCGTCTCCCCCGGGCCCTTCTGCAGGCTGACCCGCTGCCCCTTGGCCAGGTTCACCGACACGGAGCTGTCCTCTCTGCCCGGCCGCGCGGGATCCCCGCGCCGGCTCCACGGTGGAACACCCCGTTGCCGTCCCCCGGCTGAGGCCCCCTCTTCCGGCCGCCCGACCAGCGACGGCACCGCAGGCCAGCCTAGGCCCTGCGGTCGAACGCGTTTCCCGCCGTGTACCCCTCCGGGCGAGGGCCGATACCCCGCCGGGCCGGACCGCGAACGGAACCGGCCACGCCCGGCGGAACTCGGGACCCCTGGCCGCTCCCTACGCGATACCGGCCTCCCGCATCTGGCGCAGCTCCTTCTTCAGCTCCTTGACCTCGTCCCGCAGCCGGGCCGCCACCTCGAACTGGAGGTCGGTCGCGGCGGCGTGCATCCGCTCGGTCATCGACTGGATCAGCTCGGCCAGCTCGGCGGCCGGCATCGACTTCGCCGGCTTGCGGTCGGCCCCCAGGGCCGGCACCGGGGCCTTGCCCTTGGCGCCCGGCGCGCGGTAGCCGGTGGCGAGCAGCTCGTCGGTGTCCACGTCCTCGCGGGCGAGGGTGTCCAGGATGTCGCCGATCTTCTTGCGCAGCGGCTGCGGGTCGATGCCGTGCTTCTTGTTGTACTCCTGCTGGACCGCCCGGCGGCGGTTGGTCTCGTCGATGGCCTTCTCCATCGACGGGGTGATCCGGTCCGCGTACATGTGGACCTGTCCGGAGACGTTGCGGGCCGCGCGGCCGATGGTCTGGATCAGCGAGGTGCCGGAGCGCAGGAAGCCCTCCTTGTCGGCGTCCAGGATCGCCACCAGGGAGACCTCGGGGAGGTCCAGGCCCTCGCGGAGCAGGTTGATGCCGACCAGCACGTCGTACCGGCCGGCCCGCAGCTCGCGCAGCAGCTCGACCCGGCGCAGGGTGTCCACGTCGCTGTGCAGGTACCGGACCCGGATGTCCAGGCCGAGCATGTAGTCGGTGAGGTCCTCCGCCATCTTCTTGGTGAGGGTGGTGACCAGGACGCGCTCGTCCTTCTCCACCCGCTTGCGGACCTCGTGCACCAGGTCGTCGATCTGGCCCTCGGTCGGCTTGACGATCACCTCGGGGTCGATCAGGCCGGTCGGGCGGATGATCTGCTCGACCTGGCCGTCGCCCCGGGACAGCTCGTACTGGCCCGGGGTCGCCGACAGGTAGACGGTCTGGCCGATCCGCTCGAGGAACTCCTCCCACTTCAGCGGGCGGTTGTCCATCGCGGAGGGAAGCCGGAAGCCGTGCTCGACCAGGGTGCGCTTGCGCGAGGCGTCGCCCTCGTACATCGCGCCGATCTGCGGGACGGTGACGTGCGACTCGTCGATGACCAGGAGGAAGTCCTCCGGGAAGTAGTCCAGCAGGGTGTTCGGCGGGGAGCCGGGCTCGCGGCCGTCGAAGTGCATCGAGTAGTTCTCGACGCCGGAGCAGGTGCCGATCTGGCGGAGCATCTCGAGGTCGTAGGTGGTGCGCATGCGCAGCCGCTGGGCCTCCAGCAGCTTGCCCTGCTTCTCCATCCTGGCCAGGGTCTCGGCCAGCTCCTTCTCGATGTCCGTGACCGCGCGCTCCATCCGCTCCGGGCCGGCCACGTAGTGCGACGCCGGGAAGACGTACACGGAGTCGTCCTGGCTGATGATCTCGCCGGTGAGCGGGTGCAGCGTGTACAGCGCCTCGATCTCGTCGCCGAACATCTCGATCCGGACGGCCAGCTCCTCGTAGACCGGGAAGATCTCGATGGTGTCGCCGCGGACCCGGAAGGTGCCCCGGCTGAAGGCGAGGTCGTTGCGGGTGTACTGGATGTCGACGAACCGCCGGAGCAGGACGTCCCGGTCGATCTCCTCGCCGACCTTCAGCCGCACCATCCGGTCCACGTACTCCTGCGGGGTGCCGAGGCCGTAGATGCAGGAGACCGACGCGACCACGATCACGTCCCGGCGGGTCAGCAGCGAGTTGGTCGCCGAGTGGCGCAGCCGCTCGACCTCCTCGTTGATCGAGGAGTCCTTCTCGATGTAGGTGTCCGTCTGGGGGACGTACGCCTCGGGCTGGTAGTAGTCGTAGTACGAGACGAAGTACTCGACCGCGTTGTTCGGCAGCAGCTCGCGGAACTCGTTCGCCAGCTGCGCGGCCAGCGTCTTGTTCGGCGCCATCACCAGGGTGGGCCGCTGCAGCTTCTCGATCATCCAGGCCGTGGTGGCCGACTTGCCGGTACCGGTGGCGCCCAGCAGGACGACGTCCTTCTCCCCGCCCCGGATCCGCCGTTCCAACTCGGCGATCGCGGCGGGCTGGTCACCGTTCGGCTGGTAGGGACTGACGACCTCGAAGGGCGCCACTGACCGCTCAATACTCGTGATGGGTCGCACGCCTCCACCGTACGACCCCCCACCGACACCCGGGGCCCGATCGCTCAGGCCGCGTGAGCCTCGAACCTGATGGCGGGCTCCCCGGCGGGGTCGATGCGGACGGCGGAGTCGAAGGCGGCGGCCAGGCGCTCGATCAACGGCAGGGTGGGATCCACCCCGCTCTCCTCGATGCTCTCGACGGTCTCCTCGTCCAGCCCGGCCCGTGCGGCGAGCTCGGCGGCCGTCCACCCCAGCGCCGACCGGCGGACGTACACCGCCTCGGCCAGTGCCATCCGCCGCCCGGCCGCCCGGTACTCCTCGGTCTCCCGGTGCTCCGGCGGCACGACCCAGCGGGTGTGGTAGCCGCTGCTCATCGCTCCTCCTCGTCCCTGTCGTAGACCTGGTGGTCCCCGGCCGGGCCGTGCTCGGCCTCGCACAGCTTCTGGGCCCGGTGCGCCCGCCCCACCTCGTCGCTCTCGCGGTTCCTAGTCTTGCGGAAGACGGTCAGAAGCACAGCCCGCCGGGAGGGGGCGAGCCAGTACGTGATCCGCATCGGCCCGATCCGCAGTTCCCGCAGCGGGCCGCCAAGATGGCTGGCCAGCGGGAACGTCAGCAGTTCCCCGTCGTCGGCCAGCCGGTCCGCGACACGTTCCGCCGCCCGGTACTCGGCGATCGAGCAGGTGCGCAGCCACGCGCGCACCTCGGGCTCGATCTCGATCGTCCAGGCCTGCCGGTCCCCGGTCACTCGCTCCCCCTCCGTTCCGCAGAGAGCAACGCCTGACCGGCGCGGAGGTCACGCTGTCAGCCCTCCGCGCTGTCGCGGGCGAGGGCGACGAGGCGGGAGACCGCGCGGAGGTACTTCTTGCGGTAGCCGCCGCGGAGCAGTTCCTCGGGGAAGACCTGGTCGAAGGGGAGGCCGGAGGCGGTGATCGGGAGTTCGCGGTCGTACATGCGGTCGGCGAGGACGACCAGGCGCAGGGCGGTGGACTGGTCGTCGACCTGGTGGACGCCGCGCAGGCAGACCGCGGTCACGTCGTCCAGGAGGGCGCCGTAGCGGCTGGGGTGGACGGCGGAGAGGTGGGCGAGCAGGGTGTCGAAGTCGTCCAGGGAGGCGCCCGGGGTGCGGGCGGCGACGGCGTCGACCTCGGTGTCCCGGTAGGGCGGCGGGGCGGCGGGCAGGCCGCGGTGGCGGTAGTCCTGGCCGTCGATCCGCATCGGACGGAAGTGCGCGGACAGGCCCTGGATCTCGCGGAGGAAGTCGGCGGCGGCGAACCGGCCCTCGCCGAGCTTCTCCGGCAGGGTGTTCGAGGTGGCGCACAGCTTGACGCCGTTCTCGACCAGGCGGCCGAGCAGGGTGGAGACCAGCACGGTGTCGCCCGGGTCGTCCAGCTCGAACTCGTCGATGCACAGCAGCCGGTGGTCGGAGAGGGTCCGGACGGCCTGCTGGAAGCCGAGCGCGCCGACCAGGTTGGTCAGCTCGACGAAGGTGCCGAAGGCCTTCGGGCCGGGGGCGGCGTGCCAGAGCGAGGCGAGCAGGTGGGTCTTGCCGACGCCGTAGCCGCCGTCGAGGTAGATGCCGGCCGGGCCCGCGGGGGCCGGAGCGCTGCGGCGGAACCAGCCGCGCTTGGGCGCGGAACCGTTTCCGCTGTTGAGCGTGGCGGCGAACTGCTCCAGGACCTGGACGGCCTCGTACTGGCTCGGCTGGCCCTGGTCCGGGAGGTACGTCCCGAAGCTCACGTCGGAGAACCGCGGCGGCGGCACCATCTCGGCGACCAGGCGCTCGGCGGGCACGACCGGGCGGCGGTCGGTGAGCGCGATCGGCGAACCGGCGGCGCCGGTGGCGGCTATCGGCTCGGTCACGGTGGCGGGGCGGGAGGCTGCGGGCACGGTGCTCAAGGGTACGCCTGGTCGGGGAGGTCTCCGACCCCGGCCACCGCCCCGGGCGCTGCGACACTGGGGACATGGAGCAGCTGATCAGCCCGGTGGGCGCGACGTTCGACGATCCCGGGTCGCTGGAGGCGCTCGCCGCCGTCTACGCGTACCCCGACCAGGTGAACCGGGGCCTGCCCTGGCTGCGCGCCAACATGGTGGCCGGGCTGGACGGCGCGGCGCGGCTGGACGGACTGTCGGAGGGCCTGTCGAGCACCGCGGACAAGCGGATCTTCGGGGTGCTGCGGGCGCTGTCGGACGTGGTGCTGGTGGGCGCCGAGACGGTGCGCGCCGAGGGGTACCGGCCGGCCCGGGCGCGGGCCGAGTTCGCCGCGGCCCGCGCGGCGGCCGGGCAGCAGCCGGCGCCGGTGATCGCGGTCGTCAGCCGTTCGCTGGGCCTGGACCTCGCGGCGCCGCTGTTCACCGAGCCGCTGGTGCGCACGGTGGTGATCACCACCGAGGACGCCCCGGCCCGGAGCCTGGCGGCGGTGACCGAGGTGGCCGACGTGATCGCGGTCGGGCGGGGCTCGGTGGACCTGCGGGCGGCGGTCGCGGCGCTGACCGACCGGGGCTGGAGCCGGCTGCTGACCGAGGGCGGCCCGCGGCTGCTGGGGCAGCTGGCCGCCGAGGACCTGCTGGACGAGCTCTGCCTGTCGCTGGCCCCGCTGATCACGGGCGGCGACGCGCCGCGCATCATCCACGATGCGGAAATGCCGGACGTGCGGCGGATGCGACTGGTCTCATTGATCGAGCAGAAAGGATTCCTCTTCACCCGTTACCTGCGTCCGCCGACCCCGTGACCTCCGGACCGCGTTCCCGCTCCCCCCTGGGACTTCCGCCGCGTGGCCCGAGTGCCGGGTGAGCAGCGTGCGGAAAGCTTCCGCCGGGCAGTATGGGATGCGAAGCCGGGGCCCGGGGGCCGGTGACTGGAAGGGACTCACGTGTTCAAGACGGTACTGATGATCGAAAAGGCGCTCTCCGACGCGGACGTGGAGCTCGTCACCACGCTGCACAGCGAGGAGAAGGTGTCCTTCGTCGTCCTGATGCAGCCGCGCGGCAAGCAGGACGAGCTGCTGCGGGCGCTGGACGACGTCGCCCTCGGCCACCTCGACAAGGTGGTGCACGAGCACGACGAGTCCGAGAGCGGGCCGACGGTCGCCACCGAGTCGCTCGAGCACAGCCTGCGCCACCTGCGCGAGGCCGGTGCCGAGGCGGTCGGCGAGCTGGTCGAGGACAAGCCGCTGGAGCGGCTGCGCACCGTGGTGGAGGAGCACCAGGCCGACGAGGTGGTGGTGCTCACGTCCCCGCACTTCGTGGAGGAGTTCTTCCACCGCGACTGGGCCTCCCAGGCCCGCCACAAGGTGGGCGTTCCGGTGCTGCGGCTGTTCGCCAGCGACTCCTGACGCCCGGCGCCCCCGCGCCGGGCGGGGCGGGGTCCGCACGCCGTCGTGGTGCAGAATCGTCCTTGCGGTCCGGCCGCGAGGACGATTCGCACGCCGTCCGCCCCTCCCCTGTCCCCGCCCGTACGGAGCCCCGCCTTGAACGACGCCGCGCACGACCTGCACGCCCCGCACTTCATCGGCATCGGCGGCGCCGGCATGTCCGGCCTGGCGAAGATCCTCGCGGCGCGCGGGGCCAGCGTCTCGGGCAGTGACTCCAAGGAGTCCGAGACCGTCCTCGCGCTGCGCGCCCTCGGCGCCGCCGTGCACGTCGGCCACGCCGCCGAGCACGTGCCGGACGGCGCGAGCAGCATCGTCGTCTCCAGCGCCATCCGCGCCGACAACCCGGAGCTGGCCGCGGCCCGCGAGCGCGGCATCCCGGTGGTCCACCGGTCCGACGCGCTCGCCGCGCTGATGGGCGGGCGCCGGGCGCTGGCGGTGGCCGGCACCCACGGCAAGACCACCACCACCAGCATGCTCGCCGTCGCCCTCGGCGAGCTGGGCCTGGACCCGTCCTACGCGATCGGCGGCGACCTCGACGCCCCCGGCTCCAACGCCCACCACGGCACCGGCGAGATCTTCGTCGCCGAGGCCGACGAGAGCGACCGCAGCTTCCACAAGTACGCGCCCGAGGTGGCGATCGTGCTCAACGTGGAGCTGGACCACCACGCCAACTACGCCTCGATCGACGAGATCCACGAGTCCTTCGAGACCTTCGTCGGCCGGATCACCCCCGGCGGCACCCTGGTGGTCTCCGCCGACCACGACGGCGCCCGCGAGCTGACCGCCCGGGTGGCCGGCCGCGCGGACCTGAACGTGGTCACCGTCGGTGCCGCCGAGGACGCCGACCTGCGCGTGCTGTCGGTCGTCGCGCGCGGCATGACCAGCGAGGTCACCGTCCTGCTGGACGGCGAGGAGCTGGGCTTCACCGTCTCGGTGCCCGGCCGGCACTACGCCCACAACGCGGTCGCCGCGCTGGCCGCCGGCGTCGCGCTGGGCGTCCCGGCCACCGACCTGGCCAAGGCCCTCGGCGCCTACACCGGCGTGCGCCGCCGGCTCCAGCTCAAGGGCGAGGCGGGCGGCGTCCAGGTGATCGACTCCTACGCCCACCACCCGACCGAGATGACCGCCGACCTGGAGGCGATCCGGGAGGCCACCGCCGGGCGCGTCCTGGTGGTCTTCCAGCCGCACCTGTTCAGCCGCACCCAGCAGCTCGCCGAGGAGATGGGCGCCGCGCTGGCGCTGGCCGACGCCTCCGTGGTGCTGGACGTCTACCCGGCCCGCGAGGACCCGATCCCCGGTGTCACCAGCGAGCTGATCATCGACGCCGCCCGCCGGGCCGGCGCCGTGGTGACCGCCGAGCACGACTTCGCCGCCGCCCCCGCCGTGCTGGCCGGCCTGGCCCGCCCGGGCGACCTGCTGCTCACCATGGGCGCCGGCGACGTCACCAATCTCGGCCCGGAAATCCTGAAGCACCTCGCGAGCGTTGCCACCAACGTCTGAGTCCCCCGACCTGGAGCCGTCATGAGCTACGAGATCGAGAAGACCGACGCCGAGTGGCGTGACCAGCTCACCCCGGAGGAGTACCACGTCCTCCGGGAGGCCGGCACCGAGCGCCCGTTCACCGGCGAGTACACCGACACCAAGACCGTCGGCGTGTACGGCTGCCGGGCCTGCGGCGCCGAGCTGTTCAGCTCGGAGACCAAGTTCGACAGCCACTGCGGCTGGCCGTCCTACTACGCGCCGCTGGCCGGGGACCGGGTCCAGTACATCGAGGACACCTCGCTCGGCATGCGCCGGGTCGAGGTCCGCTGCGCCCGCTGCGGCGGCCACCTGGGCCACGTCTTCGAGGGCGAGGGCTACGGCACGCCGACCGACCAGCGGTACTGCATCAACTCGGTGTCGCTCACGCTGAAGCCCGCCGAGTAGCACGGCACGAGCCGAGCCCGAGCAGGGCACGAGCACCGCACGAGCAGGGCCCGGGCACCCCGCGGGGTGCCCGGGCCCTGCGCCGTCAGCCGACCGGGGTGAAACGGACCGGGAGGCGGACCAGGGCACGGTGGAAGGGGCCCGGGCGCCAGCGGAGGTCCTCGGGGGGCTCGGCGAGTTCGAGGTCGCCGATCCGGCTGGTGAGCTGCTCGACGGCGGTGATCGCGATCAGCAGGGCCGGGTCGCGGGCCGGGCAGGCGTGCGGGCCGGCCGCCCAGGCCAGGTGCGCCGACTCGCCGCTGCGCAGCCCGGCGGTGTCGGCGGCGCCGGCCGGCGGGGCGGCCTGGGAGTTGGCGGCCGCGTAGGAGACCAGGACGAGCGAGCCCGCCGGGATCGCGCGGCCGTGCAGGACGGTGTCGCAGCGCGGGTAGTGGGCGGAGAGGTTGGCCAGCGGCGGCTCGTGCCAGAGCACCTCGTCGATCGCCTGGTGCGCCGTCATCGCGCCGCCGAACAGCGAGCCGGCGTAGCGGGCGTCGGTGAGCAGCCGGAGCAGGGCGTTGCCGATGAGGTTGGTGGTCGGCTCGTTCCCGGCGATCATGGTCAGGGTGATCTGCCGGACCACCTCGTCGTTGTCCAGCCCCGCCGGGTGGGTGAGGAACCACGAGGTCAGGTCGTGCCGGGGGCGCTCGCGGCGTTCGGCGACCATCGCGGTGACCACCGCGACGAGGTCCGCGTACGCGGTCACCGCCTGCCGGGTGGACTCGATCATGCCGACGATGCCGGCCACCAGCCGTTCCCGGTGCTCGTCGGGGACGCCGAACCAGGTGGTGACCACGTGGACCGGCAGCCGGCGGGCGTAGTCGGCGATCAGGTCGGCGGAGCCGGTGGCCCCGAAGGTGCCGATCAGCCGGTGGGCGACCTCGGCGACCCGGCGCTGCAGCAGGTGCGGTTCCAGCAGCGCCAGGCCGTCGGTGATCACCTGCCGGTAGCGGGCGTGCGTCGCGCCGTCGCTGAACAGCGCGGTCGGCCGGTAGCCGAGCACCGGCAGCAGCGGGGAGTCCGGCGGGACGGTCCGCTGCCAGTCCCGGGAGTCCTTGGAGTAGGTGTCGGTGTCGCGCAGCAGGTCCAGCGCGGCCTGGTAGTCGGTGACCAGCAGGGCCTCGACGCCGGGCGCGATCTCCACCGGGGCGACCGGGCCCTGGCGGCGGAGGCGGGCGTAGACCGCTCCCGGGTCGGCGGCGAAGGCCGGCCCGTGGAGGGCGGTCGGGGTGGTCTCGGGGTCGGTCATGACTGCTCCGGGGCGGAGGGCGGCAGGCCGTGCAGGACGTGCTCGGTGAGCGCGATCAGGGCGTCCAGGCTGGAGCCGCGCTCGCGGGCGTCGCAGAGCACCAGCGGGGTGGCGGGGTGCAGGTCGAGGTGGCTGCGGAGCACCGCGGGCGGGTGGGCGGGCGCGTCGGGGAAGCGGTTGACGGCGACCGCGTACGGCAGCCCCTGCTCCTCGACCATGTCCATGATCTCGAAGGAGTCGGCGAGCCGGCGGGTGTCCGCCAGGACGAGCGCGCCGAGGGCGCCGCGCGCGATGTCCTGCCAGAGCGGGAAGAACCGCCGCTGGCCGGGGGTGCCGAACATGTACAGCACCACCTCGCCGGGCAGGGTGAGCCGGCCGAAGTCGACCGCCACGGTGGTGGTGGACTTGCCGGGCAGACCGGCCACGTCGTCGACGGGGGCGCCGGTCTCGGTCATCGCCTCCTCGGTGTGCAGGGTCGGGATCTCCGAGAGGGTGCGGATGAAGGTCGTCTTGCCGACGCCGAAGGGGCCGGCGACCACGAGCTTGATCAGCGTCTGTTCGGGATCGGGCAGGTAGCCCACCCGGTCCGGCTGCCCCGGACCGGGCGGCCTACCGGAGAGTGCGGAGTCCAACGAGGAGCCTCTCGACGATGGAGCGGTCGGTCTGCTGGGCGCGGGGGATCGGCGCGCGGGCGTGCAGGCAGCCCGCCTCGACCAGGTCGGCCGCGAGGAAGACGGTGGCGCTGACCGGCAGCCGCAGGTGCGCGGCGGCCTCCACCACGGTGAGCGCGCCGGGCCGCAGCAGCTCCCAGAGCCGCCGGTGCTCCGCCTCCAGCCCGGCGAGGGCCTCCGGGCGTTCGGCGCCGGTCGCGAACAGCACGGTGAGCCGCTCGAACCCCTCGGCGCCGGCCCGGGCCCGGCCGCCGGTGGCCAGGTAGGCGGGCACCATCCGCCTGCGGGGGACGGCGGTCATGATCGCGCCGGGGCGTCCTGACGCCGGGCCGGACTCGCCAGGGCGCGGCCCAGCGCGGCGACCTGCACCTGCATCTGGTAGGCGACGTTGCCCAGTTGGGCCTCGGGCGTGGTGAAGACCGCGAGCGAGGTGTTCTCCCCGGCCGGGACGACGACGGCGAAGCCCAGCTCGGACTCGACCACGGTCTGCGCCAGCCGGGGCTGGTCGGCGTCGGTGAAGGCGGTGGTGAACGCGCGGGCCGCGGCGTGCACGGTGGCGGTCATCGCGGCGACCCGCTCGGCGGAGGCCCGGCCGAGGCCGTCCGAGGCGGCCTCGACCAGGCCGTCACCGGTGGCGATCACCGCGTGGACGACGCCCGGCAGCTCCAGGAGCGGGGTCAGCACCCACCCGATGCCTCCGGCGGCGGTGGCCGGCGCGCCCTCGGCGGGTGCGGTGGCGGGGGCGGGACTGGCGGTGCGGGTGGGGCTGGGGGTGCTGCTCACGGCG
>JOHN01000034.1 GCA_000719695.1 Streptomyces sp. NRRL F-6131
CCCTCCCCCGCCCCCACCGGCCCCGCCGCGACCGCCGAGGTGACCCGATGACGGACCGCCCGCTCAAGCAGATCCACCTCGCCGCGCACTTCCCCGGCGTCAACAACACCACCGTGTGGACCGACCCGGCCGCCGGCAGCCAGATCGCCTTCGACTCCTTCCGCCACCTCGCCGAGACGGCCGAGCGCGGGCGCTTCGACTTCCTCTTCCTCGCCGAGGGCCTGCGACTGCGCGAGGTCAAGGGCCGGATCCACGACCTGGACGTGGTCGGCCGCCCCGAGTCGATCACCGTGCTGGGCGCGCTGGCCGCCGTCACCAGCCGGCTGGGGCTGGCCGCGACCGTCAACACCACCTTCAACGAGCCGTACGAGCTGGCCCGCCGCTTCGCCTCGCTGGACCACCTCTCCGCCGGCCGCGCCGCCTGGAACGTGGTCACCTCCTCGGACGCCTTCACGGGGGAGAACTTCCGCCGCGGCGGCTACCTCGACCGGGCCGACCGCTACACCCGGGCCGCCGAGTTCGTGCAGCTCGCCCGGGAGTTCTGGGACGCGGCGGGCACCGGCACGGTCAGCCACCGGGGCCCGCAGTTCGACGTCGAGGGGACCCTCTCGGTGCCCCGTCCGCCGCAGGGCCACCCGGTGGTGATCCAGGCGGGCGACTCCGACGAGGGCCGCGAGTTCGCCGCCGCCACCGCCGACGTGGTCTTCAGCCGACACTCCACCCTGGCCGCCGGGCAGGCCTTCCACGCCGACGTGAAGCGGCGGCTGGCCGCGTACGGGCGCAAGCCGGACGAGCTGAAGATCATGCCCGGGGTCACCTACGTCCTGGGCGACACGGAGGAGGAGGCCGTCGAACGGGCCGCCGAGATCCGCCGCGCCCAGGTGAGCCCGGCCACCGCGATCGCCCAGCTGGAGCAGGTCTGGGGCATCGACCTCTCCGACCACGACGTGGACGGCCCGCTGCCGAGCGTCGACCCGGTCCGCGACTCGGGCCTCGTCCAGGGCCGCACCTCGCTCGGCGACCCCCTGGAGATCGCCGCCAAGTGGCGGGCGGTGGCGGCCGAGAAGGGGCTCAGCAGCCGCGAGCTGGTGATCGAGGTGACCGGCCGGCAGTCCTTCGTCGGCACCCCGCGCAGCGTCGCCGAGCAGCTCGACCGGCACGTGCAGAGCGACGCGGCGGACGGTTTCATCCTCGTCCCGCACCTCACCCCGGGCGGGCTGGACGCGTTCGTGGACACCGTGGTGCCGCTGCTCCAGGAGCGCGGGGTGTTCCGCACCGACTACACCGGGACGACGCTGCGCGACCACCTCGGCCTGCCGGTCCCCGGCCGACGCTGATCCCGCCGGTCCGGTCGGGTCGGCCGGTCCGGCCGGGTCGCTCAGACCCGGCCGAGCCGGGCAGCCTGCACACCGGCCTGGAAGCGGCTCTCCGCGCCCAGGTCGGCGGTCAGTTCGGCGACCAGCCGGCGCACCGTCCGCTCGGACAGCTCCAGTTTGCGGGCGATCGCCGCGTCGGTCCGACCGGCGGCCAGCAGGCGCAGCACCTCGTCGTGGCGGCCCGTCATGTGCACGGCCCCGGGGAGGAGTTCGGGCGGCGTCCAGGCGGCCGACCAGAAGTACTCGAACAGTTCGGCGACCAGGGCCACCAGCGCCGGTTCGCGCACCACCACCGCCGCCTCCGCCACCTCCGCCTCCGCACCGGCGCCCGCGTCGGAGCCGGAGCCCGGGGCGGGCAGGATCGCCAGCCGGGCGTCGACCACGATCAGCCGCAGCGGCAGCGAGTGCGCCACCCTGATCCGCGCCCCGGCCGCCGTCAGCTCCCGGACGTGCGCCAGCACGGCCGGCCGGCGCAGCGCGGCCGCCGGGTGGACGGTGCGCAGCGCGACGCCGTGCGCGAGGGCGAGGCGTTCGCGGGCGAGCCGGCCGGTGAGCGCGGGGCCGGAGAGGTCCTGACCGGGGCGCAGCGAGAGGGCCTCGGTGCGGGCGCCGCGGGCGGCGTCCTCCAGCAGCGCGGCGATCCGGTCGGCGCCGTGGACGAGTTCGAGCGCGGCGTGGGCGCGGTGGCGGTGCTGGACGGGCAGGTAGCCGCTGTGCAGTCGGTCGACGGTGTCGCGGGCCCGGTGCAGGGCGCCGACCAGGTCGGTGACCTGCCGGTCGGCGTCGAGCAGCAGTTGCCGGACGGCGGTGTCCACGGAGACCGCCGCGTGCTCGGCGGACGGGCCGGCGGCCGACGGAGCAGGGGCGGACGGGCCGGCGGCGGTGGGCTGGAGCAGGCCGAGGCCGAGCAGTTCGGCGGTGGCGGCGGCGAGCCGGGGCCGGTCCCAGTCGGGGAGCAACTCGGCTGCGGGGCGGCCTGGTTCGGCGAGGAGTCGGGCGTAGAGCCGGGTGGCGTCCCGGTCGGCGGGGCTCTCCATCGGCGCAGCCTAGTGACGGGCCGGACCGGTCCGCCCGGGTTTCCACGGAGTGGGACGACGCGGCGCCGGCGGCTCTTCCGGTCCCGGTCATGGCCGGTTCCGGCAGCGGCCGGGCGGCTGACCCGGGGCGGTCCGGTGGCCAGGATGGCGCCATGACCGCTCTTCCCGAAGCTTCGACGATCTGGCTGGACGGCGCGCTGGTGCCCTGGCACGCGGCGACCACGCACGTCCTCACCCACGGCCTGCACTACGGCACCGGGGTCCTGGAGGGGACCCGGGCGTTCGCCACGGCGGACGGCCCGGCGGTGTTCCGGCTGCCCGAGCACCTGCGCCGGCTGGACCGCAGTGCCCGGATGCTGCGGATGGAACTCCCGTACGGTGTGGACGAACTGGCGAAGGCCACGGTGGAGCTGGTGCGGGCCAACGGCCACCGCTCCTGCTACCTGCGGCACTTCGCGTTCCTGGGCTACGGCGCGATGGGCCTGGACATGCGCTCCTCACCGACCACGACGGCGATCGCGAGCTGGGACTGGCACGCCCAACTGCCGGACGCCGGGGGCGGGATCCGGCTGAAGACCAGCAGTTGGCGGCGGACCGACCCGAACGCGGTGCCGCCGGCGGCGAAGGCCACCGGTCCGTACCTCAACTCGGTGCTGGCCCGCCGGGAGGCGACCGACGCGGGTTACGACGAGGCCCTGCTGCTCGGCGCGGACGGCACGGTGAGCGAGTGCACCGGGGAGAACGTGTTCGTGGTCCGCGACGGTGTGCTGCGCACGCCGCCGGCGAGCGCGGGCGCGCTGGAGGGGATCACCCAGGACACCGTGCTGACCCTGGCCCGTGACCTGGGGGTGCCGGTGCGGGTGGAGGCGCTGCTGCGTTCGGACCTGTACGCGGCGGACGAGGTGTTCCTGTGCGGGACGGCGGCCGGGGTGGTGGCGGTGCGTTCGCTGGACGACCGGGCGCTGCCGGCCGCCCCGGGCCCGCTGACGGCGCGGTTGCGGGCGGCCTACGAGGCGGCCGTGTCGGGTGCGGACGAGCGCTACCGGCACTGGCTGACCTTCGTGGCGGGGCCCGGGACCGGCGGGGCGGCTCAGATCTCGTAGACCGCGCCGGCCCGGGCGATGTCGACCGGTCCGGGATAGGCGGCGGCCGCGTCCCGCCGGTTGAGTTCGGCGTCGGTCCACGGCGGGATGTGGGTGAGGACGAGCCGGTGGGCGCCGGCGGCGGTGGCGTGCTCGCCGGCCTCGCGCCCGTTGAGGTGGACGGCGCGGTAGGTGTCGCGGCCGTCGAGGTAGGCGGCCTCGCAGAGGAAGAGGTCGGCGTCCCGGGCGAGCTCGACGAGTTCGGCGCTCTCGCCGGTGTCGCCGGAGTAGACGAGGGTGCGGCCGTCGTGTTCGAGGCGGAAGGCGAAGGCGTCGACGGGGTGGTTGACCTGGGCGACATCGATCCGGAAGGGGCCGAGGTCGAAGCGGCCCGGGGTGAGGGTGCGGAACTCGAACACCTCCTTCATGCCCGGGTTCTCCGGCATGTCGTAGGCGCGGGCCATGCGTTCGGCGGTGCCGGCCGGGCCGTAGACGGGCATCGGCGCGGGGCAGCCCTCGGCCCGGTAGTTGCGGGCGACCCAGTAGGCGCACAGGTCGACGCAGTGGTCGGCGTGCAGGTGGCTGAGCAGGACGGCGTCGACCTCGTAGATCGAGACGTACTTCTGGAGGGCGCCGAGCGCGCCGTTGCCGAGGTCGAGCACGATGCGGTAGCCGTCGGCCTCCACCAGGTAGCTGGAGCACGGCGAGTCGGCCGACGGGAAGCTCCCCGAGCACCCCACCACGGTCAGTTTCATCCGAGCCCCTCCGCCCCGACACGTCCTGGCTGCCGCTGGTCATGACAGCGGGCCGGGATTACCGGCCGGAGGCGCTGCCCTGCGCGTGTTGTCGAGAGTAAGGGCGGAGCGGCACTTTGCCCCCGTCTCCGTGCCGTGCTGTGGCTGGAATCACCAGAACGCCGGGGAGACGGGGGGCGGGCGGTGCCGCGGTGGCGCGCCGGCGCGGGCGGGTCGGCGGGGACGGGCCGGCGCGGGCGGGTCGGCGGCGGCGAGTCAGCGGTGGCCGGGCCGTCGGCGGGCCCAGGCCCGGACGGTGTCGGCGTACCAGCGCGGATGGCCGGCGCCGTCGATCACGTCGGGTTCGGGGAGCAGGCCGTGCCGCCGGTAGTTGCGGACGGTCTCCGGCTGGACGTTGATGTGCCGGGCGATCTCGGCGTAGGACCACAGGTCGGTGCTGCGGTGCACGGGTCACCTCCGCTGGTGCGTGGGGGGACGTTCGTGAGCAGCTTTTCCGGGCCGGGCGGTGGGATCGCCGCGGACCGGACATCGTGGTCGTACCGTGACGAACCGGGAACGCGGTACGGACAAATCCCCGATCGTCACGACCGGGGGCCGGGAGGTTTCAGGCCCAGAGCTGGCCCTGCAGCGCCTCGACGGCGGCCTCGGTGGAGTCGGCGGTGTAGATGCCGGTGGAGAGGTACTTCCAGCCACCGTCCGCGACCACGAAGACGATGTCGGCGCGCTCGCCGGCCTGGGCGGCCTTGCGTCCGACACCGATCGCCGCGTGCAGGATCGCACCGGTGGAGACGCCGGCGAAGATGCCCTCCTCCTGGAGGAGTTCGCGGGTGCGCCGGACGGCGTCGGCGGAGCCGACCGAGAAGCGGGTGGTGAGCACCTCGGCGTCGTAGAGCTCGGGGACGAAGCCCTCGTCGAGGTTGCGCAGGCCGTAGACGAGGTCGTCGTAGCGCGGTTCGGCGGCGACGATCCGCACGCCGGGGACCTTCTCCCGCAGGTACCGGCCGACGCCCATCAGGGTGCCGGTGGTGCCGAGGCCGGCCACGAAGTGGGTGACGGCGGGCAGGTCGGCGAGGATCTCCGGGCCGGTGGTGGCGTAGTGGGCGCCGGCGTTGTCGGGGTTGCCGTACTGGTAGAGCATGACCCAGTCGGGGTGCTCGGCGGCGATCTCCTTGGCGATCCGGACGGCGGTGTTGGAGCCGCCGGCGGCGGGCGAGGGGATGATCTCGGCGCCCCACATCCGGAGCAGTTCGCGCCGTTCCTCGCTGGTGTTCTCGGGCATCACGCAGACCATCCGGTAGCCCTTGAGCTTGGCCGCCATGGCCAGCGAGATCCCGGTGTTGCCGCTGGTGGGTTCGAGGATCGTGCAGCCGGGGGTGAGCCGGCCGTCGGCCTCGGCGCGCTCGATCATGTGCAGCGCCGGGCGGTCCTTGATGGAGCCGGTGGGGTTGCGGTCCTCCAGCTTCGCCCAGAGGGTGACCAGGCCCTCGGCGTTGCCCGGTACCGCGGCGGACAGCCGGGGCAGGCGGACCAGCGGGGTGTTGCCGACGGCTTCGAGCGGGCTGTCGTAACGCAAGGGGTCCTCCGGCAGCGGCGGTGGGGTCGGGGCGAGGGGCTCGCCCCGACCCGGGCGGTGCGCGGGTCGGGGCGAGCGGGCGTCAGCGGGCGCCGCCGGCCACGGCGGGCAGGATGGTGACGCTGTCGCCGTCGGCGAGGCCGGTGGAGATGCCCTCCAGGAAGCGCACGTCCTCGTCGTTCAGGTAGACGTTGACGAAGCGGCGCAGCTCGCCGCCGTCCAGCAGGCGGGCGGCGATGCCCGGGTGGCGGGCGTCGAGGTCGTGGAAGAGTTCCCCGAGGTTGCTGCCGGTGCCCTCGACGGCCTTGGCGCCGTCGGTGTAGGTGCGGAGGATGGTCGGGATGCGGACCTCGATGGCCATGGGTGCGCTCCTGTGCGAGTCGTGAGGTGGGTGGGCCGCGGAGGGCGCGGCAGGGCGTGACGGCCCGGGGCGGTGGGATCCGCGGCGGGCCGGGACGGGCGGCTCAGCGCGAGCGCGCCGGCGTGCCGGGACAGATCGCGCTGGCGAGCCGGCACAGGTCGATGTGCAGGCGCGCCACGAGGCGGGTGCCCGGGGCCTGGTTGCTCACATCGACGGAACGCATGGGCTCATCGTATAGATTCCCGGGCCCGCTCCTCCATGCCCGTCTCGGGATCCGGATGCTTTCGTTCCCTATGTCGAGACGGTCCGGGAACGGCAACGGCCCGCCGACCGCTCGCGGACGGTCGACGGGCCTCGCCCAGGTGGGTGCGGGTCAGGCCGCGTGGGCCTCGACGACCTGGACGTCTTCCTCCGTGATCACACCGTCCACGATGCGGAACGAGCGGAACTCGTACGGGTCGTCGGCACCGTTGCCGTCGGCGGTGGAGACCAGGACGTAGTGGGCGTTCGGCTCGGAGGCGTAGCTCACGTCGGTGCGCGAGGGGTACGCCTCGGTGGCGGTGTGCGAGTGGTAGACGACCACGGGCTCCTCGTCCCGGTCGTCCATCTCGCGGTAGAGCTTGAGCAGGTCGCCCGAGTCGAACTCGTAGAAGGTGGGCGAGCGGGCCGCGTTGAGCATCGGGACGAACCGCTCGGGGCGGTCGCTGCCCTCCGGACCGGCGACCACGCCGCAGGCCTCGTCCGGGTGGTCCGCGCGGGCGTGGGCGACGATCGCGTCGCGCAGTTCTCGGGTGATGGTCAGCATGGCGTCAGGATAGCCACGCCCCGGCGGTGGTCCGCCGGGGCGTCCACGACGGCCCGGGCCGGGGCCGGCGGGCGCGCGGCCCGGACCCGGCCGGTGGGCGCGCGGCCGCCGCCCCGTCACCGGGTGCCGGTGTCCCCGCCGCCCGCGTGCAGGTGGTCGTGGGCGACGGCGTGCACCGCCGCGGGGCTGCGGCGCTTGAGCACCTGGTAGCCGATGACCAGCAGCACGGCCCAGGCCGGGAAGACGTACAGCGAGATCCGGTTGTCCGCGTCCAGGCCGATCAGCACGACCACGAGCACCAGGAAGGCGAGCGCGGCCCAGCTGGCCCAGACGCCGCCGGGCGCCTTGAAGCTCGGCGGCGGCAGGTGGCCGCCCTTCCAGGCCTTCCGGTAGCGGATCTGGCAGATCAGGATCATCGCCCAGGTCCACAGGCCGCAGACGGTGGCGACCGAGGTGATGTACTCGAACGCCCGGGCCGGGACGAGGGCGTTGAGCAGCACGCCGAGGCCCATCAGCAGGCAGGACAGGGTGATCGCGACGGCCGGGGTGCGGTGGGAGTTGAGCCGGGTCAGCCCCTTGGGCGCCTGTCCGCGCAGCGCGAGGTCGCGGAGCATCCGGCCGGTGGAGTACATGCCGGAGTTGCAGGAGGAGAGCGCGGCGGTGAGCACCACGAAGTTGATGATGCCGGCCGCGGCGGGGATGCCGATCTTGCCGAAGGCGGCGACGAACGGGCTGACGCCGGGCTGGAACTCGGTCCACGGCACCAGCGACAGGATGACCACCAGGGCGCCGATGTAGAACAGCGCGATGCGCCACGGCAGGGTGTTGATGGCGCGCGGGAGGGTCTTCTGCGGGTTCTCGCTCTCGCCCGCGGTGACGCCGACGAGTTCGACGCCCAGGTAGGCGAACATGACGATCTGCAGGGTCATCACGGTGGCGCCGATGCCCTTGGGGAAGAAGCCGCCGTTCTCCCACAGGTGGGTGATCGAGGCGGTGTCCCCGGCGTCGCTGAACCCGAGGGTGAGCACGCCGACGCCGATCAGGATCATGCCGATGATGGCGGTCACCTTGACCATGGAGAACCAGAACTCGATCTCGCCGAAGAGCTTCACTGAGATGAGGTTGGCCGCGTAGAGGATCACCAGGAAGACCAGCGCGCTGAGCCACTGCGGGATGTCGGGCGCCCAGAACCGCACGTAGACGGCCGCGGCGGTGGTCTCGGCCATGCCGGTGACCACCCAGAACAGCCAGTACGTCCAGCCCGTCACATAGCCGGCGAAGGGGCCGAGGAACTCCCGCGCGTACTCGGCGAAGCTCCCGGACACCGGGCGGTAGGTGAGCAGCTCGCCGAGCGCCCGCATGATCGCGAAGATCACCACGCCGGCGACCGCGTAGGACAGGATCAGGCTGGGGCCGGACTTCGAGATCGCGGTGCCCGCGCCGAGGAAGAGTCCGGTGCCGATCGCGCCGCCGATCGCGATCATCTGGATCTGACGGCTGCCGAGCCCCCGCTCGTAGCCCTCCTCGTCCGGTTTCGCGTCGACGACCTCGTCGTAGAGCTGTTCGGCCATGCTGCACCGTCCTGGATGGGATCTCGTGGTGGGACTCGTGGGGGGTGGGGAGCAGTCGTACCACGCACGATCCGGATAGCGGTGTCCATCTGAGCGATATTTGAGCATGTCCCGATAGGGTTTCGCCCGTTTTGACCGGAAAAGCCCCGGCCACCCGTCCAGCATGCGGACGGGCGGCCGGGGCTGCCCCGTACGGGGGAGACCCGGTCCGGGGCGCGGCCCCGGGGCCTCAGTCGGTCATCGCCTCCAGCAGCGACTCCTGGAGCGCGCCGAGCCACAGGTAGGCCATCACCAGCGGCTTGCGGTCGTCGGTGTCCGGCAGGTCGTACAGGCCCTGCTCGTCCTCGTCGGTGACCCCCAGGCGCACGCCCAGGGTCAGCCGCAGGTCGTTGAGCGCGCCCAGCCAGCGCAGGCACCGGGCGGCGTCCAGCTTGACCGTCCCACCCTCGCCGCCCAGCCCGTCCAGGGTGCGGACGACCTGCAGCGCGTCCTCCCGCTTGCGGGTCCGCAGGTCCGGCTCGGTGTAGCGGCGGAACTCCCCGGCGGCCTCCCGGGACTCCGGGTCGGACGGCTCCGCGGGATCGCCGTAGGCGTCCGGGAAGAGCCGGGCCAGCGCCGGGTCCGCGGGCGCCTCGGTCGGCCCCTCGGCGAACAGCGCCGCCAGCGGGTCGCCGCCGTCCGCGGCCGGGCCCGGCCCGATCAGCTCCAGCATCTGCACTTCCAGCGAGCGCAGGATGGAGGCCTCCAGCTCGTCCAGCGCGAGCACCGCGCCCCCGCCACCGGCACTCTCGAACAACCCAGCCATCGGTATCGGTCAGCCCGTCTTCGTCTTCGTCGTTTGCCCTGGCCCGTGGCGGTGGTGCCGCGGCCTCAGTCGTGCTGCAGGGTGGCCCAGAGCCCGTAGCCGTGCATCGCCTGCACGTCGCGCTCCATCTCCTCGCGCGAGCCGCTGGAGACCACGGCCCGGCCCTTGGTGTGCACCTCCATCATGAGCTTCCTGGCCTTGTCCTTCGGGTAGCCGAAGTAGGCCTGGAAGACGTACTGGACGTAGCTCATCAGGTTGACCGGGTCGTTGTGCACGATGGTGACCCAGGGGGTGTCCGGCTCCGTCACCGGTACGCCCTCGACCTCGGGGCGCTCGATCTCCACGGGCGCGACACTCACCGCCGGGTCCCTCCTGTCGTTCGACTCCCCAGGCGGTTCCCACCTGGCGGGCGCGCGGCCTGCACGTGCCCCTTCAGCCCCATGCTGCCATCCGGGGGACCTCGGGGCGATTCCGCCCCCGGGCCCGCGACGCGCCGGCGGATGATCTCCCCCGAGAAATCGTCACTTTGACGCTAAGGGGTAGTAGCATCATCTTCATGGACGCCACTTCCGTGCCCGCGGCCGGCTCGACCGCGCTGCTCACCGACCGCTACGAGCTCACCATGCTGCAGGCCGCCCTGCGCAGCGGAGCGGCGCACCGCCACTCCGTCTTCGAGGTGTTCACCCGCCGGCTGCCCGCCGGCCGGCGCTACGGCGTGGCCGCCGGCACCGGGCGGGTCCTGGACGCCGTGGAGAACTTCCGCTTCACCTCCGCCCAGCTCGACTGGCTCGCCGCCGGGCGGGTCGTCGACGAGGAGACCCTGCGCTACCTCGCCGACTACCGGTTCACCGGCGACATCCACGGCTACCCCGAGGGCGAGGTCTACTTCCCCGGCTCCCCGCTGCTCACCGTCGAGGGCAGCTTCGCCGAGGCGGTGATCCTGGAGACGGTGATCCTCTCGATCCTCAACCACGACTCGGCGATCGCCGCCGCCGCCTCCCGGATGACCTCCGCGGCCGGCGACCGCCCGGTGATCGAGATGGGGGCCCGGCGCGCGCACGAGCGGGCCGCCGTCGCCGCCGCCCGCGCCGCCTACGTGGCCGGCTTCGCCGCCACCTCCGACCTGGAGGCCGGCTTCACCTACGGCATCCCGACCACCGGGACCGCCGCGCACGCCTTCACCCTCGTCCACGACAGCGAGCGGGACGCCTTCCGCGCCCAGATCGACTCGATGGGCCGGGGCACCACGCTGCTGGTCGACACCTACGACCTGCGCGAGGCCGTGGGCACCGCCGTCGAGGTGGCCGGCGCCGAGCTGGGCGCCGTCCGGATCGACTCCGGCGACCTCACCCTGCTGGCCCACCGGGTCCGCCGCCAGCTCGACGAGCTCGGCGCCACCGACACCCGGATCATCGTCACCTCCGACCTCGACGAGTACGCGATCGCCGCGCTCGCCGCCGCCCCGGTGGACGGCTACGGCGTCGGCACCAGCCTGGTCACCGGCAGCGGGCACCCGACCTGCGCGATGGTCTACAAGCTGGTCGCCCGGGCCGCCGGCCCGGACGGCCCGCTGGTCCCGGTCGCCAAGCGCGCGGCCGGCGGCAAGACCAGCGTCGGCGGGCGCAAGTGGGCGGCCCGGCGCCCGGACGCGGACGGCGTCGCCGACGCCGAGGTGGTCGGCACCGGGCAGGTCCCGGCCGACCTGGCGGCGCACCTGGTGCAGGTGCCGCTGGTCAAGGCCGGCGAGGTGGTCGGCCGGGAGCCGCTGGAGACAGCCCGCGAGCGGCACGTCCGGGCCCGGGCCGCGCTGCCGCTGTCGGCCACCCAGCTCTCCAAGGGCGATCCGGTGCTGGCGACCGAGCTGCTGGTGTGACGACCGGTGTGACGACGGTTCGTGGACGGGGGAAGGGCCGGGCGTGCCCCGGGCCTTCCGCCCCCGGATGCCACTGCCTACAGTCGACCGTAGAGTTCCCCTCACACGGGCCCTGAGTTCCCCTCACGTCCCCGCTCCCCGTCCTCCGCAGGACCCCACCAGACCGAGGAATCCCAGCCATGCACCGGGCACTGATCGTCGTCGACGTGCAGAACGACTTCTGCGAGGGCGGCAGCCTGGCCGTCACGGGCGGGGCGGAGGTGGCCGCCGCGATCACCGACCTCATCGGCGAGTCGACCGCCGGCTATCAGCACATCCTCGCGACCCGCGACAACCACATCGACCCGGGCGACCACTTCTCCGACGAGCCCGACTACGTGCACAGCTGGCCGGTGCACTGCGTCGCGGGCACCGAAGGGGTCGGTTTCCACCCGAACTTCGCGCCGTCCGTCACCTCCGGGGCGATCGAGGCGGTCTTCGACAAGGGCGCCTACGCGGCGGCCTACAGCGGTTTCGAGGGCGTGGACGAGAACAACCGCGGGCCGGCCGAGTGGCTGCGCGAGCGCCAGGTCACCGAGGTGGACGTGGTCGGCATCGCCACCGACCACTGCGTCAAGGCCACCGCGCTGGACGCGGCACGGGCCGGGTTCACCACCCGGGTCCTGCTCGACCTGACCGCCGGGGTGGCCGCGGCCACCACCGCCGCGGCGCTCGACGAGCTGCGGGCGGCCGGGGTGGAGCTGGTCGGCACGCCGGTCGTCGGCGGCTGAGCGGGGACGTCCGCCGCCGGGACGGCTCCGACCGGTGCGGCTCCGGGTGCGGTGCGGCTCCGAGTGCGGGGTGCGGTGCGGCTCCGGGTGCGGGGTGCGCTCCGGGGTGCGTGGGCCGGGGCGCTCAGCGCTCGGTGACCAGCAGTTCCACCACGTCGGTGCCGCCCAGCCGGAACGCCTCGCGCAGTTCGGCGCCGACCGCGTCCGCGTCCCCGGTCAGACGCGCGCCGGAGACGTACACCACCCGGACCCCGAGGTACTCCATGCGGTGCTGGCCCCCGCGCACCCAGGCCGCCTCGCCCTCGCTGACGCAGCGCAGCTCCGAGTCGACCTCGACCGCGACGCCCGCCTGCGGCCAGTACAGGTCCGGGACGGCGACGTAGGTGCCGCCGCGCATCCGCAGCTCCGGGGAGGTCAGCGGGACGGGCAGCAGCCACTCGTCCACCAGCTCGCCGACCCGGTCCAGCACCCGGTCCCGCTCGGCGGCCAGCAGGCCGTCCAGCACGGCCCGCACCCGGGGCTCGGCGATCAGCCCGGACTCGGCCAGCTCGGCGGCCAACTCCCCCACCGAGCAGCGGAGCTCCGGTCGGCGGACCGCCTCGGAGAGCACCTCCCGGACCGGCGGCGGACCGGCCACCCCGCCGGCGGTCCACTCGGCGGAGGTCCACTCGCGCAGCGCGTCGGCCACCGCCCGGGCGACCGGCGCACAGGCCAGGCCGTGCACCGAGCGTGCCACCAACTCCCGCTCGGTGCGCCGGATCCTGACCTCGCCGGCGTCCTTCAGCCGGCGCTGGCGGGGCACCAGCACGTCCACCCCGGTGACCGCCGGCAACCGCGGCACGGCGGCGAAGCCGTAGAGCGCGAGCGCGGCCGCGCCGGTGATCACCGCCCCCTCGCGCCGGCCCTCCTCCCGCCCGTTCTGCGCCGCGTACAGCAGCGCGGCCCACATCCGCTGCTCCGGCGAGGGCTCGCCGCACTGCAGCAGGTAGACCCGGGGCAGCAGGCGCTGCCAGGGCCCACCGCGGCGGCAGTGCCCGCTGACGACCCGGGCCGGCACGCCGCGGGAGCGCAGCTGGCCGGCGGTGACGACGTTCTGCTGACGGCGCGCCAGTTCCTCCAGGGACGGCGGCGGCGTGGGAATCCGGTAGCTCATGCCGACACCATCCCCAACGCTCCGGAGCGCGTCCCGGGCGCCTGACGCACTGTTACCCAACCGTCGCGAAACCGGGACCAGCCCGCACTAAAGTCCTCATACCCTCACTCATTCGGAGGAATGGGTGATCATCGTCTTGTCATACTCGATCATCCTCGATCAGTCACCAGCCTGTCTGACCGTGCGTGACCAAGCACATACGGCGAAGTCACCTCCGGGCGTCACTCCAGCCCGCCGGATTGCCTACCCTTAGTACATGTCACGTGACGAGACCGCCGGCCTCCGCGCGGCCCAGCTCCGCCTCGGACGCCTGCCCGGATACGTCCGCCGGCCGGACCCGGCCCGCCGCACCGGCGCAGAGGGCCATACGTACAAGAAGGGCTGGGAGGTCCGCTTCACCGCGCGCAGCGAAGCGGAGATAGCCGAGATCCGCGACCTGGTGGTCGCCGCCGGATTCGCGCCCGCCAGACCCTTCTTCAAGGGCCACCAGTTGATCCAGCCCGTCTACGGGATGGCAGCCGTCCAGGCCTATCTGGCGGCTAGACAGGTGGCCGAGGAACATGCGGCACGCACCGCCCACGAGCGGGCCCGCAGGGGCTCCGGGGCGGCCCGACTGCGGGCGGCCACCAAGGCCGCGCACGACGCCGCGCACGAGGCCGCCCGGGAGGCGGCGCACGGGGCGCGGGAGGACCCCGGCCGCGGGACGGCGGAACGCGCGGCGCTCGACGGCGACGTGCTCGACGGCGGGCTGTTCGACGGCGGGCTGCTCGACGCCGACGTGCTCGACGCCGACGCGCCGGAGCATGACGCCGCGGACAGCCCGGAGACCGTGGAGAGCGCGGAGACCGTGGACCACGCGACGGCCGACGCCGGCACCGGCACCGAGGACACCCGGGACCGGGAGCACGACCACGAACGGGAGCGGCTGACGGCGGCCGCGGAGGTGGCCGCCGTCGCTGGGGCCGCGGCTGCGGCGGCCGCGCGACTGGCCCGGCGCCGAGCCGTCGAAGCCTTCCCCGCCCAGCTCGCCCGAAGCGCCGCACAGGACGACCGGGCCGTCCCGACGAAGACCCGCAACTCTACCTGACAGTTCGTCAACTCTTTTCTCGTACACGGCGATCCGCCGACGAAGGGCCGGGCACGCGGGACGCGTGCGACGGGGCCGGCCCACCACCCCACCCCGCTCCGAGCTCCATCGCCGGGCCCCTTCCCGCGGCATCGCCGCAGCCCGGCCCGGCCCACCCAGCGCGCGAGCGGTGGTGCGCCCGGTGGTGCGGGCGCGGCTTCGCGCCGGAGGCGTGGACGGGAACCGCCGAACCGCTTACGGTGGCACATCACACCCCCCGCGGTGGCGCACCGACCGGGTCCGCCGCCCCGGCCGCACCACCCCGCTGACCGGCCACGAAGCCTCACGCCCTCGCCTCTGACACCACTGCGCAGCACTCCTCGCCCCTCCGCCACCGCCGCACCGCGCGCCGGCCCTCCGTCCGGCCACCGCCGGAACCGGCCGCGCGGCGACGCCTTCCGGGCATTCCATCCGATTGGTAACCCAGCGCACCGAGCGCCTACCGTAGAGTGAGCACAGATGATCGACCGTCAGATGCCCATCTCACTTGCCGAGAAGCCGAGATGACCCAACGTCATGACAGCACCGCCGAGCCGCCCCCGGGGCCCGGCGACCCTCCCGCCGTACCGCTGGAGTTCGCGGCCTTCTGCGAGCTGCACCGGCCCCGGTACCTCAGCTATGCCCGGGTCTGGCTGCCCGACCCGGACCGGGCGGCCGTCGCCGTCCAGCAGGCCTTCGCCGAAATCGCCGTCCACTGGCGCGAGTTGCTGGGCAGCTCCAACCCCACCGCGCTCGCCTGGCAGATCCTGCGCGGCACCGTCGGCGAACACACCCGGCAGACCGGCCTGCCCTCCGCCCGCTCCGGCGCCCAGGACCGCCCCGGCCACGCCGCCGACGACGACCTCGCCATCCTGCACTACGTCGTCGGTCTCGCCGCGCCCGAGATCGCCGACGTCATCGGCACCGACACCGCCAGCGTCGCCGGCCGGCTCCGCCGCACGATGCTGCGCGAGGCCTCCGGCTGGTGAGTCCGGGAGCCGCCCGGGGCCCTGCCGCCCCGCAGCGGCCCGCTCGAACCCGCGCTCGAACCCGCGCTCGGACCCGCTCTCGGACCCGCTCCGAGCCGATCAGACCCGCTCGCCCGTCACGTCGTACAGGTGGTGGAGCGGATCGTGGATCAGGTAGCGGGAGAAGGACTCCACGGTGAAACGCGCCCCGTCGCTGCGGTTGCCGGTCCGGGCCCACTGCGCGCCCGCCACGCCCTCGAACGCCGCCGCCAGCACCTCCGCGGCCTCCGCCAGTTCCACCGCCACCACGGCCGGCCGCTGCTCGCCGTAGCGCTCGGCGACCGCGGTCTCGTCCTGGTCCCAGTTCGGGAACAGCGGGTCCACCTGCTCCAGCATCAGGTTCAGCCGGACGTCGAACAGCCGAAAGACGTCCCGGACATGGCACGCGTACTCGAGGTCCGACCAGATCTCCGGGCGCGGCCGGCGGCGCAGCTCCTCCGGGTCACCGGCCAGCACCGCCGCCCAGCCCGCCGCGTTGGCCCGGATCATCCCGGCCACGTCCTCCCGCACCACCGCGCCGGCGTCCAGCCCGCAGTCGGCGCAGGGGCGCTCCAGCACCCAGGTCCAGTCCTTGGTGTCGGGAACGATCGCGTCGTCGGCCGACCCGGCGGCACCAGCGGTGGACTCGGGCGAGGTGGACTCGGGCGAGGTGTGCTCGGAATTGGTCATGCGCCCAGGATGGCGGCGGCCGGACCGCCCCCACCAGCGGCGTCAGCGCCAGCGGTCACCGAAATCCTGCCAGCCCGACGACCGGGCGCATCGCTCGCGGTCTACCGTTCCACCCGCTCGGCCTCGCGCGCGGCGAGCAGCTCGGCCAGATTGGCCCGGCTCCAGTCGCACAGCGCGTCCATCGGCCCCAGCAGCGTCCGACCCAGCGGCGTCAACGCGTACTCCACCCGCGGCGGGTTCTCCGCGAACTCCGTCCGCTCCACCACACCGTCCTGCTCCAACGACCGCAAGGACTCGGTCAACACCTTCGCCGTGATCCCCACCAACGGCACCCGCAGCTCCGTGAACCGGCGCGGACCGCCCTCCAGACAGCGCAGGATCCGCCACGCCCACTTCTTCCCGCCCAGCACCGGCACCGTCGGCACCGGGCAGTCCGGGTCGAAGAGGTCCGGAGGCAGCGGTGCGGGCACGGTCCGAGTCATGCCCCGACGGTAACCGAGCCGACGCCCCCGCCGGTACCGTTGAAGTAACCGGCACCCCCCGGTCTACCGTCACCTCCACGACGGGCGGCCCCCCTTGGCCCCCCGCACCGACCCACCGACGGAGACCGCCGTGAACCCCACCCCCGCCACCACTGCCGCCACCACCGACGTCATCGTCTTCGGCGCCGGCGGCCAGGTCGGCCGCGCCGTGATCGCCGAAGCCCGACGCCGCGGCCTGACCGTCACCGCCGCCGTCCGCACCCCCGAACGGCACGCCGACCTCGCCGGCCCCGGGATCACCCTCGTCCCCTGCGACGTCACCGACCCCGCCGCCGTCGCCACCGCCGCCCACGGCCACGCCGCGGCCGTCAGCACCGTCTACACCCCCGACGTCCCCGCCGGGGACTTCTACCCCGCCGCGGCCCGCGCCCTGGTCACCGGCCTCGCCACCGCCGGCGTCCACCGCCTCGTCCACGTCGGCATCGGCACCACCCTGGAGACCGCCCCCGGCATCGCCGTCCACGACGACCCCGCCTTCCCGGAGGCCCACCGCGCCTTCTCCCTCGGCCACGCCGCCGCCGTCGACCTGCTCCGCGACGCCCCCACCACCCTCGACTGGGTCGTCGTCACCCCGCCCCTCGACCTCGACCGCACCGCCCCCGGCACCGGCCACTACCGCGTCGGCGGCCCGCAGGTCCTCGGCGAACGGATCGCCCAGGCCGACCTCGCCACCGCCGTCACCGACCAGCTCACCGGCCCGGCCACCCGCCATCGCGAGCAGATCGCCGTCGCCGCGTAGCCCCTCACCCCTGGTACGGCGGCCACTGCTGCTGCGGCGGCGGATACCCCTGGTACGCCGCCGCGGCCCGCCGCCGCCGCCCCCGCAGCACCAGCGCCACCGCCACACCGCCCACCAGCACCACACCCGCGACCCCCGCCGCCGCCACCAGCACCCACCGCACCCCGCGGTTCCCCCCGACCGCCACCGGCGGCGCCGCTACCGGCGACTCCCACACCTCCTCCGACGGCGGCCCGCTCCCCGCCCCCGTCGGCACCCCACCACGCGACTCCACCCGCCCCACCAGCGGATTCTCCCGCGGCCCCCCGTCCACCGCCGGATTCACCTCCAACGCCTTCCCCGGCGCCAACACCCCGTACCCGTACCGATCACTCGGCACCGCCGACCCGTCCCCGGGCGCCGCGGCACTCTTGATCATCCGGTTGATCACCTGCCCGGCGGAGAGACTCGGATACTTCGCCCGGATCAGGGCGGCGGTGGCGGAGACGTAGGCGGTGGCCGCCGAGGTGCCGTTGCCGACGCCGTAACTCGAGGCGGATTTGGCGGTCGCCTGATAGACACCCACGCCAGAAGCCGTGATCGTGGTCTCGGGACCGTATGTCGACCGCTCCCAGAGTGTGGCCCGCTCGTTCACCGCGCCTACTGCCACCACCCCCGGAAACGCCGCCGGATACTCCACTGCTTCGCCGCCGTCACCGTCGTTTCCCGTAGAGGCCACCACCACGATGTCCTTGGCGATCGCATCCATGATCGCCGCACGCGCCTGGGAATCGAAACGGGAGATGCCACCGAGTGAGAGGTTGATGACCTTGGCGCCATGACCCGCCGCATATTGGACCGCCAGTGCCACGTCGGACTGCTGCAGGTCCTGGCCTCTGTCGTTCCAGCGGATCCGCACAGGAAGAATCTTCGCCTTCGGGGCCAGGCCCATGACTCCGGCCTGCCCGTCATGCCCGTGACCTGCGATCAGGCTCGCGATCCCGGTCCCGTGCCCCTGTTCGTCCACCCGACCGTCCGTCTTGGCTCCGGAGAAGTCGACGCCGGGCAGCACCTGCCCACGAAGATCCTGATGATCCTGGTTGACGCCACTGTCCACGACCGCGACGACGACTCCGTCCCCCTGGCTCACCGGCCAGAGCTTCGTGTCCGCCTCGTAGGTTCGCAAGGGCCACTGCTGATCGCGGATCTGATCCGCTGAAGCGGGGAAGGAAGCCGGTCCCCACAGTAGGGCGCCGGCAGCCAGAACAGCCGCGCCTCGCGCCAGTCGACCACGCGCCACCCGGTCACCTCATTCCGCCCAGCACCGTCCCGCAGGTCGGCGGCCTGCAGGACGCTCGATCGAATCAGCTGCCCTGATCCGGACAGACTTGTCATTCCACCACGTTCGGGTTCGCCGGTTTGGCCGGAACCCAGGTTTCCTCGTCCTCGACGAGGTACTCCGGCCGTTTGCCGTCCTTCCCACGTTCCTTCCTCCGGCCGCGGGTATCGGCCGCAAACGGAACGGGCCCCATGCCCGGCACTTGTTGGATTCCACCGGCATGGGATCCTTCGGCGCGCGCGCGACCCCGGGAACCGAGACCTGTTCCGCCCTCGGTGAAGGCCCGCTTCCCGGAACCTCCACCGAACGCCCGTTCGCCCTCGCCGACCACGCCGCTACCTCGCTGGGACGCCCCCGTTCCCGCCCTCCGCGACGGCGAGCCTGGCACAGCAGGGGGGAGTCCCCCGGCCGGCCCGCCGCTCGCACCGAAAGCCGAACCGCCCCGGCCCTGTCGCGACGTGGCCGAACCGCTCTGCGCAGCGGCTCCGTCACCCTCGAACACAAGACCACCCTTCGAACCACGCCCCGGCACAACGGGCTTGGTGAAGCCGTTGGGCGGCGCAGCTCCCTGGGGCGCACCGGTCGGAAGGGAGGAGGTAGAGCTTCCGGGCCCCGGTGTCGGCGATCCCGTCGGGACGTTGGGCGGCGCCGTGAGCGGGAGAGTTCCTCCGTCGATTCCGACTCCTGGGCCGAGAAATGCCGTTGCAGGCCGGTTAGCCTGCAACGGCACCGCACCGGTGTCCTTGGAACTCACCCCCGGTCCGACGTTCGTCACAGCGGGCGGCTTCGGCGCCGCCTGGGGTGTGCCTCCCTTGATTCCCGAATCTGTGGGCGCCACGGCATGCGGCCGTTCGCCGCTCGCTGGCCTCTTCGACGACGGATCCACCGATCGGCCGGCCACCCCGGGACCGGAGGCCACGGCCCTGTCGACCCCGCCCCCCGCTGTCGGACTGCCGAAGCTTGCTCCGGCCATCATCGCGCCCACAGTCGCCGGACCGTCGCTCCCCGAGGGGTCCGGGACGTCCTGCACGTCCTGCTTCAGCTTCGGGGGCGGGCCCGGGGGTGGCGGGGGCTTCAGCATCGGGGCGGCCGTGCGGTAGTGCATGGCGAGGGTTTGGAGGACGGTGGCGGCTTCGGCCTTCTTCTGGTTGGCGAGGTCGGTGCGGGCGTCCTCGTCGTCGGCGCCGAAGAGGGAGGAGAAGGTGTCGCCGACACCGTCCTTGAACTGGGCCCAGCCGCTGGGTTCCTCGGGCATGTCGCGTTTGGCCTTGGCGATGGCCTCGGAGACCGCCTTGAGGGTGATGGCCGCGTCGTTGGCGTAGGAGGCGGCGGTGTTGATGGTGGTGGCGAGGTGGAGCATGCGGGTGTGGAAGGCGTCGCTGGTGCTGCCTTCCCAGGCGGTGGCGGCCTCGGTGCTGGCGCGGGTGAGGGTGGAGCGGATGGCCTTGAGGGTGTCGGCGGCGCGGCGCCAGGGGTCGGCGGCGGCCATCACCTCGCCGGGGTTGAGGGCCTGGACCATCGCGCGGAGTTCGGCGTGACTGTACTGCCGGAAGTCGGTGTACTTCATCGGACGCCCTTCCCGTCGTCGTGCCGGGCCGGGGCGGTGGTCCGGGCGTAGGCGGCGGCACTGGTGGCGGAGGGGTTGGCGACGGACCAGCCGTCGTCGCCGAGCTTCAGCTTGGTCTTGGTGCGGTGTTCCTGCTCCTCGTAGTTGGTCGCGGTGAGTTCGGCCTTCTTCTGGGCCTCGTCGACGGCTTCCTGGAGCTGGTTGAGGACGTCGCGCAGGCCGTCGCGCATGGTCTGGTAGCGACCGTGCAGGTCGGTGGCCTCCGCGAAGGTGCCGAGGGCGTTGGTGCCGATGCCGCTGCGGCCGTGGGTGGCGGTGCCGTCGGCGTGGTGCTGGAACTCGGCGAGGAGCAGCCGTACTTGGGCGGCGAAGGCGCGCAGTTGCTCGACCTCGACGCGGTAGCCGCTTCCGGACCCGCCGGTCGATCCCGTTCCGTTCCCCGTTGCCACGTGCGGCGCCTCCCCCGTGCGTCCGGCCGGTGTGTCGTTCACGGTTCTGGTTGAGCGAGTCATGTCTAACACACGACCCGCGCCCGTGGCGTGCCGTCAGTTCACGTCCGTGGGGCGCCGGTCGCGGCGTGGGCGGTGAGCGCGCGGCGGCAGAGCGCGTCGGCGTGCCGGGTGGTTTCGGGGAGCCGGTAGCGGGGGGTGAGGGCGAGGGTGGTTTCGACGGCTTCGGCGAGGCCGATGCGGTGGCCGACGGAGACGAAGACGGGTTTGACGCCCTGCCGGGTGCGGACGGCGCGGCCGACCTCCTCCCCGGTGGCCGGGTCGGTGAGCGGGGTCCAGTCGCCGCGGTCGGGGCCGGGTGTCCGGTGGTCGAAGGTGAACGGGGTCTTGGCGACGCCGAGGGTGCGCAGGCCGGTGAGGACGCCGAGGTGGCTGGCGAGGCCGAGGCGGCGGGGGTGGGCGAGGCCGTAGCCGTCGCAGACGACGGTGCCGGGGCGGTGGGTGAGTGCGGCCAGGGCGTCGAGGACGGCGGGGAGTTCGCGGAAGGCGAGCAGGCCGGGGATGTAGGGGAAGGCGATCCGGCCGGTGGCGGTGGCCTCCTCGACGACGGCGAGGGTGTCGCGGTCGAGGACCACGGCGGCCGCGACGACGAGGTCCCGTTCGTCGTCGTAGGCGACGTCGACACCGGCGATCAAGCGGTCGTCGGCGCCGGCGCCGGGTCCCGCGGCGGTGCCGGTCGCGCCGGTCGCGCCGGTCGGCCGGACGAGCGGGCGCAGGCGTTCCTGTTCGGCGAGCGCCTGGGCCTCGGTGGTGGGCCAGTCGGCGGGGATGGGCACGGCGGTCCCCCTGGGTGCGTGGAGCGGTGTTGCGGTCGGCCCCACGGTACCGAGCGGGGCGGACGGCTCCGGGGGCGGCTCCGTGAGCCCGTGCGCCCCCCGTGCCCCGGGCGCGCCGGGTTAGCCTGGACAGGATGCCGCGGACGACCGCCGGACCGCGCCGAACGCCCGTTCCCCGCAGGGTCCCGGGCGTCGGCACCGCCGGACCGGCGACGCCCCCGGCAGCGGACCGCCCGTTTCCCCCGACGTGCGAAGGACTCCGCCATGCCGCACCGCCCGACCGCCGCGCAGTTCGCGCTCGGTGTCTTCACCGTGGTCGCCGCCGCGGTCGCCCTGCTGGCCGCCACCGGCGCCTCGGGCGTCCTGGAGGTCGCCGTGGTGGTCGTGTTCGCGCTCGCCCTGGGCATTTTGGTGACCGTGCTCGCGGCGCGGGTCCCGTACGCGGCCGACCGGCGCGCGGAGCACCGCACGCCGGTCGGCGGGCACGAGTAGCGCGAAGCAGCGCGAGGTAGCACGAGGTAGCGCGAGCAGCACGAGCAGGGGGCGGTCCGGGCGCCGGGCGGGCCGGCTCCGGATCAGGCGGTGGAGACCACCACGGTCCGGGCCGACTTGTCGTGGATGCACTGCCGGTACGGCTTGTCGAACACGCCGAACAGACCGTCGATCAGCCACCAGAGCGCGGCGCAGCAGAGCACGGCGGGCAGGATGAAGACCGCCGCCCTGGTCCAGGCGGCCGACTGGGTCGGGGTGCTGCCGTCGATCAGCATGGCGACCCGGACCTTCATGGCCTTCTTGCCGAGGGTCTGTCCGTCCCGGCCGAGCATCACGCCCTCGTAGACGAGGTAGAGCGCGCAGGCGAGCCAGAACGCGCCGGCCGAGCCGGAGCGGTCGGCGAGGCTGGCGAAGGGCAGCACCAGGAGGATGGCGACGGCCTGGACCAGCAGGTAGTCGATCAGCCGGGCGAGGATCCGGTTGGGCCAGCTGCCGAGCGGGGGCATCCCGGGGACGGGGCCGCCGCCGGGCACGCCGTATCCGGCCGGACCGTAGCCGGGCGGGGGCTGGTCGTAGGGCGACGGGCCGTGGGGGCCCTGGCCGTAGGGCGGGCCGCCGGGGGCTCCGCCGTAGGTGCCGCCGTACGCGCCGGGGCCGCCGGCACCGGGGCCCCCGGCCGGCGGCGGGGTGCCGTACGGGTCCGACGGCGCACCTTCCGGCGTGCCGCCGCTCTGCTGCGGGGGCTGCTGCTTGTCGAAGGAGGGCTTGTCGCCCCCCTCCGGCTCGGGGCCTGAGGGGTCGTAGGTACTCATGCCCCGAGTAGAACATCACACATTCTATGAACTTGGGACATTCAGTCCGTTTTGTCCGTCGACGCCGCCGGAGCCTCGGGAGTGACGGGACGCCGTCGGGCGGCGGGCGGGGACGCGGTCGGGGACCGGTCGGGGTACGGCGGGGATCAGAGCCGGACGACCTCGGTGCGGGCCGCCCGGTCGTGCCAGCCGCGCCGGGCCGGACGGTCGAACAGCGGCCAGAGCAGGCCGACCACCAGCAGCGTCGAGACCTGCCTGGCCAGCCATCGGACCAGCGAACGCCCGATCCCGGGGCGGTCCGGAGCGGCGGTCGAGCCCGCCCGGGGCGTGGCGACCACCCGGATCCGGGCGAGCCGCTTGCCGAAGGTCTGGCCGGTGCGGGCGGTCGGCAGGACTTCGTAGAGCAGGCCGACGAAGAGCAGGATGCCGAGCAGGACGGCGGCCTTGCCGAGCACCGTGCCGTCCACCAGCCAGACGTCCATCTGACGGCGGGTGAGCCGGCTGGTCATCCGGGCCTGGTCGAGCTTGTGCTGGAGATGGGCCTCGACGGAGCGGCCGAGCGGGAGTCCGGCGGCGACGGCGACCACGGCGAGGACGGCGGTGTCCACCAGCCGGGCGGCGAACCGTCGGCCGAGCCCGGCGGGCCGCACCGCCGGCGTGGTGCCGGTGCGGCGGCGCGGGGCGGGGGACGACGGCCGGGTGGCCGGGGTCTTCCGGGCGGGGGCCTTCCGGGCGGGGGCCGCCGCGCCGGTGGCGGAGGACGGGCGGCCGCCCGCGGAGGGGCGGGCGGTGGTGGGCGCGGCCGGGGCCGGTTCGACGTCCTCCGCCGGTTCCGCCGCCCCTTCCGGTTCCACCACCGGTTCCACGGCCGATTCCACCACCGGGGCCGGGACGGACTCGACGGCCGACACCGCGACCGGCACGGACGTCGGCACCGGTGCGGGCGCCGGCGTCGGCACCGGAGCCGGCGTGGCGGCCGGGGCCGGCGCCGGGGCCCTCGGTGCCGGGGCCCTCGGTGCCGGGACGGAACGCGGCTCGGCCGCCTCGGGGGCGCCCGGCGACGACGGTCCGGGGGCGGACGCGGAGGCCTCCGTCGGAACGGACGCTTCGGCCCCCGACTCCTCCGCCCCGGGGAGCACGCCCCAGGACACCCAGCGCGGCGCGCTCCCGGTCTCCATCAGTCCCCGCTGCGCCCGGGGGTCCGCCTGCCAGCCGGCCGACGCCTCCGGACCGGGATCCGGCTCGGCACCGGAGCGCGGCTCCGCACCGGAGCCAGGACCGGCACCGTGATCGGACCGGGTCCAGGGCTCCGGACCGGCAGCGCCCTCCGGCCCGGCGGCCCCCTCCGGCCCGGCGGCCCCCTCGGTCGTCGGCGACTCCCCCGCCCGGTGGAACACCGGCCCGTTCTCCGGCACCGCAAAGGTGAACGACGCCCCGCCCGCCGTCTGGTCCAGGTACACCGGCCCGGTGTCCCCGCCGGACGCCGGTTCCGCCGCCGGCTGGGCGACCACCGGCGGCGGCACGTACCGCGCCCCGACCCCGCCGCCCGCCGCCCCCGGCCGGCGGGTCGCGTACCGGGGCGGTTCCAGCACCTCGCCCTCGGCCGGGGCATGCCGACTGGTGCCGGGCACCCAGGCCGATCCGCCCCAGTAGCGCACGAAACCGGGGATGGACGGGTCGGGGTAGTAGCCCGGCGCGGGGCCGGCGGCCGTCTCCGTGCTGCCGCCGGCGGGGGGCCGGTCCGTCATGGGGGTCTCTTTCCTGGCAGGGCCGATGCGGCTCGCCCGGCGAGGGGGTGCGCGACGGTGGCACGGGCGACCCGGGTGGCTCCCGCCGTCGGCGCGCGCGAGGGGGTGCCGCCGAGGAGGCGGACAGTCGCCGGGCAGTCACAAAGGGTAGTACCTCGGACGGGGCGCGGGGCGAAGTTGAGCATTCACCGGACAGCCCGGCGCCGCCCACGGTAAGGAAGACGGCGCACATGTCCGACCACGCGCCCGTGTTCCCCGTTCACCACTCCGTGTACCCCCGTCGAGGGATCCCCCGCCGGGGAGTCCCGGACCAAGAAATCCCGGGAAATCCCGGAAACCCGTGTAAGAGCGCTCCCGGGCCGCGCTCTCCCAGGTGACAGGGCCCGACACCGGGCACGAACCGCAGGCAGAGAGGAACCGATCATGGAGCGCCCGACGAGCGTGGTCGAGCACGAGCTGGAGCTCAACCTGGTGCTCTCCCCCGAGCACAGCGTCCCCGTCCCGGCCCGGTTGTCGTACGGCAGCCACGACCCGTACGCCGTGCACATGACCTTCCACCTGGACACCGGCTCGCCGGTCACCTGGGTGTTCGCCCGCGAGCTGCTGGTGGAGGGTACCTTCCGGCCGTGCGGCCAGGGCGACGTGCGGATCTGGCCGACCCGCTCGGGGCGGCGCAGCGTGCTCTGCCTGGCGCTGAGCTCGCCGGCCGGCGACGCCTTGCTGGAGGCGCCGCTGCCGGCGGTGGCCGCCTGGCTGGAGCGGGCGCACCGGCTGGTGCCGCCGGGCAGCGAGATGGCCGCGCTGGACATGGACGGGTCGCTGGCCGAGCTGCTCGCGTGAGGCGGCGCTCCCCCGCCCCGGGGCGGCACCGCCCGTCCCGCCCCGGCGACGAGGCCGGGCACCCCGACCGGCCCGTGCGCTCCGACCGGCCCGGGCACCCCGACCGGCCCGTGCGCTCCGACCGGCCCGGGCACCCCGACCGGCCCGTCCGCCCTCGCGCTGACCGGGCAGCACGGTCGGCGCCGCACCGGCCGCCAGGCGCCGGGCCCGGACGCGTAGCGCGACGGCGAGCAGGAAGCAGATCCCGACGAGCGGATAGACCGAGGTCGGGATCTGGCGCAGCGGCGACAGTTCCAGCACCTTGGCGCCCTGCGGCTTGGCGAGCCACATCGAGAACGACAGGAAGGCGACCAGCGTGGCCCCGAAGGCGGCCCGCCAGCGGACCTTCCGGACGGCGGCCGGGCGGGCCCGCTCGACCGCCGCCTCGCAGCCGAGCAGTACGAGCACGGGCACGCACCAGACCCAGTGGTGGGTCCAGCTGATCGGCGAGATCAGGACGGCGGTGACGGCGGCGCAGCAGACGCCCCACGCCTCGGAGCGCGCCAACCGGCGCGAGCTGCGGGCGGCCCAGGCCGCGACGCCGAGGCCGGCCACCGCGACGGCGGCGGCGGCCAGGGTGCCGACGGCGCCCGGTTCGGAGGTGTGCAGCAGCCGGGCGACCGCGCCGCTGAGGGCCTGGTTGTCGACGATCTCGGTCTTGCCGACCCGCGAGGAGTCGTAGAGGTACTTGGTCCAGAAGCCCCAGGTGGCGTCGGGCAGGACGAGCGCGCCGAGCAGGAAGGTGCCGAGGAAGGTGGCGCCGGCCACGAAGGCGGCCCGGACCCGGCCGGTGATCAGCAGGTAGACCGCGAACAGGCCGGGGGTGAGCTTGATGCCGGCGGCGATGCCGATCGCGATCCCCTTGCCGCGCCGCCCGTCGGGCCGGGTGAGGTCCCAGAGGATGAGGCAGGCCAGGGCCAGGTTGATCTGGCCGTAGCGGAGCGTGGTGTAGACGGGTTCCAGCCAGACGCCGGCGCCGGTGACCAGGATCACGCCGATCGCGCGCAGATCGCGGCGCGGCCAGCCGACCAGCTTGAACGACAGGTGGGCGAGCAGCGCGAGCAGCCCGAGGTTGCAGAGCGTGATCGCGACCCGCAGGAAGGGGATCGGGAACCAGGTCGTCGGCACGAACAGCATCGCGGCGAACGGCGGGTAGGTGGCCGGCAGGTTCCACTGGGTGACGCGCAGGCCGTAGAGGTCCTCGCCCTTGGCCACGGCGGCGCCCTCGGCCCGGTAGACGATCATGTCCACCATCGAGGTGTGCGCGAAGTGGCGGACGACCGCGTAGACGACCAGGGAGAACACCGCGAGCGCGGAGACGGCCAGCAGCGGGCGGCGAGGGGCCTCGCGCAGGGCGCGGACGGGCGCGCCGAGGGCGGTGCGCAGTCGGTCCGACAGGGGGGCGGGCGCTTCGTCCGGCGGGGTTCCCACCGTGCCGCGCTCGTCTTGCACCGCTGTCACTCTTCGCTCCGTCCGCCGATCGGCCAACCAGCGACGATACCTGATGACCGTCGGCCGGGCCGGATTCCGTTCGTCACGGACAGTGATGACGGCGGATGTGGAGCCGGCCGGCCGTGCCCCGTTGCGGTCGGGGCACGGACGGCCGGAGTCGGTGCGGCGGACGGTCCCGCCGAGTGCGGCGGACGGTCCCGCCGAGCGTGTCCGGAAAGGTCAGCCGGTGTAGGCGCCGAGGGCCCGGGTGAAGTCCAGCGGCTGCTGGACGATCGAGCTGCAGCTCGCGTCCGCGTACGCCTTGGCGCCGCCCTCGCAGGCCTTGTCGCGGGTGCCGGACCACATCGCCAGCCAGGCCAGGTGCTTGCTCTTCGCGAACTCGGCGAGCTGCTTGGCGTCGGCGACGGTGAAGACCTCGCTGGCCACGTCGTTGACGCCGATCATCGGGGTGACGGCGACCCGGCGCCAGGCGGCCGCGTCGTCCAGGCCGAGCACGCTCTTCACCTGGGCCTGGGTGGCGGTGGCCGCGGCGATCGCGTACTTGCCCATCTGCCCCTGCGGGTCGGGCGCGACCCCGTCGCCGAAGTCCATCGCCATGATGTTGACCGCACCGATCGCCACACCGTTGTTCTTGGCGTCGGCCACCAGGTTGACGCCCTCCTGGGTCAGGCCCGAGGGGAGCGCGGGGAGGGTGAAGGAGACGTCCAGGGCCTTGCCCTTGGCGGCGGCGTTCTTCTGCAACTGGGCGACGGCCTGGGCGCGCCGGGTGTTGGCGGCGGCGTTGGCGATCGCGCCGCCCTCGACGTCGAAGTCGAGCCGGGTGAGGCCGTAGGCGTCGACGGTCCGCTGGTAGACGGCGGTCAGGTCGGCGACCGAGGAGCAGGCCAAGGCCAGCTCGCTGCCGTTGGCACCGCCGAAGGAGACCCGCACGTCGCCGCCGATCGCGCGCAGGGCGCCGATCTGGGCCGCCACGGCGTCGGCGGCGAGGTCGCTCACCCCGCCCCACTTCGGGGTGCAGCCGCCGCCGGAGACGACGAAGGCCAGGGTGAAGTCCTTGACGCCGGTGGCCTTGGCGGTGGCGACCAGGTCGTACGGCGGGTAGAGCGAGGTGTCGACGTACGGGGCGAAGCGGGCGCCGCCGACCGGGGCGGGGGTGCCGGTCGCGGTGGCGGTGGGCGCGGGAGTGGTGGGCGCCGGGCCGGTGGGGGTGACCGTGCCGGTGGCGGTCGCGGTGGCCGTCGGGGCCGGGGTGGTGGGCCGGGTGGTCGCCGTGCCGGTCGGGCTCGGCGCCCCGGTGGTCGGCCGGACGGTGGCGGTGCCGCTCGCGGTGGCGGACGCCGAGGCGGAGGCGGTCGTGGACGGCGACGCGCTCGCGGTGGGCGAGGCCGTCGCACCGCCGGTCGGGCGGCCGGACGGGGTGGGCGCGGTGCCGTCCCCGGTCGTGCAGGAGGTCTTGTTGATCAGACAGTGGCCCGGCTCGGCCTGGGCCGCGCCGGCGCCCTGGGCGACGAAGCCGACCACGACGCTCCGGCCGGGCTCCAGCCGCTTGCTCCAGGACTCCGGGCGGACGGTGATGTGGCCGCCCTCAGCGGTGAAGGTGGCGTTCCAGAGCGAGTCGATCTTCGCGCCGGCGGGCAGGTCGAAGGTCAGCGTCCAGTCCTCGATGGCACGGTCGGCCGGGTTGGTGACCAGGTACTGGCCGGTGTAGCCGGAGTCCCAGCTGCTGGTGCGGGTGTAGACGGCGCCGAGCGAGGCGGCGCTGGCCGAGGAGGCGAGGACGACGACGCCCCCGGCGACCAGGGCGGCGGCGACCGCCGAGGCGCCGAGCACCGCACCCTTGCGGCTGCGCCGACGGCGGCCGCCGGGGCGGCGGTGGGGCTGCTGGGTCGTCATGGGGCTTACCTCCGGGGCTGGCAGATGCGCGGTCGGGGGCGACCGGCGCGGCCGACCCGGACGACGCTAGCGGCGCCGAATGGCCGGAAACCGTCTGCTGAGCCAGGGGTAGAACTCCCTTACGGTCCGCTTAAGGAAGAGGTCACCCCGCTCCCCGGCGGCCCGGCCCGGCGCCGAAACCTTTCTCCACCCGGTCCGCGGCGGCCCGTTCAGCGCGCGAACAGCGATCCCCGGCCACGGCGCCGGCCGACCCGGGTCGGGGCGGTGCCGTCCTGCCGGGCCCGCAGCCGCAGCCGGATCTCCGCGCCGCCCAGCACCGCCGACCGGCCGAGCGCGAGGTCCCCGCCGGTGGCCTCGGCGAGCTTGCGGACGATGTCCAGCCCGAGGCCGGTGGAGCCCTCGCCGCCGTGGCCCTCGCCGCGCTTCAGGGCGGCCTCCGGATCGGTGAAGCCCGGGCCCGCGTCGCCGACCAGCACGATCACCGAGCTCCCGGTGGCCAGCACGTCCACCGAGAAGGCGGTGCCGACCACCGTGTGCCGGAAGACGTTGCCGAGCAGCGCGTCCACGGCGGCGGCGAGGTCCCCGCGCTGGACCGGGACGGGGGTCGCGCCGTCGGCGCCGGCCAGCTGCCAGTGGCGGCCCTCGTCCTCGGCGAGCGCCGACCAGAAGCCGACCCGCTCGCGGATCACCTCGGCCGCGTCGCAGCCCACCGTGACGGCGGGCGCGTCCTCCGGCGCCCGGCGGGCCGAGCGGATGATCTGGTCGACCTCGCGCTCCAGCTGCGCGACCGCGTGCCGGGTGGCGTCGGCCGCGTCGCCCTCGCCCAGCGAGGCGGCGTTGAGCCGCAGCACGGTCAACGGGGTGCGCAGCCGGTGCGACAGGTCGGCGGCCAGCTCGCGCTCGGCGGCGAGCAGTTGGACGACCCGGTCGGCCATGGCGTTGAACGCGTGGGCGGCCTCGCGCAGCTCCTCGGGGCTGCCGGCGGCCCGCCTGCCGTCCACCGGCACCCGGACGGCCAGGTCGCCCGCGCCGAGGGCCCGGGCGGCGGCGGCCAGCCGTCGGGCCGAACCGACGATCCGGGCGCCCATCCGGTCCGCGACCAGCACCGAGACGGCGACCAGGCCGAGCGCGACCCCGGAGAGCACCTGCCAGGCGGTGGCGACGCCCCGGGTGAGGTCGCCGTCGGCCACGAACACCTCGACCACGGCAGTCCGGGCGGTGTCCACCGCGACCGGCTGGAGCAGCGCGTAGCCGCCGGGGACCTCGACGGTGAACGAGCGCCCCTGTCCGCCGGCGCTGGCGACGTCGGCGTCCAGCGCCCGGACCTCGCCGATGGTCGCCCCGGCGGACGGCCCCGACCCGGCGGCGGAGGCCCCGGCCGGACCGGCCGCGCCGGGCGTCCCCGCCGGCACCGTCCCCGACCCCGCCGTCCCCGCCGGCACCGTCCCCGACCCCGCCGGCGCTGCGGCCACCCCGCCCGCAGCGCCGGTCGGACCGGTGGCGCCGGCCCCGGAAGCGGTGCCGACGGCGGGCGGCAGGTGGACCGCCATCCGCCCCTGCGCACCCGCGTCCGTCGAGGCCACCGCCCGGGCGATGGCGTCCTGGTCGGTGGTGATCGCCAGTGCCGGGCCGAGCGCCGCGGCCTGCCGTTCGGCGGCCGTGAAGGCCCGGTCCCGGGCGGTCTGCTGGACCATCAGGCCGAGCGGGATGAGGAAGGCCAGCGCGACCATCGTGGTACCGGCCACGGCGGCCTTGATCAGGGCCCAGCGCAGCGAGTGCCGCAACCGCCTCATGTCCGGCGCTCCACGGGGACGGGCCCCGGCCCGGCGGGATGCCCGGCCGCCTCCAGCCGGACCCCGACCCCGCGCACGGTGTGCAGGTAGCGGGGGCTGGACGCGGTCTCGCCGAGCTTGCGGCGCAGCCAGGAGAGGTGCACGTCGATGGTCTGGTCACCGCCGTAGGTCTGCCGCCACACCTCGGCGAGGATCTCCTTGCGCGGCACCACCACGCCCGGCCGGGCGGCGAGGAAGGCCAGCAGGTCGAACTCACGGCGGGTCAGGTCCAGCGCGCGGCCGTCCAGCGAGGCCTCCCGGCGCTGGAGGTCGATCGCCAGCCCGCCGACCCGGAGCACCTGGCTGACCGGGGCCGACCCGCCGCCGAGACGGCGCAGCACGGCGGCCATCCGGGCGCTGAGGTGCTCCCCGGAGAAAGGTTTCACCAGGTAGTCGTCGGCGCCGTCGTTGAGCAGCCGGACGATCTCGGCCTCGTCGTCCCGGGCGGTGGAGATGATCACCGGGACGTTGGTCAGCCCACGGATCATCTTGAGCGCCTCGCTGCCGTCCAGGTCCGGCAGGCCGAGGTCGAGGATCACCAGGTCGCAGCCGACCTGGGCGACCTCGCGCAGCGCCTCAAGTGCCGTGCCCACGCTGCGAACCGCGTGGCCGGTGTCGGACAGGTGGCGGATGAGGGCGGATCGTACGAAGGGGTCGTCCTCGACCACGAGCACTGTTGCCATGGGGCTGCACGGTACGGCATCGGCCCCGAATGGTCTGTACCTCGGGGTGGCCGCGGGCCCGGGCCGTGAACCGTTCGTGGCCGGGTCCACCCGGAGTGTCAGGGCTTTGTGCAAGTCCCCTGTGGAAGTACCGGGGTGCTCACCTGCCGGGGCCGGTGATGCGGCAGGATGTGCGCACGATGCGGAACGGACTGGTACAACTCGGCGCCTGGGCGGCGGCCACCGGGGCGGCGGTGGCGCTGTCCTGGTTCGGCGTGCACGCGGTGCTGACCGGCGCCGCGTTCGAACAGCCCACCGCGCTGCCGCTGCCCTCGCCGGCGTCGGCCGACGGCGCGAGACCCACGCCGACGCCCTCGGCGGCACCGCCGCAGTCGGCCGGACGTCCGGAGCCGACCGCACCGCCGTCCACCGGCCCGGCGTCGGCGCCCACGCCCCGCACCACCTCGCCCGCCACCGCGGCGGCCGCGGCCCCGACGGCCGCCACCACCGCCCCGCACCGCCCGGCGCCGGCCACGAGCACGACGTCCTCGGTGCGCAGCTACCTCGTCCCGGGCGGCAAGGTCGCCCTGGACCTCGGGCCCGACCGGGCCTCGCTGGTCACCGCCGCCCCCGATTCGGGCTGGCAGATGCAGGTCTGGGACGGCCCGCAGTGGATCCGGGTGGACTTCACCAAGGACAACCAGGCCAACTCGGTGTTCGTCTACTGGAACGGGCACCCGCCGGTGGTCGACACGGTCACCCGCTGACCGGACCGCGACCGCGCACCGTCCGTCGTCCGGTCACCGCACCGCCGTCACCACCGCTCGAAGGGGACGTACCCCGGCAGGTAGGCCCCGCGGTACCGGGAGCGGTCGACCAGGGTGTGCCTGGTCCCGCCGGGCACCCCGATCGCGGCGAGCACCACCGTCCCGTACGGGTCCCGCACCTCGTAGGGCTCGGCGAGCGAGGCCGCGCCCCGGTCGACGGCGTAGTCGTACGCGTAACAGACGTCCGGCACCGCGACCGCGAGGTCGATCACGCCGTCGCCGTGCCGGGCCAGGTGGCCCTCCAGCTCCCGGCCGCGCGGGCCGATCACCTGGACCAGCGAGGTCAGCACGAACCGGGTGCCGGGCGCCTGCATGACATAGGAGACGGTCTCCGGCTCGCCGGTCTCGGGACCGGCGTACGCGGTGCAGCGCAGGCCGAGCGCGACCGCGTACCGGTGGGCCGCCCGCTCGGCGTCACCGACCACGAAGACCACCGCGTCGGCGCGGCCCATCGGGAGGAGCCCTGGCTCCTCCGGCCCGGCGGCGCCCGGGACGGCGGCGCCGAGGGCGGCGGTGAGCAGCGCGGGTTCGGCGGCGGTGTCGGTCATGTCAGCCCTCCCGGTGGGGGTACGGGACCACGGTGGTGCTCGGGCGCCGGGGTGGGGGCCGACGCACGGGGTTGTGGCTGGAGGGTGGCGCCGAGCCGACCTCCGCGCAACTGTTCCGTTTCCTCCTGGTCAAGCTGTGCTCCGGGGCGGGAGAATCGGCCGCACCGCTGTACACAATGCCCATCGGAGGACGGAGCCCCGCGATGCCCCCCGCCCACGCCGCCAGCTCCCCGGGTACCCCCGGATCGTCCAACTCGACCACCGGCCACGGACATTCCGGTGCGACCGGGGTCGCTCCCGAGGTCCCGTCGGGGTCCGCTCCCGGGACCGCGGCCGGAGCGGCCCCCGGGGTCGCCGTAGGGAGCACCAACGACGCGATCGACGCGCTGGACGGTCGGCTGATCCGACTGCTCGCCGAGGAACCGAGGATCGGCGTCCTGGAGTGCTCGCGCCGCCTCCAGGTGGCCCGCGGCACCGTCCAGGCCCGGCTGGACCGGCTCCAGGCGCGCGGGGTGATCGGCGGCTTCGGGCCGGAGGTCGACCCGGCGGCGCTCGGCTACCCGGTGACGGCCTTCGCGACCCTGGAGATCTCCCAGGGCCAGGGCGCGGACGTGCGCGCACACCTGGCGGCGGTGCCGGAGGTGCTGGAACTGCACACCATCACCGGGCACGGCGACATGATGGTGCGGATCGTGGCCCGCTCCAACGCCGATCTGCAGCGGGTGATCGACCGGGTGGTGGGCTTCGACGGGATCGTCCGGTCCTCCACGGCGATCGCCCTGGAGAACCCGGTGCCGTACCGGATCCTGCCCCTGGTCGACCAGGCCGCCGCCGAGTGACGACGGCCACGAGGGCCGGTGCGGCCCAGTAGCCCAGCGGCTCGCCAGCTCAGCGGCTCAGCGGCCCAGCAGCCCGGCGGCCCGGTAGCCCAGCGGCCCGGTAGCCCGGCGGCTCAGCAGCCGGGGACGGCCCCGCCGGCGTGCAGCGCCTCCAACGCGGCGACCGACTCCGCGAGCGTGCCGACCGGCACCAGCCGCAGCCCGGCCGGAGTGTTGACCTTGGCGTCCGCGCACTCGTCCTTGGGCAGCAGGAAGACGGTCGCACCGTCCCGGGCCGCCGCCTGGGTCTTGAGCGGCACGCCGCCGACCGGGCCGATCACGCCCTGGTCGTCGATGGTCCCGGTGCCGGCCACGGTCAGCCCGCCGGTGAGGTCCCCGCCCTTGCCGTCCCCGCGGAGCTTGTCGACGATGCCGAGCGCGAGCATCTGGCCGGCGCTGGGGCCGCCGATGTCGCCCAGGTCGACCTGGACCTTCACCTGCGCGGGCGACAGCTGGAGGTAGGAGAGCGCGGCCGCGGTGGCGGCGTCCTGGGACTCCGCCATCTGCTGGGCGGTGACCTCGTTGGCCTTGGCCGGGTCGTCCTGGGTGTAGACGGTCTCGCTGGGCCGGACGGCCTCGTCCTCGTCGAACCAGGCCTGGAGCGAGCGCCACAGGGAGGTCCGCTCCCCCGGGTTGGTGGCCGAGATGGTCACCATCCGCAGCTGCCCCCGGGTGGCGCGGACCGGTGCGCCGGTGACGGTGAGCACCGGCCGGCCCTCGTAGCTGCCGAGGGTGTCCGCGGTCACGCCCGGGAAGGTCAGCGTGTAGGGCAGCGGGACGAAGGCGGCCACCCCGAACAGCGCGGCGACCACCGTGCCGCAGAGCGCGAGGGCGCGGGTCCGGGGGGAGGTCAGGGCCTTGGGCAGCTTGGTGTCGGACACAGGGGCATCCAAACACACCGGGACCGTCCGGCGGGCACGCACACGACCACCCGAACGGCCCGCCCGCCGGTCCGGGGCGGTCAGCGCAGCGCGTCGGCGACCTCGGTGGCCGCCTCCACCACCCGGGGCCCGACCCGTTCCGGGACGAGCCCGTTCAGCATCACCACGCCGACGCTGCCCTCGATGCCGCTGAGCCCGAGCAGCGCGGCGGCCGCGCCGGACGCCCCGGACTGCTCCTCCGCCCGGGTGATCACGAAGCCCTGCTCCGGCCGGCGCTGGCTGGGGAAGGTCCGGGCCTCCAGGATCGCCCGGCCGGCCGCGCTCTCGCCGAGGGGGTGGCGCAGCCCGGTCCGGTAGGCGACGTGGAAGTCGGTCCAGCTGGGTTCGACGACGGCCACCGCGAGCGCCTCGTTGCCGTCCACCAGGGTGAGGTGGGCGGTGGCCCCCAGGTCCTCGGCGAGGCTGCGCAGCGCGGGCAGCGCCGCCTCCCGCAGCAGCGGGTGGACGCGGTGGGCGAGCCGCAGCACGCCGAGGCCGACCCGGGCCCGGCCGCCGATGTCCCGGCGGACCAGCCCGTGCTGTTCCAGGGTGGCCAGCAGCCGGTAGACGACCGTCCGGTTGACGGCGAGGCGGGCCGCCAGCTCGGTCACGGTGAGCCCGCGTTCCGAGTCGGCGAGCAGCTTGAGGACCCGGACACCGCGGTCCAGGGTCTGGGAGGTCTCTGCAGTCACGACGCGCAATTCCTTTCCGCGGCAGTCGCGGATCGGCTGGCCGGTCCGGGACTCGGTTGTCGCGCGCAGGTGGGGTGGCCGCGCTCGGGCCGCGGAGTGTCGTCCTTGACGTCCTGGGGCCCTGCGGCGCCCGTCTCGCGGGGGGTTGCCCGGCGGGAGAGCGTGTGGGAAAGGTAGTGAAGGAAATGCGGCGGCGGAAGTGTTTGTCCAAAATTCGGTCAAGATCAATTTCGACCGACCGGGCACAACCGGGCAAACAGGGCGATTTACCCCGATCGGACCGGGCGCAAGTTCGAGCACAGTCCGAAGTCCGGACACCCGGGGCCGACGGACCGCCCGGGAACGGCGACGCCGCCCCCGCCGTCACGGTGGGGACGGCGGGGGCGGCGGTACTCCTCGGCGGTGGCGCCCCTCGACGGCGGCTCCTCGGTGGCGGCGCCCCTCGGCGCCCCTCGACGGCCGTGCGCACGGCCGCGCCGGATCGTTACTTCGCCCACTCCCGGATCTGCGCGATGCGCGCCTTCAGCTGGTTGGCCGTGGCCTGCGCGGTCAGCGGACCGCCGCACTGCCGGCGCAGCTCGTTGTGGATCGTCCCGTGCGGCTGGTTGGTGCGGTGGTGCCAGGCGGCCACCAGCGCGTTCAACTCCTTGCGCAGCTCACGCAGTTCCTGGTGGGTCACGACCGGCCGCTGTTCGGCCGGCAGCTCCAGCAGGTCGGCCTCCTCGGCCGGCTTGCCCTTGCTCCGCTGGATCTGCCGGTGCTGACGCTTCTGCAGCAGCATCTGCACCTGGTCCGGCTCCAGCAGGCCCGGGATGCCGAGGTAGTCCTCCTCCTCCTCGCTGCCCGGGTGCGCCTGCATGCCGAACTCCATGGCGTTGTACAGCACCCGGTCGAAGACCGCCTCGGAGCCCAGCGCCTCGTAGGAGAACTCCTCGCCGCCCGCGCCGTCCGGGCCGTCGTTGGCCCGCTCGGCCTCGGCGAGCAGCCGGTCCTCCTCGTCGAAGAGGCCCTCGCCCTCCTTCTTGGGCCGGTCCAGCACGTGGTCGCGCTGGAGCTCCATCTCGTTGGCGAAGCCCAGCAGCATCGGGATGGTCGGCAGGAAGACGGAGGCGGTCTCGCCGCGCTTGCGGGCCCGCACGAAGCGCCCGACCGCCTGGGCGAAGAACAGCGGGGTGGAGATCGAGGTGGCGTACACGCCGACGCACAGCCGGGGCACGTCGACGCCCTCGGACACCATGCGGACCGCGACCATCCAGCGCGAGGTGCCGGCCGCGTAGTCGGAGATCCGCTGGGAGGCCTCGGACTCGTCGGAGAGGACCAGGGTGACCTTCTCGCCGCTGATCTCGCGCAGCAGCTTGGCGTAGGCGCGGGCCACGTTCTGGTCGGTGGCGATCACCAGGCCGCCGGCGTCCGGGATCGCCTTGCGGACCTCGGTGAGCCGGCGGTCGGCGGCCTGCAGCACCGAGGGGATCCACTCGCCCTGAGGGGAGAGCGCGGTGCGCCAGGCCTGGGCGATGAGGTCCTTGGTCATCGGCTCGCCGAGCCGGGCCTCCAGCTCGTCGCCGGACTTGGTGCGCCAGCGCATGTTGCCGCTGTAGGACAGGAAGATCACCGGACGGACGACGTGGTCGGCGAGTGCGTGCCCGTAGCCGTAGGTGTAGTCGGCGATCGACTTGCGGATGCCGTCGCCGCCCGCCTCGTACTGGACGAACGGAATGGGGTTGGTGTCCGAGCGGAACGGCGTACCGGTCAGTGCCAGTCGCCGGGCGGCCGGCTCGAAGGCCTCGAAGCAGGCCTCGCCCCAGGACTTCGAGTCACCGGCGTGGTGGATCTCGTCCATGATGACCAGCGTCTTGCGGGCCTCGGTGCGGTTGCGGTGCAGCATCGGGTTCACGCCGACGCCCGCGTAGGTGACCACGATGCCGTGGTAGTCCCGGGAGAGCGGCCCCGAGGAGTAGGCCGGGTCCAGCCTGATGCCTATCCGGGCGGCGGCCTCGGCCCACTGCTTCTTCAGGTGCTCGGTCGGCGCGACCACGGTGATCTGCTGCACCAGGTGGTTGTGGAGCAGGTACGAGGCCAGGGTCAGCGCGAAGGTGGTCTTACCGGCGCCCGGGGTCGCGACGGCGAGGAAGTCGCGCGGCTGGTCCTCGATGTACTTGTCCAGCGCCCCCTGCTGCCAGGCACGGAGCTTGCCCGCGGTGCCCCAGGGGGCACGGCCGGGGAAGGCCGGGGACAGGTGGTGCGAGGTGGTCGGCGCGGCGTGGCCGACGGCCCGGACGGGCGCGTGCGGCTCGTCCGCGTCGGAGAAGAGCGGCATCGAGGCGGCGGCAGTACTCACGGTCTCCGAGGGGGGTCGTCGCAGGTCAGAGGCGTTTTTTCAGCCTCGCCACACGGTCGGACGGCGTTCGGGCAACCCGCCCAGCGTACCGGGCCCGGCGCCGTTCGGGCGGCCACGGCGAGGCCGGGCCGGGCCGGTGTCCGCCCTGCCCGCGACGGATCCGGCCGGAAATCGATGTGGGGTGGATCACAGGAGAATTCCGTGGAACCCGGGTAAGCGGAACCCCCTCCACCGCCTCTCTACGGGGTGAGGCCGCCCCACCCTCCACCGTCGTCCCCGGCCTCACCAGAGAAGGGAAGCGCCGTGCACCCCACCGCCGAAGAGACCGTCCTGGCCCGTCTGATCCTGTCCGCGCACCGCTCCGTCCGGCTGCGGGTCACCCTGAGCTACCTGACGGACGACCCGCTCGCGGTCCGGATGGCCTTCCCCGCCGAGTTCTCGCTGGACGAACCCGCCGACGGGGCGGGACCGGAGGCCGGCGACATCGTCTGGGTCTTCGCCCGCCGGCTGCTGGCGGCCGGCCTCGAGCTGCCCTCCGGCGTCGGCGACGTGCACGTCCGGCCCGCGCCGGGCCGGCACACCATGGTCGAGCTCCGCGCGCCCGAGGGCACCGCGCTGGTCCGGTTCGACACCGCCGACCTGCGGCGCTTCCTGTGGCGCAGCCGCCTGCTGGTGCCCGAGGGCGAGGAGCACCTGCACCTGGACGCCGACCGCGCCCTCGCCGAGCTGCTCGGCTGAGCGGCCGGGCGGGGCGCGCCCGTCGGCCGCCCGGGACCGGGGCCCGGGCGGCCGACAGGAAGGGTGCGCTCCCGCCGGACCGACCCGCCGGACCGACCGGGCGGACCGGGCGGACCGGCTAGGACGACAGCTTGCGCATCAGCCGCACGCCCTGGGCGGGCGTGAGGTGCGGCAGGTACGCCTTGCCGATCGCCCGGGTGATGCTGGGCAGCGCCGCCGGGTCGGGGTACGCCATGTACATCGGCCGGTACTCCGGCTGGAACTTCGCCTTGAAGGCCAGCAGGGAGCGGAAGCCGTACACCGGCTCCAGCACCCGCCCCAGCCAGTCCAGGGTCTTCTGCAGCCCCGCGGGCGGCTCCTTCTCCGAGCGGGCCAGCGGCGCGCCGGAGAGCGAGAGGAAGCGCGCCCCCTCCTGCTTGAAGCCGAGCGCGGCGGAGGCGATCAGGAACTCGGTGACCCCGCGGAAGCCGTCCGAGCGCCGCCGCATGAAGTCCAGCGTCCAGCCGACCGTCTCGCCGTTCTCGTAGACCGGCATCCAGCTGGTCAGCCCGTGCACGCCGCGGTCCTCGTCGACGGCGATCAGCAGCCGCACCGCCGGGTCGTCCAGCTCCTCCAGGCCGCCGAGGGTGAAGCCCATCTCGGGCAGCCCCTTCTCGGAGACCCACTCCTCGGAGATGGCGCGGATCTGCTCCTTCAGCGCGAGCGGCGCCTCGTGGTAGGACCACCACTCGGCGGTGATGCCCTGCTTGCCGGCCTTGTTGAGCGCGGTCCGGATGTCCTGCCACTTGCGGCCCGTGAAGGCGAGGTCGGGCAGCGCGACCACGGTGTCCTCGGCGACCTGGAGCGAGCGCCAGCCGAGCTCCCCGGCGGCGGCCCGGGTCTGCGGGGTGACGCTGTAGAAGCACGGCGTCCAGCCCCGCGCGTCGCAGTACCGGGCGAATCCGGCCACCGCGCGGTCCCGCGCCTGCGGATCGCCGAACGGGTCACCGGTGGTCAGCGCCACGGTGTTCAGCACCCGGTAGGCGACGGCGGCCCGGCCGTCCTCGTCGAACCAGTAATGGTTGCCGTCCCAGGTGGTGAGGAAGGACAGCGTGCCGCCGCCGTGCTCCACGAGCAGCTTCCTGGCCCGCGCGGCGTCCTCGGCGTCGACGTGCACCACCGGTCGGCGGAAGGTCAGCAGCAGCGCGGCCAGCGCGACCGCCCAGAAGGCGAGCCCGCAGTACGTCTCCAGGGCGCGGGCGAACGGCCCGACCGCGATGGGGTAGTCCGGCAGCAGGTCGTTGTAGGCGGGCGGCAGGAACTGGGCCGGCAGCCCGGCGACCATCCCGCGGAAGGTCGCGCCCGGCTCGAACTGCCGGGCGGCCAGCACGCCGAGCCCGGTGTAGGCGACGGAGGCGACGGCCAGCGCCCCGCCGACCACCGCGCACAGCCGGCCGAGCACCGCGCGCGGCAGCCGCAGCGAGAAGCGCTTGCGGGTGACCAGCAGCAGGCCGACGGTGACCGTCGGCAGCAGCAGCGCCTCGACGAAGTACTGGACGACGTCGCTCGAACCGGTGCTGGTCTCCGCGAACAGCACCATCAGCATCGCGGTCCAGAGCAGCTCGGTGGCGATGGTGATCCGCCAGGCGAACCGCAGACCGCGGCGCAGGCCCTCGGCCAGCACCAGCAGCAGCGCCGGGAAGAGCGTGGCCATCAGCCGGGCCGGAGTGTCGAAGATCCGCTGGACGGCGTGCGCGCGGGCGCAGTCGTGGGCCGAGACCGAGCAGAAGTCGGCGACCTCGTCCGGGGTGAGCCGGTGCGAAAGGTAGATCTCCGAGAAGGTGTTGAACGGCCCGGCCGCGTTGTCGTACAGCGAGGCGATCATCGGTCCGAGCGCGGCGGCCACCAGGCAGAGCGCGACCAGCACCCGGGTCTCGGCGTGCGAGGAGCGGTGCGAGCGCAGGTGCAGCAGACGGCGGGCGAGCAGCGAACCGGCGGCCAGGCCGATCAGGGCCCCGGCGCACCGCTGGACGCTCTGCAGGTGGCCCACGTACAGCGTCATCACCAGCGGCACCAGCACCACGAGCAGGTGCAGCCGTCGGCGCCAGAGCACGGTGAGCCGGTAGCCGAGCACACCGGCGAGCGCGAACAGGCCGACGCCGGGGCCGACGGCGGTCTGGCCGACGACGGAGAGGGTCCACTGCTCGCCGAGCCGCGCACCGACCGCGACCACGGCGGTCCCGGCCAGGGTGCCGGCCAGCTGTCCGGCGACCAGCACCCCGAGGGTGCGCAGCGGGCCGAGCCGGCGCTCGGCGGCCGGGCCGACCAGGAGGAGCAGCAGACTGGTGAAGACGTAGGCGCCGATGCCGGAGCACCAGAACAGCGAGGTGAACGGCGTCCACCAGCGACCGGCGTGGAGGGTCGGCCGGCCGATGCCTATCTGGTCCAGCAGGGCGTCGGACGGCCCGCGGGTGAGGCTGCCGGTGGCGGCTCCGACGGCCCACAGGCCGACCAGCAGCACCAGGGTGAGCGGGGCCCGGCCGAGCCGGGCGGCCAGCCGGGCGCCGAGCGCGAGGGCCGCGCGGACGACCCGCTGAGGGGGCCGCGGCGCGGGTGCGCCCGGCCCGGGCGCGCTCGCGTCGGCACCGGCGGCCCGGTCGGTCCCCGCTCCGGAGCGGGAGGGCCTGGGGAGGAGCGGGCGCGACTGCCCGTCGCCGCGGCTCTGCTCCTGCTCGGCGGCGACTCCCGGGACGGCGCCGAGCAGGGTCACCGGATCATCCCGGTCTGCTGGGCCAGCCAGGGCAGCTGGTCGACGATGCCCGGCCGGAAGATGATCCAGCCGTGCCCACCGGGCATCAGATCGAACTTGGCCTGCATCCCCGCCTCCACGACCGCCTGGTAGACCTTCTCCTGCTGCGGCCGGAACTCGTCGTCGTCGCGGCCGACCACAATGGCCCCCGCCGTGTCAGGGAACTTCTTCCGCGCCATCACCTGGAGCGGATCGACGGCGGCGAACTTCGCCGCGTCACCTTCGTAGGCCGCCGCGACGGTCTCCTCGCGGGTGCCCAGGGTGGGCTCGTCCTGGCCCGACATGTCGAGGAACGACCCGTAGACCTCGGGCGCGTTGACGGCGAGCTGGAGCGCGCAGGTGCCGCCCATCGAGGCACCGGCGATCGACCAGGACTTCCGTCCCTCGGCCGTCTGGAGATTGGCGTGCACCCAGGCGGGCACGTCCACGGCCAGGAAGGTCTGGACGTTGGCGATCTTGGAATCCAGGCAGAGCGTGTTGTTCCAGGTCGAACCCAGCTGGTCGACCATCACCACGATCGGGGCCAGTCCCTGGTGCTCCGCGGCGAAGCCGTCGAGGGCGTCGGCGATCTGCCCCGCGAACACCCAGTCGCCCGGGGTGCCCGGCTGGCCGGCCAGGAGCACGACCACCGGCAGCAGCGGCCGGGGGGTGGCCTGGTAGGCCGGGGGCAGGTACACGTACCCGTCGCGGGACTCGAAGCCGGACTTGGTGCCCGGGACTGTGACCGACGAGACGGTGCCCTTCTTGGGGAGGTCCGCCGGTGCCTTCCAGACCTCCTCCAGCACCTTGCCGGGCGGCCGGCCGATGGTGGCGGCGGCCTTCCCCGTCGTCAGTTCCTGGGTCTTCTCCAGCCAGGGCGCCAGCATGACCCGGCCGGTCGGGAACTGGTCGAAGCCCCGGTTCACCTGGGAGGAGGCCATCAGCAGCACCAGGGCCCCGGCGCCGACCGCCAGCAGCTTGCGGCGCAGCGCCGTGCCGGGCATCCGGAACACCACCAGGGACAGCCCGAGCAGGCCGACGGCGATCCACCAGGTGACGTACTCCGGGGTCCCCTCGGGGAAGGGGTGCCACCAGTCGTCGACGGCGGTGTCGAGCAGCAGGCTGAGCGCGGCCGCGGTGAGCAGGGCCACGGGGAGCCTGCGGCGCCACCACCCGCGGGTGCGGGCGGCGAACGCGAGGACGAACAGCGAACCCCAGCCGGCCGCCAGGACGGCGTACGGGATCGGGCCGCGGGTCAGCGGCCAGTCGATCGGGTTCCAGCTCAGGGCAAGGGAGACGGTGGTCATACGTTCGTCCCCGGACGCGTGGTTCCGGCCAGGAAGCCGTAGGCGACGACGTTGCCGTCGTAGCCGTGCTCCTCGCTGTAGGCCCCGCCGCAGGTGATCACCCGCAGTTGGGCGTCGGCGGCCTGGCGGTACACCCGGTCGTCCGGGAAGTCCTTTCGATCGTGCACTTCGATGGCGTAGAGCTGGTAGACGGCGGTGCGGCCGTCCTCGCGGAGGATCTCGATCCGGTCGCCGCGGTGCAGCGCGCCCAGGTCGTAGAAGACGGCGGGCCCGCTGGTGTTGTCGACGTGGCCGGCGATGATCGCCGTGCCGCGCTGGCCGGGGGCGGCGCCGTCCCGGTACCAGCCGGCGAGGTTGCGGTTCTCCTCCGGTGGGGTCTGGAGGTGGCCGTCCCGGTCGAGACCGAGGCCGGTGACCGGGGCGTCGAGACGGACGGCCGGGATCCGGATCCTGGTCGGCCGGGAGGGGCCGAGCGGTGGCACCACGGAGACCGGGGCGAAGCCGCTGAGGGCCTGCCCGGCGCCGGGGGCCGGGGGGAGCGCGGCGTGACCGCCGTCGTTCAGCAGCCATGCACCCAGCACGAGCGCGGCGCCGACCGCCAGGGTACCCGGCCACGGGCTCCTGCTCTGCTGGGCGCCCACCGGCGCTCCCCTCTGCTGACGTCGAACGGTTGCCGGTTTCTGGGAGATGTCTGAGAACAATGCAACCGGATCGGACCTTATGCCACATCCATACGATGGTCGTACTCGCTCCCCCCGATCGGCAGGGCCCGGGGGGCCCGACTTGGTCCGAGCGGGTGAGACGTCACCGTTACGCTACGCTCCGGCCACCTGGCGGATGCCCGAAAGAGTGACGATCTCTTCATCTGACATTCAGGAACGCCGTCCCGGTTGCATCCTTCGGGCGATCAGTTCCGACCGTCCGTGGTGAAGCATTGACCGATCGCGATCGCGTGCCATGCTGACCCCGTTCGCAGGCCTATCACCGCACTTGTCCGACCGCTCCCCGGTCCACCGGACGGTCGCGCCCGCCTGCCGCGCCCCGCGCACGCACCACGAACGGAGTGACCATGGACGCCCTCTCCCGCCGCACCCTGCTGGCCGCGGGTGCCGCCGGTGCAGCCAGCCTCGCCGCGGGCTGCGCGAGCCGGACCGACCCGAACGGCGGGCAGGCGACCACCCCGGAACCGGTCCCGGCCACCCCGGGCGAGGACCACGCGCCCGCCCCGACCGAGGCCGCCAAGCCCCCGGTCACCCTGCTCGGCGACGGCTCCACCTCGGACACCGGCCCGCAACCCAACCAGCCCACCCTCGAACCGCTGCGGGTCGGCGAGCGCCCGCCGCAGTTCGTGGTCTTCTCCTGGGACGGCGCCGGCGAGCTCGACAACGGCCTGTTCGCCCGGTTCCGCCGGCTCGCCCGGGAGCACAACGCGTCGATGACCTTCTTCCTCAGCGGCCTCTACCTGCTGCCCGAGTCCAAGAAGGACCTCTACCGTCCGCCGCAGCACAAGGTCGGCGCCTCCGACATCGGCTACCTCAGCGACCAGCACATCCACGACACGCTGGAGAACCTGCACGCCGCCTGGCTGGAGGGCCACGAGATCGGCACCCACTTCAACGGACACTTCTGCGGCGCCACCGGCGTCGGCCGGTGGTCCACCGAGGAGTGGGACAGCGAGATCGAGCAGGCGATGGGCTTCGTCATGAACTGGCGGACCAACACCGGCTTCACCGACCTGCCGGCGCTGCCCTTCGACTACCGCAGGGAGCTGATCGGCAGCCGCACCCCGTGCCTGGAGGGCCAGCGCAACCTGCTGCCGGCCGCCGCCCGGCGCGGCTGGCGCTACGACAGCAGCGGCAACGGGACGCAGGTGTGGCCGCAGAAGATCCAGGGCGGCGCGCTCTGGGACCTCCCGCTGCAGTCCATCCCCTTCCCCGGACACACCTTCCAGGTGCTGTCGATGGACTACAACATCATGTTCAACCAGTGCGGCAGCAACACCAAGGTCGACCCGGCGCTCCACCCCGGCTACCAGACCCAGGCCCGGGACGCCTACCTGATGGGCTTCGAGCGGGCGTACACCACCAACCGCGCGCCGTTCGTGATCGGCAACCACTTCGAGGAGTGGAACGGCGGCATCTACATGAACGCCGTCGAGGAGGTGCTCAAGGCGATCGCCGGGCGGCCCGAGGTGCGGCTGGTGTCCTTCCGCCAGCTGGTCGACTGGCTGGACGCCCAGGACCCGGCGCTGCTGCGCAAGCTCCAGGGCCTCGCCCCCGGCCAGGCGCCGGCCGGGGGCTGGGAGACCTTCTGATTACTCGCCCGCTCGCCTCCGGGGTGGGGCTCGGGGGGGGCTCGGGGCGGGAGACCACGCCCGGCGACAGGGTCCGGGCGGGAACCGCTCAGCCGGTCCGGCGGACCCGACCCGAGACCAGGGCACCGAGCAGCGCCACCCCGGTCATGGTCAGGAAGATCACCGTGAAGGCACCGGTCGAGCCGGTGCCGGCCGCGCCCTCGTGGGCGGCGGCCACCGAGCCCCCGCCCAGCGCCGCGAACAGCACCCCGGCCAGACCCACCAGCAGCACATTGCCCAGCGCGTCGCTCACCTGGAGCGAGGCCGAGTTGGCCCCGGCGTCCTCCGGCGTCGACAGCTTCATCATCAGCACGCTGATGCTCGCCACCGCCAGGCCCATGCCGAGCCCGCCCACACCCCAGGCCACCGCCGCCACCCAGGCGGGCACCGCCGGGACGAGCGCCAGGGCCGCCCCCGCGATGGCCACCGCGGTCAGCACGAAGCCACCCCGGATCATCAGGGTCCGGTGGCGCTCCGCCGCCGGCCGGCCCTGGATCCAGGAACCCAGCGCCCAGGACAGGCCGCCGCTGGTCAGGGTGAGACCGGCCAGCGTCGGCGACAGGTGCCGCTCGGTCACCATCATCAGCGGGATGAACGCCTCGGCCGCGAAGAACGCCCCGGCCGCGACCCCGCGCAGCAGGATCACCGTCGGCAGGCCCCGCCCCGCCAGCAGCGTCCCGGCCGGCAGCAGCCCCAGCACCGCGGGGAGCAGCAGCGCCGCCCCGACCGCCGCGGGCAGCAGCCCGAGCAGGTCCAGCCGCTGGCCCGCGTACTGCAGCAGCCCGGCGCCGAGCGCGGCCATCGCGGCCAGTCCGGTGCGGCGGCGGTCGAACGCGGTGCCCCTGAGCACCGGCTGCGCCTTCTCCGAACGGCGCAGCGCCGGGCCCATCACCGCGAGCGGCAGCAGGATCAGGACCGGTACGGCGAGGAAGACCCAGCGCCAGCCGAGGTGCTGGGTGACCGCGCCGGCGACCACCGGGCCGATGATCGACGGCAGCACCCAGGCCGAGGAGAAGGCCGCGAACACCGAGGGCCGCAGCCGCTCGGGGTAGGCCCGGCCGACCACCACGTAGAGCGCGACGATCACCAGTCCGCCGCCGAGGCCCTGGACGGCCCGGCCGCCCACGAAGACCCACATCCCGGGTGCCGCACCGGCCACCAGCAGGCCCGCGCCGAAGACCACGATGCCGGTGAACAGCGGTTGCAGCGGGCCGTTGCGGTCGCACCACTGACCGGAGACCACCAGCGCGAACAGCGTGGTGGTGAAGTAGCCGGAGAAGGCGAAGGCGTACAGCCCGATCCCGTCGAGCTCACGGGCGGCGACCGGCATCGCCGTGTTGACGGCCGTCGCCTCGAAGGCGATCACCAGGACCACCGAGACGATCCCCAGGGTCAGGGCCCGGAAGCGGTCGCCCATGACCCCTCCCCCGCCGGGGTCGGTCGGTATCGGGACGGGGGCGGTGTCGGCCGAGGCGGGGGAGGCTGTGGTCATACGTATGATCGTAAGGCGCGCTTGGCTCGATGACCCCTGACCGTGGTCGCTGTTCCGCTCCTCCTCGCGACCTAGGCCGGGCGCCGGGGACCGGACTGCGGGGACCGGGTCAGTGCAGCACCTTCAGGCCCACCACGCCGGAGACGATCAGCAGCAGACAGCCGATCCGGGCCAGGGTCGCCGCGTCGCCGAGCACGGCCATGCCGTAGAGCGCCGTGCCCACCGCGCCGATGCCCACCCAGACCGCGTAGCCGGTGCCGATCGGGATCGTGCGCATCGCGTAGGCCAGGCCGCCCATCGAGAGCGCCAGCGCCACGCCGAACACCACGGTCGGGACCAGCCGGGAGAACCCCTTGGAGGACTCCAGGGCCACCGCCCACACGGTCTCCAGGACACCGGAAACGATCAGAACGAGCCAAGCCATGACGGTCGTACCTCCGCAGTCGGCAGCGGCCGGGTTGCCGCTGTCACTGCGCCGTCTTGTCGTCACCGGGTACGACGCGCTCGTCCGGGGCGGCCGCCGGGGGCCACCTGTCTCCGACCGTAGCACACCCCTTCCGATATCCCGCCACACAGAATTTACGAAGGGATATTGACGCCCCGCCCGGCATTCCGCCAGACTGAATTCACCAACACGGCGAACGACGACAGGAGTCGGACATGGACAGGAGCACGGCGACCAGCGCGCCCCGCGCCTGCACCACCGCTCCCCGCTGTTGTCGCGCCTGTCGCTGCTGCCGCTGCGCCTGAGTCGCGCCCGCAGTACAGCCTCGCGGTACAGCTTCACTGCTCAGTACCGTCCCACGGCCGTGTGCCCGAGTGGATCAGGGAACCGCCTGCAAAGCGGTGTACACGGGTTCGATTCCCGTCATGGCCTCCACGGAAGAGAATTGCCGGTCAGCGCCCGAAAGGGCCGACCGGCAATTCTCCGTGCATTCTTCCGGGCGATTCCGGGTAATTCCGGGAAAGCCCCGCGGAATTACCCGGCCCGGCCGGCCCGGCCGGCTCAGCCGGTGACGGCGTCCTCCGGGCGGATCGGCAGCCGGCCCACCGGCAGTCCGGTGGCGGCGCGGACCGCCGCGGCCACCGCCGCCGGCGCGGCCACCGCCGGCACCGCGCTGACCGCCTTGGCCCCGAACGGGGCCACCACGTCGCGCTCCTCCAGCAGGGCGGCGATCCGGATCTCCGGGGTGTCCAGCGCGGTCGGCAGCCGGTAGCCGGTGAACGAGGGGTTGGCCAGCAGGCCGCCCTCGGTGCGGAGGTCCTCCAGCAGCGCCAGACCGACGCCCTGGGCGACCCCGGCCTCGATCCGGTCCTCGATCTGCCGCGGGTTCAGCGCCCGGCCGACGTCCTGGGCCACCGTCATCTCGACCACCCGGACGGCGCCCAGCTCGATGTCCACGTCCACCACCGCGCGCATCGCGCAGAAGGCGATGGAGACGAAGGCGTCGCCCTGGCCGGCCTCGTCCAGCGCCTCGGTCGGGTGCGGGCGGCACTGCGCGGTCGCCCAGAGCTCCTTGCCCTCCAGCGCCTCGGCCACCGGCATCCCGAGCACCCCGTCGTACGAGGTGATCTTGCCGTCGGCGATCTGCAGCAGCTCCACCGACATCCCGAAGTTGGCGGCGATCGGCTGGAGCAGCTGGTGGCGGACCATCAGCGCGGCCCGCTCGACCGCGCCGCCGGACACCCAGGTGTGCCGGCCCCGGGCGGACGGACCGGCCACCGACTGGTCGCTGTCGGCCGGCGCGATGTACACCTCGCCGACGCCCAGCACGCTCTGCACGATCTGCCGGGCCAGCGTGGCGAAGCCCTGGCCGGCGTCGACGGCGGCGCAGATCACCGTGGCGTGGTCACCGCTGACCCGCACCGTCGCGGTGGCGACCTCGTCCTCGCCCTCGGCGCCCAGCATGTGCACCATGCCCAGCGCGTAGCCGATCCCGCGCCGCACCGCGGCCGGGTCGCCGGCCCCGCCGGGACCGCCCGGCAGCAGCCACTCGGCGTCCGGGTCGTCCACCGGCAGGGCCGGCAGCGGCTCGGCGGCGACGGCGTCCAGCAGCGCGGCCACCGGGGCCGGGCAGGTGACGGCCTGTCCGGTGGGCAGCGGGTCGCCGGTCGCCATGACGTTGCGCCGGCGGATCTCCACCGGGTCCACGCCGATCCGGGCGGCCAGCTGGTCCAGCTGCGACTCGTAGGCGAAGCAGGCCTGCAGGGCGCCCTCGCCGCGCATCCGGCCGGCCGGCGGGTTGTTGGTGCGGACCGCCCAGGCGTCCACGAAGACGTTGGGGCAGTTGTACGGACCGACCGAGAAGGCGGTGGCGGCGGCCAGCGCCTCGGCCGAGACGTCCGCGTAGGCGCCGCCGTCCAGCAGGATCTGCGCCTCGACCTTCACCAGCGTGCCGTCCGCGTCGGCGTGGTGGCGGTAGCGCAGGAGCGCCGGGTGCCGCGAGGTGTGGGTGTGGAAGGACTCCTCGCGGGTGAGGGTCATCTTCACCGGGCGGCCGGTGCGCAGTGCCAGCAGTGCCAGGGTGACCTGGAAGGAGAGGTCCTCGCGGTCGGAGGTGGCGCCGGGCACGCCGGTGACCACCAGCCGGACCCGGTCCGGCTCCAGCCCCAGGCAGGCGGCGGTGCGGTCCCGGTCGCCGTGCGGGTCGGTGGAGGAGAGGTGCAGCTCGACCCCGCCGTCCGGGCGCGGCACGGCCAGACCGGCCTCGGCGCCGAGCGGGGCCGGGTCCTGCCGGCCGACCTGGTACAGGCCCTCGACGACGACCTCGCCGGCCGCCTCCGGGTCGCCGGTGCGCAGCGGCAGGTGGCGGAAGAGGTTGCCGTCCGGGTGCAGCGCCGGGGCGGTGAAGGCCTGTTCGGGGTCGGTGACGGCCTCCAGCGGCTCGTACTCGACGACGATCAGGCCGACCGCGAGCCGGGCGGTGTCGGGGTGGTCGGCGGCCACCGCGGCCACCGGCTCGCCGTGGTGGCGGACCACCCCGGCGGCCAGCACCGGGCGGTCGGAGACGATCGGTCCGGACGGCGCGCCGTCCGGGGTGCCGTCCGGACCGGCCGGCAGGTCGGTGGCCGTCACCACGGCGTGCACACCGGGCAGGGCCAGCGCGGCCGAGGTGTCGATGCCGAGGATCCGGGCGTGCGGGTGCGGCGAGCGCAGCACCGCGCCCCACAGCAGGCCCTCGGCCCAGAGGTCGGCGGCGTACGGGTAGATGCCGAGGGCCTTGGGAAGGGCGTCGCTGCGCAGCGGGGAACTGCCCAGCCCGAACGGCTCCGTGGCGCCGCCCGCGTCGCCGTCCTGCTGGAGTGCTGCGCCGATGTCGGTAGGCGACGTCATGATGCGTGGTCGTCCTCGGGGAGCCGGATGCCGTGGGCGGGGGTGGCGCCGTACGGGACGCCGGCGGGGGCGGTGCCCTCGACCGGGACGCCGTGCGGGGGCGTGGGGACGTACGGCGTGCCGTGCGCCGGGGTGCCGCCGTCGTGGCCGGGCTGCTGGGACCAGCCGGTGGCGTCGTAGCCCGGGACCGGGGTGCCGTGCGCGGGGGTGGTGGGCCCGGGACCGCCGGCGGCCGGGGTCTCGTACACCGGGCCGTCGTACGCCGAGGCGTTGTCGTAGCCGGACTGCTGGGACCAGCCGCCCGCGTCGGGGTGGCCGGGCCCGGGCAGGTAGGTGCCGTGCGCCGGCGTGGCGCCGGGGTAGGGCTGCTGCTCGGGGTGGCCCTGGACCGGGTAGAAGCCGGTGGACTCGCCGGACTGCTGCGCCGGGACGTCCCGGACCGGGGCCAGCACGGTGGTGTCGTACACCCCGCTGTCGTAGCCGCCCGCCCCGTCGGGGAGGCCGTACGGCAGGCCGGTGCCGGTGCCGACCGCGGGGTCGGCCTGCTCGGCGGCCGGCGCCGGCACGTGCTCGATCCAGGCGTCGTCGGTGTACACGGGCAGGTCGGCGGTGGCCGGTCCGGGGTCCGCCGCGACGGCGACCGGCGCCGGCTCGTGCGAGGGCCCGGGGACGGCCGCGCCGGACGCCCGGGTGGCCGGGGCCTCCTCGGCGACCGGCTCCTCCCCCGCCCCGGACTCGGCCGCGCGCGCGTCGGCGACGGTCTGCACGGCGGCCAGCGCGCCCCGGTAGCCGGTGCAGCGGCAGAGGTTGCCGCACAGCGCCTGCCGGGCCTCGACCTCGGTGGGCCGGTGGTTGCGCTGGAGCAGGTCGTGCACGGCCATCGCCAGGCCGGGCACGCAGTAGCCGCACTGCACGGCGCCGGACTCGGCCAGCGCCTGCTGGACGTCGCTGGCACCGCCGCCGGCCGACAGGCCCTCGACGGTGTTGATCTCGCTGTCCTGGGCCAGCGCGGCGGGCACCAGGCACCCGGCGACCAGCTGGCCGTCGACCTGCACCGAGCAGGCCCCGCACTCGCCCTGCTCGCAGCCGTCCTTGGCACCGGCCAGGCCCAGCCGCTCGCGGAGCACGTAGAGCAGGCTCTCGCCGATCCAGGCGTCGGTGACGGGCCGTTCGAAGCCGTTGACCCGCAGGGTGTACGAGGTGGTCGGCCGCAGTTCGCGGCTGACCTGCGGCGCGTGGTCGTGCCCGTGGTCGAGCAGCCCCGCGTCCAGGGCCTCGATGGGGTGGTCTGTGGTCACTTGAGCGCCCTTCCCAGTGCCCGGCGGGCCAGCACGGCTACGGTACGCCGCAGACGGACGGCGGCGGCGCTCGGCCCCTCGGTGACGGCCTCCCAGGCGCCCTCCGGGCCGTAGCCGTCGGGGACGCAGGCGGCGGCCACGTACTCGCCGAAGGCCGCGGTGGCGGCGGGGTCGATCTCCCGCGAGCCGTCCCAGTCGATGCAGCCGGCCACCCAGGCCTCGGCCTCCAGCGGCCGCAGCGGCACCGGGGCGACGGCGCCGACGGCGCAGCGGACGGCGCGCCGGGCCGGGTCCAGGACGAGGGCGACGGAGGCGGTGGCGCGGGCCGGGCCGCTGCGGCCGGTGGCCTTGAGGAAGACCTGCGGGGCGTGCAGCAGGGGGACCCGGACCCAGGTGAGCAGCTCGCCGGGGCGCAGCGGGTCGAGGCCGGTGAGCAGGTGGCTGACCGGGACCTCGCGGGTGGCGCCGGCCCGGGCGAGGGTGACGCTGGCCTCCAGCGCGGCCAGCACCGGGAGGGTGTCGCCGGCCGGGGCCGCGGTGGCGATGTTGCCGCCGAGGGTGCCGACGTTGCGGACCTGCGGGGGGCCGGCGGTGCGGGCGGCGTCGGCGAGCGCGGGGATCAGGGCGGCGAAGTCCGGGCGGTCCATCCGGGCGTGGGTGAGCCCGGCCCCGAGGACGGCGGTGCCGCCGTCCTCGTAGCGCCAGCCGCGGAGCTCGGTGATCCGGCCGAGGCCGACCAGGGAGGCGGGGCGGAGGCGTCCGGCATTGACGGCCTCCATCAGGTCGGTGGCGCCGGCCACCGGCACCGCGGCCGGGTGAGCGGCCAGCGCTTCGACGGCCTCGTCGAGGGAGGCCGGCAGCATGATCGTCCGGTTCACCTGGGTCCCACCGTGCTCCACTTGCTCATCGATCGCCTGCCGCCCGCGGGCCCTGGGCCCCGGTGTCCGCTCCGGCAGCCCGGCCTGGCCCGTAGGGTACGGGCGATCGGGCCGGGTTGGGCAACTCTGGCACACAATGCTCGATGATCATTTCGGGGCAGGCGAACGGTACTGCCCGATTGGGACCGTTACCGGGCGGTATCTGCCCCGGCCCGGTACGGACCGGGGCAGATGTTCATCTGTTCTTGACGTCCGACGACTGCCCGGAAGTTCCCGCGGGGAGTGTCCTCGCCCGCCCGCCCCCGGGTCGGCACTCCGGCCCGGGTCGGGTGCCGGAGCGCCGGGGCGGGTGTCAGACCGCCGGGGGCGGGCCCTCGATCGGCCGTCCCTGGACGCCGGGCCGGGTCTGCCAGGGGTGCGGGCCGGCGGCCGGGCGGTACTCGACGCCGAGCGCGTCCAGCACCTCCAGGTGGCCCGCCATCCGCCGCTCGAAGCCGGCGAAGTCGCGCGCGGCCGGGTCGGTGGGCAGCGCCGACCAGGCGACCTCGGCGAAGGCCGCGAGCCGGGGGAAGGCCCGGTAGTCGATGTCCCGGGCGCTGTCCATGAACTCGCTCCACAGGTTCGCCTGGGTGCCGATCACCCGGCGCGCCGCGTGGGCGTCGAGCTCGGCCGGCACCGGTTCGAACCGGTAGACGTCCTCCAGGGTGCGCACGAAGCCGACCGGGATCGGCTCGTCCTCGCCCGGCGCCTGCCGGTGGTCCAGGTAGACGTGCTGCTCGGGGCACATCACCACGTCGTGCCCGGCCCGCGCGGCGGCGATCCCGCCGCCGTAGCCGCGCCAGGAGGAGACGGCGGCGCCGGGGGCGAGCCCGCCCTCCAGGATCTCGTCCCAGCCGATCAGCCGGCGGCCGCGCTCGGCCAGCCAGCGGTCGAAGTGCCGGATGATGTGGCTCTGCAGCTCGTCCTCGTTGGCCAGGCCCAGCTCGCGGATCCGCGCCTGGACGGCGGCGCTGTCCTTCCACTGCTCCTTGGGGCACTCGTCGCCGCCGAGGTGGACGAACTCGGAGGGGAAGATCTCCAGGACCTCCTCCAGCACCCCCTCGAAGAACCGCAGGGTGGCCTCGGAGGCGTTGAGCACGTTGTGGCTGACCCCCCAGTCGGTCCACACCCCGAGCGCCGCGGTGTCCACCACGTCGGTGTTGCCCAGCTCGGGGTAGGCGGCCACGGCGGCCTGGGTGTGGCCCGGCAGGTCGATCTCGGGCACGACGGTGACGGCCCGCTCGGCCGCGTACGCCACGATCTCGCGCAGGTCGTCCTGGGTGTAGAAGCCGCCGTGCGGGCGGTCGTCGCGGCGCCCGCCGGACCGGTAGCCGACCATCGAGCGCTCGCGCCAGGACGCCCGCGCGGTGAGCTCCGGGTAGCGCTTGATCTCCACCCGCCAGCCCTGGTCGTCGGTCAGGTGCAGGTGCAGCACGTTGAGCTTGTGCGCGGACAGCTGGTCGACGAAGCGCAGCACGTCGGCCTTGGGCAGGAAGTGCCGGGCGACGTCCAGCAGCGCGCCGCGCCAGCCGAACCGGGGCTCGTCAGCCAGGTCGAGGCCGGGCAGCACCCAGTCGGACGCCCGCAGCGGCGCGCGCCGGTAGGCGTCCGGGCCGAGCAGCCGGCGCAGCGTCTGGGCGCCCCAGAGCGCGCCGGCCGGGCCGCCGGCGGCGATCACGGCGTGGCCGGGGCGCACCGAGAGCCGGTACGCCTCACCGGCCAGCGTGCCGTCCACGACCAGTTCGACGCCCTCGCCGGGCCGCCCGGGAGCGAGCGGCAGGCCGGTGGCGGCGGTCAGCGAGGAACGCAGCCACCGTTCGGCCCCGGCCAGCTCGGGCGGCGCGGTCAGGGTGGTCGTCCGGTCGAGCGGGAAGTCCCGGTCCGGGTGCCGGACGGAACTCACGGGGGCGGGGATGAGGTCCATTGCGCCATCCTGCCCCCGGCCCGAATCACAGGCATAGACCACTCGGGAAACGCGGCACCATGCAAAACGGTGGTGCGCGGAACGCCGGACTACTTGTCGTCGTCCCCGCCCTGCGGCTTGCCGATGCCGTCGTAGATCTCCTTGCACATCGGACAGACCGGGTACTTCTTCGGGTCGCGCCCGGGCACCCACACCTTGCCGCAGAGCGCCACCACGGGGGACCCGGAGAGCGCGCTCTCCATGATCTTGTCCTTCTGGACGTAGTGCGCGAAGCGCTCGTGGTCGCCGTCCCCGTGGGACACCTGCGGGACGGGCTCGACCAGGGTGCCGGTGCCGAGGCCGCGCTCGGGCTCAAGAGTGCTCATGAGTGCCAAGTCTATGGGCGCCCCGGAGAACCGGGCCAGTGTCGCGACGGCGCCGCCGTGACGGCGCACCTTCAATTCAGCGTCGGGTCGTCCGGATAGGTCGCCAGCAGCGCCAGCGGCCCGCGCTGGCGGCGCAGCACCGCGCGCCAGAGCCGCTCCGGTTCGGGGCTGGAGATGTCCCCCGGCTCGCAGTCCACCAGGTACCAGGCTCCGGTGGAGATCTCCGACTCCAGCTGGCCCGGCGCCCAGCCGGCGTACCCGGCGAAGATCCGCAGCGCGCCGAGTTCGCCGGCCAGCACCTCGGGCGGGGCCTCCAGGTCCACCAGACCGATCGCGCCGTGCACCCGGCGCCAGCCGAGCGGCTCCCCGGTGCCCGGCTCGCCCGGTGCCACCGCCAGGCCGAGCGCCGAGTCCAGCGCCACCGGCCCGCCCTGGAACACCACCGCCGGCCGGCCGACCAGCACGCCCCAGCCGTCCAGCACGCTGCCGACCTCGACCGGGGTGGGCCGGTTCAGCACGACACCGAGCGCCCCCTCGGCGTCGTGGTCGAGGAGGAGCACCACCGCCCGGGCGAAGTTCGGGTCGGTGAGCACGGGCGTCGCGACGAGCAGACGGCCGGTGTGGGACCGGCCTCCGGGGGAGTGGGCCGCCGTCATGCCTCACATGATCCCGCACAACCCCCGGCGGCGGCACCCGAAACCGCGCCGCGCCGCGGACCCCGCTCCGGCCCGCCACGAACACCCGTACGGACGCACCGGCGCGCGCCGCCGGGGCCGGCGAGAGCACCATCACGGGAGAGGCTCACGGGAACCGTCGGCACGACCACTACCATCTACTGATGGTGGACGCCCCTCCACGGTGCCGACTCGGTCACGCCGGGGGCCCGACGCGCCCGTGAAACCGTTCCACCGCATGGCTCGTCGCCGAGCCCCACCCACTCCTCTGGCACCCCGGATTGCGAGAACGATGACCGACGACGTCCTGCTGGTCCACGGCGGAAACCCGCTCGAAGGCGAGATCCGCGTCCGCGGTGCGAAGAACCTGGTCCCCAAGGCCATGGTCGCCGCCCTGCTCGGCCAGGGCCCCAGCAGACTGCGCAACGTCCCGGACATCCGCGACGTCAAGGTGGTCCGCGGACTGCTCCAGCTCCACGGGGTCACCGTGCGCACCGGCGACGAGGAGGGCGAGCTGATCCTCGACCCCTCGCACGTGGAGAGCGCCAACGTCGCCGACATCGACGCGCACGCCGGCTCCTCGCGGATCCCGATCCTGTTCTGCGGCCCGCTGCTGCACCGCCTCGGCCACGCGTTCATCCCGGGCCTGGGCGGCTGCGACATCGGCGGCCGCCCGGTCGACTTCCACTTCGAGGTGCTCCGCCAGTTCGGCGCCACCATCGAGAAGCACCCGCAGGGCACCTACCTGGTCGCCCAGCAGCGGCTGCGCGGCACCCGGATCGAGCTGCCCTACCCGTCGGTCGGCGCCACCGAGCAGGTGCTGCTCACCGCCGTCCTCGCCGAGGGCGTCACCGAGCTGCGCAACGCGGCCATCGAGCCCGAGATCGTCGACCTGATCTGCGTGCTGCAGAAGATGGGCGCGATCATCTCGATGGGCACCGACCGCACCATCCTGATCACCGGTGTCGACGAGCTGAACGGCTACAACCACCGCGCGCTGCCGGACCGCCTGGAGTCCGCCTCCTGGGCCTGCGCGGCGCTGGCCACCAAGGGCGACATCTACGTCCGGGGCGCCCGCCAGCTGGAGATGATGACCTTCCTCAACACCTTCCGGAAGGTCGGTGGCGCCTTCGAGGTGGACGACGAGGGCATCCGGTTCTGGCACCCGGGCGGCGAGCTCAAGGCCATCGCCCTGGAGACCGACGTGCACCCCGGCTTCCAGACCGACTGGCAGCAGCCGCTGGTCGTGGCGCTGACCCAGGCGACCGGCCTGTCCATCGTCCACGAGACGGTGTACGAGTCGCGACTGGGCTTCACCGGCGCGCTGAACCAGATGGGTGCGCACATCCAGCTGTACAGCGAGTGCCTGGGCGCCACCCCGTGCCGCTTCGGCGCCCGGAACTTCCAGCACTCCGCGGTGGTCTCCGGCCCGTCCAAGCTGATCGGCTCCGAGCTGGTCATCCCGGACCTGCGCGGCGGCTTCTCGTACCTGATCGCGGCGCTGGCGGCCGAGGGCACCTCGACCGTGCACGGCATCGACCTGATCAACCGCGGCTACGAGAACTTCATGGAGAAGCTGCGCGACCTCGGCGCCCACGTCGAGCTGCCGGGCGAGCTGCCCGTGGGGGCCGCCGACGAGCCGAGCGGCGAGCTGGTCGACGCCTGACCGGTGCGCCCGGCGGCCCTCCGGGGCCGCCGGGCGACGGCGAGAGGCCGGGCCCCCGCGACGGGGACCCGGCCTCTGCGGCGTTCAAGGGGTGGTTCAGGCGCCCTTGGCGGCTTCCTTCAGCTTGGAGCCGGCGCTGACCTTGGCGCTGTAGCCCTCGGGGATCTGGATCGGCTCGCCGGTCTGCGGGTTGCGGGCGGTGCGGGCGGCGCGGTGGGTGCGCTCGAAGGTCAGGAAACCGGGAATGGTGACCTTCTCGTCGCCCTTGGCGACGACCTCGCCGACGATCTCGGCGAAGGCGGCCAGAACGGCGTCGGCGTCCTTGCGGGTCACCTCGGCGCGCTCGGACAGCGCGGCCACCAGCTCACTGCGGTTCATGTGTACTCCTGTGGTCTGTTCGCTTGCGGTGTGCGGGGGCCCATCGGTACTCCCACCGGGGACACCCGGATGGGCCGCAGGTCCGCACACTGTGCTCATGCAGGCAATGCGTGGTCGCGAGCCGGGTCCGCACCCAGTGCCGCGCGCCGTGCCTTCGAAGGCCCGCCTGCCTGCCCGGATACGAATCCTGCCCCGACCGGCCCCGAGAAAGCCAATCGGGCCCCGGCGGCACGACCCGAACAGCGCCCGCCCGCCGGAGGTGTGACGCTCCGTCGGCTCCGGCGGACCGGGCGCGGGCGGCGGTCGGGACGACGCGCCGGAAGACCAGGGGGACGTTCCGTACTTGTCGGACACGCCTGCCCCGTGCAGGGCTACCGTACGCCCTAGGTCCGACAAGCCCAAACACGCCCCTCGCCCTTGTGTCGCAAGGGTTCGGGGCGGGAATGGGTGGGTACGACCACTAATCGATCATTTGACCGATCCGAGACACGGTGCCGTCGGGCACGCGGGAGCTCGACGCCGGGCCCGGCGCAGGGGCCCGTCGGCGGAGTCCGGCGTCAGAGCCGCACCGCGGGGAAGGAGGCGGTGTCGAGCGTGCCGACGATGCCCGGGGTCGGCCGGGACGGCGCGGGCGCCTCCGAGGCGGCGGCCAGGGCGGCGTCCCGGACGGCGGCGGCGACCGTCTTGGCGACGTCCTTGTGGAACACGCTGGGGATGATGTAGTTCGGGTTGCGCTCGTCGTCGCCGACGGTGGCGGCCAGCGCCCGGGCGGCGGCGATCATCATCTCGGTGTTGACGGTCCGGCTCTGGGCGTCCAGCAGGCCGCGGAAGACCCCGGGGAAGACCAGCACGTTGTTGATCTGGTTCGGGAAGTCGCTGCGGCCGGTGGCGACCACCGCGGCGGTCTGCCGGGCCACCGCCGGGTCGACCTCCGGGTCCGGGTTGGCCAGCGCGAAGACGATCGCGTCCTCGGCCATGGTGGCCAGGTCCTCGCCGTCCAGCACGTTCGGGGCCGAGACGCCGATGAAGACGTCGGCGCCCGCCACGGCCTCCTTGAGGGTGCCGGTGCGGCCCGAGCGGTTGGTGTGGTCGGCGATCCAGCGCAGGTTGTCGTTGAGGTCGTCGCGGCCCCGGTGGACCACGCCCTTCACGTCCGCCACGGTGGCGTGCACGACGCCGGCCGCCATCAGCAGCTTGAGGATCGCGGTACCGGCGGCGCCGGCGCCCGACATCACCACCCGGATGTCGGCGATCTCCTTGCCGACCACCTTGAGCGCGTTCATCAGCGCCGCCAGCACCACGATCGCGGTGCCGTGCTGGTCGTCGTGGAAGACCGGGATGTCCAGGGCCTCGCGCAGCCGGGCCTCGATCTCGAAGCAGCGCGGCGCGGAGATGTCCTCCAGGTTGATGCCGGCGAAGCCCGGGGCGATCGCCTTGACGATGGCCACGATCTCGTCGGTGTCCTGGGTGTCCAGGCAGATCGGCCAGGCGTCGATCCCGGCGAAGCGCTTGAACAGGGCCGCCTTGCCCTCCATGACCGGCAGCGCGGCGGCCGGACCGATGTTGCCCAGGCCCAGCACCGCGGAGCCGTCGGTGACCACGGCGACGCTGTTGCGCTTGATGGTGAGGCGGCGGGCGTCCTCGGGGTTCTCGGCGATCGCCATGCAGACCCGGGCGACACCCGGGGTGTAGATCATCGAGAGGTCGTCACGGTTGCGGATCGGCAGCTTCGAGGACATCTCGATCTTGCCGCCGAGGTGCATCAGGAAGGTGCGGTCCGAGACCTTGCCGATGGCGACGCCGTCGATCGTCCGGAGCTTCTCGACGATCTCCTCGCCGTGCGCCACCGAGGTGGCGGCCACGGTCACGTCGATCCGCAGCGCCTCCAGGCCGGAGGCCGTGACGTCGAGGCCGGTCACCGAGCCGCCGGAGGACTCCACGGCCGTGGTGATCGCGCTGACGGCGTTGCCCCGGGCCGGGACCTCCAGCCGCACCGTGATCGAGTTGGAGACACTGGGCACCGTCGCCATCGACGTTCCTTCTTCCGTCCGTCCGTCCGCGAGTTCAACAGTTTGTTGAAGTCCCTCGCCTGCGCATGCTAGACCTCGATCGTCGCACCTACCAGGGCGTAGCCAGAAATAACGTTCATTGAGTGTGCGGACCCGACAACTTCTTGCCTCCGCCGCCCGATGCGTTACATTGGACGGGACACCGGCTCGATCCAAGCCCCCGGGCCCAACCTTCGTCCCTTCGAGGGACCACTTGCCGCGAGGCGAGCATGGCGGGTCGGTGTCGTAGCTTCTGAAGGCCCCTCACCCACCGGGTGAGGGGCCTTCGCCGTGCTCCGTGCGGGGCCCGTCGGCGCGGTGACGGCCGGCCCGGGCGGGCCGGCCGTCACGGACCGTCAGATGCGCCCCCGTGGGGCGCGCGGAGCCGGTCGCACGGGCTCAGTCGCGCAGCAGCGCGGGCAGGCCGGCCGCGTCCGGCAGGTCGTCCGGACCGGACAGCACGGTCAGCCGCTGGGTCGCCCGGGTGAGCGCCACGTACAGCACCCGCAGGCCCGCCTCCGACTCGCCGGCGATCCCGGTCGGGTCGGCGACCACGGTCGCGTCGTACTCCAGCCCCTTGGCCTCCAGACTGCCCAGCGTCACCACGCGCCCGCCCAGCCCCTCGGCCCAGCCGGCCGCCTCGGCCCGCCGGTCCATCGGCACCACCAGGGCCACCGTGCCGTCCACCTCGCCCAGCAGCCGCTCCAGCTCGGCCCGGGCGGCCGCGCCGAAGGCCCGGGGGGAGGGGTCGGTGACGGCCGCGAAGCGCGGCTCCACGCCCACGTGCCGCACCGCGCTCGGCGACGGCGTGCCCGGCGCGGCCAGCGCCAGCACCTTGGCCGCCACCTCGGCGATCTCGGCCGGGTTGCGGTAGTTCACGGTCAGCGTGAAACGGCGGCGCGGCTTGCCGGACAGCACCTCGTCCAGTGCCGCCTGCGCCTCCTGCGGGAACGGCCAGGAGGACTGCGCCGGGTCGCCGACGATGGTCCAGGTGGCCATCCGGGCCCGACGGCCGATCATCCGCCACTGCATCGGGGTGAGGTCCTGCGACTCGTCCACGATCACGTGGGCGTACTCGGTGCGCTCGACCGGCACCCTCTCCCGCTGCCGGACCGACCGGTCGGCGAAGGTGGTGACCTCCTCCAGGCCGGTCAGCAGGTCCATCGCGTCGACCTCCCGGTACTTCGGCCGGGCCGGTTCGCCGAGCAGCAGCTGCAACTCGTCCACCAGCGCCACGTCGTGCGCCGACAGGGCGCCCTCGCCGCGCTCCGACAGGTGCCGCCAGGACCCGGCCAGCACCTTCGCCTCGTCCGGCGTGACCGCGCGGCGGGCGATCCGGTTGGTGTGCCGGCTCTGCTTCAGCGTGCCGAGCACCCGGCGCGGGGTGATCACGGGCCACCAGGCGTCCAGGAAGTCCAGGAACGACGCCTCGTCCGAGACGTACTCGTCGAAGGACTCCTTCTCCTCCTGGCGCCGCTCGCGGGCGTAGTGGTCGGCGGGCCTGGGCAGGTGGCGGACGGCCTCCTGCCAGAGCGCGTCCAGCAGCAGCCGGCGGGCGCGCGGGCGCAGCAGGTTGATCGGGGTGCCGCCGGAGCCGATGACGTTGCCGCGCACCGTCTTGAGACGGCCCGCGTCCAGCTTCAGCACCTCGCCGCGGGCGACCACCTTCAGCTCCTGCGGGGCGCCCAGCTCCAGCGCCGCCCGGGCGGCCCGGCGCAGCAGCTGGACCATCCGGGCCGAGCCCTTGATCCGGGCCGCCTCCGGGGTGTCGTAGGTGTCGGCCTCGATGCCGTCGACCAGGGAGCCCACCGCGCGGATGGCGACCTGGCCCTCCTCGCCGAGCGAGGGCAGCACGCCCTCGGTGTAGGAGACCAGCAGCGGGGTCGGCGAGACCACCAGGATGCCCCCGGCGTACCGGCGGCGGTCCTGGTACAGCAGGAAGGCGGCGCGGTGCAGCGCGACGGCCGTCTTGCCGGTGCCGGGGCCGCCGGTGACCAGGGTGGCGCCGGCCGCGGCGGCGCGGATGACCTCGTCCTGCTCCTTCTGGATGGAGGAGACGATGTCGCGCATCGAGTGGCTGCGGGCGCGGCCGAGCGAGGCCATCAGCGCGCCGTCGCCGACCACCGGCAGCTCCTCGCCGTCCAGGGTGGGGGTGAGGTCGGGGCGGAGCAGGTCGTCCTCGACCCCGATCACCTTGCGGCCCTTGGAGCGGATCACCCGGCGCCGCAGGACCCGGCCGGGCTCCAGCGGGGTGGACCGGTAGAACGGCGCGGCGGCCGGGGCCCGCCAGTCGATCACCAGCGGGCCGTACTCGGCGTCCAGCACGCCGAGCCGGCCGATGTGCAGGGTCTCGGCGACCGTCGGGTCGGCGGGGTCGAGCGGGGTGCTGGAGGGAATGCCGTGCTCCTCCGGGGCGTCGGCCCGCTGGAGGTCGATGCGGCCGAACAGGAAGTCCTCGAACTCCTTGTTGAGCCGCTGGAGGTGCGCGCCGGCCCGGTACACCTGGGCGTCGCGCTCGGCGAGCGCACCGGGGGTGCCCACGTGCACCCGCTTGGCGGCGTCCTCGAGGATGTACTCGGCCTCGGCGAGCTTCTCCTCCAGTCGGTGGTAGACGGTGTCGAGGTGGCGCTGCTCACCGGCGATCTCGCGCGCGCGCACGGTCTCGTGGTCGGTGGCGGTGGTGTCCGTGTTGCTCTGCATGGCCTCGGTGGTTGCGGCGGAATCCCGCTCCGGGATGCGAGCGGACGGACGATCCTACGCCCCGGCCGGGGTAAACGTGAAGGCCGCCCTCCGCAACGCGGTGGACGGCCTTCACTGTGAACATGGGGTGGTGGAGATGCCGGGAATCGAACCCGGGTCCAGTGGAGTGGATTCAGGACTTCTCCGAGCGCAGTCCGCTGTGATTTTCTCGGCCCTGGCGGTCACGCGGACAAGCCGCCAACAGGCCCAGCTGCTGTTTGATTTCCCATCCGCCCTCGCAGCCCGGGCGGACGGTTGAGTTCCCTAGATTATGCCAGGGTCCGGGTCGGGAACTCCCCGGTCTGACACCCAAGCGCTATCGGTGCTTATTAGGCAGCGAGAGCGAACTGCTGGGAATCGCGCTTAGAGTTGGCGATTATTTTTTTGCGACAGATGGTTAACGAGATCATTGCCGCGTTCCTCGGCTCGCTTCTCCTGTTTCGACGTCCCCTGTCGAAACCGATCATCCCCATGTTTTTTTGAGAAACAGCGCGGACGGCGACCGTCCGTGTTGCTGGCGCCATACTACGCGAGGCGACCAGCGGGGGTCCAGCCGATTAACTCTGGCGCCGCCGGGCGGCCGCCACGGCGCGTGCGGTCTCGCGGGTGTCCTGCTTCTCGCGCAGGGTCTGCCGCTTGTCGTAGAGCTTCTTGCCGACCGCGAGCGCCAGTTCGAGCTTCACCCGGCCGTCCTTGAAGTACAGCGAGAGCGGGACGAGGGTGTGGCCGGCGTCCCGGACCTTCGTCTCGATCTTGCGGATCTCCAGCTTGTGCAGCAGCAGCTTGCGCTTGCGCCGGGCCGCGTGGTTGGTCCACGTCCCCTGGGTGTACTCGGGGATGAAGACGTTGTCGATCCACGCCTCGTGGTTCTGGATGTAGGCGTAGCCGTCGACCAGGTTGGCCCGCCCCTCCCGCAGTGACTTCACCTCGGTGCCGGTGAGCACGAGGCCGCACTCGTAGGTGTCGAGGATGGTGTACTCGTGTCGCGCCTTCTTGTTCTGCGCGATCAGCTTGTGTCCGGTTTCCTTTGCCATAGCGCGGTCATTCTCGCACCTCCGGCCCCGGTCGAGCAGCCCCTTTACGTCCGGCTGCCCAGACCGGCCAGGACCCGCAGGGCGAGCGCGGCGGCGTCCTCGGCGGCGTCGGCCGGGACGTCCGGGGCCAGCCCGGTGCCCTCCGGGGAGCGGGCGGCCGGGGTGAAGTAGCGGCCGACGGTGAGTTCCAGCACGGCGCCGTCGGCGAGTCGGCTGGGCTGCTGCACGGTGCCCTTGCCGAAGGTCCGGGAGCCGACCACCACGGCCCGGCCGCGGTCCTGGAGGGCGCCGGTGAGCAGTTCGGCGGCGCTCATGGTGCCGCCGTCGACCAGCACCACCAGCGGGGTGCGCTGGTCGCCGCCGGACGGGGCGGTCAGTTCGCGGGTGCCGCCGCGGTCCTGGTAGGAGCCGACCGGGCCGCCGTCCAGGAAGACCCCGGCGGCGCCGACGGCCTCCTCGACCAGCCCGCCGGAGTTGCCGCGCAGATCGAGCACCACCCCGGCGCGCGCGCCGCGCACGGCGGCGCGCACCTGTTCGGCCACGCCGGAGGTGAAGGCCCGGACGGCGATCCGCACGACACCGCCCGCCAGGTGCTCCACCGCCACCTGCTGGCTGTCCAGCAGCGCCCGGTGCAGCCGGACCTCGCGGACCTCGCCCTCGCCGCGCTGCACCTCCAGGACCACCTCCGAGCCGGCCTGGCGCTCGGCGCCCTCGCGTCCGCGCAGCCGGGCCACCACCTCGGTGACGGGCAGCCGGTCGGCCGGGTCCGCGCCGATCCGCAGCAGCCGGTCGCCGACCGCGATCCCGGCGGCGGCCGCCGGTCCGGCGGGCTGCACCTGGGAGACGGTGGTGAGGCCGTCCTCGCCGCGGCCGACCGACAGGCCCACGCCCAGGTAGCGGCCGTCCAGGCCCTGGCTGAACTCGGCGTACTCCTGGGCGCTGTAGTAGGCGCCCCAGCGGTCCCCGGTCGCGCCGATCAGGTGCTCGGCCTGCTGCTGGGAGAGGTTCGCGCCGGCCGGGTCCTGGCCGGCCCCGAGGGGCGCGCCGACGCCCTGGGCGGCGGTCTGGGCGCGGTCCGCCGACAGCGGGCGCGGGGCCGGACCGGACTCGCCCCAGGCGCCGGTGGCGGCACCGGCCAACAGGACCACCCCGAACACCAGGCTGAGGGTGGCCACCTGACGGGTCGCGCGGGGAGAGACGGACATGGCACCGGAGTCTAGGCGCAGCCCGGAAGACGAGGAGGCGGAACGGACCGCGGCGAAACGCGGGCGGCCCCGGACGGCGCAGTGCCGTCCGGGGCCGCCCGGTGTGAGGTCGGGGGAGGTCCCTAGACCTTCAGGTACTTGCGGAGGGTGAAGAAGGCCGCGATGCCGGCCATGCCCATACCCACCACGACCAGCAGCGGAATCACCGCGAGCACCGAGGAGAGGCCGATGAAGTGGATGAACTGCACCCGCTCGGCCAGCCAGTTCTGCACGAAGAAGTGCCCGCAGAGCAGCAGGCCGGAGGCCATCACCGCGCCGAGCAGCGCGGAGAACGCGGCCTCCGCGATGAACGGCATCTGCACGTAGAAGTTGGAGGCGCCGACCAGGCGCATGATGCCGGTCTCGCGCCGCCTGCTGAACGCCGACACCCGGACGGTGTTGACGATCAGCAGCAGGGCGACGAAGAGCATCAGCACCATGATCACGAAGGCCGCCGTCTGGAGGCCGTTCAGCAGGCCGAACAGGTTCTCCAGGATCTTCCGCTGGTCCTCGACCGACTTGACGCCGGGCTTGCCGGCGAAGGCGCTCTGGATGACGTCGTACTTGGTCGGGTCCTTGAGCTTGACCCGCCAGGACTGCGGGATCGCGTCCGGGCCGAGGACGGAGATGAGCGGGTTGTCCGGGTTCATCTCCTTCCAGTGCTTGTACGCCTCGGTGGAGTTCTCGAAGGTCGAGGACTGGACCACCGAGTCCATCTTGTCCAGCTGGGTCTTGATGTCGGCGATCTGCTGGTCGGTGGCCGCGCCCTTGTCGCACTGCGGGGAGTTCCGGGCATCGGCCTTGGTGCAGAAGTAGATGCTCACCTCGACCTTGTCGTACCAGTACCCCTTCATCGAGTTGACCTGGTCGCGGACCAGGAGGGAGGCACCGGCGAGGGCGAGGGAGAGCGCGACGCTGACGACGACCGCGATGGTCATCGTCAGGTTGCGGCGGAGACCCACACCGATCTCCGACAGGACGAACTGGGCGCGCATGCGTTCAACAACTCCAGGGTCGGTACTGCGGGTCGGACGAGGCGGGCGGACGGCCCACGGGTTCAGCGCCGAACGGTCAGTGCTGGTACCCGTAGACGCCGCGGGCCTGGTCGCGGACCAGCAGCCCCTTGTCGAGCTCGATGACGCGCTTGCGCATCTGGTCGACGATGGCCTGGTCGTGGGTGGCCATCAGCACCGTGGTGCCGGTGCGGTTGATGCGGTCGAGCAGCTTCATGATGCCGACCGAGTTCTGCGGGTCGAGGTTGCCCGTGGGCTCGTCCGCGATCAGCAGCATGGGGCGGTTGACGAACGCCCGGGCGATCGCGACGCGCTGCTGCTCACCACCGGACAGCTCGCCCGGCATGCGGTCCTCCTTGCCGCCGAGGCCGACCAGGTCGAGCACCTCGGGCACCACCTTGGCGATGGCGCTCTTCGGCTTGCCGATGACCTCCAGGGCGAACGCGACGTTCTGCGCGACCGTCTTGTTCGGCAGCAGCCGGAAGTCCTGGAAGACGGTGCCCAGCTGGCGGCGCATGTGCGGCACCTTCCAGTTGGACAGCTTGCCCAGGTCCTTGCCCAGCACGTGCACCTCGCCGGTGCTGGGACGCTCCTCGCGCAGGCACAGCCGCAGGAAGGTGGACTTCCCCGAGCCGGACGAGCCGACCAGGAAGACGAACTCACCCTTCTCGATCTCCAGCGAGACGTTGTCCAGGGCGGGACGGTTCTGCTTGGGATAGGTCTTGGAGACGTTGTCGAATCTGATCACGGCTGCATCACGGAGGCCATCCTAGGCGGCGCCAGTCCTCGGTCGCCCCGCCCCCCGGCATGCCCGGCCCGGGGCGGGCGAGGGGAGCGGAACGGCCGCTCCCGGCTTGGGACCATACGCGAATGCGCCGTCGGCCCGCAGGTTCGGGAGGCGACAGCGGCGGAAAGCTGGGGGAGAATGCCCGGTTATGCCCTGAAAATTAGGAGCCATCTCACAGCCCGGGGGCCGGAACGCCCGGAACCTGGCAGAGTGGAGGGTGCGGTCGTGCCCGACCGCTCCGCCGCACAGGGCACAAGAAGGAACCAAGGCCCGGTCCGGTGCGTTGGCAGTAGCAGCGAGGAGGAGATCGCATGACCTGCGACCATCTGGTGTGCGCCAACTGCAACGGCCGCGTCAGCGAGGGCCGCTGCCCCGCCTGCCGTGCCACCCGGGCCAGGCTGCAGGAGCAGCAGAGCCCGTTCGCCGCGCTCTCCCCCGCGATGCTGCTGGCCGTCCTGGCCGGGCTGCTCGCGGTGGCGCTGCTCGCGCGGCAGGCGCTGGCCTGAGGAACGCACCCCGACGAACGGACCCCTGACGACGTCCGCACGGGAAGGGCCCCGACCGGGAATCCGGTCGGGGCCCTTCGCCGTCGGGGGGCGACTACTGCGCGGCGGTCTCGCGCTGCTTGCGCCAGCGGATGCCGGCCTCGATGAAGCCGTCGATGTCGCCGTCCAGCACGGCCTGCGGGTTGCCGGCCTCGTACGCGGTCCGGACGTCCTTGACCATCTGGTACGGGTGCAGGACGTAGGAGCGCATCTGGTTGCCCCAGGAGCTGCCGCTGTCCTTGAGCGCGTCCATCGCCGCCTTCTCCTCCTGGCGGCGCCGCTCCAGCAGCTTGGCCTGGAGGACGTTCATCGCGGACGCCTTGTTCTGGATCTGCGAGCGCTCGTTCTGGCAGGACACCACGATGCCGGTCGGGAGGTGCGTGATGCGCACCGCCGAGTCGGTGGTGTTGACGCCCTGGCCTCCGGGCCCGGAGGCGCGGTAGACGTCCACCCGCAGCTCGCCCTCGTCGATGTCGACGTGGTCGGACTGCTCGACGACCGGGAGGACCTCGACACCGGCGAACGAGGTCTGCCGGCGGCCCTGGTTGTCGAACGGGGAGATGCGCACCAGGCGGTGGGTGCCCTGCTCGACCGAGAGGGTGCCGTAGGCGTACGGGGCCTTCACGGTGAAGGTCGCGGACTTGATGCCGGCCTCCTCCGCGTACGAGGTGTCGTACACCTCGGTCGGGTACCCGTGCCGCTCGGCCCAGCGCAGGTACATGCGCATCAGCTGCTCGGCGAAGTCGGCGGCGTCCACGCCACCGGCCTCGGCGCGGATGTTGATCAGCGCCTCGCGGGCGTCGTACTCGCCCGACAGGAGGGTGCGGACCTCCAGCTCCTCGACCGCCTTGCCGACGGCCACCAGCTCGGCCTCGGCCTCGGCGCGGGTGTCCGCGTCGTCCTCGGCCTCGGCCAGCTCGAACAGGACGCCCAGGTCGTCGATGCGGCCGCGGAGGCCCTGGACCCTGCGCAGTTCGCCCTGGAGGAAGGAGAGCCGACTGGTCACCTTCTGCGCGTTCGCGACGTCGTCCCACAGGGTGGGGGCGGCTGCCTCCTCCTCCAGGACCGCGATGTCGGCCCGGATCTTGTCCAGGTCGAGGACGGCCTCGATCGACCCCATGGTCGTATCGAGGTTCTTGAGCTCTTCGGAAGGATCGACGGCTGCCACGCCCCCAGGGTAATGGTTCCCGGGGTGCACATGACGACCCCGGGGGCTCCCGGGCCCCGGACCGCGCCGTCGGAGGCCGCCCGGCGGGGGTTCGAGGACGGGCCCTACGGGGCCCGCGGGGCCGTGGAGACGGTGGCCGGGCGCGGGGCCGGACCGGCGTCCGGGGCGGTCGCGGCGAACGCCGTCCAGGCCGCCGCCGCGCCGGCCAGCAGCAGGATCGTGGCGAGCAGCACGGCCAGCATCCGGCGCCGGCGCAGCAGCGCCTGGCGGTCCCGGCGGTGGGTCGCGCCCGGGGCGGTCCGCTGGGCCCGCGACTCGGCCGCGTACGAGGCGAGCTCCTGCGCGGAGGGGCGGCGCAGGCTGGTGTGGGTGTCCCGGGTGGAGTCCGGGGCGGTGCCGGGCACCAGCGGGACGGCCGGGCCGCGGCGGCGCTTGTGGGCGCCCGGGGCGGCGTCCACCTCGGCGTAGACCGCCTCGCCCGGGGTCAGCGCCTCCTCGGCCGGTGCCCGGCCCTGTTGCGGGACGGCCAGCACCGGCAGCCCGGCCAGGGCGGGCAGCTGCTCGCGGAGCCGGGAGGCCAGCTCGGCGGCGCGCAGCCGGGAGGCCGGGGCCTTGGCCAGGCACTCGGCGATGATCCGCCACAGGCCGTCGGGCAGGCCGGGGATCGGCGGCACCTGCTCGGTGACGTGCCGGCGCAGCACCGCGCCGGTGTGGCCGCCGCCGAACGGGGTGAAGCCGGCCAGCAGCTCGTACAGCACGGTGGCGAGGGCGTAGATGTCGACGGCGGCGCGCGGCTCCAGGCCCTCGATGATCTCGGGGGCGAGGTAGTCGGGGGTGCCGATGATCCGGGTCGCGCGGGTGCGGCGCGGGGCGTCGACCAGCCGGGCCACGCCGAAGTCGGTCAGCTTGGCCCGCGGGGCGCCGCCGGGGCCGGGGGCGGCGGCGAGGTCGAGCAGGACGTTCTCCGGCTTGACGTCGCGGTGCACGATGCCGGCCGCGTGCGCGGCGGCCAGGCCGTCGGCGACGTCCGCGATGATCGAGGCGGCGGTCTGCGGGGGCAGCGCGCCGTCGCGCTCCAGCCGGGAGCGCAGGTCGGTGCCCTGGACCAGTTCCATCACCAGGGCGAGGTCGCTGCCGTCCACGACCATGTCGCGCACGCCGACCACCCGGGGGTGGTCGAGGCTGGTCAGCGCGGCGCGTTCCTGGACGAACCGCCCGACCAGCACCTGGTCGGCGGCCAGGTCCTCGCGGAGCAGCTTGACCGCGACCGGACCGTCCGGGCCCTCGCCGAGCCAGACCGTCCCGGCCGAGCCCCGGCCGATCACCTGGTGGACGGTGTAGCGGCTGCCGATCTTGCGTGCCAATGCTGCTCCGTGGGCGGCGGGAGCGCTCCGGGAGGGTCCGGTGCACTCGGTGGGGCGGGACAACAGCGACCAACCTACGCGCCCGGACCCCCTCGGCGGGCCGCCCGAGGGGGCTCGGCGGGCGGGAAACGGCAAGAATTCCCGGAAAGTGTCGACAAAGCGTCAATTCCGCCGTCCGGCGCCCGGGATCGGCGCCGGGACCCGTCCCGGCACCGTCGCCCGACTGTCGCCCGCGTCACACCGCCCGGGTCCCCGACCGCGTGGAGCCCCCGTCACCTCGTCGAGTCGAAGACGCTCGTCACCCAGTCCTTCGCACTGGTGAACCAGTCCTGGACGTGGGCCCAGTACTCGGGGAGCGGCGTGAAGTTCCACAGCGCCACCGCGGCCACCGCCAGCACCAGCAGCACCATCAGGCAGCCCTTCAGGCAGCCCAGACCCGGGATGTACATCCGGTTGCGGCTGCGCTGGCGCGGCTCGCGGCGCGGCGCCTCCCGGGGCGCCTCGCGCGGCGGCTCGGCGCGGCGCTGCGCGGGCTCGCGGTGCTGCGGCGCGGGCGGCTCGGACCGGCGGGGCGGGGCGGCCGGGGCGGCCTGGCGCGGGTCCGGCTGCGGCGGCGCGGACCGGTGGCCACCCTGCGGGGGCCGCTGGTGGCCGCCGGGCGGCTGCGGGTGTCCGCCCTGCGGCTGCCCGCCGGGGCCGACCTGGTACGGCGGCGGGGCCACCGGGGGGCGCTGGGCGTAGCCGGGCGGGGCCTGGCGGTGGCCGCCCGGGGGCTGCTGGCCCGGCTGCGGGTAGCCCTGCTGGTAGCCCTGCGGCTGCGGGTGACCCTGCTGCTGGCCCGGCCCGCCCTGCCGGCCGTACTGCGGGTGGCCCTGCTGCTGGCCGTACTGCGGGTGACCCGGCTGCTGGTGGCCCCCGGGGCCCGCCTGGTAGGGCGGCGGGGCGACCGGCGGGGCCTCGAAGTCCTCGGGCCCGAAGTAGCCGATCTCGGTCTGCTGGTTGCGGTCGCGGGCGGCCCGCAGCTGGGTCTGCCACGGGTGCGGCGCCTCGGCCTGCGGCGGGCCGGACGGGGGCGGCGGCGCGGCGGCGGGCGGCATCACCCGGGTCGCGGCGGCCGGGTCGTACGGGGGCGGCTGGGTGCCCATCACCCGGGTGGCCGCCGCGGGGTCGTACTGACCGGGCTGACCGGGCTGACCGGGTGCGCCCTGGCCGGCCGGGAGCACCTGGGTGCGGTCCTCGGTGCCGAACGGCGTGCCGGCGCCCGCGCCGCCCAGCGGACCCTGGCCCGCGGCGGTGCCGGTCCCGGGCACGGCGGTCGGCTGCGGGTCCGGCGCCAGCAGCGCGCCCACGGCCAGCGCCGCGTCCACCGCCGCCGGGGAGGCGTGCACGCCCACGCCGGCGGCGACCACCCGCAGCGCGCCGGCCAGCGCGACCGCGCTCGGCCGCTGCGCCGGGTCCTTGCGCAGACAGCGCTCGATCACCGTCCAGAGCGGCTCGGGCATGGTGGACGGCCGCTGCGGCTCCTGGGCGAGGTGCGCCTGCAGGATCGCCAGCGGGTTGTCGCCCTGGAACGGCTGGCGGCCGGTGACCAGCTCGTACAGCATGATCCCGGCACCGTAGACGTCCACCGCGGAGGTCTGCGGGCGGCCCTCGGCGGACTCCGGCGCCACGTACGCGGGCGTGCCGACGAACTCGTGGCTGCGGGTGATGCCCGGGGAGTCGGCGAGCCGGGCGATGCCGAAGTCGGTCAGCATCGGGTGCATCTGCTCGGTGCCCTCGACGACGGCGGTGGCGAGCAGCACGTTGGCCGGCTTGAGGTCGCGGTGCACGATGCCGTCGACGTGGCTGGCGGCCAGCGCGTCGGCGACCTGGGCCATCAGCAGGGCGCCCGCGATCGGGCTGAACGGGCCGTTGTCGCGCAGGTAGCGGGCCAGGTCGGGGCCGTCCACGAGGTCCATCACCAGGGCCAGCAGCTCGCCCTCGACGACCAGGTCACGGACCTTGACGATGTTCGGGTGGGTGAGGCGCAGCAGCACCGAGCGCTCGCGCAGGAACCGCATCACGACGTCGGGGTCGGCGGCGAGTTCCTCGCGCAGGATCTTGATCGCCACCTGCTGGCCGGGCGCCGTGCCCGGCACCTGGACGTCGGCGCGCACCTGTCCGCGCCAGACGGTGCCGGTGGCCCCTCGACCGAGGGTCTCCTCCAGCAGATACTTGCTGCCGACTGGCCGCACCTGTCGCACTCCTCGCCGTGACCGCCCGCGCGGGGCGCTCCTCCGCCGGTGCGGTGAGCCTGCCGGGCCCGTGTTTCCGGCCACTCTAACGGGGCCCGTTCACGATTTCGGGGCGACCGGCAGGGCGTTCGCCCGGGTTGGGGGACATCCCCTACGGGAAGACCCGCAGGGCCAGCCGACGGTTCCACCGGGGTCGCGGCGGCTCCCCCGCAGGGCGCCGGTTGACCTGACTCTCCGTCGCCCGCAACATGGCGATGATCGCAAGATCGTCAAATCCGGTACGGTGCGCGGACTGTCCGTGACGGATGGCAGGATGACACTCGCCACTCTTGTGGCCCAAGCGGTGTCGCGGCCACCCGGCTCCCCCGCAGCGGCCCGAGGCACTGGCACCAGGCGTCACACCAGCAGAAGGGACCGCGGGCGAGATGCAGATCCGGCTGACCGTCCTCCGACCGCGCAGCGGCCCGGCAGTCGCCGGCTCCGCCATCCCCTACGTGGACGTGCTGGTCACCGCGCCCGTGGGCACCGCGCTCGGCTCCCTCGCGGGGGCCCTCGCGGGCGCCGTCGGCGTGCGCGGCCCGCGGGCCGCCACCCATGTGCACCTCTACGCCGGGGCGCACCGGGTGGACGAGCACACCCTGCTCGGCCACCCCCCGCTCCTCGACGGGGCCGTCCTCTCCCTCAACGAGCCCGACCCGACCGCCGACGACCCCGACGACGCCCCCGCCGCCGCGGAACTGCGCGTCGTCGGCGGCCCCGACGCCGGCGGCGTGCACCGGCTGCACGGGCGGGAGATCCGGGTCGGCCGGTCCGGCGGGGCCGACGTCCCGGTCGACGACCCCGACGTCTCCCGGCTCCACCTCGCCCTTCACCTGGCCGAGGACGGCACGGTCACCGTCCGGGACCTCGGCTCCACCAACGGCACCACCGTCGACGGCCGGATCGTCCCGCCCGGGCCGCCGGAGGAGGCCGTCCCGCTCGACGGCACCGGCCTGCTGCGGATCGGCGAGACCACCCTGCGGGTCACCGTCCCGGAGACCCGGGACGGCTCCGGGCCGCCCGCCAGGGCCGCGCTCCCCGACGGCCACGGACACCTCCAGCTGGCCGCACCGGCCCCCGTCCGGCCCGCCCCGCCGGTCACCGAACCGCCCGCCGCCCCCGAGCCGCCCACCGGCCGCGGCCGCGGGCTGCTCTCCCTCCGGCTCGGCCGCTCCGCCGCCGAACCGCCCGAGGAGAGCGCCGAGCGCCACCACGCCGCCGTCCGCACCCGGCAGGCCGCCGCCCAGCGCGAACGCTGGCCCGACCTCGCCACCCTGCTGCTCAACGCGCTCGGTCCCGGCCCCCGGCTCTGGGAGCGCGGCCCGGGCCACCCCGACGCGCTCACCCTGCGGCTCGGCACCGCCGACCGGCCCGGCGGCCCCGGCACCTCCCCCGGCACCGTGCTGCCCGCCGTCCCGGTCACCCTCGACCTGCAGACCGCCGGCAGCCTCGGCCTCAGCGGCCCGCGCGCCCGGCTGGACGCGCTGACCCGCGCCGTCGTCGCCCAGCTCGCCGCCCTGCACCCGCCGACCGGGCTCAGCCTCGTCGTGGTCGACGCCGACCCGGCGCGCACCCCGCAGGACCGCACCGACACCTGGGCCTGGGCCCTCTGGCTGCCCCACCTGCGCCCCACCGACGGCCAGGACTGCCGGTTGCTGCTCGGCCTCGACGACGAACAGGCCACCGCCCGGCTCACCGAACTCACCACCCGGCTCAGCGGCCCGGTCGGCCTCGGCGGCCACCCCGCCACCGTCGTCGTGGTGGACGGCCGCCCGGCCACCGAGGCCGCCCGGCAGGCCCTCGACCTGCTGCTGCGCCAAGGCCCGGCGGTCGGCATCTTCCCGGTCTGCCTCGCCGAGCAGCCCGAACTGCTGCCCCGCGGCCTCGGCGCCACCGCGCTGATCACCGGCGAGGTCGGCACCCAGCTCTCGCTCGACCGCCCGGGACCGGTCGCCCGCGGCCGGGAGACCCTGCACGAGATCTCCCTGGACGCCGTCTCCGACGCCTGGGCCGAACGGCTCGCCCGGGTCCTCGCCCCCCTGCGCGAGGCCACCCCCGCCAACCGCGGCCCGCTGCCGGACGCCCTGCGCCTGCTCGACCTGCTCCAGCTGGACACCGTCACCCCGGCCAAGCTCTCCGCCCGCTGGGCCGCGCACGCCGGGGGCATCGGCGCCGCCACCGCCCTGCTCGGCACCACCCGGGACGAGCTCTGCGTGCTCGACCTCGCCGACCCCGAACTCACCCTCCCCTCCCCCGACCCGGGCGGCCCGCACCTGCTGGTCGGCGGCGCGCGCGGCTCCGGCAAGACCGAGCTGCTGCGCACCCTGGTCGCCTCGCTGGCGGTCTCCGAGCGGCCCGAGCGCCTCGCGGTCACCCTCGTCGAGGGCCGGGCCACCGAGGACGGACTCGCCGGCTGCACCGAACTGCCGCACGTCACCGGTCTGGTGAACGCCGCCACCGACCCGCGCGCCGCCCTGCTCGCCGCGGAGAAGCTGGAGGACGAACTCGCCGTGCGGGAGCGGCTGTTCGACGGGCTGGACTTCGCCTCCTGGCACGCGGCCCGGATCCTCGACGCGGAGCCCGTCCCGGTCCCCGCCACCGTCGGCGCCCCGCCGGTGGCGAGCACCGCGAGTATCATCAAGCCGCGCAGCCCCGAGGCTCCGGTTACCCCTTCTACCGCCACCGGGCCCTGCCCGCCCCGGCTGGTCGTCGTCGTCGACGACTACGACGCCCTGCTCGCGCCGACGTCCCCGGCCGGGCGGCCGCTCGCCCGGGCCCTGGCCGCCGTCGCCCGGCGCGGGGGCCAGCTCGGGGTCCACCTCGCGGTGACCACCGGCCGGCCGGAGGAGACCGCCGGCACCGAGGTCGACGACGCCGCGCTGCTGCGGATCGCGCTGCGGACGGACGACCCGGCCGACTCCGACCTGCTGATCCACCTCGGCGACGCGGCGGCCCTGCCGGACTCCACCCCGGGCCGCGGCTACCTGCGCCTGCCGGACGGCGGCGTCACCGCCTTCCAGGCGGCCCGCATCAGCGGCCGCATCCCCCGCACCGCCACCCTCCGCCCCACCGTCGTCGCCATAGACCCCCTCACCCTCGGTGCCCCGCCCGCCCGCCGCCCCGTCCGCGAACTCGGCAACGGCCCCACCGACCTCGCCCTCCTCGCCAGCGCCCTCCAGCGCGCCGCGGCCCGCTGAGGGGGAGGGGAAGAGGAGCGGGCCCCCGTCCGAGGACGAGGGCCCGCTTTCCACGCCGATTCAGCGCGAATAGTGGAAGCGAGCCTGGTGAATGATCAGCTCGCCAGCGGCCGGCTCGTAGACCAACCGGTGCTCGTCACCGTGCCCCCGATACCGAAGGGTGGGGCCGGGGCCACCCCCCAGCCCTACCCTGCACTTCGAACACTTCCCACGCTCCGTGGCGGATGTGCTACGTTCCGCACTATCAACAGAACATAGAAGACCCCGGCGGTGGTGGAACACCCCGGGGTCCGGCACCAGGAGCGTCAACTCCAGATGCAGATTCATCGTAGCGCCCACGCGCGCTCATTCACCGTGCTTCCCAACGGCCTGTTGCAGGACCGGCGGCTCAGCTACACCGCCCGCGGACTCCTCGCCGACCTCCTCTCCCGCCCCGACGGGTGGCGCGAGGACGGCCGACACATGGCGGACACCAGCCCCCAGGGGCGCGGCACCGTCCGGCGGGCGCTCAAGGAACTCACCGACGCCGGGTACTACCAGGTCGTCCGCGTCCGGCGCCCGGACGGGACCATCCGCTCCGAGGCCCATGTCTTCGACCTCCCGCAGCTCTCACCGCCGGCACGACCGAATGTCCCCCACCCGGTCGCCGGTGAACGAGGCACCGGCCGCCCTGACACTCCTCCCGTAAAGAACCCGGAAGAAGTACCCACCCTCCCGGCCGAGTTGCCCGACGATCAGACCCGGGCGGCGGTAGCGGCACTCTTCCGTGCCATCCGGCCCGAACCGCGCCTGCGCCTCGGGCTCGCCGAGGCGCAGGCGCTCGCACCCCTCGTCTGCCAGTGGCTCGAACACGGCAGCGATGCGGCCGACCTGGCCCGGGCCCTGCTCCCCGGATTGCCCGTCCCCCTGCACTCGCCACTCGCGCTCCTCCACGACCGGCTCCGGCGCAAACTCCCGCCCCCGCGCACCGGGGCCGCGCCCGCCACGTACTCCGAGTGCCCCCACTGTCACGACCCGGTCCCCCGCCCCGGCCCCTGTCGCTCCTGCACAGACGTCGCCCCCGTCCCCCCTGCCACCACCGGATGCGCCACCACCGGCGCCGCCCGCGCCCGTGCCGCGCTCCGCCACCCCGTCCGCGAACTCGGCACCGAACCCACCGACCTCGCCAGCACCCTCCAACGCGCGGCGGCCCGCTGAAGCGTCGGACGGGGCAACAGAGGACGGCCGAGAGGCGGACCCCACGCGCAACGAACACCGGAGGGCCCGCATCCTCGGACGCGGGCCCTCCGGAGCGGAACAGTCGGTCGCGGCACTACTCGATGATGAGCTGGCGGTCCCCGAAATCAGAAACCTCCACCGGAGTGGGCGCCTGCTCCACGCGGATCTCCGCGAGACGGTAGGTGCGGACTTCGGCATCGAGCTTCGCTCGGTGCGCGGCGACCCCCGCTTCATTGGTCACGACCTCGGACCGAACCTCTTTCCAGGACCTGGCCATCCACTTCTCGCCTCCCTTGTTCTTCGAGGTGCTCGTCGAACCGAGCGCCTGCGACCGGGAACCAGGCAGCGACTTCCACACGCAACGAGACTTCCCATGCCAAGGACCGATTGTGCTCCTGAAGCTATATTCGTTGCCGCAGGGCCCGAAACAGCCGTGGGGCCCGCTTGCACCGGGCCCCACGGCGTTGCCCGTCGGGTGATCAGGCGTTCTGCTTCGGGCCCTCCTCGCCCGGCTGGTTGGTGATCGAGCGGCCCAGGACCGCCGTGTGGCCGACCACCGTGCCCGCCTTGCCGAGGTCGCCGTCGGTGACGACGACCTCGCGCTCGCCGAGGAACTCGTGGGTCTTCGGGTCGAAGATCCACTCGGTGCGGACGCCGCTGTCCTCGTGGGCCACGGCCGCGCCGTGGCGGCCCGAGGCGTCCACCGAGTCGGCCACGGCGGTGACGCCGGGGATCTTCGCCGCCGCCCGGTAGAGGGCGGCGCTGACCGCCGGCGGGGCGATCTGCTCGCGCAGCAGGTCGCCGATGGTCACGAAGGCCTCCTGGTCGGGGGTGCGACCCTGGCCCTTGGTCTCGGCGTAGATCTTCTTCAGCAGCGCGTCCGGGTCGGTCGGCAGCCCGGCCAGGTAGGTGTAGGTGGGCGCGCCGACGCTCGGCTTCTTGGTCGGGTCGAGCCACAGCCCGCCGTCGGGACGCGGCGCGGGGCGCTTGTCCCCCTCCTTGACCACGTCGGCCCCCTTGCCGCCCTTGCCCTCCTCCTTCAGCACGCCCCACTGGCTGCCGTCCACCGAGAGCCAGATCTGGCGGCGGTGCGGCGCGTCGACCTTCGTCTCGCCGGTGGCCAGGTTGGTGCCCGCGAAGGACACCTGGCTGTCGATGTAGACGAACTGGTTCTTGCCGGGCTTCGGGTCCGGCTTGCCGGCCGCGTTGTCGGCGGCCTGGGTCAGCAGCTGGACGGCGGCGACCGGGGCGGCGTTCAGCGTGGTGCCGCCGCTCTCGGCCGGCTGCTGCCCGCTCTGCTGCTGGGCCAGCGGGGCCTTGGAGGCCGCGCCGTCGCTGCCGCCCGGCAGGACCATCGCCAGGGCCAGACCGCCCGCCAGGGCCGGAATCGCCACCCAGCCGAGCTTGCCCCGCCGAACCCGCGCGGGCTTCGTCTCCCGGATCTCACTCATCAGATGTCCCCTCAACAGCCGGTGGCGGTCGGAGGAGAGTTCGGGCCGCGCCGGCGGCGGCAACAGCCGGGCCAGCTCGGCACGCTCGTGCTCGTTCATCGGTTCGTCTCCCGTGTCGACCGGGCCGCATCGGTGCGGCCAACCCGTACCTGTCCGGGCTCGGAGCGGAGTTCCCGTCCTCTTCTCAGTTCCTCCTCGGCCAGCGGCCGGAGCTTGGCGCGGGCGCGCGAGAGCCGCGAACGCACCGTTCCGACCGGCACTCCGAGCGCCTCGGCGGCACTCGCGTAGTCGAGCCCGGCCCAGACGCAGAGGCCGAACACCTCCCGCTCCGCCTTCCGCAGTCGGCCGAGTGCCCGCCGGGCGGCGGCCAGCTGGGCGCTGTCGTCCAGCCGCCCGACGAGTTCGTCGGCGAAGTCCGGCACCACGTCCCGGGCAGGCAGCCGCTCCATCGCGGCCCGGTGCCGCCGCGCCGCCCGCGCGGTGTTGCGCAGGACGTTGGCGGCGACCCCGAACAGCCAGGGGCGGACCGGCTCGTCACCCTCTCTCAGCTTGTGGCGCAGCCGCCACGCCTCCAGGAAGGTCAGTTGGACGACGTCCTCGGCGACCGCCCAGTCCGCGGTGACCCGCACCGCGTACCGGTACAGGTCGTCCGCCGTCTCGTCGAACAACTCCCCGAACGCCCACTGATCGCCATCCCGTATCCGGCCCCGCTGCGACAGTTCCACACCCCCACCTGTCCGGACCGCCCTCCCGGGTTCCCACCCTCCCGGCTTCCGCGCGGAGAACGCGGCGGGCCCGCGTCCACCAGGGACGCGGGCCCGCCGTCGAACCGCTACAGCCTGATCAGCGCATCGAACCCGTGCGGAGCAGGGTGCGGATGACGCGCATCGCGACGGAGAGGCTGGACAGCTCGTAGTTGTCCGAACCCCTTATGTCGTCGAGGGTGCTCTTCGCGCGGTTCAGCAGGGTGGCGTTGAGCTCCGCCCAGGCGGTGTACCGCTCCTCGGGGGTGGCGCCCTCGGGGCCGCAGGCCAGGATGTCGGCGGTCAGCGCCGCGTGGGCCGCGAAGAGGTCCTCGCGGATGGCGGCGCGGGCCATGGACGACCAGCGGTCGGTGCGGGGCAGCTCGATGATGCGGTCGAGCAGGTGGGTGATCTGCAGACGGTCGGCGAGGTCGTAGTAGAGCTCGGCGACCTGGGCGACGTCCTTGCCGGACCGGTCCGCGACCTCGGTGATGTCCAGGGTCGGGAAGGTCGAGGACAGGCCCGCGATCCGGGTGGCGAGCTCCTCCGGCACACCGGCGCCGGCGAGCTCCTCGTAGACGTGCTCGAACCAGGCCAGGTCCTCGCCGCGCAGCGGCTTGGGGAGCGAGCCCCACACCTGGTTGACCCGGTCGTGGAAGAACTCGATGGTGCCGGCGATGTCCAGCGGCTGGCGCCGGTTGTTGAGCATCCACCGGGTGGCGCGCTCGACCAGACGGCGCGAGTGCAGCCGCATCTTGGTCTGCGCCCGGGCCGGCACCCGGTTGTCCAGGCCCTCGATCTCGGACCAGATCTCCTCCAGGCCGAAGACGGCCCGGGCGGCGGTGTGGGTGCGGGCGACCTCTTCGTAGGTCGCGCCGGTCTCCTCCTTCAGGCGGAAGGCGAAGGTGCAGCCGCCGCGGTTGATCGTGTCGTTGACGATCAGCGTGGTGATGATCTCCCGGCGCAGCGGGTGCCGGTCGATCTGCTCGGCGAACCGGGCCCGCAGCGCGCTGGGGAAGTACTCGTGCAGCGCGGTGCGGAAGAACGGGTCGTCGGGCAGGTCGGTGGCGAGCAGCTCGTCGGCCAGGGTGATCTTGGTGTAGGCGAGCAGCACCGACAGTTCGGGCTGGGACAGGCCCCGGCCGTTCTGCTGGCGGTCGCGGATCTGCCGCTCGGTGGGCAGGAACTCCAGGCCCCGGTCGAGCTGGCCGTGCGCCTCCAGGCGGTTGATCATCCGGGAGTGGACGTTGACCATGCTGTGCGCCTGGGCGACCGCGTTGGCCAGCACCACGTTCTGCGCGTAGTTGTTGCGCAGCACGAGGTGGCCGACCTCGTCGGTCATCTCGGCGAGCAGGGTGTTGCGCTGCTTGACCGTCATGTCGCCGTCGGCGACCACCTGGTTGAGCAGGATCTTGATGTTGACCTCGTGGTCCGAGGTGTCGACGCCGGCCGAGTTGTCGATGGCGTCGGTGTTGATCCAGCCGCCGGTGCTCTCCGGGCCGCCGGTGGCCGCGTACTCGATGCGGCCGAGCTGGGTGCAGCCGAGGTTGCCGCCCTCGCCGACGACGCGGGCGCGCAGCTGCTCGCCGTTGACCCGGATGGCGTCGTTGGCCTTGTCGCCGACCTCGGCGTTGGTCTCGGTGGAGGCCTTGACGTAGGTGCCGATGCCGCCGTTCCAGAACAGGTCGACGGGCGCCTGCAGGATCGCCTTCATCAGCTCGGCGGGGGTGAGCCGGGTGTCGGAGATCCCGAGCGCGGCCCGGACCTGCGGGGTGAGCTGGATGGACTTGGCGCTGCGCGGGAAGACCCCGCCGCCGGCCGAGATCAGCGACTTGTCGTAGTCGTCCCAGGAGCTGCGGGGCAGCTCGAAGAGGCGGCGGCGCTCGGCGTAGGAGGTGGCCGCGTCCGGGTTCGGGTCGAGGAAGATGTGGCGGTGGTCGAAGGCGGCGACCAGGCGGATGTGCTCGCTGAGCAGCATGCCGTTGCCGAAGACGTCGCCGGACATGTCGCCGATGCCGACGACGGTGAAGTCCTCGGTCTGGGTGTCGACGCCGAGCTCGCGGAAGTTGCGCTTGACCGACTCCCAGGCGCCGCGGGCGGTGATGCCCATGCCCTTGTGGTCGTAGCCGGCCGAGCCGCCGGAGGCGAACGCGTCGCCCAGCCAGAAGCCGTAGGACTCGGCGACCCCGTTGGCGATGTCGGAGAAGGTCGCGGTGCCCTTGTCCGCGGCGACGACCAGGTAGGTGTCGTCCTCGTCGTGGCGGACCACGTCGGCCGGGTGGACGACCTCGCCGCCGACCAGGTTGTCGGTGATGTCCAGCAGGGCCGAGATGAACGTCTTGTAGGACGCGATGCCCTCGGCCAGCCAGGCGTCACGGTCCACCGACGGGTCCGGCAGCTGCTTGGCGACGAAGCCGCCCTTGGCGCCGACCGGCACGATGACGGTGTTCTTCACCATCTGCGCCTTGACCAGGCCGAGGATCTCGGTGCGGAAGTCCTCGCGCCGGTCGGACCAGCGCAGACCACCGCGGGCGACCTTGCCGAAGCGCAGGTGCACGCCCTCGACCTGCGGCGAGTAGACCCAGATCTCGAACGCCGGGCGCGGGGCCGGCAGGTCCGGGATGGCCTTCGGGTCGAACTTCATCGACACGTAGGAGTGCCACGCGCCGGTGCCGTCGTGCTGGAAGAAGTTGGTCCGCAGGGTGGCCTTGATGAGGTGCAGGAAGGAGCGCAGGATGCGGTCCTCGTCCAGCGAGACGACCTCGTCCAGCGCGCCGGACAGCTCCTCCAGGATCCCCTCGGTCAGCTCGGCGGCGCCCTGCTGGTGGCTGGGGCTCAGCCGGGCCTCGAAGAGGTTCACCAGCAGGCGGGTGGTGTGGGTGTTGTTGCGGAGCGCGTCCTCCATGTAGTCCTGGGAGAACGTGGAGCCCGCCTGGCGCAGGTACTTGGCGTACGTGCGCAGCATCATCGCCTGGCGCCAGGTCAGCCCGGCGGTCAGGACCAGCTCGTTGAAGCCGTCGTTCTCGGCCTTGCCGGTCCAGGTGGCGGCGAAGGTCTCCTGGTAGCGCTCGCGGGCCTCGTCGGTCAGCTCGACGGCCTCGCGCAGCCGCAGGCCGAAGTCGTAGACCCAGGCGGTGGTGTGGTCGGAGCGGGTCAGCGCGTACGGGTGCTCGTCGAGCACCTCGACGCCCAGGCGCTGCAGGACCGGCAGGACCTCGGTGAGCGAGATCGGGCCGCCCACCCGGTAGATCTTGAAGCGGCGCTCGTCGTCGCCGGCGCCGACCGGCTGGTAGAGGTTCAGCCGGAAGTCGCCCTCGCCGTGCAGCGACTCGATCTGCTTGAGGTCGGCGACGGCGGTGCGCGCGGTGAAGTCGGCGCGGTAGCCGTCGGGGAAGGCGTTGGCGTACTTGCGGGCCAGCTCGGCGGCCTTCTCCTCGCCCAGCTCGACGTGCAGCTGGTCGTTGAAGCCGTCCATCCAGAAGCGGGCGGCCTCGGCCAGCTTGGCCTCGATCCGCTCGACCTCGGCGTCGGTGAGGTGCGGCAGCTCGCTGCCGGGGGTGACCCGGACGACGAAGTGCAGACGGGTCAGCACCGACTCCGTCGACCAGACCGTGTAGTCGATCGAGGCGCCGTTGAGCTCCTGCATCAGGATGTCCATGAGGCGCAGCCGGATGCGGGTGGTGTAGCGGTCGCGCGGCAGGTAGACCAGCGCGGAGAAGTAGCGCCCGTACTCGTCCTGGCGCAGGAACAGCCGCAGTCGGCGGCGCTCCTGGAGGTAGAGCACGCTGGTGGCGATCTGGAGCAGCTCGTCGGCCGGGGTCTGGAAGATCTCGTCCCGGGGGAAGGTCTCCAGGATCTGCAGCAGGTCGCGGCCGTCGTGGCTCTCGGTGGAGAAGCCGGAGTCGACGATGACGTCCTGGACCTTGCGGCGGACGACCGGGATGCGGCTGACCGACTCGGTGTAGGCGGCGGCCGAGAACAGGCCGAGGAAGCGGCGCTCGCCGATGACCTCGCCGTTGGCGTCGAACTTCTTCACGCCGACGTAGTCGAGGTAGGAGGGGCGGTGCACGGTCGCCCGGCTGTTGGCCTTGGTGAGGACGAGCAGCTTCTTCTCGTGGGCCTTGGCGCGCACCGGCGCGGAGAGCCGGCCGAAGGCCTCGCTGACGGCGTGGTGCTGGTCGTCGTGGCCGATCGGGTCGGAGCGCAGGATGCCGAGACCGGTCCCGGCGACGGCCTTGAGGACCTCCTCGCCCTCGTGCTGGACCAGGTCGTACTCGCGGTAGCCGAGGAAGGTGAAGTGGTCGTCGGCGAGCCAGCGCATGAGCTCCCAGGCCTCGCCGACCTCCTGCTCGGGCAGGCCGGTCGGGGGCTGCTCGGCGAGCTCGTCGGCCAGGCGCAGCGCGGAGTCCCGCATCTTGCCCCAGTCCTCGACGACCTCGCGGACGTCGCCGAGCACCCGGCGCAGGTCGGTCTCGATCTCGCGCAGGTCGTCGCGGTCGGTCTCGCGGTCGATCTCGATGTGCATCCACGACTCGACGGTCGCGTCGGCCGGCCACTCGGTGCCGGCGGCCTGGCTGCGGGCGCAGGCGTCGACGTCGAGGATCTCCAGCAGCTTGCCGGTGATGTCACGGCGGACGACCAGCTGGGGGTGAATGACGATGTGGATCGCGCGGTCCTGGCGGGACAGCTCGTTGGTCACCGAGTCGACCAGGAACGGCATGTCGTCGGTGACGACCTCGACCACGGTGTGGCCGCAGGACCAGCCGTTCTCCTCGACCGAGGGGGTGTGCACCCGCACCTCGGCGGTGCCCTGCGGGCGCTTGAGGCCCAGGCGGTAGTGCGAGGCGGCCGCGCCGTAGACGTCGACCGGGTCGCGGTCGACCAGGTCCTCGGGCGCCGTGTGGAGGTAGTAGTGGTGCAGGTACGCGGACAGAGCGCCGTTGCTCAGTCCCTCCCCCGGCGCCGCTCCCCCCACCTGGCTGTTCTCAGCGGCTGCTGCTGCCTTCCTGAGCAGTTCGGCCTTGGCTGCGTCCAGCTTGGTCTGCATGACTTCTTGGCTCCTGTCGCGCGCCGTTGCGTGACTCGGTGGTGGTCTCGGTGTGCACCGCCGGGTCTCCCGCAAATCCTGCCGCACCGTCCTGCTGAAAAGGGCCCATGGCACGCATGGAACACCTCTGCAGCGGGTAGGACGAGACGTTCGGCCTGCGGAGCCACCCGACGACGCCAGCCAGCCTAACGGGATCAATCGAAGGTGTCAGGGGACAAGCAGGCGCAAACCTGCAGGAAGATCGGGCCGTCCTGGACAGCTTGTCCAATCAGCCTGCCGGTTTGCGCCGAAAACCGAAACTTCGTGCGGAGCCCGTGTGCGGAGCGTGCGCGCTCAGGCCATGTGCGGATGAACGTGGGTGGTCGGCGGCACGAACGTCTCCTTGATCGACCGGGCCGAGGTCCAGCGCAGCAGGTTCTGCGGCGCGCCCGCCTTGTCGTTGGTGCCGGACGCCCGGCCGCCGCCGAAGGGCTGCTGGCCGACCACCGCCCCGGTCGGCTTGTCGTTGATGTAGAAGTTCCCGGCGGCGAACCGCAGCGCCTCCACCGCCTGCGCGATCGCGTAGCGGTCCTGGGCGACCACCGCACCGGTCAGCCCGTACGGCGCGCCCCCGTCGACCCGGCCGAGCACGTCGTCCCAGCGGGAGTCCTCGTAGACGTGGACGGCCAGGATCGGGCCGAAGTACTCGGTGCGGAACATCTCGTTGCGGTGGTCCGAGGAGACCAGCACGGTGGGGCGGACGAACCAGCCGATCGCGTCGTCGTACTGGCCGCCGGCCGCCAGCTCCACCGTCGGATCGGCCTTGGCCCGCTCGATCGCGTCCCGGTTCCGCTCGAACGCGCGCCGGTCGATCAGCGCGCCCATGAAGTTCGACAGGTCGGTGACGTCGCCGACGGCCAGCGCGTCCACCTCGGCGAGGAAGTCGTCCTTGATCCGCTGCCAGACGCTGCGCGGCAGGTAGGCGCGGGAGAGCGCCGAACACTTCTGGCCCTGGTACTCGAAGGCGCCGCGGATCAGGGCGGCCCTGAGGATGTCCGGATCGGCCGAGCGGTGCGCCAGCAGGAAGTCCTTGCCGCCGGTCTCGCCGACGATCCGCGGGTACGTCCGGTAGCCGCCGATGTTGGCGCCGACGGTCTGCCAGAGCGACTGGAACGTCGCCGTGGACCCGGTGAAGTGCAGTCCGGCCAGCGCCGGATCGGCCAGCGCCACCGCGGACAGCTGCTGCCCGTCACCGGTGACCAGGTTGATCACCCCGGGCGGCAGCCCGGCCGCCTCCAGCAGCCGCATCAGGTGGTGCGCGGCCAGCGTCTGGGTCGGCGCCGGCTTCCACACCACCGTGTTGCCCATCAGCGCGGGCGCGGTCGGCAGGTTGCCGGCGATCGCGGTGAAGTTGAACGGCGTGATCGCGTAGACGAAGCCCTCCAGCGGGCGGTGGTCGGTCCGGTTCCAGACCCCCGGCGAGGAGACCGGCTGCTCGGCGAGGATCCGCCGGGCGAAGTGGACGTTGTACCGCCAGAAGTCGATCAGCTCGCAGGCCGAGTCGATCTCCGCCTGCTGGACCGTCTTGGACTGGCCGAGCATAGTCGCCGCGTTGAGCGTCTCCCGCCACGGCCCGGCCAGCAGGTCGGCGGCGCGCAGGAACACCGCCGCCCGGTCGTCGAAGGACAGCCCGCGCCACTCCCGCCCGGCCGCCAGCGCGGCGTCCACCGCGGCCCGGGCGTCCTCCCGGGTGGCGTTGCCCAGCACGCCCAGCTTCGCCGCGTGGTGGTGCGGCTGGACGACGTCGATCCGCTCGCCACCGCCGAACCGCTGCTCGCCGCCGATGGTCATCGGCAGCGGGACCGGCTCGGCCGCCAGCTCGTCCAGCCGGCGCACCAGCCGCTCCCGCTCCGGGCTGCCGGGCGCGTAGCCGAACACCGGCTCGTTGCCCGGGACCGGGACGTCGGTGACTGCGTCGATGGGCATGGGCGGGCTCCGCTCCTCGTCACGGCGGCCGGCCCGTTCCGACGACGGGCCCGGCACCCGTCCAGCCTGACCAGCCCGGGGCCGCCCCGCCCGCCCGGACACGCCAACGGTGGACGTGGCGCGCGCCACGCCGCGGGCGACCGGGACCGCTGCCCGGGCCGTCCGCGGGTACCCGCGGGGCGGTCTCAGCCGGCGATCCGGCCGGCCAGCTCGACCGCCTCCGCCAGGGTGTCCACCACGGGCACCCCGACCGGCTCCAGCTTCTCCCGGGTGTGCGAGCCGCCGGTGTACAGCACGGCGTGCGCGCCCGCGTTCAGCGCGGCCAGCGCGTCGTCCGCGGCGTCCCCGATCAGGACGGTGCGGGCCGGGTCCACCTGCGCGCCGAGCGCGGCCAGGTGCCGGACCAGGTGCTCGGACTTCTGCCCGCCGGCCGGGCCGCTGCGCCCGTCCACCCGCAGGAACTGGCCGGTCAGGCCGAAGCCCTCGACGATCGGGACCAGCCGGTCGTGCTCGTACATGGACAGCAGCGACTGGCTGTGCCCGGCCGCCCGCCAGTCGTCCAGCAGCTCACGGGCACCGTCGGTGAGGCCGCAGGCGTCGCTCAGCCGGTGGTAGTGGTCGTGGAACGCGTCGTCCAGGAGCAGCCACTCGGCGTCGGAGGGCAGCCGGCCGAGCAGCCGCTGGTAGAACCGGGGGATCGGGATCTCGTACTGCTCGCGGTACTCCTGCAGCGTCATCGGCCCGACGCCGATGGTCGCGAACGCGGCGTTGCTCGCCCCGAGCACCGCTTCCATGTCGTGGAAGAGCGTTCCGTTCCAGTCCCAGACGATATGAGTGCGCACGGGTGAACGGTAACGCCGGGCGCGGCCGGACCGGTAGGACGGGGCTCACGGCCCCGCGGTCCTCGCCGGCACCGCGGGTCGGGCCGGGGGGCCCGCTCAGGCCAGCAGGGCGGTGATCTCCTGGGTGGCGAACCAGAGCAGGTCGTGGTCCTCGGCGCCGTCGACGGTGAACTGGGCGTCCTGGTCGCCCGCGTCCGCGGCGGTCACCGCCCCGACCGCCGCCGCCACGTCGGCCACCACGTCGCTGTCGGCCACGTCGGCGTGGACCGAGGCCGCCTTGGCCAGCTTCACCGGCCCGGCCAGCACCACGCGGCCGAGCGAGGCCTGGTCCTGGTACTCGTCACCGGGGAACGGCCGCACGGCCGAGTCGGCGACGTCGAGCGCGACCACGACGCGGCGGCGCGGGGCGTCCGGCTCGGCGGCCAGCAGGCGCAGCGAGGACTGGGCGGCCCGGTTGAGCGCCGCGTACTCCAGCTCCTCCAGGTCGTCGCTGACGTACCACTCGCGCAGCGCGGGGGTCACGGCGTACGCCGCGGACTGGTCCAGCGCGCCGCCCGCGTGCGCCGCCGCCAGGCCGGTCAGGGTGGTGGGCACGTACACGCGCATCGGTGGCACTCTCCGGTTCGTCCAGCGGCACAGCTTCCAGCGCCCCAAGAATAAGCTCCGGACGCGCCGCCGTGATCACCCGCGCACCACCGGCCTTCGGGTCCCGCCGGCGGCGCCCGCCCCGGCGGGCCGTCGTCCGTCGCCTCCGGGGGACTCCGGGAGGGCTCGGCGGGAGCCCGGCGAGGGCTCGGCGGGAGCCCGGCGAGGGCTCAGCGGGAGCCCGGAGGGGGCTCGGCGGGGGTCTCCAGGGCCCGGCGGCAGGTCTCCAGCGCACGCTCCAGGACCGGGCCGCGACGGGCCGGGTCCATCATGTTGGGCCCCATCACGGCCAGGTCCGCCGGGGTGGGCGCGAGCAGGTGCACCCGGACGCCGCTCGCCCGCAGCAGACCGGCCTCGCGCAGCAGCTGCCTGGTCACCGCCCGGCGGTAGCGGCCGACCACCTGGGCGAGCACCCCGCGCGGAAGGTCGCGCCCGCGCCGGGCTCGCGGGGAACCGGGCGCGCCCGTGCCGGGCTCCGGCCGCCCCGGCGGATCGCGCCGCAGCGCCATCGGGGCGAGCACGTACACCTCGTCGAGGCCCCGGCCGAGCAGCAGGTCGGCGTTGGTGGCCGACCAGCAGCCGCCGTCCACGTAGTCGGCGCCGCCCACCCGGACCGGGGTGAACCAGCCGGGGATCGCGCAGGAGGCCGTCACCGCCTGGTCGACCCGGGCGGGCGGTGCGCCCGGGTCCCCGAAGACCACCCGGTGGCCGCTGCGGTAGTCCACCGCGACCACCCGCAGCGCCGGGCCCGCCGACCAGCCACCGACCGACGGGTCGCCGTCCGACGGGTCGCCGTCCGACGGGTCACCGGTCACCCGGTCACCGGCCGTCGAGGCACCGGCCGCCCCGCCTCCGTCGAACAGGCCGCCGACCAGCGCGCCGACCGGCTCCAGCGACCCGCGGCCGTGCGGCGCCATCGCCGAGACCATGGTGAGCAGCGGGTACTCGCGGGGGTGCCGCACGGCGTCCCGCAGCAGGCGCGGCGAGCCGATGCCCGCCCGGGGCCGCGGCGGCAGCGCACCGCCGACCGCCGTGTCGTAGTCGAAGTCGACCCCGGCCAGCGGGCCGGACGTGATCGGCCGGCCGCGCTGGTGGTCGCGGAGCTGGTCCGCGCCGACCCCGGCGGCCAGCAGCGCGCCGAGGATGGCGCCCGCCGAGGTGCCGAGCAGCACCTCCGCGTCGCCCGCCCGGCGGCCGGTGGCCTCCTCGACCGCACAGAGCGCGCCGACCGTCCAGGCCGCGCCGAGCATGCCCCCACCGCCCAGCACCAGGCCGCGCCGGGGGGCGCCACCGGTCGGCGGCGTCGTCGGCCGTGTCCCGGATACCCATGTCGTCATGCCGGCCGCCTGTCGTCGTCGGGGCGGTACTGGTCCGGGGCGGGCGCACCGGCGGCGTCCGTCCCCGGCTCCGATCTTCGATCCTGCGCGCCGACCCACCGGGGCCGCAACGCCCGTCCCGGCGAACCCGACCGTCCTCTTTCGGGCTTTCCCACCGTCCCCCGCGCGTCAACCCCGTGCCCACGGGGGTGCCGACGGACCCGCCGCCGCACGGGGCGACTCACCCGGATAGGTGAACTTACGACGCTCCGGGAGCCTGCCGCAAAGCCGTTGCCGCCCCACGCGGGCGGCCGCTAACAAGGACCCGTCCGTACCTGCACCAGCCCCTCCGCGGCACCGTCCGCCCCCGTACCGTCCGCCCCGTCCGGCCCCCGTACCGACCGTCCCGTCCAGGCCCCGTACCGACCGCCGCTCCGAGGAAGGCCCATGACCACGTGCCCGCACCGCGCCGCCCCGCCCCTCGCCCCGCCCGCCGTGCTGTCGGCGCGCCCGTACCGCTCGCGCGGCACCGCCCGGGACCACCGCCCGCCCACCGAGCGGCGGCGCCCCCGTCACCCCCGGGCCGACTGCGCCGCCGGACCGGGGCGTGACCCCCGGGACTGCCTGAGTGCCCGGTTCGCCCACCGGCTGGTGGAGGTGCTGACCGGCGCCCGGCCGTCCGGCCAACTGCTGCGGCACACCACGCTGGACTGCTACGGCCAGCTCTCCGCCCTGGTCCGGGCCGGCACCCTGCGCGGGACGCGCGGCGGCGAGCGGCCCCGGCTCGGCCCGGTGCACGACCGCTCGCCCGCGCCGGGCGCCGTCGAGGCCTGTGTCCGGGTCGACCTCGGCAGCCGGCACCACATGGTGGCGTTCCGGCTGGAGCCGCGCGGACCGTCCGGCCAGTGGCAGTGCACCGCCGTGGAGGCCCGGTGAGCCGCCCCGGGGGCCGCCCGCGGACGTGGCCGTGCCCGGGCCCGGCCGCGGACCCGTCGCCGCCGTGCGCGGGCCCGGGAACGACGCCGGGCGCCGCCCCCGCGGGGGAACGGCGCCCGGCTCGGTGGCGGGCCGGTCCGACGAGCGGACCGGCCGGCCCCGCCTCAGCTCTTGCGGCGGCGGCCCTTGGCCGACTTGGCGGCCTTGCGGCGCTCGGCGCGGGTCATGCCGTCGCCCTCGTCCTCGGGACCGAGGTCCTCGAAGTCGCCCTCGACCACACCGCCGGCGACCTCCACCGAGGGGGCCGTGTAGTGCAGCCGCTGGGGCTTGGGGGCCTCCAGGCCCTTGGCCTTGATCTCCGGACGGGCGGCGTCCTTCTCCAGCTTGTCGAGCACCACCTGGGCGTCCTCGACCGGAACCTCCTCGACCTGCTGCTCGACCTGGACCTCCAGGTTGAACAGGTAGCCGACGGACTCCTCCTTGATGCCCTCCATCATCGCGGTGAACATGTCGAAGCCCTCGCGCTGGTACTCGACCAGCGGGTCGCGCTGGGCCATGGCCCGCAGGCCGATGCCCTCCTGGAGGTAGTCCATCTCGTAGAGGTGCTCGCGCCAGCGGCGGTCCAGCACCGAGAGGACGACGCGGCGCTCCAGCTCGCGCATGATCTCCTCGCCGAGCTGGTCCTCGCGGGCGCCGTACTGGGCCTGGACGTCCTCCTGGATGACCTTGGTGAGGAACTCCGGGGTGAGGCCCGCGGCGCCGCCGGCCTCCTCCTCCAGCTCCGCCAGGTCCAGGGTGATCGGGTAGAGCTGCTTGAGCGCGGTCCAGAGCTTCTCGAGGTCCCAGTCGTCCTCGAAGCCCTCGCCGGTGGCGGCCCGGACGTACGCCTCGACGGTGTCGTCCATGAAGTGGCCGACCTGCTCCTGCAGGTCCTCGCCCTCCAGGACCCGGCGGCGCTCGCCGTAGATGACCTCGCGCTGGCGGTTCAGCACCTCGTCGTACTTGAGGACGTTCTTGCGGATCTCGAAGTTCTGCTGCTCGACCTGGGTCTGCGCGGAGGCGATGGCCCGGGTGACCATCTTCGACTCGATCGGCACGTCCTCGGGGACGTTGGCCATCGAGAGCACGCGCTCGACCATGCCGGCCTTGAACAGGCGCATCAGGTCGTCACCGAGCGACAGGTAGAAGCGGGACTCGCCCGGGTCGCCCTGACGGCCGGAGCGGCCGCGCAGCTGGTTGTCGATCCGGCGGGACTCGTGCCGCTCGGTGCCGAGGACGTAGAGGCCACCGGCCTCCTTGACCTCGTCCTGCTCCGCCTTGACGGACGCCTTGGCCTTCTCCAGCGCCGCCGGGAACGCGGCCTCGTACTCCTCCGGGGTGTCGACCGGAGTGATGCCGCGCTGGGCCAGCTCGGCCGCCGCGAGGTGGTCGGCGTTGCCGCCGAGCATGATGTCGGTACCGCGGCCGGCCATGTTGGTGGCGACCGTGACGGCACCCTTCCGACCGGCCTGGGCGACGATCTGCGCCTCGCGCTCGTGGTGCTTGGCGTTCAGCACCTCGTGCGGGATGCCGCGCTTGCGCAGCTCCTGCGACAGGTACTCGGACTTCTCGACCGACACGGTGCCGACCAGCACCGGCTGGCCCTTCTCGTGCTTCTCGGCGATGTCCTCGACCACGGCGGCGAACTTGGCCGGCTCCGACTTGTAGATCAGGTCGGGCTGGTCGATGCGCAGCGGGGTCTTGTTGGTGGGGATCGGCACCACACCGAGCTTGTAGATCTGGTGGAACTCGGCCGCCTCGGTGGTACCGGTACCGGTCATGCCGGCCAGCTTGTCGTACAGGCGGAAGAAGTTCTGGAGGGTGATGGTGGCCAGGGTCTGGTTCTCGTTCTGGACCTCCACCCCTTCCTTGGCCTCGATCGCCTGGTGCATGCCCTCGTTGTAGCGGCGGCCGGCCAGGATGCGGCCGGTGTGCTCGTCGACGATCATGACTTCGCCGTTCATGACGACGTAGTCCTTGTCGTTCTTGTAGAGCTCCTTGGCCTTGATGGCGTTGTTCAGGAAGCCGACGAGCGGGGTGTTCACCGACTCGTAGAGGTTGTCGATGCCGAGGTAGTCCTCGACCCTGGTGACGCCCTCCTCCAGGATGCCCACGGTGCGCTTCTTCTCGTCGACCTCGTAGTCGCGGTCGATCTTCAGGCGCAGCACCAGCTTGGCGAAGTCGGCGTACCACTTGGTCGCCTGGTCGGCCGGGCCGGAGATGATCAGCGGGGTGCGGGCCTCGTCGATGAGGATCGAGTCGACCTCGTCGACCACGGCGAAGTTGTGGCCGCGCTGGACGAGTTCGTCCTTCGACCAGGCCATGTTGTCGCGCAGGTAGTCGAAGCCGAACTCGTTGTTGGTGCCGTACGTGATGTCCATCGCGTACTGGCGCTTGCGCTCGGCGGGCGTCATGTTGCCGAGGATCACGCCGACCTCGAGGCCGAGGAAGCGGTGCACCCGGCCCATCCACTCCGAGTCGCGCTCGGCGAGGTAGTCGTTGACCGTGATCAGGTGCACGCCCTTGCCGGTCAGCGCGTTCAGGTACGCGGGCAGGGTGCCGACGAGGGTCTTGCCCTCACCGGTGCGCATCTCGGCGACGTAGCCGTGGTGCAGCGCGGCGCCGCCCATGAGCTGGACGTCGTAGTGCCGCTGGCCGAGCACGCGCTTGGCGGCCTCACGGACGGTGGCGAACGCCTCGGGGAGGATGTCGTCCAGCGACTCGCCGTCGGCGAGGCGCTGCTTGTACTCGTCCGTCAGCGCGCGAAGCTCGGCGTCGGTGAGGTTGACGAAGTCCTCTTCGATGGAGTTGACCTGGGCAGCAATCCGCTGCAGCTTGCGAAGGATCTTGCCTTCGCCGGCGCGCAGGATCTTGTCGAAGACGGACACGTGAGCGGGCTCCTTGCCTGTATTGGCACTGGACGACTGCACGGCGGATCCAGCCCACCGCACGGGCCATCGTATGCGAGGAGCCCAAGGCCCCGGGAGGTGCGTCAGCACGGTATTCCCGTGTCACCCCTGCGAGCACATGCCCCGATAGCATTCCCCATCGGGGCAAACCGGGCAGCTGTCCGGAGAGTTGGACGCGCGGACCCGTTAATCGGATGCTCGGATTCATCGCAGCGCGGAATAATTCGTTCATGGAAGAAAGCCCCGAAGTACGCGCCGACGAGCGGGCCGCCGAGCAGGGCGGCCCGGAGACCGGTCCGCGGGCCGACGCGCAGGTCGGTGCGCCCACCGCGGGCTCCGCCCGGGAACCGGTCGTCCTCACCACCGAGCGCCTCGTCCTGCGCGCTCCGCGCGAGTCCGACATCGACGCCGTCCTCGCCGCCTGCCAGGACCCGGAGATCCAGCGCTGGACGATCGTTCCGAGCCCGTACCGTCGCGAGGACGCCGAGTACTTCGTGCTCGACCTGGCGGCCAACGGCTGGCGGACCGGCGAGAACCTGGTCTGGTGCGTGTTCGAGCGCGAATCCGGCGCGCTGGTCGGCAGCCAGGGACTGACGGTCTCCGGCGGCCGCCCCGGCACGGCCGAGGTCGGCTGGTGGGCGACCAAGGAGTTCCGCGGCCGCGGCTACACCGCCGAGGCGGCCACCGCGGTGGCCCGCCACGCCCTGACCGGGCTCCGCGTGCGCCGACTGGAGTGGCTCGCCTACGTGGGCAACCACGGCTCCCGCGCGGTGGCCGAGAAGGTCGGCTTCCGGTTCGAGGGCACCCTGCGCGCGTACGCCGAGCAGCGCGGCCGGTTCCACGACTCGTGGATCGGCTCGCTGCTGCCCGGCGACCTCACCGACTGACGGCGCCCGACCGGGCAACGACCGCCCGACGACCCGCCCGGCCCGCCGAGGCCCACCACCCTGGCCGGGCGGGCGGGTTGTCGGTGGCAGGCCCTAGGCTCGCCGGCATGACCGCCTCGTCCTCCCTTCCCGCACCGGTGGCCACGCTCGGCGCCGACGACGCCCGCAGGATCGCCCTGCGCGCCCAGGGCCTGCTCGGCGCGCCGGACCGCCGCGGCGGTGTGCGCGGAGTACTGCGCCGGCTCGGCGCCGTCCAGCTCGACACCATCTCGGTGCTGGCCCGCTCCCACGAACTCGTCCCCTACGCCCGGCTCGGCGCGGTCGGCCGCCCGGCGGTCGAGTCGGCGTACTGGGGCTCCGGCACGAGCTTCGAGTACTGGTCGCACGCGGCGTGCGTGCTGCCGGTCGAGGAGTGGCCGCTGTTCGCCTTCCGGCGCCGCCGCTACCGCGCCAAGGCGCACGTCTGGGGCAAGCAGGCCGACGCGGCGACCTACCGCTCGGTGCTGGACAAGCTGCGCGCCGAGGGCCCGCTCACCTCCACCGAGCTGGGCGGCGCCAAGAAGACCGCCGACTGGTGGGACTGGTCGGACACCAAGATCGCCGTGGAGCGCGCGCTGGCCTTCGGCGACGTGGTCTGCACCGAGCGCCGGAGCTGGAAGCGCGTCTACGCGCTGGCCGAACAGGCCGTCCCCGCGGAGCTCTTCGCCACCGAGCCGGACGACGCGGAGTGCCTGCGCACCCTGGTCGCCCAGTCCGGCGCGGCCCTCGGCGTGGCCACCCGGGCCGATCTCGCCGACTACCACCGGCTGCGCACCGAGCAGCTGGACGCGGTGCTGCCCGACTCCGGCCTGGTCCCGGTCGAGGTGGCCGGCTGGGGCCCGAACGGCTCCCCCGGCGCGGCCTGGGCCGACCCGGAGGCCCTCGCCACGACACCGCGCGGCCGGCACCGCAGCACGTTGCTCTCGCCGTTCGACTCGCTGATCTGGGACCGTCCGCGCACCGAGCGGATCTTCGGCATGCTCCACCGGCTGGAGGCCTACACCCCGAAGCACAAGCGGGTGCACGGCTACTTCGCGATGCCGCTGCTGACCGGCGGCCGCCTGGTCGGCCGGGTCGACCCGGCCCGCGAGGGCCGGACCCTGGTGGCGCGTCAGGTCTCGCTGGACTCCCCGCGGCACGTGGAGGCGCTGGCCGAGGCGCTGCGCGAGGCCGCGGGCTGGGTGGGCTGCGACGGCGTCCGGGTCGAGACCCTGCACGACGAGTCGCTGCGCCCGGCGCTGGAGCGACTGCTGAGCTGAGGCGGCCGACCGCGGGGTCCGGCGGGTCGCCCACCGGACCCCGCGGTCGCCGCGCGGGCGCCACCGATCGCGGTCACCCTATTTCGAGGATCTTCTCCCGCATCGCGTACACCACGGCCTCCATCCGGGAGTGCAGTTGGAGCTTCTCCAGGATGTTGCGCACGTGGTTCTTCACGGTGTTCTCGCTGATGAAGAGCTCCTTGGCGATCTCCCGGTTGTTCATCCCGGTGGCCACCAGTTTCAGCACCTCCAGCTCCCGGTCCGTCAGCCGCGGTGCCGGCACCAACTCCCGCTCGTCGGAACGGCGCTGGATCATCGACTTGAACTCGGTGAGCAGCTTGGACGCCATCGACGGGCTGATCTGGGACTGCCCGTCGGCGACCGCGCGGATCGCGGTGGCGACCTCGTCGGTGGAGATCTCCTTGAGCAGGTAGCCGGTGGCACCCGCCTTGATCGCCTCGTAGAGGTCGGCCTCCTCGTCGCTTATCGTCAGCATGATGATCTTGGTGCTGGGGGCGACGTCCTTGATCGCGGTACAGGCCTCGATCCCGCTGCGGCGCGGCATCCTGACGTCCATGAGGATGATGTCGGGCAGCAGGTCGGCCGCCTTGAGCACCGCCTCGGCACCGTCGCCGGCCTCGCCGACGACCGTGATGTCCTCCTCCTCGGCCAGCACGATCTCCAGGCCGCGGCGGAAGAGCGCGTGGTCGTCCACCACCAGGACGCGGATCGGCTCCCCCCGGTGCGGGGCGTACTCGGGCTCCGCCCCGAGCCCGGGCGACACCCCCGCGACCGGTCCCCTCGCGGGCCCCAGCCCGAAGTGATCCCCCATCCGCTCCTCCCCCGTCGCCGGTCGTCGTGCGGCAATCATTCCACGGCCGGACCCCCCTGCGGTCACCCTCCGGCGCCGATTGCCCCGCATCGGGTGACCTGCCCGGTCGCCCGGCGACTCCACGGGCCCCCGGAACGCCGGTGACCCCGGCGGCACGCGCCGCCGGGGTCACCCCTCCCGTGCTGTTCGGACCGGTCAGTCCTCGTCGTCACCGGCGCCGATCGCACCGCCGGCGCCACCACCCTCGACGGTCGAGCCGTCGGCCTTCAGGTGGATCACGCCGTAGTGGTAACCGTGCCGGCGGTAGACGACGCTCGGCAGGCCGCTGTCCTTCTCCACGAAGAGGTAGAAGTCGTGGCCGACCAGCTCCATCTCGTAGAGCGCCTGGTCGAGCGCCATCGGGGCGGCCGGGTGGGTCTTCTCCCGGACCACCAGCGGGCCTTCGCCCTCCACTTCCAGGGATCCCATCATGGTCTTGCGGACGGCTCCGTTGGTGCTGCTCTCCGACGGCTTCGCCTCGGGCAGCGCGGCCAGGGCCGCGGTCGCCTCGGCGACGCTGATCGGGGTGCGGCCGTTGCCGCCCTTGTGGACCCGACGCCGGTCCGCGGACTTGCGCAGCTGCGCGTCGAGCTTCGCCGAGGCCAGATCGAGCGCCGCGTAGGGGTCCGCGGCGGCGGCCTCGGCCCGGATCACCGGGCCACGGGTACGGAGAGTGATCTCCACGCGGTCGGACCGGTCGGCCTGCCGCGGGTTGTGTTCCTTGGACACCTCGACATCGAGGCTGATCGCCTTGGTGTCGAACTTCTGGACCTTCTCCAGCTTCTCGGCCACGTGATCGCGGAACCTCTTGGGCAACTCGGTCTTGCGGCCCTTGACGACGATGTCCACGCAGAACTCCGATCCCTCGTTCTGTCGCCGGTCCGGGTGCTACCGGACCGGGCTGAGACCAGCCGGACCAGCCAATCCTTCTGCCGGCCCTCCGCCCCACCGGCAACGGCGGGAACGACTGGCCCTCACCTCACTTCCTCCCCACCAGGGACGGTTGAAACCCCCTGGAGCCTTATCGAACACCTCACTCGGGGTTTTCGCCTCTCCGGTGGAGAGTTCGGGTATGACGGAGTGACGGGCTGGCGGTCAAGCTGTTGCCCACCTGTCTACCCTCTTGCGAGTGAAACACAGGTAAATACCTGGACAACACCCCCCGTACGGCGCATTCTTTGCTCACTCTCCGTGCCTCACCCGCCAGGAGCAGCCGTGCCGCCGCCCCCCGCACCGCCCCGTCGACAGCCTGCCCCGGGACCGTTCGCCCACACCCTCACCGGACTGCTCGACGTGCTGCTCCCGGCCCCCTGCGCGGGCTGCGGCGCCGACCGCGGGCAACTCTGCCCGGACTGCCGGCACGTCCTCGCCACCGCCCCTTCCGCACCCTCGACGGCCCTGCCCTGGGCGCACGCCGCCGCGCCGTACGAGGGCCCGGTCCGCCGGCTGCTGCTCGCCCACAAGGAGCGCGGCGCGCTGCGCCTGGCCGCCCCGCTCGGCGAGGCGCTCGCCCGGGCGGTGCGCTCCGCCCTCGGTCCGCACGCCGGGGCGGCCCCGCTGCTGCTCGTCCCGGTCCCCTCCGCCCGCGCGGCCGTCCGTGCCCGGGGGCACGACCCGACCCTGCGGCTGGCCGGCGCCGCCGCCGCGGCCCTGCGGCGCGGCGGTGTGGACGCCCGGACGGCACCGCTGTTGCGCCACGCCCGCCCGGTCGCCGACCAGGCCGGACTCTCCGCCGCCGAGCGCCACCGCAACCTGGACGGCGCGCTCGTCGTACGGCCGCCCGGCCCCTTCCGCCGGTCGGCGGCGGCCGGGCACCGGCCGGTCCTGGTGGACGACCTGGTGACCACCGGCGCCAGCCTCGTCGAGGCGGCCCGGGCGCTGTCCGCCGCGGGCCTGCCGACCCGCGCGGCCGCCACCGTGGCGACGGCCGTCCCGCGTCACGGGCCGCAGCCGTAGACCGGCCGGGCCCGACCCTCGGCACGGTTCCCGGTCCGGCTGCCGGTCCGGTTGCCGGTCCGGTCCTCAGCCCGGGTAGATGAACGCGGAGGCCTTGTAGGGCAGCACCAGCTCCCGCCACTGGTTGTTCACCAGCCGGTACGGCTTGCCCACCTCCTTCTCCAGCGCCAGCACCGGTGGCACCGGCAGCACGGTGGTCCCCCGCGACTCCGACGCGGCGACGGCGACCATCTCCCCGCCGCCCTGCAACCGCGCGTCGCGGTTCTGCGACCCGTCCGTGCTGATGTACTGCAGCTGCTGGGCCTTGTCCTTCTCCTTGCCCAGCACCAGCAGTTGGTCGGCCTCCGCCCAGGACACCGACAGCACCTCCTGGAACGCCGGGTTGGCCAGCCGCAGACCGGTGATCTTCGCGGTCGGGGCGTCCTTGGTGCCGCCGTGGACGACCACCCCCAGCCAGAGCCGCTGGTCCTTGCTGTCCTTGCCCTCCTTGAGCAGCAGGGCGACCCGGACACCGTCCGAGGACACCTTGATGCCCTGCACCGATCGCACGCCCAGGTCGTCGACCGGTACCGGGACGGCCTGCTTGTCGCGCACCAGCATCACCTTCGGGCCCACCGGGTCGCGGTCGACCACGTACAGGTCGCCGCGCCCGTCCCAGGTCGGCGAGATCAGCCCGTCGTCGCCCTTGGAGCCCGGCCGGCTCGGGGTGGTGAGCACCGGCTGCGGCATCGCCGCCTGGGACTCCAGGAACGGCAGCGTGAAGAGCTGGTGGCCGTCCCCGCTGATCGCCGCGGCGCGCTCACCGTCCCGCGCCACCGCGACCGCGCCCAGCGGCCGCCCGCTCTGCTGAGGGCGGCCGAGCGGTCCGTGCACGGGCTCGCCCACCGCGTCGCCGCGGGTCTCGTGCAGCACGCCGTCGTCGGCCCGCTGGTAGAACTGCCGGGTGGACATCTGGCCGGCCAGGGAGCCGGGCCCGATCGACGGCTCGTCGGCACGGCTCGCCTGGCAGGCCGGGCCGCCGTGCTGCGCCTTGAGCTCCAGCCGGTCCACCTGCCCGGTGCCCTGGTCGGCGAGGGTGTAGAGGAGCTGGGTGGCCATCCGCCGGCAGGCGGTGGCACTGCCGAGGTCCACCCCGGCGAGCGTCACGTGCCCGGTGCGGTTGTCGTCCAGGCTGACCGAGTCGACCGAACCGGCCGACACCCCGGCCGGGAAGGCCGAACGGGCCACCGGCGCCAGCCAGGTCGACGGCCCCGAGACCAGCGCGCGCACCGCCGAACCCAGCGGATCTATTCGGCGCCGCAGGTAGATCGGGTCGGCGATCAGCACGTCCTGGTTGGTCGCCGAGGCCGCGGTCGGCGCGGACGTGTCGGCGGCGGCGTAGAAGAAGCGGTCGACCTGGCGGTAGCTGTTGCGGAAGTTGACCTCGTTGAGGATCAGTCCGTCGGGCAGCTTGTCGATCCGCCACTCACCGGCCTTCTCCCGCACGAAGGAGAAGTTGAACTGGATCATGCGCGGCGACTCGATCGAGAAGGAGTGCCGGTCGTCCACCTGGGAGACCAGTTGCCCGTCGACCGGGATGGACACATCGGTGTCGGCGTCGGTCACGCTGACCTTGAGGTGTCCCGGGTTGGCGGCCAGCACCTTGATGCCCGCCTCCGGGTTCCAGCTGGTCCGCGCGCCGGGCGTCAGGTACTTGCGCGCCGTCACGTAGCTGTCGTCGGCGGTCAGCGCGTCGAGGAACCCGGCCAGCAGGTCCTGCGGGCCGGCGCCCTTGGCGGGCTCCACCGGGAAGACCCTGACCTGGAGGTTCTTCTCCGCCGAGCTCTTCGACAGCTCGATCTTGGTGACGCCCCCGGAATCCGGCATCGCCGCGCAGCCGCCGGCCAGCAGGGCACCCAGCAGGCCCCCGGCCACCCCGGCCAGCCGCACCTCAGTCCTGCCGCTGGTCCTTCGCACGCTGCGTCCCCTCCGTGTCCGTTCCACCCGTGCCGTCCGCCCCGCCGGTGCCGTCCGGCCCCGCGGTCCGCTGCGCCACCGACGGCCGGCCCGGCGTCGGGTCCACCATGACCTGGGCCCCGGTCGCACCGTACCCGGCACCGGCCGGCAGCACGTCCGAGGGATCGGCCCGCGGGCCCTCCGGCGTCCGTCGGCCGAGGCCGGGACCGATGCTCAGCACACCGCCGAGCCCGCTGCCGAAGCCGCTGCCGGAGGCCTCCGGGGTCTCCGGGACGGCCTGTTCCTCGGTCGCGGTGAGCGCGGTCGCCCCGGCCGGGCGGGCCGCCCGGCGGTACGGCGCCCCGTAGGTGCCCAGGCCGCGGTTGTTGCGCGAGTCCTCGGGCTCCAGCCGGAACGGCGCCCGGTTGATCTCGCCGCCGCGGGTGCGCGGCAGGGTGAGCCGGAAGTGCGAGCCACCGCCCGGCTCGCCCCAGGCCTGGAGCCAGCCGCCGTGCAGGTGGGCGTCCTCGACCGCGATGGACAGGCCGAGACCGGTGCCGCCGGTGGTCCGCACCCGGGACGGGTCGGCCCGCCAGAACCGGTGGAACACCCGGGACGCCTCGCCCGGCTTGAGGCCGATGCCGTAGTCGCGCACGCCGACGGCGACCGCGCCGTCCTGGGAGCCCAGCCGGACCACGACGTCCCGGCCCTCGCCGTGCTCCAGCGCGTTGACGACCAGGTTGCGCAGGATGCGCTCGATCCGCCGGGAGTCGACCTCGGCCACCACCGGCTCGCCGTCGCCGCGGATCACCACCGCGCTGCCCTTGGCCTGCGCCAGCGGGTCGGCGGCCTCGACCACCCGGCCGACGATCTCGCGCAGGTCGACCGGCTCGGCGTCCAGGACGGCCGCGCCCGCGTCGAACCGGCTGATCTCCAGCAGGTCGGCGAGCAGCGACTCGAAGCGGTCCAGCTGGCCCTGGAGCAGCTCGGCGGACCGGGCCGCCATCGGGTCGAGGTCCTCGCGGCTGTCGTAGATGAGGTCGGCGGCCATCCGGACCGTGGTCAGCGGGGTCCGCAGCTCGTGCGAGACGTCGGAGACGAAGCGCCGCTGGACCCGGGAGAGCTCCTCCAGCTGGCGGATCTGCGCCTGCAGCGCGTTCGCCATCCGGTTGAACGACTCGCCGAGGCGGGCGATGTCGTCCGTACCGGTGACCTTCATCCGCTCTTCCAGGTGACCGGCGGCCAGCCGCTCGGAGATCCCGGCGGCCATCCGGACCGGTGTCACCACCTGGCGCACCACCAGCCAGGCGATGCCGCCCATCATGATCACCACGAACACGCCGGCGGTCGCCAGGGTGCCGGTGACCAGTCCCAGGGTCTTGGTCTCCTGGCCGAAGGAGAAGACGTAGTACAGCTGGTAGCTGCTGATGTTGTCCGGGCCGACGAACTGCTGGCCGAAGACCAGCCCGGGCTCGGACTCCGGGTCGCTCTCCGGCGAGCGCTGCACCCGGGTCGGCTGGCTGAAGGTCTGACCGGGCTCCTGGGCGACCCTGACCTTGAGGCTGTCGGGGATGCTGCTCGGCAGGATGTCGGCGGAGTAGCGCGGGCCGAGACCGGCCTTCTCCGGCTGGACGGTCTGCCCGGTGCCGGGCAGCATCGCGATCACCGAGTAGACGTTCTGGCCGCTCGCCGCCAGGTCGCCGACCTGCTGGAGCAGCCAGGTGCCCAGGCCGAGCTCCCCGGTGGCCGGGTCGGTGACCGAGCCGCCGCCCCGCAGCCGCAGGTCCTTGGCCTCGTCGATCTTCTTGAGCTCGGTCTGGAAGCCCGCGAGCGCCTGGTCCCGCGCCGCCGAGCGCTTGGTCTCCAGCAGCCCGGTGCGCACCTGGGCCACCACGACGACGCCCAGCACCATCACGACCAGGACCGACAGCATCAGGGTCGCCGCCACCACCCGCAGCTGGATCGACCGCCGGTACAGCGCCGCCACCCGGTTCAGGGGGCGGCGCAGCTGACGGTTGACCAGCGCCAGCAGGGCGGCGGGCGCCCGTCGGCGGCGGCTGCGCACGGTCGAGCTCAGCACGTCCCCGCGCACGGCGCCGCCGCCCCCGTCGGTCGCGGTACCCGCCGGGGTCTCGTCGGTCCGGTACATCACGTCAGCTGGGCCCGGCCTTGTAGCCGACGCCGCGGACGGTCACCACGATCTCGGGACGCTCCGGGTCCTTCTCGATCTTGGAGCGCAGACGCTGCACATGGACGTTGACCAGGCGGGTGTCCGCCGCGTGCCGGTAGCCCCAGACCTGCTCCAGCAGCACCTCGCGGGTGAACACCTGCCAGGGCTTGCGGGCCAGCGCGACCAGCAGGTCGAACTCGAGCGGGGTCAGCGGGATGCCCCGGCCGTCCCGCTTCACCGAGTGACCGGCCACGTCGATCACCAGATCGCCGATGGTCAGCTGCTCCGGGGTCGGCTCCTCGGCGCGGCGGAGCCGGGCACGGACCCGGGCCACCAGTTCCTTGGGCTTGAACGGCTTGGTGACGTAGTCGTCGGCGCCCGACTCCAGGCCCACCACCACGTCCACCGTGTCGGTCTTGGCGGTGAGCATGACGATCGGGATGCCCGACTCCGCCCGGATCTGCCGGCAGACGTCGATGCCGTCCCGACCGGGCAGCATCAGGTCGAGCAGGACCAGATCGGGCTTGGTCTCCCGGAACGCGGCTAGCGCCTTGTCCCCATCCGCGACGAAAAACGGCTCAAAACCCTCACCACGCAGCACGATGCCGAGCATCTCGGCCAGTGCGGAGTCGTCATCAACGACGAGGACGCGTCCCTTCATGCGTCCATCTTCTCATTACCGGATTGTGACCTGCCGCACAGCAGTCCCATTGCTCCAGAACGGCCAACTGGCGATCCGCTCAATTCCGGCCATACCGGTTGAATGTTCCACCCCCACCCGCCCCGCGTGCCCCCGGGAAGGCCCACGAACCGCCCGCCGCCCGGCCGTTGCCGTTCAGCAACCGGATCCCCCTGGGGTGCGTCCGACCACCATGGCACGATGGGCGCTGCGCCCGGGTGAAGATCCACCCTGCGCCGCGAACCCCGATGCCCTCCGAGGAGCAGTGATGACCGACACTCCGGGCTGGGCCTCGCCCGGCTCGTCCGAGCCGCCCCGCGACGGCGCCCGGCCCACGGCCGACGCACCCGCCGCCGTGCCCGGCCAGTCGGCACCGCCCCAGGACACCCCGCCCACCTGGGGGACCGCCCCCGGCGCCCCGCAGTCCCCGTTCCCCGGGCAGGCCCCGTACGGCGGGCCGCAGGCCGGCTACGGCCAGCAGCAGCCCCCCTACGGCGCACCCGGCGGACCGTACGGCTGGGCCACGCCGCAGAGCCCCAAGCCCGGTGTGATCCCGCTGCGCCCGCTCGGCCTCGGCGAGATCCTCGACGGCGCCGTCTCCACGGTCCGCAGGCACTGGCGGGTCACCCTCGGTCTCGCGTTCGGCGTCGCGGTCGTCCAGCAGGGCGGCTCGCTCGCCGCCCAGCTCGCCATCCAGGGGAACACCGGCGAGCTCACCCCGGTGCTGACCACCCTGATCAGCCTGCCGCTCTCGCTGCTGCTCGGTGTGGTCGCCTCGGCCCTGCTGACCATGGTGGTCAGCCGCGCCATCCTCGGCCAGGCCGTCTCGATCGGGGACGCCTGGCGCGACGCCCGGCCGCGACTGCTCCAGCTCGTCGGACTCACCCTGCTCACCGGTCTGATCGCCGGCGGCATCGTCCTGCTCGGCTTCGCCCCGCTGATCGGCTACCTGGTCGCCGGGGCCGAGGAACCGGCCATCGTCGCCCTGCTGGTCATCGTCGGCCTGCTCAGCCTCCCGGTCGCCTTCTGGATCGGGATCCAGCTCAGCCTCGCCGCACCCGCGCTCATGCTGGAGAAGCAGGGCGTGATCACCGCACTCTCCCGCTCCCGCCGGCTGGTCCGCCGCTCCTGGTGGCGGATCTGCGGCATCACCGTGCTCAGCCAGATCATCGCCGCCTTCGTCGCCGGGGTGATCAGCACCCCGTTCACGATCGCCGGCATGGTGATCGGCTTCGACGACTTCGTCGGACAGATCGACTCCGGTGACAGCGGCAGCATGCCCGCCGCCATGCTGATCACCATCGCGATCGGCGGCGTGCTCTCCTCCACCGTCACCCTCCCCTTCACCGCCACCATCGGCGTGCTGCTCTACGTCGACCAGCGGATCCGCCGCGAGGCCCTCGACATCGAGCTCGCCCGCGCCGCCGGCCTGCCCGAGTACGGCGGCACCGGCTGGGGCGACCAGGCCGGCCCCGCCCCCACAAGGTTCTGAGCCCGATGCCGATCCGGGGGGAGATGGTCGTGATCGCGGGCGGTGCCCCGGTCACGACCCCGCGCGACGCGGCCCGGGACGCCGCACGCGACGAGCTGCTCAAGGCCGACTACCACCGCCACGACCCGAGCCTCCAGGAGCGGGTCGTCGACTGGATCATGGACCGGATCGACGACGCGCTGCGCGCGCTCGCCGGCGACGGCACCAGCGGCGCCACCGGCCTCGTCCTCTTCCTGCTGGTCGCCGCGGTCGTCGGCGCCGCCCTCTGGTGGCGCCTCGGCGCCCCGAAGCGGGCCGCCCGCACCCACCTCGGCGTCTTCGGCGACATCGGCCCGCGCAGCGCCGCCGAACACCGGGCCGACGCCGAACGGCACGCCGCCGCCGAACGGTGGACCGAGGCCGTCCGCGAACAGATGCGCGCACTGGTCCGCGGCCTGGAGGAACGCACCCTGCTCGACACCCGCCCCGGCCGCACCGCCGACGAGGCCGCCGCCGAGGCCGGCCGCGCGCTGCCCGGACACGCCGCCGAGCTCGCCGCCGCCGCCCGCGCCTTCGACGACATCGCCTACGGCGACCGCGCCGCCGACCAGGCCGCCTACCAGCTGCTGCGCGACCTCGACCGGGCCCTCGAACGCGCCCGCCCGGTCCTCGCCCCGGCCGCCGGAGGAGCCGCATGACCAGCGCCACCCCCGCCCCGCCGACCGCCCCGGACCCCACCGCCGCCCCGGCACCCGCCGACGCCCCGACCGCCACCAGCACCGCCCCCACCGGCCGCGGTCTGTGGCGGCGTGCCCGCTGGTACCTGCTGACCGCCGCGCTCGTCCTGCTCGCGGCCGTCCTGCTCGCCGCGGTCAACCGGGAACGCCAGTACCCGCCGCTCGACCCGCGTTCCTACGAACCCACCGGCGGCCACGCCGTGGTCACCCTCCTGGAGCGCGAAGGACTCGAGGTCGAGCTCACCGGCGACCCGGCCGCCCGACCCACCGACGCCGGCACCCTGGTCCTGCCCGAGCCCGACCTGCTCACCGCCGAGCAACTGACCGCCGTCGCCGCCGCCCACCACGGCCGACTGGTGCTGATCGCCCCCGGCCCCGCCGCCCTCAGCGCCCTCGTCCCCGGCGTCCGCACCTCCGACGAGAACGGCGGCCTCCCCTACGCCGGGGTCCGCAGCACGGCCCCCGGCTGCTCCCTCCCGGAGGCCGTCCGGGCCGGCAGCGCCCACCTCGGCGGCCTGCTCTACACCGCCGGCAGCCGCGGCGAGGGCTGCTACCCGCGCGGCCACGGCTACCCCCTGGTCGCCGTCGCCACCGGGCGGAACACCGACGTCGTGGTCCTCGGCAGCGGCGACCTCCTCACCAACGAACTGCTCAAGAAGGACGGCAACGCCGCCCTGGGCCTCGGCCTGCTGGGCTCCCGGCCGCACGTCACCTGGCACCTGCCCGACTACACCGCCCCGGTCGCCGAGGGCGGGCGCAAGAGCTTCCAGGACTACATCCCCGAGGGCTGGACCTGGGCCGGCTACCAGCTCGCCGTCGCCGTCGTGCTCGCCGCCCTCTGGCGCGCCCGTCGCCTCGGCCCGGTGGTCAGCGAACGCCTGCCCGTCGTGGTCCGGGCCTCCGAGACCACCGAGGGCCGCGCCCGCCTCTACCGCCGGGCCAGGGCCCGCGGCCGCGCCGCCGACGCCCTGCGCCGCGCCACCGCGCTGCGCATCGCCCCGGCCCTGGGCGTCCCGCCCGTGGCCGGCGCGCCCGACCCCACCGCGCTCTGCGCGGCCGTCGCCGACCGCCTCCCCGAACGGCCCGGCGGGGACGTGGCGGCCCTGCTGTACGGGCCGCCCCCGACCGACGACGCCGCACTGCTGCGGCTCGCCGACGATCTCGACACCCTCGAAAGGCAGGTACGGAAGCCGTGACCGAGAAGGCCACCACCCAGCTCCGCATCACCCCCGGCACGGCAGCCGCCACCTCCGGCACCACCACCCCCGGCGCCCCCGCCGTCGACCCGCGCGCGACGGCCCTCGACCCGCGCGCGGCGCTCACCGCCCTGCGCGCGGAGATCGCCAAGGCCGTCGTCGGCCAGGACGCCGCCGTCACCGGCCTCGTCGTCGCCCTGCTCTGCGGCGGTCACGTGCTGCTCGAAGGCGTCCCCGGCGTGGCCAAGACCCTGCTGATCCGCACCCTCTCCACCGCGCTCAGCCTGGGCACCAAGCGCATCCAGTTCACCCCGGACCTCATGCCCGGCGACGTCACCGGCTCGCTGGTCTACGACGCCCGCACCGCCGAGTTCTCCTTCCAGCCCGGCCCGGTCTTCACCAACCTGCTGCTCGCCGACGAGATCAACCGCACCCCGCCGAAGACCCAGGCCGCCCTGCTGGAGGCCATGGAGGAGCGACAGGTCACCGTCGACGGCGAACCGCGCGCGCTGCCGGTCCCGTTCCTGGTCGCCGCGACCCAGAACCCGGTCGAGTACGAGGGCACCTACCCGCTGCCCGAGGCTCAGCTCGACCGCTTCCTGCTCAAGCTGATCCTCCCGCTGCCCGACCGGGACCAGGAGTTCCAGGTCCTCGCCCGGCACGCCGCCGGCTTCGACCCGCGCGACCTCGCCGCGGCCGGCGTCCGCCCGGTCGCCGGCCCCGAGCACATCGCCGCCGCCCGCGAGCAGATCGCGAAGCTGACCGTCGCCCCCGAGGTCCTCGCCTACATCGTCGACCTCTGCCGGGCCACCCGGCAGTCGCCCTCGCTCTCCATCGGCGTCTCCCCGCGCGGCGCCACCGCGCTGCTCGGCGCCTCCCGCGCCTGGGCCTGGCTGGCCGGCCGCGACTACGTCACCCCCGACGACGTCAAGGCGCTCGCCCTGCCCACCCTGCGGCACCGCGTCGCCCTGCGCGCCGAGGCCGAGATGGAGGGCGTGACCGCCGACTCCGTCATCCAGGCCGTCCTCGCCCAGACCCCGGCCCCGCGCTGAACCCGGCCCATCCGCCCGGCCGGCCGCACCGGCTCCACGGCCCGGCCGCCCCACGTTTCGCCGCCTCACCGTCGGCCCCGACGAAGGAACGCACCGCATGGCCCTCACCGGGCGTACCGCCCTGCTCGCCGCGCTCGGCGCCCTGGTCACGGGTCTGCTGCTGCCCTCCTGGACGGGAATCGGCGCCGTCACCGGCGCGGTCCTGCTCGGCGTCGTCCTCGACCTGGTGCTCGCCGCCCCCGTCCGCAGCCTGCGGATCGTCCGGGGCGGCGACACCACGATCCGGCTCGGCGAACCCGCGGCCGTCGAACTGACCGTCACCAACCCGGCCGGACGCCCCCTGCGCGCCCGGATCCGCGACGCCTGGGCGCCGTCCGCCTGGCGGGCCGGCACCGAGATCGCCGCCTCCCGGCACTCCCTGCGCGTGCCCGGCCACGAACGACGCCGCGTCACCACCGTCCTCACCCCGACCCGGCGCGGGGACCACCACGCCCACAAGGTGACCGTCCGTTCGCTCGGCCCGCTCGGCCTGGCCGGGCGTCAGGGCTCGCACCTCGTCCCCTGGACGGTCCGCGCCCTGCCCCCGTTCGCCAGCCGCAAGCACCTGCCCTCCCGACTCGCCCGGCTGCGCGAACTCGACGGCCGTACCTCGGTCCTGACCCGCGGCCAGGGCACCGAGTTCGACTCCCTGCGCGAGTACCTGCCCGGCGACGACGTCCGCTCGATCGACTGGCGGGCCAGCGCCCGCCGCCACACCGTGGCCGTCCGCACCTGGCGCCCCGAGCGCGACCGGCACATCCTCGTCGTCCTCGACACCGGCCGCACCTCCGCCGGCCGGGTCGGCGACGCGCCCCGACTCGACTCCTCCCTCGACGCCGCCCTCCTCCTCACCGCCCTCGCCACCAAGGCCGGCGACCGGGTCGACCTGCTCGCCCACGACCTGCGCAAGCGGGCCGCGGTGGCCGGCCGCTCCCCCAACGAGATCCTCCCGGCCTTCACCACCGCGATGGCCGTCCTGGAGCCCGCGCTCTACGAGACCGACATGCGCGCGCTGGTCGCCACCGCGCTCAAGATGGCACCGCACCGCTCGCTGATCGTCCTGCTCACCGGCCTGGACGCGGCCCCGGTCGAGGAGGGACTGCTCCCGTTGCTCCCCCTCCTCACCAAACGCCACGAGGTCGTCCTCGCCTCCGTCTCCGACCCTCACCTCGACGCCCTCGCCGCCGGCCGCGGCACCGTCGAGGCCGTCTACGGGGCCGCGGCCGCGGAGCAGACCCGCGCCGACCGCCGCCTCACCGCCGACCGCCTCACCCGCGCCGGCGTCACCGTCATCGACGCCCCTCCCGCCTCCGTCGCCCCCGCCCTGGCCGACACCTACCTCGCTCTCAAGGCCGCCGGTCGGCTCTGAATCACCCGGGCCCAACGGAAAAGCCCCGTCACCGAGCCGGTGACGGGGCTTTTCCGTGCCCGCTGTGAGAGCTTCGACCTCCCCCACCCACCTGGACGACAAGAGCCCCAAAGGTGCCTTTGTGCCCCTTCTGGGGGCCCTGGGAGAGGGGCTCTGCGGTGGGTCTCCCGCTTCTCCATTCGCCCTGCTTCTCGGGTCCGGCAATACCCGGTGAACGCAGAGAACCCCCATCCGGATCCCGGATGGGGGTTCTTTGTGAATGATTGTTCGGCGGCGTCCTACTCTCCCACAGGGTCCCCCCTGCAGTACCATCGGCGCT
>JOHN01000035.1 GCA_000719695.1 Streptomyces sp. NRRL F-6131
GCCATGACCCCCGCCACCACCCCTGCCGCCACCCCCGCCACGACACCCGCCGCGACCCCCGAGACAACCGCCCTCGCGGTCGGCACCCACCAGGACCGGAACCGGCACCGCCTCCTGTTGCGCCTGCCCGACGGACGTCGCGCCGTCAGCCTGCCCCTCACCCGCCACGATCTCGACCGGATCCCGGCACCCTCGCCCACCACCCGGACCCCTCGCGGCACGGTGCGCCGGCTCACCCCGCCACTCGCGGTGCGGGTGGCGCACGCGCCGGCCGGCCGGGGCCTCCTTTTCGTCGGCCTCTCCACGCCCGCCCGGACGCATCCCGCCGGCGCGTGATCGGCCGGGCCTCCGGAGTCGGTGTCGGTCGCCGGTCCCGGTGCCGGTCGGGGCGCGGTGTGGGATCCGCGCGGTGGCGGGGCGATCGCCCCGGTCTGCGGACACCACGACGGTGGCCCGTGCGCGCCCGTGGCCGGCCCGGGCCTCACGTACGGTCGGGCGGGGGGCTCACAGCACCAGGGCGAGGACGATGCCCGCGACCAGCAGGCAGACCAGGACGACGACGAGGGTGACCAGGGTGGCCGGCCCCCAGGCGTGCCGCAGTTCCGGCGGCTCGGGATGCGAAATGCCCGAGATGCCGCCTTCGGCGGGCGGGGTGTCGCCGCCGCGCAGCGTGTGGTCTCCGGTCAGTCCCGCGGTACGGCGGGGGTCGGGATCCGGAGTCGACATGGCTCCTCCTCCGTGGCGGTGCCGGAAGTGCCGGCTGTTCCCGCCTGTCGGTGTTTCGCGCCGCGCCTACCCTCACCGTTCGGCGTTACGCCCGTCGGGACGCCGATCGGGTTCACGGCAAGCTCCCCGTGCGGCGCCGGAGCTTTCCCGGGCCGTACCTCGCGCCGTCGCCGCGTCGCACCGCTGCCCCGCGCCCGGTCCCCCACCACCCCCCGCCCGGCGCCGGTGACCTCACCGCCCTGCGGGTATACGAGTGGCCATGAGACTGCGGACCAGTGATCCCGAACGCCCGGGCTGGCGCCGGGTGCGCCGTGGGCGTGGATTCTCCTACCTGAGACAGGACGGCAGCCCGGTGCGCGATCCCGAGGAGCTCACCCGGTTACGCTCCCTGGCGATCCCGCCCGCCTGGCGCGAGGTGTGGATCTGCCCGTGGCCCAACGGGCACCTCCAGGCGTTGGGCACCGATGCCGCCGGGCGCCGCCAGTACCTGTACCACCCGGCCTTCCGCGAGCGGCGCGAGGCCGCCAAGCACGAGCACGTCCTGGACGTCGCGTCCCGGCTGCCCGTCTTGCGGGAACGGGTCGCCGCCGATCTCCGGCGCCGCGGGCTGTGCCGTGATCGGGTCAGGGCCTGCGCGGCGCGCTTGCTGGACCTGGGATTGTTCCGGATCGGTTCGGACTGTTACGCCCGGGCCAATGGGAGCTTCGGGCTGACGACACTGCGCCGCGAACACGTCCGGCTGCGCCGTGGCGCCGTGGTGTTCGACTTTCCGGCCAAGAGTGGGCTCCGGCGCGAACAGCTGGTCCGCGACCCGGCTACCGGGGCGGTCGTGGCGGCGCTGCTGCGGCGGCGCGCGGAGGGCGAAAGGCTGCTCGCCTTCTGGCAGCACCGGCGGTGGCACGAGGTGCACGGCGCGGACCTGAACGCCTATCTGACCATGGCCACGGGAGTGGCGGCCACCGCGAAGGACTTCCGGACCTGGCACGCCACCGTCCTGGCAGCTGTCGCCCTGGCCACCTCCGACCGGGTCGCGGCGGAGGGCACCCGAGCGGCCCGTCGCCGGGCGGTGGCCCGCGCGGAGCGCGAGGTCGCCCACTACCTGGGTAACACGGCGGCGGTCTGCCGAGCCTCCTACATCAACCCCCGGGTGGTCGAGCTCTTCGAACAGGGCCGAAGCATCGCCGCCGACCTCGGCCGTCTCGGCGAGGACGCCGACCTGGGAACGCCGGCCTCGCACGGTGCGGTCGAGGAGGCCGTTCGGCGGTTGCTCGGCGACGGATGACCTCGTCCGGGGCTTCCGCGAGGAGCGGCGAGGTTCCGCGCGGGAGTACCGGACGCCGTGCGCTCCCGAGACTCCGGCGGCGCCTGCACGCCGACTCACGGGCCGGAGGAGCCGAGCAGCGGCCACGTCTCCGTCCGCACCGTCGTGCCGCTCAGTAGCCGCGCCGCCCCGACGCGGTGGATGCGTCGGTCAGAAGCTGTGCCCGCACTGATGACTTCCCTCGTGCCCCAGTATCAGCAAGCACTCGACGCCGTCCTCGGGGCACACCCTTCGGCACTTCGGCAGCGGGGGTGGTTTGGGTATGGGAACGTCAGAGGCGCTGGCTTGCGACCACGCGTCCTGGTGAGCACATCGGTGATCGCCGTCGTGGCCCTGCAAAAAGATGCACGGGCTCGACAGTTGGCGCTCTTCGCTGCAGACGGGGCACGGTCCTAAGGTGCACGGAACTTGGTCCGGTGCTCCTCCCGGCAGGCCGCCGTCCGAAATTTCGTCGCTCACGGCCCCTCCTTCGGGTCTTCGGGTTGTGGGGGAGACTTTCCTGCCCAGGCGGTCCGCTACGCGGGCGAATTCACGCCGGAATGCCCATCAAGCGCGCGATCACTGTTTCGTGGAGATGGGCCGGACGCCGGGGCCGTTGGCATGCTCGGCGCCTCGCTACCAACCGTCGTGGGCAAAGTCGCGAGTAGTTGACCAGACGGCCTCCGCCTCCTGCGCCGTCGCCCCGGACGCAGTGTTGATGGGCTTGGCCTGCCGTGACGGGACGGCCCGCGACACGGCGACGGGACGATCGTCCTCGAAAGTGTCTGTCTTTCCAGCATGCGCTTGCCCGGGCCATGGCGTCCACTGCCGCGTTCCCGCGGTCCGGCTCGGACCTCTTGACGGTGTCCGGCGGTACACCGCGCCGCAACGCCGTCGGCGCTGGACCCCGGCGACCGCGAGGTGACGCGCACGGGCGAGCCGCACCCGCCCGGCCCTCGATCACCTCAACCTCAGGCGCGGCGCCCTGCCCCGCCGTCCCGATCCGAAGCGCACCGCTCACGGAGGACGGGTTCACAGGTGACCCGGTAGGCCTGCGCCCGAGCGCCTGTGGCCGCCTGGGCGGCAGTGCCCATCTCGCTGGGACCTTCCAGGAAAACGACGCGCTCCGCGGTCGCGGCGCGCTCGCTGGCAGCCGCCCGCCCAGGTCGCGGCGGTGAGGGAGAACGCCCGGAGGCGGCCGACGTGGTTGCGGAGGTTCGTTCTTGACCGCGCGCCGGACGGTGCGGCGTACGAGTATATGATCTGGTTCGGCGGAAACGGGATCCAGGCGGGGGCGGCGCACGTGATCGAACTGTCGGACATGATCAGCGAGTTGAGGCAGCAGCTGACGACGGCGCTGACCGACGGCAGGGGCGAGGCGGTGCGGTTCGAACTCGGCCCCGTCGAGCTGGAGGCGACGGTCGCTGTCAGTCGTGAGGGGGGCGCGGACGCCAAGGTGCGCCTCTGGGTCGTCGATGCCGGGACGAACGGGAAGTACGCCCAGGCCCAGACGCAGCGGATCACGGTCACCCTCGTGCCCAGAACCGAGGCGCCCGAAGAGACGGGGTTCCGCTCCGTCCTCATCAGCGGCGAGGAAGCCGAGGGAGAACGGTGAGCGTGCCCGGATGCCGGTTCTGAACGAGGCTCGCGCGCGGACGCTGCCCGTCCCACCGGCTCCGCTCGAGGGGTGAGCGGGTGCTGAGGGCCGAGCGGGTGGCGGAGATCCTGGTCGCACCGACCGGCAGCGACGGCGGGAGGCGGGGCTCGGGCTATCTCGTCGCGCCCCGCCGGGTGCTGACGGCTGCGCACGTCGTCGAGGGAGCGTCCGGTGTCCGTGTGCGCTTCGAGGCCGACCGGCCGGGGGAGCAGGTCGTCACGGCGGACGTGATCTGGAAGCATCACGGCATCGACGTCGCCGTGCTCGCTGTCGGCGGCGCCGAAGAAGCGGACATCGCCCCCTGCGCGTACGGCCGCCTCGGTGAGCACGACGCCGTCGTGCGCTGCACAGCCGTCGGGTTCCCACGCTTCAAGTTGCGCAGGGACAGCGACGGTTCGAGCTTCCGGGACGCGGAACACATCCACGCACGCTGCGCCGCACTGTCCAACCGACGTGAGGGAACCCTCGACCTCAGCGTCGACTCGCCGCCGGGGACGGACCCGGTCGCCGAACGGGACAGCTGGGAGGGGATGTCGGGCGCTGCCGTCTTCAGCGGCGGTCACCTGATCGGGGTGGTGACCCGCCACCACCTGTCCGACGGTCCCGGCCGCATCGCCGCCGGCCGTGTGGACCGATGGGCCGAGACCTTGTCCACCGACGAACTCGCCTCGCTGGCGCGAGCGGTGAAGGGCGAGTTGCGTCCGCACCTGCTGCCGGACGTGCTGCCCACGCCACCTCACGGCATCCTCCACGAGTCCTACCGGGCGCAGCTGGCCGACTTCGCGCCGCCCGAGTTGAAAGACCGCCGGTCCGAGCTCGGTGCCCTGACCGAGTTCTGCGGCGGCAGCGAACCCTACCTCTGGGTCCAGGGCGCGCCGTGGGCGGGAAAGACCGCCCTCGCGGCCTGGTTCGCCCTCCATCCGCCGCGAGGGGTGGTGCCGGTCTGGTTCTTCGTCACCGCGCGCTATGCCGGCCAGGCCGACAGCACGGCCTACGCCGAGGCCGTCGTCGACCAACTCGCCGCGATCGCCGGGCGCGCGCCGGTGAGCCGTGACACCTCGCCGGCGCGCAACGGCGAGCGCACCCTGCTGCTGCGCCACGCCGCGGAGCGCGTCCACGAGGACGGCGGCACCCTCGTCCTGATCGTCGACGGTCTCGACGAGGACCACTCCCTGCGGCCCGGAGGTACCGGACGGAGCATCGCCTCGCTGCTGCCGGAGCGCCTGCCGCCCGGCGTCCGCGTCCTGGTGACCGGCCGACCCGGCCCCGGCGTTCCGGCGGACGTCAGGGGAGGCCACCCGCTGCGCGCCTGCCGGGTCCTGCGGTTGACGGCCAACGCGGCGGCGCTCCACACCGAGCACGAAGCGAGATTCGAACTCCGCCACGCCCTGTCCGGCACGGCCACCGAACGCGATCTGGTGGGACTGTTCACCGCCGCGCGCGGCCCGCTGACGATCGAGGACCTGCGGCAGCTCACCCACGAGCCCGCGTTCGAACTGCGTCGACTGCTCGACAGCGGCTTCGGCCGGATCCTGCGGTGGACCGGCAGCGGGTCACCGGACCCGTCCGACGAGGAGAGCGTCTCCCCCGACGCGGAGCACGGCCACGTGTTCTCCCACGAGACGCTCCTCACGATCGCCCAACAGGAGTTCGGACCGGACCTCGCCCCCTACCTGGAGCGGTTGCGGACCTGGGCCACCGGCTACGCCCGGCAGGGGTGGCCCGCGAACACTCCGGCCTACCTCCTGCGCCCCTACGGTCGACTTGCCGCCGACCTGCGCGGCCCCCGGGACGTCGGCGCTGCCGTCTCGCTCGTCACGGATCCGCGGCGTCACGCGCGGCTGCGCATCGAGAGCGGGAACGATGCCGCGTGCCTGGCGGAGATCGCGGCGGTGCACGAGGCGGTGCGCAGCCTGGAGACGGACGATCTGGAAGCCCTGACGGTACTGGCGGTGGCGGGCGACCTGGTGGCCCGCGGCAACGAGGATCTGCACCTGGAGGTGCCGGCAGCCTACGGAGGCCTGGGCATGGTCGGGCTCGCGCTCGGACTGGCCCGCAGTGTCTTCCACTCGCTGAACCGGGGCCTCGCCCTGGCGAAGCTCGCCCACACCCTGGGGCAGTCGGGTGACCGCCGGGCGGTGGGTCTGGCGGAGGAGGCGGTCCGGCTCGTCGAGGGAGAACTGGCCGGGCGCGACGCGCACGTGGCCGCGGAGTGCTGGTGGCACGCGCGAGGTGTCCAAGCCGCCGCACTGGCGCGTACGGGCCGACCGGACGAGGCGGTCGCCCTCCTCGGCGAGCTGTCCCGGCCGCAAGACTCCGACGGCGCGGCCGGACTCGTTCGGGCGGTGTCGCTGGCGGCCGCCGCCGTACGGAACGCGGGATCGATGTCCGGTCTGCTGCGGGCGGCGGAGGAAGCCGTCGGCGACGACGCCTTCCCGCCGCACCGTGCCCACCTGCTGAGCGCGATCGCGCAGGCATGGGCGGACTGCGACTGCCCGGAGGAACGGGACCGGGTGCACGACCGACTGCTGGCCCTGGTCCGGCAGAGACCCCACGACCTGCGCCTCCCGCCGATCGCCGCGGAGGCCGTGCGCGCCACGCGTCCCGAACTCGCGGACGCGCTGGCCGCATCCGTCCTGACCGCGTGGGCCGACCACGGCTCGTCCGCCGGGATCGGTGGCGCGCCCGGCGCGGTGTACGCGCTCGTCGCCGGACACCGCATGGCGGAGGCCGGGCGTCTCGCCACGACCCTGGAACCCGACGACGCCGAGGGAAGCCGGATCGAGCGGATGTACGAGTGGGGTGCCGTCTCGAGGACCCTCGCCGAGGGATGGGCGCGCGAGGGCCGGGTCGCGGCGGCCTGGTCCGCGCTCGCACCTTCCTGGAGGAGCACCACGGTGGACATCTACCGGGCCGGCAGCTCGGCGGTCGTCGCGGAGTTGCTCGCCGCGTCCGGGCGGAGCGAGGAGGCGGAGGCGTGGCTCGCCACGGCAGCGGGTGTGCCCCGGCGAGTCACTGCCGAGGCGTTGACCGCGCTGGCCCGCCACCACGCGACGGACGATCCGGACCGGGCGCTGCGGCTGCTCCACCGGGCGGTGCACGGCTCTGCCGGCGGCAAGCGGACGCCCTCGCTGTACCAGCAGGACCAGTTCGCCGACCTGGCCGGGGGGATGGCCGCGGCGGGTCGTCCCGACGACGCGGAGCGGCTGGTCGCCGCGCTCGACGACACCGGCGTACGCATCCGGGGGTGGGCCGCGGTGTCCCTGGCCGTGCCGCTGTCGGACCACGACCGCGCCCTGCGGCTCGCCGAGCGCGCCGCGGCCCTGCTGCCCGAGGTCGACGAACTCGGAAGGACCCCGGGAGTGGTGACTTCCGTCGTCCAGGCCCTGGCCCGGATCGGCGCGACCGGAAGGCTGTCCGAGGTGATGGATGCGCACGCGGACGCGTGCTCGCCGTTCTCGGACGACCTCCAGCGGACTCGGATCCAGGCGGTCGCTCTGCTGTGGCCGCACGCCCCGGACATGGCGGGACGGCTCGCCGATGTGGTCCTCCGCGAGTTGGCCGACGAAACGGCGAGCAATGTGTGTGTCGCCGAACTGCTCGTCGCCGTAGGCCGTCACGACCCTCGGCGGGCCTCGGCCGTCAAGGGGCTCCTCGACTCTCGTGGCCCGGGTTCGTACCTTCTCCAGCTGGCTCAGCGGAAGAGGCGCTTCGGGCCGGGGAGTCCGCCGAACTGGGTCGACACCGTGCTGGCCGGCCTGCTCGAGGCCACGGTCGACCGCGACTCGGCCCTGCGCGAGTACATCGATCCCATCGCGGCGGAGGACGGGGAGCTGCCGCTGCCCGGCTCGCGTGCCGGGGCGGTGGCGCTGGTCTACGCGGCGCTCGGGAATCACGACGCGGCACTGGCCCGGGCCCGGCGGGCCCGCAGCGAGGCCGAGCGCTCGGAGGTTCTCGCGCACCTCGCCGCTCAGGCCGCCTGCCTGTCGACCGACTCGGTGGCGGTGCCGTTGTACGAGGACCGGTACGACATCCTCCCGGTGGTCCGCCGACTGGCCGGCCGGCTCCTTCCCTCCCGCTCCGGACCCGACCTCCCCCGCGCCCGGGCCCTGGTGGCGCAGGCACTCACCCCCGGCGGCTGGCACCACGCCGTACCGGTTCTCGCGAGACTCGCTCCCGCCGCAGTCCTCCGGGCGGGGGAGAGCGTGCTCATGGAGCGCGATCCGTCGGTTTCTCGCCCGGGGTAGGCGCTGGGCCGAGGCCCTGTTCCGGACCGCCCGCAACGGCCCGGCCCCAGCGCGGCACGCCGGCCGCCCCGCCTCGCCCACCTCGGCGAGCAATCCGTTCACCGCGCCGCAGATTCCGCTGCTCCTGGTCCTGCGGTTCGACTGCGGCCAGGCTCCGGCGCAGGCAGGAGGGTCACGTTCGTGACGGCCGGTGAACCGGCCATGGGCGCGCCGGCGGGCCGGTGCCGGCCGCCGGCACCCGCGCTGGTTCCGGCCCAGGAGTGGCGTGACCCTGACGGAGATCAGGGCACGGGGCCCGGGGGCGGTCAGGGTTGATCCCGGATGGCGGTGGGGCCCGGGTCGGACAGACTCGTTCGGGACGGAGCCAGTGACGACGATTCAGGAGCTATGCAGCGTGAACGCCCTTGTGAAAAACCGACGTTGGGCCAATCTCGCGATGGCGGGAGCGATGGTGACCGCCGTGGTCGTCGGCACCGGAGGGGCGGCCGTGGCCGCACCCCGTGCGGTGGCCGCGACTGCCGGCACCGCTGCCCTGCCGCCGCTCGACCGCGCGGCGGTCCGGCAGGCAGTGACCGGCTTCCCGAACGGCGACATCAACGGCGCGCTGGTGCGCATCGCCGGCAGCGCCGGGCAGTTCGAGACCTCGGGGGGCATCGGCGACAGGGCGACGGGGGAGGCGCCGGACCCGCAGGGCCGGTTCCGGATCGGGTCCATCTCCAAGGTGTTCACCGCCACCGTCGTGCTGCAGCTGGTCGCGGAGCGCCGGCTCGACCTTGAGGGCACCGTCCAGCAGTACCTGCCGGGCCTGCTGCCCGCCGACTTCCCGCCGGTGAAGGTCGGTCAGCTCCTCGACCACACCTCCGGCCTGCCGCACGGCAGCAGCGGCGCGTGGGGCGACGGCACGTCCGCCTGGTTCGTGGACCACCGCTTCGAGAGCTGGACGCCCCAGCAGGTGGTCGCCACCCTGGCCGGGCAGCAGATGGTCTTCGCCCCGGGCACCGGCCAGCAGTACAACGGCTTCAACACCTTCGTCGCCGGCCTGCTGATCGAGGAGGTCACCGGTCACTCCTACGCGCACGAGGTCAAGCACCGGATCATCCAGCCCCTGCACCTGCGCGACACGGCCGTCCCCGACCGCCACGACCCGCGGCTGGCCCGCCCGGCGGCCCACGCGTACCTGACGGTCCCGCGGGCGGACGGCACCAGCCACCAGGTCGACGTCACCGAGCAGAGCCCGTGGCCCTGGGCCGAGGGCGGCCTGATCTCCAGCGCCCCCGACCTGGACCGCTTCTTCACGGCCCTCTTCCAGGGCCGACTCCTGCCCGCGGCCCAGCAGGAACTCCTCTTCACCGTCCCCGACGTGCCCAACGTGAACAACCCCCAGTGCTTCCCGGGGCAGCAGCGCGCCTGCATGAGCAAGGGCCTGGTCCGCACCGAGATCAACGGGGTCACCCTCTGGGGCAAGACGGGCTCCCGCCCCGGCTGGACCAGCGGCGTCTTCGCCACCCGGGACCTCCAGCGCCGCATGGTCTACTCGTTCAACCCGACGAGCCCGCAGGGCGCCGACATGCGGTACGTCCTGCGCCTCGCCAACGCGGTGATCCCGCCCGCCGAGTAGACGTGTCCGCCGGGTCGGCCGTCCCGGACACCACGGGCCGGCCGGCCCGGTCGGAGTGGGCGTCAGTCGGCCCGAGGCCCACGGCCGGCGTCAGTTCGGGACCCGGTGCGGCGAGGCGAGGTCCGGGAACAGCTCCCGCCGCGTTGCGGGTGCCGCGGATTCCCGTCCGGTGCGCGGGCAGCTCGCGCGTGGACCCGCCGGATCCTCCGCGTGGGCCTGGTGCTACTTCAGCATGCGGGCCGCCTCCACCTGCTGGAGGTGGATCAGGACGTCGTGCGACTGTGCGAGGCGGACCTGGGGTGCGTCCGCTATTCCCGGGTAGGTGGCACCGATGTTCTTGATCGTGTGCGGTGCGGCGAGCCAGGCGCGGGCGGGCGCCGGAGTGTTGCGGAGGTCGACGACGTAGTCGCGGTGGCGGACCTGGTCGAGGGTGTGTTCGGCGGTGCCGGGCGCGGCCGGGCCGACGGTGGAGCGCTCCGGGGCGCCGTCGTGGTTGAAGGCGTTGAAGGAGCCGTGGTCGAAGGTGAGGCCGACGCTCAGGTAGCCGGCGCCCAGCTGCTCGCGGAGGAAGTCGCCCTGGACCCTGGGGTAGTTGGTGGGGGCGTAGCTGTCGAGGGCGATGTGGCTGTTGTGGGCGGAGATCATGATCTTGCCGCCGACGTGCTGCTGCCACCAGGCGACATTGTCCGCCATGACCCGGTCGCGGTGGAGCATGGCGGCGGGGATGTTCCGGGGGTCGTCCCAGTCGAAGGCGTACAGGGTGGTCATCTGGTGGATCGCGGTGGCGTGCTGAACGGCCCACGCGTGCGCGTCGGCGTCCGCGCCGGGGTGCTGCTCGAGCAGTTCCGACGCCCGGCGGGTCCGCTCCGCGAGCTCCTTGCGCTCGGCGAGCGGCTTCGTCCAGTAGTCGTTGACGTAGGTCTCGGCGTTGGTGGCCGGCCGCAGTCCCCGGTACAACTCGGACAGCTGGGGCGTGAGTTCGGGGCGGAACGCGGCGGCGTAGGCGGTGACCGCGTCGTACAGCCCGGGGCCGGCGAAGCCGTTGTCGTCGCCGACGAAGCGGACCGGGTCCTCGGGGTGGCGGACGTTGTAGGCGCGCATCCACCGGAGCAGGTCGCGGTACTCGGCGTTGTTCCACCACCGGTAGGTGCCCTGGAACTCCTCGTCCATGATCTGCGTCAGGTCGCCCTCGCCGCGCGTGAGGTAGGCGTCGATTCGCAGTCCGCTGCTCCAGGCGGTTTCGAGGGCGAAGGTGCGGAAGCCCTTCTCCTCGACCAGGTACCGCAGCGTTCGGTGCTTGAGGGTGACGAACTCGTGCGAGCTGTGGGTGGCTTCGCCCACGCCCACCACGGTGGCGTCGCCGACCATCCGGCCGAACGGGCGCAGGTCGGCCAGGTTGCCGCGAGGTTCGGTGGTGCGCAGCGGGTGGGCCACCCGGTCGAGGGCCGCCTGGGGCGAGCGGAAGGCGGCCGCATCGGCCTTCCGGGAGCCGTCGGGCGCGATGTCGGAGGCGGAGGCCGAAGCGGGGGCCGCGGGGGGAGGGGTGGCGGCGGAGGCGGCCGGAGAGACGGCCAGGGTGGCAGCGAGCGAAACGAGCAGAGCGGCCGGCAGGCCCTTGTGCGTGATCATGGACCCAAGCCTCGCCGCGTACGGGCGCCGCGACCATCCGGTACACCCCCCGACCGACCAGGGGTTGTCCTCACCCGCCGATCGACGGGGCGCCGGGACCACACTCCCTGTCGTGCATGGGAGTCAAGCACCTGGTTCCCGCCCGAGTCCAGGCGGCACCGGCGACCGGGCGGCTCGCCTACGGACCCAGCAGGGGGGCCAGTTGGGAGCGCAGGGTGCCGGCGTGGGGTTGCAGGGTGCCGTCGAACGCGGCGGAGCCGATGGTGAAGGCGTCGGCTCCGGCCGAGGCGAGGGCCTGTATCCGGTCGGTGCCGGTGATGGAGCCGGCGACGACCAGGCGGCCGGTGGTGGCGGCGCGGGCGGCGCGGACCAGGTCGAGGGGGTCGGCGTCGGTGGAGCGGTACGCGAGGAGGTCGACGCCGGCGCAGCCGGCGGCCTCCGCCCGTCGGCAGTCGTCGGCGATGCGGTCGGGGGTGCCGGCGAGGCGGGTGGGGTGCCCCAGGGGTTCGCCGGGGAAGGGCAGGTAGCCGATCGACGTGCCGCGCAGGAGGGCGAGGGTCTCCTCGATCCAGGTGCCGCCCATCAGCCAGTCGACGCCGAGTTCGGTGGCCGTCCGGACGGAGGCGAGCGCCTGGTCCCGGTCGGTGCTGACGACCTCCAGGTAGGTGGTGGCGCCCATGCCCTTGAGCCGGGTGTGGAGCCTGGCGAGGGTGTCGGGGTCGACGCCGACGTCCTTGAAGCCGATGTGGGTGATGCCGAGGTCCTCGACGGTGTCCAGGACCTCGAGGCAGTCGGTGACGGTGCGGTCGTCGCGGGTGAGCATGAAGATGAAGTCCACGGTGTCCTTCGGTTGTTCTGTTCCGGGGTTGATGTGCGTCGGGGGTTCAGGGGCGAACCGGCGCCCGTGACGACAGGCGGTCGGCGTGGGTCAGGGCGGCGAGCAGGCTGGACGGGTCGGCCGTACCGCGCCCGGCGATGTCGAAGGCGGTGCCGTGGTCCACGCTGGTGCGGACGAAGGGCAGGCCCAGGGTGATGTTGACGCCGTGTTCGATCCCGAGGTACTTGACGGGGATGAGGCCCTGGTCGTGGTACTGGGCGACCACGGCGTCGAAGGCTCCGGCGCGGGCCCGCATGAAGACGGTGTCGGCGGGCCACGGTCCGTCGGCCCGGATGCCTTCGCCCTGCGCGGTCCGGACGGCGGGGGCGATGATGTCCACGTCCTCGCGGCCGAACAACCCGTTCTCCCCGGCGTGGGGGTTGAGGCCGGCGACGGCGATGCGGGGGGCGGGCAGGCCGCCGCGCCGGAGCGTGCGGTGGGTGAGGCGGATGACGTCGAGCACGCGGTCCGTGGTGATCGCGTCGATCGCGGTGCGCAGCGACTGGTGCACGGTGACCAGGACGATCCGCAGTTCGTCGGTGGCCATCATCATCGCGTAGTCCGTGGTGCCGGACAGGTCGGCGAGGATCTCGGTGTGGCCGGGGTAGGGGACACCGGACATGCGCAGTGCCTCCTTGTTGATCGGCGCGGTCACCAGAGCCCGTACCTCGTGGGCCATCGCGAGCTGGACGCCGCGGCGCACGTACTGGAAGGACGCCGCTCCGGCGCGGGCGTCGAGTGCACCCCGGGGCAGGTCGGCCGGTAGGCCGTCCTCGGCCAGGACGTCCACCGTGCCGGGCGCGAACTCGGCCTGGTCGACGGAGGAGATGGGGCGGATCGCGAGACGGGTGCCGACGATCTGGTCGGCGCGGGCGAGGACGCCCGTGTCACCGATGACGACGACGGGCACGGTGCGCCGGGGATCGGCACACGCCTTGAGGGTGATCTCGGGTCCGATTCCGCAGGGGTCGCCCATGGTGATGGCGATCGGGGTCATGCGTGCGCTCCCGGGTCGGGGTGGTGTCGGACGAGGTGGCACAGGCGCAGGAGCACGGCGTCGTCACCGAAGCCGCCTGCCTTGATCAGTACGGGAAGGGGAAGACGGCCGATCAGGGATCCGCGGACGACGCCGGGCTCGGGTTCGTCGAGCAGGTCGATGGCGGTGGCGCCGAGGGGCTGGAGCACGCTGGCGGCCGTTTCGCCCCCGGTGAGGACGAGTGCGTCGACCGTGTGGTCCTCGGTCAGCGCCCGGACGACCGCTGCCTGGGAGCGGGCGAGTGCACGTGCGGTCTGCGGCGTGTGGCGTTCGTCGGGTGTCCGCAGGGTGAGGACGGGGGCCGTCATGCCGCGCAGCGCCTCCACGGCCGGGGCCGGATCGACACCGACGGTGACGCCCTGGACGTCCGCTCCGGTGTGCAGCTCGGCCAACTGCCGTCGGGTCGCCGGGTTGGTGCTGCCGACCACGACCAGGGGACGCCGCGCCGGGGCGGGCGGTGGTGCGGTGCTGCCCGTGGCGCGTGCACACCTCCGGGCCAGGGCGGCCGCCAGACCCGGGGAGCCGACCCACAACACTTCGTCGAGGCGCGGCACCGCCGCCACCAGACGGTCGAGGTCGCCGTCCTCGGCGGCGGAGCAGACGATCAGGCCACCGCCCTCGATCAGTCGGGGCAGCTCGGCCGCCCGGTCCGGCCGGGTGAGAACGGCTTCCGGGAACAGTACGGCGAGGTCCGAGCACCGCACGGGGTGCGCCGGGTCGCGGGCGTACTCGCTCGCGTGGACCGGCACGCCCCGCACGTACTGGACCCCCTCCACCGTCGCCCTGCCCTCCGCGGGGAAGGCCGGAGCGATGACGACGGCCCGCCTCCGCGATCCCGCCCACGCGGCCCGGACCTCCGCCGCGACATGACCGCGCAGGGTGGAGTCCACCGTTTTGAGGAGCAACCCGGAGCCGGCGAACAGCCGGGCCGCCTGCCGAGTGCGCGAAGCGGCGGCTTCCTCGTCCAGCACCCGGCTCCCGAGGTCGATCGCGTTCACGCCCGCGGGGTGCCGGGGCACGCTCGCCGTGGCGGCGAACAGGATCCGGGCGTCGTGACCGGCCCGACGGAACGGCCCGGCACCGTCTCCCGCGCTGGTGAGGTCGTCCGCCAGGACGGCGATGCCCTGCCGCGCCTCGTTGCCCGATGTCATGCCCCGCCTCTCCCTCAGTCACCCTGATCTGTGAGCAGATCAATGCTCCTGCTGATGAAAGCGCAGGACAAGCGATTCGTTCTCACAGGACCTGTGAGTAGAGTTCACGCATGCGATGGTCGGCCCTGCCTCCCCTGAACACGCTGCTGCCCTTCGAAGCGACCGTCCGGTACGGGAGCATGACCGCGGCCGCGCAGGAACTGCACGTCACGCACGGCGCGGTGAGCCGACAGGTCCAGAACCTGGAGCGGGCCCTCGGAACCCCCCTGTTCGAGCGACAGGCACGCGCCCTGCGCCCGACCCCGCAGGCCCGCCAGCTGGCGGCCGTCGTCCGGGACGCGCTCGATCAGATCGACGCGGCAGCCCGGCAGATCTCGGACCGCACCCCCACCGGACCGCTCACCCTCTCCTGCGAGCCCACGCTCCTGATGCGATGGCTCATTCCCCGGCTCCCCGATCTGGCCGCGACCGTGCCGGACGTCGCCGTCCACCTGTCCGCGGGCGGCGGCCCCGTCTACTTCGAGCGGGACGACATCGACCTCGCGATCCGCCGGGACGACTTCCCGTTCCCCGAAGGGGCGAGCAGGACCCGGTTGTTCGCGGAGCGGATCGGGCCCGTCTGCCGGCCGGATCTCGCGGCTCGCCTGACCGCGGCCGACGGCCCGTCGCAGCCGGCCCTCCTGCACACCGACACACGACCGCAGGCGTGGGACGACTGGCGACGCATCACCGGCCTGGATGTGGCGGCCGCCTCCCAGCAGACCCTGGAGCACTTCTACCTGACCCTCCAAGCCGCCGCGGCCGGCGTCGGGGTCGCCATCGCCCCGTACGCCGTCGTCCGCGACGACCTGGAGCGGGGGCAACTCGTCGCGCCCTTCGGCTTCGTCCCCGACGGCACCAGCTACCACCTCCTCAGCCGCCGGTCACCCGAGCAGGACGAACGCGTCCGCCGGCTGGCGGCGTGGCTGCGGGCCAGGACGAGCCGGCTCGGAAACGGTCCCGGACCGGTGTGACCGACGGGCCGCGCCGGACGGTCACGGCGTGCCGCAGGACAGCCGGAAGTCGTGTCGCCCGACGGCTCCCTCGCCCGGGTCCGGTTCTCCGCACTCCCAGGGGCCGCCCGACCACGGTGCTCCCTTCACCCGGACGCACGGCGAAGAGGGAGGATGGAAGACGGACAGGTACCCCGGCGGAGGGAGCCGTTCATGACCGCCGTCCCCGTTCCCGGTCCGGTGCCCGACGGATCGCACCCGTCGTCGTTGCGGGTCGCCAGCCGGTCGGCCACCGTGGCCGTGGTGGTCTGCCGCGTCGAGGGCGAGGCCGACCACGAGACCCGGCACCTCCTCGACGAGGCCCTGGCCGAGGCCGTCGCCGCCGCCCCGGCGCTGCTCGTCGTCGACGTCGCGCCGCTCACCTTCTGTGACTCCGCGTGCCTGAACGCCCTCCTGCAGGCCCACCACGACGCCGAAGCCGTCGGTGTGTGGCTGGTCCTCGTCGGGGCCGGCCCGCAATTGCAGCGCCTTCTGGAGGTCACCGGCGCGGGCGAGATCCTGACCCTCCGGAGTCAGGTCCGCGTCGCACGGCCGCCGCACCCGGCCTGAGTCTCCGGGGGCGTCCTGAGTCTTCGGGGGCGTCCGGAGCCTACGGGGGCGTCCGGCACATCCCGGCCGGTGACCTGAGTCAGGTGCGGTGCTCGGACGGGGCCCGCCGATCGGGCCAATGCCGTCACCCCGTCGAAGGAGCGGCCGCCCCGACGTGGACGTTCCGTGACGCGGTTCGCCTACGGTGTTGCGAGGATCGCCGGGCGGCGTTGTTCGCCGTGTTCGCCTGCGCGGCCTCGTCGGCTCGCCCGGAGGCCTGCCGGCGAACGCTCCGGGGGAGTCATGTCCTGGCTGGAGAAGAGAGGGCTCCCATGCCTGTGAACGCCACCTATCCGGGCGTCTACATCGATGAGGTCAAGGGCGTCGTCCGGACCATCACCGGTGTTCCGACCGCGGTCGCCGCGTTCGTCGGCTACGCACCCCGTGGGCCGGTGGACCGGCCGGTCCACATCACCAGCTGGGGGGACTACGAGAACGCCTTCGGCGGCCTGCACGCGGACAGTCCCCTGAGCTACGCGGTCTACCAGTTCTACCTGAACGGTGGCAGCGAGGCGGAGATCGTCAGGGTGGTGGGTGGAGCCGAGGCCGTCGTGCTCCCCATCGGTCGCTCGCGGCGGGGAGGCGATTCCGGTCCCGTGCCCGAGACCGCTCCCGAGACCGCTCCCGAGACCGCTCCCGGGGCCGCTCCCGGGCCCGCTTCCCAGAGCGGCGACGGGACCGCGGAGACCCCGCCGGCCGTGCAGGGCCGCGGTCGTGGTCGCAGCCGCGGCGGAGGTCCCGGCCTGCTGGCCGCCAGTCCCGGTTCATGGGCGCGGAACCTGCGCTCCCGGGTCGACTACGACACCGCGGAGGGCCCGGACCCGGTTCCGGGGAGTCGCAAGCTGTACAACCTGACGATCCGGGACACCGGCACCGGCGCGGAGGAGAGGTACCTCAACGTCAGTGTCGAGAAGGACAGCCCGCGGAACCTCGAACAGCTGCTGGCCACGTCCCGGCTGGTCAAGGTGGATCCCGGCCGCCCCGTCGAGGAGCTGCCGGGCGCGAACGACAGTCCGCGGACGCCCGGCGCCGACCCCTGGGCGGAGGCCGACGAGTCGGAGGACACCAAGGAGTACTTCCGCGCCCCGGACCGGGGCGGCCCCCAGGACGACGCCAAGCCGACGCAGGCCGACTACCTGGCGTCCGAGAAGGACAAGACGGGCATCTTCCAGTTGCTGAAGACGGACATCTTCAACCTGCTCTGTCTGCCCGGCTGCCACGACCACCTCGCCGACCAGGCCGGGGCGGTGAAACTCGTTCTGGACAGCGCGCTGAAGCTCTGCGTCGACCGGCGCGCGATCCTCGTGGTGGATCCCCCCGCGGAGTGGACCCAACAGCCCGGGGGAGCACCCCTGTCCCTCGACACGGTCGCGGACTTCGTCAACAACGCGCCTCCGGGCCTTCCGACCGGTGACACGAAGAACGCCGTCCTCTACTTCCCGCGGGTCGTCGCACCGGACCCGATGCGCGGGGGCGCTCCCGTGCCGTTCCCGCCCTGCGGAGTCATGGCCGGCGTCCTGGCGCGGACCGACGCGCGACGTGGTGTGTGGAAGGCCCCGGCGGGCACGGACGCCTCACTGAACGGCGTCAGCGAGCTGGAGGTACCGCTCACCGATCTGGAGAACGGCCGTCTCAACCCGCTCGGCATCAACTGCCTGCGCCGGCTGCCGGCGGTGGGACCGGTGGCCTGGGGGGCACGCACCATGCGCGGGGCGGACCGGCTCGCCGACGAGTGGAAGTACCTGCCGGTGCGCCGGCTCGCCCTGTTCGTGGAGGAGAGCCTCTTCCGCGGTACTCAGTGGGTCGTGTTCGAGCCCAATGACGAGCCGCTGTGGGCGTCGATCCGGCTGAACGTCGGAGCGTTCATGAACTCGCTGTTCCGCGCCGGCGCCTTCCAGGGACGGACGCCCCAGGAGGCGTACCTGGTCAAGTGCGACCGGGAGAACAACCCGCAGAACGACATCGACCGCGGGATCGTCAACGTCCAGGTCGGCTTCGCTCCGTTGAAGCCGGCGGAATTCGTGATCGTCCACATCCAGCAGCTCGCCGGACAGATCCAGGTCTAGGAGGTCGGCCGATGCCGGAAATCACGCGCCGGGACCCTTTCAAGAACTTCCGGTTCCGGGTGAAGTTCAGCGGATCCACCGAGTACATCGCGGGAATCAGCAAGGTCAGCGGGCTCAAGCGGTCCACCGAGGTCATCAGGCACCGTGACGGTGGGGATCCGGGGAGCAGTCGCAAGCTTCCGGGCCGCACGGAGTACGAGCCCATCTCGTTGGAGCGCGGCTGCACCAGCGACACGGTGTTCGAGGAGTGGGCCAACAGGGTGTGGAGCCTGCGGAACTCGGCGGGCGGCCTGGAGACCTCCCTCAAGGACTTCCGCCGCGATCTGATCATCGACGTGTTCGACGAGGGCGGCCAGGTGGTGATCTCGTACTCCGTCCACGACTGCTGGGTCTCGGAGTACCAAGGCCTGCCGGACCTCGACGCCAATGCCAACGGTGTCGCGTTCGAGCACATCAAACTGGAGCACCACGGCTGGGTGCGGGAGCGCACGAACCCGCCGCAGCTGCCGCAGTTCAGTGACACGGCGTCGGGATGACCCGATGAGGCGGGAGCTGACCGAGACGCAGCTGCTCGGCATCTGGGAGGCCGGGACCGGGCAGGCGCCGCCCGCCCGGGCCCTCCTGCTCGCCGCGGCCGCGGCGCCGCCCGGTACGGCGGTCGCCGATCTCACCCTGGCCGACCTGAACGAACTGCTGCTGGACCTGCGCGAGGAATCCTTCGGGCCCGCCCTGCCCTGTGCCACCGAATGCCCGGGCTGCGACGAGCCCCTCGAGGTCTCGGTCGCGACGGACGAGTTGCGGACGTGCGGGAGACGGACCGTGCCGGGCCCCCGGCCGCACCCCTCGGCCACACTCCTGGCCGAGGGGTACGAGGTCACCTACCGCGCCCTGACCGGACGGGACCTGCTGGCCGTCGACGCCGCCTCGCCCGACGCCCGCCGTGCGCTGCTGAGCCGTTGCGTGGTCGGCGCGGAGCCCGCGGCCGAGGTTCTGCCGGACGTCGTCCTCGAAGCGTTGGCGCAACGGCTCGCGGAGCTCGATCCGGGGGCCGACACGGTCCTCCCCCTCTCCTGTCCGCACTGCCGTCACACGTGGACGGCGGCTCTCGACGTCGCCGGCCACCTGTGGGCGGAGGTCGAGGGGTACGCGAGGCGCCTCCTCCACGAGGTGCATGCGCTCGCCCGCGGGTACGGGTGGTCGGAGTCCGACGTCCTGACCGTGAGTCCGGCCCGGCGCCGGTTCTACCTGGAGGCGACGGCCGGATGAGCGACTTCGTGGGCCGGCTGCTGCGGGAACCGGGACCAAGGTTGCGGCCGCTGCTGGCGAACGTCTTCGACGCGGCGGCACCACGCCTGAGGGTGGACAGCGATCCCGCCACACGGGCACCGGAGCCGTACGCCGCCGAACCGTCCTCTCCGGCACCCGCCGCCCGGACCCCGGAGGCCCTGGTGGCTCCGGAGCCGTCTCCCGTGGAACCGCACGCCCCAGCGTTGAGCGTCCCGGAACCGCATGTCCCGGAGCCGCACGTCCCGGAGTCGTGCGCCACGGAGTCGTGCGCCACGGAACCCTCCTCCTCGGCACCCGCCGCCCGGGCGCCGGGCGCCTCGGTGGCCCCGGCGGCGGGACCGGGGCAGTACCTCGACTCCGACCCCGCCCCCGAGTCCCAGCCGGGTAGCGCGGCAAACGCACGGCCACGGGCGCCGGGACATCCGGCGGGCACGGAGCCTCCAGTCCGACGGGCGCCACGGACGGCGGCCGTGTACCGTGCAGCGCCTGGCCGAGAAGCGGGCCGTTCGCGGTTCGGGGCGATGCCGGGGACCACCGACGAGACCGAGGTCGGCGAGCGTCCGGTCGGCAGTCCGGGACCGGGCAGTCGGCCACCGTCCCGGGTCGTCACGGGAACGTCGGGATCGTCGCGAGCGTCCGGGCCGCCGGTCACCCCCATCCAGGTCACCCCCGCCCCGGACACCCCGGACCCGGTCACCCCCGCCCAGGTCGCCCCCGTCCCGGACACCCCGGAGAGGAGCACCGCCACCCCGGGCCGTCCCGCCGTCGCGGAGCCGGAGAGCCGCCCGTCCACGGTGCCGGACCGGGTGTCCGGAGCCGTTCCCGAGGCCGGACACCGGCTCCCCGTCGTCCTGGCGTCCGGAGTGCGGGGGATCACCGGCACCCCGGGCACCCCCGGCGCCGGTCTCACGGTAGGCGGTGGCGGTGCTCCTCCCTCCGCATCGGCCGTCCGACCGGGCGCGCCCGGTACCCGCATGCCCGGCACCCACGCCGTGCGGCCCGCGGTGACCTCCCGCGCTGCCGCCGCGCCCCCTTCGGAGGCCCGTGCGGCCGGCACCTCGGCGGCCGTCGAACCGGTGGTCCGGATCACCATCGACCGGATCGAGGTCCGGGCCGCCTCGCCACAGGCCGCCGCGCCGCGCCCGCCCGCCCGGCGGCCCCGGCTCGGTCTCGACGAGTACCTGCAGGGGCGGTCGTGAGCGACGCGCTCGCGGTGGCGGCCGTGACCGAGACCCTCCGCGCCCTGTTGCAGACCGCCGTGGACCGCACGGTGCCCGGGGCCCTGGTGACCCTCCTCCCGCCTGACGAACTGACCGCCGAGTGCGGACTCAACGTCTTCCTCTACCGGACGTCGCTCGACGGGGGCTGGGTCAACGCGGACCCCGACGGCACGCGTCCCGGCGAGACCCGTCGCCCCCTGCTTCCCCTCGTCCTGCACTACCTGCTCACCCCGTACGCCGCCGGGGACGCGCAGGGCCTGCCAGCCCATCGCGTCCTCGGCGCCGCGATGTCGGCGCTGCACGACCGTCCCGTGCTGGGACCGGCCGACCTCAGGTCCGCGGCCCCGTTCAGCAACCTCCACCAGCAGACCGAGCCGGTGAGGATCACTCCCGTCACCCTGGATCTGGCGGACACCGCCCAGCTGTGGACGGCGTTCCGCAGCCGCCTCCGCCCCTCGGTCGCGTACGAGGCGCGCCCCGTGCTGATCGAGAGCACGGTGCCGGGCCGCACACCGCTGCCGGTCGTCCGCCGCGGCGAGCAGGACCGGGGCCCCGAGGCCGCCGCCGGCGCCGTCGGCCGACGGCCGGCGCTGGCCGCGACCACCGTGCCGGTCGCGCTGCCCGGCCACGATCTGGTCCTCACCGGGCGCTGCCTCGGCTCCGGCGTCCCGGCCCTGCACCTCACCCACTCCCTGCACGGCAGCCACCTCGTCCAGGACGTGCGGACCGTCAGCGACACCGAGGTGCACGCCACCCTCCCCGACGCCCTCGCCGCCGGCACCTGGTCGGCCGTGCTGGTGTTCACCGCGGCCGACGGCACCGAGCGGACCACCGAGGCGGTGCCGGTGGGTGTCGCACCGCGGCTCACCGGCGCGCTGCCGCTGCCCGTCGTACGGGACGCCGAGGGTACGGCGGTGCTCGAGGTGACCTGCGGGACACCGGTGCACCCCGGGCAGCGCGTCGAGCTGCTGGTCGGGGAGGTGCCGGTGCCGGCGGAGCCGTTCGTCCGGGCGACGAGTGCGCTGCGGTTCCGGCTGACCGGGGCCCGCCCGGGCCGCTACGCCCTGCGGCTGCGGGTCGACGGGGTCGACAGCCCTCTGCTGGACGCCGCTTCCGAGCAGCCGCGGTTCGACGCCGCCGCCGCGGTGGTGGTGACGTGAGGAGCACCGCCTTCGCCTTCGCGCGCCACGCTCGGACCGGGCTGACCGCGCTGACCGGGGTGACCGTATGAGGATCGAGCTGTACATCGGGCGGCTGGTCCTCGAAGGCGTGGCCCCGCACGACAGTGCCGTCCTGCGCGCGGCCCTGGAGTCCGAACTCGGCGAGCTGCTCTCCCGCGATCCGCTCACTCCCCGTCAGGACCACCACCTGCGCCGCGCCACCACGCCACCGGTCTCCGCGGCAGCCGATCCCGCGGCGTTCGGACGTCAGATCGCCCGCGCCGTCCACGGCAGCCTGCACCGGGGAACACAACGGAAGGCGGACCGTCCCTCGTGACCACCCACCCCCCGCCCCGCGGCGGTTTCGTGTTCCTCGACCCCGAGCACGGGCGCGTCCTGCGCGTGGTGCCGTTCCAGTACAACCCCGAGACGCTGACGCGCACGCTCCAGCCACAGACCGTCGACGGTGAGGCCGGGAACCGGTTGGAGGCCCTGCGGCTGAAGGGGCCACCGCACGAGACCTTGAGGTTCGAGGCGGAGTTCGACGCGGCGGACCAGCTGACGCCGGTGGCCGGTGCCGCGCCGACGGCAGGGACCGGGCTGTTCGGAGCACTGTCCGCGCTGGAGACGGCCCTCTGCCCGACCAGCGCGCAACTGGTGCAGGCGAACGGCATGGCCTCGCAGGGCATGCTCGACATCACCCCGGTCGAAGCGCCACTGTCCGTGCTGATCCTCGGCCGACGACGGGTCCTCCCCGTGCGCATCACGGACCTCACCGTCACGGAAGAGGCCTACGACGGAGAGCTCAGCCCGATCAGAGCCAGGGTCGGGCTGACGGTCCGGGTCCTCACCGTCGACGACGTCGGCTTCTCCCACAAGGCCGGCACGCTCTACCTCCGTTACCAGCAGAGCAAGGAACAGTTCGCGGCACTGATCGGATACGGCCCGGGGGCGGTCGGCTACACCGGGATCTGATCGGGGCCGGACGACCCCGGGAGAGGCAACCATGTTCGAGCCCACCAGCAGGTACCACGGCATCGCCACCGCGCGGCTGACCCTGCAGGACGGACGGACCGTCACCTATGTGCGGCGCCGCTTCCTGCCGCACCCGGGGGACCTGATGTCCGTCGGCGAGCAGGTCGTGGCCCCCGGCGACCGGCTCGACCGGATCGCGGCCCGGCAGTACGGCGACCCGGAGCAGGCGTGGCGGATCGCCGACGCCAACGGGGCGTTGCGGCCGGACGACCTCACGGCGGTTCCCGGCCGTCGGCTGCGGATCGCCCTTCCCGCCGGCGTTTCGGGAAGCCTCCCGCCGGGCCCGGCGCAGTCATGACGCGCAGCCTCCAGCTCATGCTGCTGATGGGAAACGTCGTCCCGGCGCCCGCGCCGGCCGCCCTCGTCGACGCCCTGCAGTCCGTCCGGATCACCGCGTCCAGCGGCTCGGCGAGCGGTTTCCAGCTGACGTTCGCCGTGGGCAGGCAGTCACCCGTGATCCAGGTGATGCTTCCCGGCGGGCTGCTGGACCCCAGGACCCGGGTGGTCGTGGTGGCCGTGGTGGCGGGGCAGCCGCACGTCCTCATGGACGGGGTGATCACCCGCCACGAGCTGAACCCCGGGCAGACCCCCGGCAGCTCCACCCTCACGCTGACCGGTGAGGACCTGTCCCTGCTGATGGACCTCGGACACGTCGAGCGCGGTCACCCGGGCCTGCCCCACCACCTCAGGGTGATGACGGTGTGCGCCCGGTACGCGCAGTACGGGATCGTTCCGGTGGCCGTCCCCCCGAGGATCAGCGCCGTGCCGAACCCGGCCGTCCAGATCCCGGTCCAGTCCGCGACCGACCTGGCCTACCTGCGCTCGCTGGCCGCCGAGGTCGGCCACGTCTTCCACATCGAACCCGGTCCCGTCCCGGGGGTCAGCACCGCCTACTGGGGCCCGGAGGTCCGCGCGGGAAAGCCGCAACCCGCCCTCACCGTCGACTCCGGGACGGCCGGGAACGTCGAATCGCTGAGCTTCGGCCTGGACGGACTCTCCCGCACCCGCTACACCGCGCGTCTCGTGGAACCCGCCACCAAGGCCACCACGGCGGTCCCCGACCTCGGCTCCCTCCAGCCCCCTCTCGCGCGGAGCGCGACCCCGGCCCTGCGCGAGCAACCGCTGACCGGACAGGCCGGTCGGTCGGTCGCCGAGTCCCAACTGTGGGGGCTGGGCCGCACCGCCGAGTCCGCCGACGCCGTCACCGGCCACGGCACGCTCGACGTGCTGCGCTACGGCCACGTGCTCAACCCCCGCACCCTGGTGGGGGTGCGCGGCGCGGGCCGCAGCTACGACGGCCTCTACTACGTGCGCAGCGTCACCCACGACATCGCCCGCGGTGGATACCGACAGGGCTTCACCCTCGTCCGCGACGGTCTCCTCTCCCAAGCATCGGTGGTGATCCCGTGACGGCCCGGACCGTGACGAAGTGGCCGGGCCTGTACCAGGGCGTGGTGGTGTCCGCGGTGGACACCGAGAACCGGGGGCGGCTACTGGTGCGGGTCCCGGAGGTCCTCGGTGACGAGCCCTGCATCTGGGCCTCGTCGTCCTCCCCGATGGCGGGGAAGGACTGCGGCATGTACACCGTGCCGCCGCCCGACGCCGGGGTGTGGGTGCAGTTCATCGACGGCGATCCCAACCGGGCGGTGTACACCGGTTTCTGGCGGGGCGACGCGGGCGACGTGCCGTCCGCGGCGAAGTCCACCCCCGCGGGGATCCCGCAGATCGTACTGGCGACACCGTCCCGGAACGCCCTGGTGATCAGCGACCAGCCCGGGGCGGACGGCGGCATCCTGCTGCAACTCCACGGCAGCGGCGGACCGTTCATCAGGATCAACGAGAACTCCATCGAGATCGCCTGCGGTCAGGGCCCGGGCTTCGCCAGCATCCTGCTGACCGGGAACCAGGTGCGCATCAACGGCAACGCGCTCACGGTGCAGTGAGGAGGACGGGATGCCCGGACTGGTTCTCCACATCGGCGCCACGATGACGTGCGCGCACCAGGGACCCGCGAACGCTCCGGCACCCGCCCAGCAGCGGGTGCTCGTCGGTTCGCAACCCGTCGCCACGACGGCGGACACCTTCGTCGTCCTCGGCTGCGGATTCCCCGCGGCCTCCCTGGGCGCGCCACCGTGCACCAGCATCCGTTGGCTCCAGACCTCCACCCGGGTGCTGGTCGGCGGGCTGCCGGTGCTGTTGCAGCCGACGCCGCCACCGAGCCCCGGCCCCGGCATCGGTGTCGGCACCCCGCCGCCCAACCCACCCATGGTCCAAGCCGTGCAGCTCCGGGTGCGGGGGATGTGAGCACGATGCACATCGGCTTCCCCTACACCGTCGACGCGCGCGGCCGGACCGCGACGACCGACCACGCCGACCACGTCCGCGACATGGTCGAGCAAGTGCTCTTCACCACCCCCGGCGAGCGGGTCAACCGGCCGGACTTCGGCTGCGGTCTGCTCGACCTGGTCTTCGCCCAGAACGGCCCGGAACTGGCGGCGGCCGTCGAGATGACCGCGCAGGCCGCCCTCCAGCGCTGGCTCGGCGACCTGCTCACCGTCGAGTCGTTGACCGTCAGGCCCGACGAGTCGGCCCTGGTCGTCTCCGTGAACTACGTCCTGACGGCCACGGGGGAGAGCCGGCACGTGATCGTCCACGGGGGGACGGCGCCATGACCACCGCCGCGGTCCGCAACGACGAACGACGCCGCGCCGCCGTACGGGCCGCGGGGCTGGCGGGCATCGAGGGCATCGCGGTCGAGGCCGACCGGCGCACGCTCACCGTCCTCTTCTTCGGTACGCTCCCCGACCGGTTGGACCGGCACAGCTTCCGGGTCGAGGGCGGCCGGCGGGGCGACGGCCTCCGGGTCGTCTCCGTCACCGGCACGGCCCACGCCGAGCACCCGGACGCCCCGGCGAACTGCCTGACGCTGGAGCTCGACCGGCCGGGCGACTCCTCCGAGTACCGGCTCCACGCACTCGGACCGGGCTTCGACCGCTGCTACGACCGCATGGAGTTCACCTTCCGGCAGGGCAACCCGGAACCCGCCGCCCCCGCCCCGGCCCGCGACGCGCGTCGGCCGCCGAGCCCCCCGGCACCGGCCGTCGACTACCTGGCGAAGGACTACGCGAGCTTCCGCCGGCTGCTCCTCGAACGACTCGCCCTCACCATGCCCGAGTGGACCGAGCGGCACGCGTCCGACCTCGGCGTCACCCTCGTCGAACTCCTCGCCCACGTCGGCGACCGGCTCAGCTACCACCAGGACGCCGTGGCCACCGAGGCCTACCTCGACACGGCCCGGCTGCGGACCTCGGTCCGACGCCACGCCCGCCTGGTCGACTACCCGATGCACGACGGCTGCGCGGCCCGCACCTTCGTCTGCGTCGAGACCGGCCGCCAGCTCACCCTGCGGCCCGACGACCTCGCCTTCACCGCCTTTCCCCCGGGCGGCACCCCGCAGACGGGCGCGTCGATCCCGGCCGAACTGCTGACGTCCGGCCCCTGGCCCGTCTACCGGCCGCTGGAGCGACGGGACATCGTGCTCCGCCCCGAGCACAACAGCATCACCCTGTGGACCTGGGGCGACCAGGAGTACTGCCTGCCGGCCGGCACCACCCGGGCCACGCTGCTGGACCAGCCCCCCGGCGGCGGCGAGGACCGCCTGCTGCGCCTCGCCCCGGGCGACGTGATCGTGTTCGAGGAGACCCTGGACCCCGAGACCGGCACCGAGGCCGACCGCAACCCCGAGCACCGGCAGGCCGTCCGCCTCACCGAGGTCACCCGGGCCGTCGACACGCTGTACGACACCAAAGTGCTCGACGTCGCCTGGGCCGGAGAGGACTCGCTCGCCTTCCCCCTGCGCGTCACCACCTTTCGCGGACCGGACGGCGGACCGCGGGACAGCGTCGTCGCCCGCGGCAACACCGTGCTGGTCGAGCACGGCATCGAGAACACCTGGGGCCCCGGCAGCCACCCCGAGACCGTGGCGGGACCCGCCGGACGCACCCACCGGACGAACGGTCCCGACCCGGCCGATCCCCCCGCAACCCGGCCCTTCGTCGCGACGCTGCACGGCACGCCGATCACCCGGTCCGCGCCGTACCCGCGCCCGGCCGACGTCACCGCGGGGCAGAGCCGACAGCTGCTCCGCCTGGCCTCCCGCGCCCGGGACCGGCTGGAGGCCATGCACCGCTCGGGCGGCCCGCTGTCCGCGGCGGACCACGCCTACCTGCGCACCCTGCTCGGGGCCGGCCGCCCCGGCCGGACGCGCGAGGACGAGGCTCCCCGGCCCGCCCTCGCCGCCCTGCTGGCACGCTTCGACGAGCACCTGGAGCGCCGGGTGCGTCGGCTCGAAGCGCTGGCCAGGCGGTCCCGGTCCGGCTACGTGCTCGACCGCGCCGACATCGGCTGGGAACTCGCGCAGAGCTGGGGCGAGGAGGCCGCCCGGTCGATCGACCCGGACGACCCCGCCCTGCACGGCCCGGCGAGCGCCGCCCTGCGCCCCGACCCGCGCGAGGCCCTGCCCGCCGTACGGATCCGGGTCGCGGGCGCCGACGGCGACGTCGTGCGCACCGACGGCGTGACGGACGACTGGACGCCCCGCCGCGACCTCCTGGCCAGCGGCCCCCGCGACCGCCACGTGGTGGGCGAGACCGATGACGAGGGCCGGCTCAGCCTCAGGTTCGGCGACGGCCGGACCGGAGCCGCGCCGCCCCCGGGACGGACCCTGCTGGCCACCTACCGCACCGGCAACGGCCGCGCCGGGAACGTCGGCAGCGAGGCCGTCAACCGGATCGCGTCCCGCTCCACCCTCCTGGACGACGTCGTCCGGGTCCGCAACCCCGTCCCCGCCACCGGGGGCACCGACCCCGAACCCGTGGCGCAGGTGCGGCTGGCGGCACCGCGCGGCCCGTTCCGCACGCTGCTGCGGGCCGTCACCGCCGAGGACTACGAGACCCTCGCCGCCCGGCACCCCGGCGTGCAACGGGCCGCCGCCTCCCTGCGCTGGACGGGGAGCTGGTACGAGGCGGACGTCGCGCTGGACGCCGAGGGAGCGTCCGACCTGCCGCCCGGACTCGCGGAGGACGTGCGGCTGACGCTGCACCGGTTCCGCCGCATCGGCCACGACGTGGTCGCCCGGGCCGCCGTTCGGGTGCCGCTGGACGTGGCCCTGACGGTCTACGTCGACCCCGACCACCTCGCCGGCGACGTCCGTCAAGCCCTGCTGCGGGCCCTGCGGCCCGGCCCGCAACCAGGCGGCGGCCTGGGCTTCTTCGATCCCGGCGTCCTCACCTTCGGCACACCGGTACGGGCCGGCACACTGGTCGCCGCCGTGGCCGGGGTCCCCGGTGTCCGGCACACCGAGGTGACCCGGCTGCGCCGGCTCCACCCCCTGAGGAGCGGCGGCGGGAGCCCCGGCCCGGACGTCCCGCCCTCCGGCGTGCTCAGGCTGAGTCCTCGGGAGATCCCCCGGCTCGACGGTGACTCCACCCGGCCGGAGAACGGCTGGCTCACCCTCGACCTGCGAGGAGGCCGATGAGCAGCCCGTCCGACCGTCGCGAGTGCCCGACCGGTGACCGGTCGGCCACCCCGGCACCGGTCCGCAACCGGCCGGCCCTGCCCGCGCTGCGGTACCGCGCCGGCACCTACGAGCAGTTCCTGGCGACGATGCTCGCCCGGCTGTCCAGCGCGGACCACGCGCCGCTCGCCGGGCTGACCACCCGTGAGCCGGACGACCCCTCCGTCGCCCTCCTCGACGGCTGGGCCCTCATCGCCGACGTCCTGACCTTCTACCAGGAGCGGATCGCCAACGAGGGATACCTGCGCACCGCGACCGAGCAGGCGTCCCTGGTCGGGCTGGGGCGGCTCGTCGGCCACCGGCCGCGTCCCGCGCTCGCCGCCGGAACCTTCCTCGCCTACACCCTCGACGCGGGCACCCGCTGCACCGTCCCGGCCGGTTCCCAGGTGAAGAGCGCGCCCCCGCCCGGCGGACTGCCCCAGACCTTCGAGACCGCCGAGGACCTCGCCGCCCGCGCCGACTGGAACCAGCTCCCGGTCCGTACCACCACCCGCGCCACGATCGATCCCGACGACGCCGAACGGCTGCCCGCGCTCGAACTCGAAGGCATCCAGCCCAACCTCGGCCCCGGCGACCGCCTGCTCCTCACCTTCGCCGACCCCGGCCGGAACATTACCCGCCTCGTGGAGGGCACCCGGACGGACCCGCACCGCCGGCGGACCACCGTGCTGCTCAGGCCGCCCGGCCCGGTGCAGCAGCTGCACGACGAGGTCCGGGCCTTCCGCGAGGACGTCGAGAAGGCGGCGCGCAAGCCGCGGCCGGGCAAGCCGTTCGAGGACCTCCTGAGGGTGCTGCGCGACGCGCTGCACACCGGGGAGAGCCTCCGCGATCCGGATGTCCTGGCCGCGGCGCTCGACGACAAGCTGCAGGACCTCCGCGACCGCTTCTCGGGCGGTGAAGGCGGTGAGGCCGACACGGCGCACGCGACCGAACTGCTCGACAAGGTCACCGCCCGGGTGGCGGCCGTCCGCGCCGCCGCCCAGCAGGTCGTCGACACGGCGGCCGCCGGTCCTCCCGCGGGCGGCACCGGCGGGGAGCCCTTCGTCGATCCCCTGAACCTCGGCCGACAGGTCCTCCACGCGCTCGAGCGGCTTCCGTCCCGGCCTCCGCGCAACCCCACCGAGGCGGCCACCTCCGTGGCGGAGCTCTTCGGCCCGGAATCCGACTCCGTGTCGCGGCTGCTCGCGGCGAACAACCCCCGCCTCGCCGAAACGCTCCACCACGCCCTGGGCACCGTCGCGGCGCCCGCCGACCCGACGGGCGTGCAGTGGTTCCGGGTGAAGGCCGCTCCCTTCGGCGCGACGATCCCCGACGACGCGCGCGTCGGAAGACTCCTCAGGGCCGCCGCCGGTTCCGCCCGCCGGGCGGCGCCGGACGACCCCCTCGACGCGAGCGTCCTCCTGCTGGACGCGGTGTACGAAGCGATCCTGCCCGGCAGTTGGATCGCCGTGCAGCGGGCGGACACCGACGCGCCGCCCCGGATCATCCAGGTCACCGGCGTCACCCAACTCGCCCTCGCCGACGACCACTACGCCGTCCGGGTGACCGGTCTGCGGCTGGCCCGGCCCTGGACCGACGACCCCGACGACCTCTCCGCGCGACGCGCCGTCGTCGTCTGGGCCGCCGGCGAGCCGCTCACCCTGGCCGACCCTCCCGACACGTCCGACGTCGGCGGTGACGAGATCCAGCTCGCCGGCACCTACGAGGGGCTGACCCCCGGTCGCCGATTGATCGTCTCGGGGGAACGCACCGACATCCCGAGGGTCTCCGGTGTCCGGGGCACCGAACTCGTGATGCTCGGCGGCGTCCGGCACGGGCAGGAGGCGGACGGCGGACCCCTCGGTGACCGGGTGTACAGCACGCTCGCGCTGACCACCGCGCTCGCCTACCGGTACCGCCGGGACACCGTGGTCATCCACGGCAACGTCGTCTTCGCCACCGCGGGCGAGACCCGCACTGAGATCCTCGGCAGCGGCGACGCCACCCGGGCGGGCCAGGTCTTCCCGCTGCGCCAGGGCCCGCTCACCTGGCTCCCCGCCCGGACCCCCGACGGCGCGAGGGAGGCCCTGACCGTCCAGGTCGACGGGGTGGTCCGGCCCCGGGTCGCCGATCTCACCGAGGCCGACCCGGCCACCCCCGCCTACCGGCTGCGCGTCGGCGTCGACGGAGGCGCGGGCGTGGAGTTCGGCGACGGGCGCCACGGGCCCGCCTCCCGACCGGAGTGGAGAACGTCACGGCCAGCTACCGCATCGGCGGCGGAAGCGCGGGCAACGTCGCGGCCGGGCAGGTGAACCAGGTGGTCAGCAGGCCGCTCGGGGTCAGCGGCGTCACCAATCCGCTGCCCGCCACCGGAGGAACGGACGCCGACGACCTGGGCAGAACCCGCCGTGGTGTCCCCGTGCCGCTCAGCGCCCTCGACCGCCTGGTCTCGGTCCGCGACTACGAGGACTTCGCCCTGGCCTTCGCCGGCGTGGGCAAGGCCGTCGCGCGCCGCTGCCCCGACGGCACCCGTCAGCTGGTGCACGTCACCGTCGCCGCCTCCGGCGACGCCCCGCTCGACGCCGACTCACTGCTCCTGGCCGAACTCCGGTCGGCGCTGAGCCGCTACGGGGATCCGGCGCTGCCGGTCCGGGTGGAGGTCTGCGAACGGGTCCGGCTCGTGCTGGCACTCGGCGTCCGGACACGGCCCGACCGGTCACGGGGCGCGGTGGAACAGGCGGTCCGGGACGCCCTGGTGGCCCGGCTCGGCTTCGCCGCGGCGGAACTCGCCCGGCCCGTCCACCTCAGCGCCGTCGTCGCCGCCGCCCAGGCGGTTCCCGGCGTCGACTTCGTGGCCGTCGACGCCTTCGGCGGCATCGCGGCCGACGTCGACGCGGCCGGCGTCATCCGGTTCGCCCGGGAACTCACCGCCGCGCCCTGCGTGCCGGCGCACGCAGCGGGGACCCGCGAGACCCTCTACACCCCGGCCGCCGGCGAGACCGCCGCCTCGGTGGCCGCGGTGAACGGACTCGACGAGGCCCAACTCGCCCTGCTCAATCCCGGCGCCGCCGCCCCGACGCCCGGATCCGCGCTGGTGGTGCGGCGCGCCCTGCGCCCCGCCCAACTCGTCCTCCTCGATCCGGCGCTGCCCGAGACCCTCGTCCTGCGGAGGATCCCATGACCCCCGACCAGCTGTACGCGCTGTTGCCCGCCGTCCACCGGCGGCTCGACGCGGAGCACGGCGGCCGGCTGTACGCGCTGCTCTCGGTCATCGCCGAACAGGCCCGCGTCGTCCAGGACGACATCGAGCAGCTCTACGACAACTGGTTCATCGAGACCTGCGAGGACTGGGTCGTGCCGTACCTCGGCGACCTCGTCGGCTACCGCATGCTGCCGGGGACGGCCGCCGCCCTCTCCGACGGCACCTCACCGGCGCACGGACTGCTGGCCGCGGCCGTGCCCCGCAGGGAGGTCGCGGACGCCATCGCCGACCGCCGCCGCAAGGGCACCCTGGCCCTGCTCGAGGACCTCGCCTCCAGCGTGGCGGACTGGCCCGGCCGGGCGGTGGAGTACCGCCGGCTGCTCGCCGTCACCCAGCCGGTCCGCCGGTACACCGACGAGGACCACGACGCGCGCCGGCGGCTCCGCCACGGCCGCCTGGTCGACCTGCGCCGCATCGACGCCCTGGACCGGATCGACGGGCCGTTCGACGAGCTGGCCCACACCGTGGAGGTGCCCCGCACCGGCTCCGCCCGCCGCTCCGGCCGCTACGGCATCCCGGGCGTCGGCCTCCACGTGTGGCGGCGGCGGACCCACTCGGTGACCCGGGCCCCGGCGTTCCGCGTGGACCACGCCGGGTCGTGCTACACCTTCAGCGTCCTGGGCAACGACACCGCGCTGTCCACCAAGCCGGTGCCCGAACCGTCGCCCTGCCACGTCGCGGACGAGACGAACGTCCCGGCGCCCATCAGGCGCAGGGCGCTGACCGAGCGGCTGCACGACTACTACGGACCCTTCAAGAGTCTGTGCGTATGGACGGGGCCGGACCCCGACGAGGACGTGGTGCCGCTCGACCGGATCGTGTCCGCCGACCTCTCCGGGTGGATCTACACCCCGCGCGCCGGTCAGGTGGCCGTCGACCCGGTTCTCGGACGCATCGCGTTCCCCGAGCACACGGGGCCCGAGCAGGGCGTCCGGGTGACCTACCACCACACGTCCGCCGGCGACTTCGGGGGCGGTGAGTACCCGCGCCCGACGGACGCCCCCGGCCCGGCCGCCGCCCACTACCGAGTCGGCCCGGGCGAGGAGCACCGACGGATCGGCGAGGCGATCGAACGGTGGCAGGAGGAGAAGCGGCACCGGACCGCGTCGGCCGAAGCGATCGTCGAGATCACCGGGAACGACGTTCACCAGGACCTCACGGACATCGCCCTCGACCCGGGGGACCACCTCACCCTGTCCGCCGGGTTCGGCGCACGACCGGTGCTCCGGCCGCCCGAGCGGTCCGAGGACCGCCCCGGCGCGCTGCGGATCACCGGCACCGGGAGAGGCGGGGGCCCGCTGCCGCACCTCGTCCTCGAGGGCCTCATGGTCGCCGGGCACAGCGTTCAGGTCCGCGGTGAGGTGGGACGGCTCGCCGTCCGGCACTGCACCTTCGTACCCGGCTGGGGACTCGACGCGCACGGCCTGCCGCAGGCACCCGGGGAAGCGGGTCTGGAGCTGATCGACACGCCGGTCCGCGTCGAGGTCGAGCACAGCATCCTCGGCACCATCGTGGTGAGCCAGGACGAAGCCGCGACCGAACCCGTCCGGATCTCGCTGTCCGACACCGTGCTCGACGCCACCCACCGGCAACTCCCGGCACTGACCGGTCCCGAGGGGCGGCCCGCCCACGCCGTCCTCACGGCGCGCCGCACCACCGTCATCGGCTCGGTCCGCACCCGCGCCGTCGACCTGCTGGAGAACTCGCTGCTGGACGGGGAGGTCCGGATCGCCCGGCGCAGTCAGGGCCGGGTGCGGTTCTGCTGGCTGCCCCCGGACTCGGTCACCCCGCGCCGGCTGTACTGCCAGCCCGAGCATTCGGGGGACCCCGACCGCGTCGTTCTGAGGTTCGCCGCCACCCGGTACGGCGCCCCGGACTACGTTCAGCTGGCCGACGGGTGCGCCGAGGAGATCCGCCGCGGGGCCGACGACGGATCGGAACCGGGCGTGCTGCACGACCTGTTCCGTCCGCAGCGGGAGGACAATCTGCGCACGCGCTCCGCCGAGTGCACCCCGGCCGGATGCGACGCGGGCGTCTTCTTCGCCACATGAGTGGGCCGCCGGAGCCGCGGACGGACCGTCGGTCACCGTCCGTAATCGCAGAAACAGTTCAGTCAGGGGAGCACAGCACCATGCAGGGCGACTTCTCACGCGTCACCTTCGACCCGGCCCAGCGGTTCTCCGCCGTCCTGTCCCAGCAGGGCCGGGTGCAGCTCGACTCCGAGATCAACGAACAGACGGCGATCCTCCTGCACTACGTGCGCACCCTCGCCGCCGACCTGCTCGGGCCCGCCGCGTACCCGTCCGGTCCGGGCGGGCAGAGCACCGGCGGGTTCTCCGTCGACGCGTTCGAGGGGGACACCTTCACCGTGACCCCCGGCCGGATGTACGTCGACGGCATCCTCTGCGAATGCGACGGCACCGACTACTGGAGCCAGCCCGACGGGCACCTCGACCGCGAGCGGGAGCGCGACAGGCTCCCGACGAGCCCGTTCATGGTCTACCTGAGGGTCTGGGAGCGCCTGGTCACCGCCGTCGAGGCGCCCCGCATCCGCGAGGTCGCCCTCGGACTGCACGGCCCCGACACCACCGTGCGGACCAGGGTGGTCTGGCAGGTGTGCCACCTGCCGCTGGACCCAGGATCCTTCGTGCCCGACATGAGGACCGCGCCGAAGTTCCTGCGCGACCGGATCAACGGGCAGTTCAGGCCCCGTGGACTGCTCGCCGCCCGGGTCCGGCACCCCCAGGGCGACGGCACGCCCTGCGACCTGTCGCCGGAGGCCGGCTACCGGGGCCCGGAGAACCAGCTCTACCGGGTCGAGGTGCACCGGGGCGGCACCGCCGAGACCGCGACGTTCAAGTGGTCCCGGGAGAACGGCTCGGTGACCCTCCCGATCAGGTCGGTGAGCGGTCCCTCGATCGTGCTGGAGACGCTGGGCCGGGACGACAAACTGGGGCTCGAGATCGACGACCTGGTCGAGATCGTCGATGACGCCTCCGTCTGCCGGGCGGCCACCGACACCCAGGAGGAGGACTGCCCCCGGCTCTACACCGTCCGCGAGATCGACCACGCGAGGCGCACGGTCGTCCTCGACGGCGAGCCGGGCCAGGATCCGCACCGGCCGACCACGGGAACGGTCCCCGGACTGCACCCGCTGCTGCGCCGCTGGGACCACGGGGCGGCGAGCGGGACCAACGACGAGGGCACCCGGGGCATCAGGGAAGCCGAGTGGCTCCCGCTCGAGGACGGTGTCGAGGTGCGCTTCGAGGGGGACGTCGAACGGGCCCCCCAGTACCGCCGCGGTGACTACTGGCTGATCCCGGTCCGCGTCGTCACCGGCGACGTCGAGTGGCCCACCGGTCTCGACGGCCGACCGCAGCCGAAGCGGCCGCACGGCATCGACTACCACTACGCGCCCCTGGCGGTCATCGAGCCGGACGCCACCGGCGGATACCAGATGGTGGATCTGAGGGTGCCCTTCCCCCATCGGCGGTAGCGCCGGCGGGGACGTCGCGGAGCGGCCGCCGACGGCCGCCCGCCCGCCCGAGCTACAGGGAGTTGCGGTACTTCTGCCAGAGCACGATCCCGGCCACCACCAGGCACACCAGAAGGACGAGGAGGATCGCGCACCCGATCGGCTTCTTCCGTTTGACGGAGACGTCCGCGCCCGTCGTCAGGTTGCGCAGTTTCCTGACGCGCAGCGTGCCGTTCCGCGATCGGCCGTGGGCGCGGATCCGGTCCCCTTCGGCCACCGCGCCGTCGAACCGGTAACCCCTCATCTCCACGGGTACGAGGAGCACCTGATCGGCGCCGTTGGCGTACAGCTCCACCTCCACGCGGAAGTTCATCGCGAACCGGTGGGCCGAACGCCGGCCCCGTTCGGTCCGGGTCTGCAGATCGCGCACCACCCCGCTCACGTGCCCGTTGTTCAGGTAGCCGGAACTGCTGACCGCCCGAGGGCGGGGCGTCTCGCGAGGGGGTTCCGGTACGGGCGGGGGTGGTGGTGGAGGGGGAGGCGGGCGCTCGGGAGGCGGGTCGGGGGAATCCGGTCGACGACCGGAGTGGCAGCGGGTGCACTCCGGCGCCTGCGGTAACTGTTCGCTACCGCAGTTGTCACAGATCCATCGACTTTCCATACGACCCAACTCCTGTACGCACGACCCCGTCGACTGCTCCAGCCCTCGGGGGGCGCGCGACCAGAATGTCCGGGAGGTTCCGCCGGAGGCCCGCCGGCTGTCGGGCGCCCGGGGCTGCTCGCAGCGGAAAGGCTCTGTACGTACGATGATTTCGTAGGGCCTGACGGGCCGCAACCCCGGGCAGTCGTGGCGAGGTGGCGGCCCGCCACCGGCGGGCGGAGACTTCTTCGGGCCTGGCAACCGCGGTGGCACGGGAGGTGAGATGACCGATCCGGGAACGATCGTCTGGCAGGCACGGCAGGGCCCCGTACCGGCGGAGTGGCGTGTGTTCACCAAGCGGCGGGGAAAGCTGTCGGGCTTCTTCCACGGGACGTCGCACGATCCGGACCCGTTGCTGGTCGTCACGCGTGACGGCCTCATCGAGTACGAGGACGAGGAGAGTCCTCTGACGATCGTCAACTTCCACGAGCTGGCCGGGATGGAGTTGAAGGTGACCGGGCAGACCACCTCCAGCAGCAGTTCGGTGAGCGTTTTCGTCTGGGTGGAGCTGGAGTACCACGACGGCGAGAAGGGGAAGTGGCAGTCCAAGCGCTTCGGCTACGAGCTTCCCGCGATCCAGGCCCTCCTCGAGGCGTACGGCGTCCACAAGGCACTGCTCGGGCGCTGACTCCGCGGCGGGACCGGTCGTTGCCGCTGCCGGTGTTCTCGTGGTCGGTGGTCAGGACGGGGTCGGTGGTCAGGACGGCTGCACGTGGTCGAAGAGGGCGAGGGCTTCGGCGGGGTCCGGGCTCACGAGGCGTTCCAGGCCGGCCGCGGTGATCTTCGCCCACCGGCCGGCCCGTTCCCACATCCGTTCCTCGAAGGCGCGGACGGCCTCGTCCAGCTCGCCCGGGCCGGCGGCGGCGATGGACTCGGCGAGTTCGGCGCCCTCCAGCAGCGCGAGGTTCGCGCCTGCCCCCAGGGGAGGCATCAGGTGCGCGGCGTCGCCCAGCAGTGTCACGCCGGGGACGTGGGTCCAGGTGTGGGAGACCGGCAGGACGTACAGGGGGCGGTGGACGAAAGCGCTGCCGCGGCGGAGGAGGTCGAGGACGGGAGCGGCCCAGCCGTCGAACAGCGTCAGCAGCCGCGAGCGCACGGCTTCGGCGTCGGCCAGGTCGAGGTCCGCGTGCCAGTCCAGCGGTGTGCGGAACTTGGCGTACACCCTGACGTGGCCGCCGCTGTTGCGCTGGGCGACGAGGGAGCGGTTCACGCCGTACACGGCCAGCGACCCGTCGCCGACCAGCCGGGCGAGGTCGGGGTGGCGGGTGTCCACGTCGTCGAGGGCGGTCTCGACGTAGGTGACGCCGGTGTAGTGCGGTGTCACCGGTGAGAGCGCCGGGCGGGTGCGGGACCAGGCGCCGTCCGCGCCGACCACGAGGTCGAACGTCTCCTGCCGCCCGTCCGCGAAGTGGACCGCCGCACCTCCGCCGGCCCCCGGCACCACCCGCGTCACGCTCCGCCCCCACCGGACGTCGAGGGGGCCGAGCAGCAGGTCACGGAGTTGCCCGCGGTCGATCTCGGGATTGGCCAGGTCGTCCGGACCGGGCCGCCAGTCGCGCAGGACGGTGCCGTCCGTGTCCAGGATGCGCATGGCCTGCCCCTCGGGGCGGGAGAGCGCCCGGAACTCCGTCAGCAGCCCCGCCTTGTCCAGTGCGAGCTGGCCCAGCCCCTCGTGCAGGTCCAGCATGCCGCCCGGTGGACGGGCGTCGGGGGAGGGGTCGCGTTCGAGGACGGTGACGGGGTGGCCGTGGCGGTGCAGGACGCGGGCGAAGGCCAGGCCTCCGGGGCCGCTCCCGATGACAGCGATACGATGCCTCATGTCGATACACTGTATTGCCTCACGACGATGCATCGCAGCAGAACGGTGTGAACCATGACTGTGTGGGACCGGCCCGAGCCGCCGACCCGACCCGTGCCGCTCGACCGGGAGCGGATCGTCGCCGCCGCCGTCGCGCTGGCCGACGAGGGCGGGCTGGACGAGGTGTCGTTGCGCAAGGTCGCCGCCCGGCTGGACGCCGGCCCGATGCGGCTGTACGGATACATCTCCACCAAGCAGGAGCTGTTCGACCTCATGCTGGACGAGGTCTACGCCGAGATTCTCCCCCCGGACCGGCCCCGTGACTGGCGCGAGGCGCTGCGCACCCTCGCCCGGCGCACCAGGCTCGCCGCCCTGCGCCACGAATGGCTGGCCGACCTGCTGGGCGGCCGCCCGGCCCTGGGCCCGAACGCCCTCGCCGTGGGCGAGGCCACGCTGTCCGCCCTGGACGGCCTCGCCGACATCGACACCGCCATGCGCGCGGTGGAGACCGTCGGCGCCTACTCCACCGGAGCGATCAGGCGGGAGATCGCGAACGTGCGGGCCGAGCGCGCCACCGGCCTGTCGAAGCACGACTGGCAGCGCGCCTCCGGCCCGCACCTGACGAGGATGCTGGCCACCGGCCGCTTCCCCGCGCTGACCAGGGCCGTGTACGAGGGCGCGGACGTGGACGCCGAGACCTCCTTCGAGACCGGCCTGGACTGGATCCTCGACGCGGTGGCCGCCCAACTCACCCGGCCACCGGCATGATGCCTGACGGTCACGCGGGCTGCGCCGGCGCCGCCGTGGACGCTAGAGTCCCTCCTTCAAGATCGTTTGCATGAACGAGGGGGAAACACCATGCGACTCCGTCGCACCACGACCACCACCGTCGCCGCCGCCCTGGCCCTGGGCGTCGCCCTGTTCGGGGCCCCGGGGACGCCGGCCGGGGCGAGCGTGCCGCCGGCCGACGGCGAGGTGGCGCTCACCGCCACCTTCAACACCCCGAACGGCACCGCGGCGGCGCAGAACGCGATCCGCGACCACCTGGTCTCGCTGATCACGCGCACGCCCGCCGGTGAGGAGATCAAGGGCAGCGTCTTCCTGTTCACCGACGACGTGGTCCGCAACGCGCTGCTGGACGCCAAGGCGCGCGGTGTGAAGGTCAAGCTGATCCTCGACCAGCAGTCCGACAACACCCCCAAGGGCGGGGAGTTCGAGCACCTGCGGGACGGCGTCAAGGACGCCGCCGGCAACGTGGTGAAGGCCGGTCTCGGCGGCGACGTCTTCACGGCCGACTCCTGGGTGATGACCTGTCCGGTGAACCGGGGCTGCATCGGCAGCCGCGACCTGGACGGCTCCGGCGCGGGCCACCCGATCAACCACAACAAGTTCTTCCTGTTCTCCAAGGTAGGGATCACCCCCAACGTGGTGTTCCAGAGCTCGGCCAACCTGACCACCACGCAGCGGATCGACTACTACAACAACGCCGTCACCGTCCCGGACACCGGGCTGTACAACAACTACGCGGGGTACTTCGACGACCTGAGGTTCCACGGCGGCACCACCAGCGACGGGCTGGACCACTACTACCGGACGGCCGACAGCACCACCGGCCCGTACAAGACCTACTTCTTCCCCCGCAAGGAGCGCACCGGCCAGCCGGTCAACGACCCCGACACCGACACCGTGATCTCGCTGGTCTCCAACCTCGACTGCTCGGACAAGGCCGGCCGGATCCGGGTGGCGATGTTCGCCTTCACCCGGGACAAGGTCGCCTCGGAGCTGGTGCGCAAGAAGCAGGAGGGCTGCAAGGTCGAGGTGCTGGCCACCGACGAGGTGGACGAGGAGACCGGCAAGCGGACCCTCGACGCCGACGTGCGCCGCGTCCTCGCCGGCGGCGGCCTGGACCGCTTCTCGGCCTGCGCCGGCACCGCGACCGACAGCAAGGGCGTGGAACGGCCGATCGGCATCCACTCCAAGTACATGCTGATCGAGGGCAAGTACCTCGGCGCCTCCGGCCAGAAGGTCGTCTTCACCGGGAGCCACAACTACACCGTCCCCAACCTCCGCTCCAACGACGAGACGCTGCTCAAGGTCCGCAACCCGCTGGTGCACGACGCGTTCGTGGCCAACTTCGAGGCGATGAAGGCCGACACCACCGTGTGCCGGGTCTCCTGACACCCGGTCGCACCACCGCGCCCGGCGGCCCGCGTCGACCCGCCGGGCCCTCCCCGCAGCAACCCGCCCGACCGCGGGCCGCTGCGGGGAGGACCGCCGCCCGGCTGTCAGCCCCGGCCGCGTTGACGGCGGTCGAAGAAGGCCCCCACCCGACGCCCCACCCCGGCGAGTGTCAGCGCCGGGTCGCCGGGGCCGATGAGCGCCGCCCGCGCCGTCGCCGTCACGAGACCGACGTGCTCGAGCCGTGCGACGAGCGGGCCGTAGTCGGTGAACACCCAGTGGTTCGCGTCGGGGAGCAGCACGCGGCGGCCGGGAACGCCCGCCCAGGACGACTCGATCCGGGCGGCGCCCTCGAAACCCTCGGTGCGCACCAGCAGCAACGGCCGGGCGGGGTCGACGCGCGTCGGGTACAGGTCGAGGTAGCCCTCCAGGTTCGCGACCGCGCCGACCCGGCGGTCGTCACGGGCCGCGTACACCGCCGCGGTGCCGCCGGCCGAGTGCCCGTACAACCCGATCCGGCGGAGGTCCATGACCCGGGCGAGCGGCAGGTCGCCGAGCCGGTCCAGCACCAGGCGCAGGTCCGCGATCCGGGTGTCCACCATCGTGCGGAAGGTCGACGGATCCGGCGGCCCGAACAGGACGGTCCTGCGCAGTCCGCTCGGCAGCTCCACCTGGGAGGCATCACCGGGGTGGTCGACGAGCACGACGACGCGACCGTGGCTCGCCAGGTCCTCGGCGAGGGTGGTGCCGAGCGCACGGGAGTCCCCGCCGCCGGGGGAGTACACCAGCACCGGCCACCGCCCGGGCAGGGGCGGCGCGCCCAGGTACCCGTGGGTGAGGACCGTGCCCCAGTCCACGGCCCCCGGCTCGGGGAGTCCAGGACGGACGTGGGGCGCGAGGTCGGCGAACTCCCGGGCCTCGGCCGCGGTGAGCTGCGGGGCCCGGGAGAAGCCGCGCACCGAACGAGCCGGGTACAGGACGGTCAGCATCAACTCCCGCACGCCGCCCACCCACGGGTCGGTACGGGCCGGATCCGTCAGATGGACCGTCCGCAGGCCCACGGGGTACGGGCCGGCGGGCGCGGGCAGCCCCAGGACCGGGCCGCCACCGGACGCGGACGCGGACGCGACCGCGGACACGGGCAGCGGGGCGAGGGCGGCGGCACTCCCGAACAGGGTGCCCTTCAGAAGCGTGCGTCGAGAAGTCATACGAACATCCTTGGTGCGGGTCCGTGACGACGCGAAGGTTCAGGCTCCGGCCGAAAGGCCGGCCGACGACGAGGAGCTGTGCGAATGCTACGAGTTCACTTCACCGCCGAAGACTTCGCCCGTACCCGGTTCGCGCCCCGCCCGGCGGCGCTCCAGGAGCTGCACGCCGCCCTGACCACAGCCGTGACCTTGCGTGGCGGGCCGCTGTTCGCGCCGTGGCGCGGTCGCGTCCTGCGCTCCCTCCCGGCCGCGAGCGGCCCGCTCGCCGACCTGGTCCCGGCGGGGCACCCGCCCTCTTTCCTCGACGTCCTCGGCGACACCGTGGCCGACGGCTTCGAACGGATCCGCGCCACCGGCCCCGGTCCCGTCCGCTCCGAGCTGGAGCGTGTCTACGGGCCGCTGCCCGCCCCTCGCTGGATCCGCGGCCTGTACACGGGCGACGAGACGGCCTGGCACACCCTGAACCGCGCCCAGCAGGCCGCCTACGACACGGTCCTCGCCCCGGTCTGGCCCGTCGTCCAGGACCTGCACCGTGAGGAGTTCACCCGCTACGCCCTGACGGTCGCCGAGCACGGCGTGGCCGCCGCCCTGGTCGGCCTGGCACCGGGCAGCCGGCTCCACGAGGGCGTGTGGGAGTGGCCCGGCGCGGCGCCGGGCCGCGAGGTCCCCCTCGACGGGCGCGGCCTGATCCTGCTGCCGACCTTCCACCACCCGGCGGGACCACTCCTCCAGGACACCCCGGGCCGTCCCGTCGTCCTGACCTACCCGGCCGGTCCCGGGCTCCCGCCCACCGCGGCGGGCCCCGTCACGTCCCCCGACGCCCTGGCCGCTGTGCTGGGCCGCACCCGGCTCGACGCCCTGCGCCTCCTCGCCGACCCCCACACCACGACGTCCCTGGCCCGAGCCCTGCGCACCAGCAACGCGACGGCCTCCTCCCACGCGGCCGCCCTCAGATCGGCGGGCATGGCGACGACGACCCGCACGGGCCGCTCGGTCACCCACCGGCGTACGGCCCTCGGCACCCTGGTGGCGGGCGCACGGCCGTGAGCCGCCGCACGACGACGCGGCCGCTCACGCCGGCCTCACAGGTGAAGCGCGGCGATGCCGGGCATATCGTCCGCTCAATTCATCCGAACGGGTTGCCGGTGTGAGGTTGTGAAGACCCGCCGGCCGGTCTCCCCTAGGTTGGTCCGTGTGCGCCCTGACGGGTGGGCGTGGGTTCGGGAGGAGTGCACCGTGCGGAGATTGTCGATCATCGTGGCGGCGGTCACGGGGGCCGTCGCCCTCGTCCTGGGGAGCAGCGCCGTGGCGGGACCGCCGGGGCCGAGGCTCGCCGCGCGCTACCTGAACATCCACCAGTGCGTGTACTACGGCCCCGGCGGGCACTACACCAACCTGCTGCCGAACACCGCCGACACGTCCTTCAACACCGGGACGAACGTCTCCGACGCGCCGGACACGGTGCTCTCCTGCGGTCCGGGGAGCGGCGGCTGGAGGCCGGCGCCCGCCAACTCGGCGGTGAAGGCGTTCGACCTCGCCGCCGGCCGCTACCTGAACGTCCACCAGTGCGTGTACTTCTCGGCCGGCCAGCACTACACGGCCGTCCTGCCGAACACCCCGAACGTCAACTTCAACACCGGCACCAACGTCTCCGACACGCCCGACACCGCGCTGCGGTGCAGCCCGGGCGGGGGCGGCTGGACGCTGACGCTCGCCAACTCCGCCGTCAAGTCCTTCGACCTGGCCGGCAGCCGCTTCCTCAACCTGCACCAGTGCGTGTGGACCTCGGCCGGCATGTTCTACACGGGCATGCTGCCGAACACGCCGAACGCCAACTTCAACACCGCGACCAACGCGGCCGACACGCCCGACACCGCGCTCAGCTGCCGTCCCGGTGGCGGCGGTTGGTCGCTCGACCCCCTGCATTCGGCCCTCCGCCCGCTGGGCAGCTGAGCGGAGGAAGGGTCCACGGGGCCGCGTCCGCGGGGCCGTGACGGGAATCGACCCGTCGCGGCCCCGCCGCGCGCACCGGGGCCGGTGCCCCTGCGTCCAGTACGGCGGGCTCGCCTACTGTGGCGGTATGACGATCCACAAGACCGGCCCGGTGAGTGTCGACGCGATGATCGAGGACCTGAGGACACTCGTCGAAGTCGAGTCCCCGTCGCGTGACATCGAGGCCCTGACCGCATCGGCCAAGGCCGTCGCCGGTGTGATCGAGAACCGCCTGGGCGGGCAGGCCGTCCTCGTCGAGAGCGATGCCGGGCCGCACGTCCACTGGTCCGCCGGTGGCGACCCCGAGGTACTGATCCTCGGGCACCACGACACGGTGTTCCCGCTCGGCACTCTCGAACGCCGACCTTTCACGGTCCGGGACGGGCACGCCACCGGCCCCGGGGTCTTCGACATGCTGGGCGGCCTCGTGCAGGCCGTGCACGGGGTGGCACTGCTCGAGGACCGGTCGGGCGTGGAGATCCTGGTGACCTCCGACGAGGAGGTCGGCTCCCGTGCCTCGCGGGCGCTCATCGAGGAACGAGCCCTTGCCTGCGGGGCCGTGCTCGTCTTCGAGGGCGCGGCCGAGGGCGGGGCCGTGAAGACGGGGCGCAAGGGATGCGGCACGTTCGAAGTCACCGTCACCGGCCGGGCCGCGCACGCCGGCCTCGAGCCCGAAGCCGGCGTCAACGCCCTGGTCGAGGCGGCGCACCAGGTGCTGCACATCGCGGCACTCGGGCGCCCCGACCTCGGTACGACCGTCGTCCCCACCGTCGCCTCGGCGGGCACGACGGACAACGTCGTGCCCGCCGGGGCGACGATCCTCGTCGACGTCCGTGTCACGTCGTCCGACGAGAAGGACCGCGTCGAAGCCGCGTTCGCCTCGCTGGCCCCGCACCTCGACGGGGCGAGGATCTCGGTCGAAGGAGCCGTCACCCGGCCCCCGATGCCGGAGAGCGCCTCGGCCGAGCTCTTCGAGACGGCGCGGCGGCTCCTTCCCGGCCTCGAGGGCACGGTGGTCGGGGGCGGAAGCGACGGCAACTTCACGGCCGCTCTCGGCGTGCCGACGCTCGACGGCCTGGGGGCGGTCGGCGGCGGGGCGCACGCCGACCACGAGTACCTGGTGGTCGACGCCATGGCCGGGCGGGCAGCGCTCGTCGCCGGCCTCGTGAACGCGATCCGGAACCCGTAGGGCGGCGAGGACGGACGGCTGCCCGGAGCGGTGTTCCGGAGTGTGGCGATGCGTTTCAAGCCGGCGGGACGCGGCCGAAGCGCACCGCGCTGTCCTCGTCGAGGTCCTCCAGGAAGCCGGCCAGGGTGTCGGTGGTCTCGTGCAGGCAGCGGGCGCTGAAGAGCACCGGTTGGTAACCGGAGATGTCGTACCCGGTGGACAGCATCCCTTCGATGTCCAGGGCGCGGATCCGGGCGAGGCCCAGACGCCGGAGCTCGCCGTAGGAGGACAGCAGGGCCGCACCGTAGGCCTTGGGCACGCCGCCTTCGTCCAGGACCCCGTACTCCAGGGTGAACCAGTAGACGTCGCTGATCATCTGCAGGACGTCCGGGTCGTCGAGACGGGAGGCGGCCCGTCCGATCAGGCGGTAGACGTCGGCGAGGACGGGGCTGGACAGGTGGATCCCGTGGCCGAGGATGTCGTGGATGACGTCGGGTTCGGGGGTGAACAGCGGCACGGCGGGATGGCGGACGAACTGCACGGCGTGGAAGTAGCCGTCCGCCATCGAGCCGAGGAACCGCTTGTTGGGGACCACACCTCCCGCGAGCGTGAGGTCGAAGCCCGTCAGCCGGCGCAGCCGCGCCCCGACCTCGGTGTGCTGGGGGATGCGGTCGCCGGGGAGCGGAGCCTGGTCGCGGACGTCGAGGACGGCGCGGCAGGCGTGCTCGCGCTGGGCGCTCCACAGCGCCCGGTGCACAGTGCGCCAGGTGTGTTCCTCGGCCGCCGTGTAGTCCACCCGCGGTGCGGGATCGCCGACCCGGTGGCCGAGGGCCGGGGCCGCGACGGCCTGGCGCCGTCGCAGGTAGTGGGGGTCGCTGAGCCCGGGGTGCTCGGCGGCCGGTCCCAGGCGGCCGTCCGGTGCGACGGGCGTGCACCGCGCTGCTGTCTCGCTCACGGAGCGCTTGTGCCCGCTCACGGGGCACTCATGCGGCGGCGGGCCCCTCCGGGAGACGCGCACCGCGGCCGTCACCCGAAGTGTCGGCGGGCCCCCAGGCTTCAGCCGGCGGCGGCGGAGGACGGCCGCGGGGGAAAACCGGTCGACACACGGGCCCAGGAGGCACTGTGATGGCTTCGACCGCCCGCCGCACGGAGCGGGCCCACCGGAGGAGTTGCTCTTGCCGCCAGCGAGGACCGCGGACCCCCGGCCCGCGATCGATGCGGTGCTGGCCAGGCGTCTGGTCGACAGTCAGTTCCCCCAGTGGGCCGCGCTGCCTCTCGAACTGCTCGACCCCGCGGGTTCCGACCATATGATCTACCGCCTGGGTGAGGACCTGTCCGTCCGGCTGCCCCGCCATGCGGGGGCGATCGGGCAGGCCGCGAAGGAGTCCGAGTGGCTTCCCCGGCTCGCCCCGCACCTGCCGTTGGCCGTCCCGGTACCGGTGGGGGTGGGGGAGCCCGACTTCGGCTATCCGTGGCCGTGGGCGGTGTCCCGCTGGCTGGACGGCCAGGTGGCGACGTCCGAGGCCTTGGCCGACTCGTCCCGGGCTGCCGTCCGGTTGGCGGAGTTCCTCACCGCCCTTCACGCCTTCGTTCCCGAGGACGTCCCGGTCGGGGACGCGCACCTGGACCTCGCCGGTCGACCACTGGCCGACCGGGACCGCGCGACGCGGGCCGCGATCGCTGAGGTCGACGGCGTGTTCGACGCCGCGGCCCTGACCGAGGTGTGGGACGCGGCGCTGGACGCCCCCGCCTGGGACCGCGCTCCGGTCTGGTTCCACGGCGACTTCCACACCGGCAACCTGCTGACGGTCGACGGCCGCCTCAGCGCGGTCATCGACTTCGGCGGGCTCGGCATCGGCGACCCGGCCTGCGACCTGACCATCGCCTTCACCCTGATGTCCGCCGGGAGCCGGGCCGCCTTCCGCGCCGCGCTCGGCGTCGACGACGCCACCTGGGCCCGGGGTCGCGGCTGGGCGCTGGCCACGGGCCTGAACGCCTACACGTCCTACGCCGCCGTCAACCCCCGGGTCGCCGCGCAGACCACCCGCCAGATCACCGAGGCACTGGTCGGCTGAGCGGATCGACTGCCGGACAGGGAGATTTACGTCGTAGGGGAGTGAAGTGCGTCACGTCAATGCCCGGGGAACGCACGTGATCGAAGTCGTCCGGCCATCAGTCGAGATCACCTGTCGACTTCACCTGCCGCCGCCGGGCGGGTGGCCCAGGCCGCGTTCGAGATCGGCGGCGTGGGACGATCGATCGGTGACTCGACTCGTCGACCGCGGCCGCTCTCTGGAGGAGCTCGAGCGCGACTGTTGGCCGCCCGCGCCGGCGGATGCGAGCCGCCTTGCTGCGACGGTGCATGCCCTTCGGCGTCGGCCGATCGGCGAGCTGACTGTCGAGGACATGCGCCTGTTGATCGGGCAGAACCAGGGACTCGCCCATCTCCTGCCGCTTGCGCTGGAGGTGCTGTGCGACGACCCGATGGCCGAGGGCGACATGTACGAGGGCGATCTGCTGTCCGCCGTTGTGACCAGAAGCCCAGCGGTGTGGAACGCGTGGCCCGAGCTCGGCCGGGAGCTGGGCGTGATCGTCTCGGGGCTGACCGATCTGCCGCCGTCCTTGGTGCGGGCGACCCGAGGATTCCTGGCCCGACAGGGGCTCGTCGCGGGCGGGTGAGGTGCTGGAGTGCTGTCGCTTGGACGTGCGGTGGACCGCGGGGTGACGGCGGCCGATCCCCCGGACGGCGCAACCATCACATGATCGACTCGTTGGACCGTCCGCGACGACAGCACGGACGAATCCGGGGAGGGCCCGTTGGCAGAACGGACGGTGGACTTGGCGGCTCCCGCGCCGGGAGCCGCCGCGCGCCCGGTGCTCCAGGCCGAGGCCGCCCTGGTGCGCCACTACCGCAGGCTGGTCCGGCTGGCGTACCTCGCGCTGCCCGCGGACCGCGACCGGCACAGCCGCGTCCTCGCCGCGCACACGGCCGTCCAGCGGGCCCTGCCCACCCGCTGGACCCGCCGGACCCGCGGGGCCGACCCGGCGCCGGCCGACGAGGACCCCGTCTACGCCGCCCTGCGCCTGCGGGTGCTGCGCGAGGTGCTGCGCCCCCGCCCGGCCCGTCGGGTGCTGGCGCCGCGGGTCTGGGGCCTGCGGCTGTTCACCCCGCACGGCGGCGAGCAGGACACCGCGCTGGAGCACGCGCTCGCGGCGCTCGACGCACCCGCCCGGGCCGCGTTCGCGCTGCGCGCCGTGGAGGACCTGACCGCCGCGGAGGCCGCCGAGGTCCTGCGGCGCGCCGGGGTCGCGCAGGCCCGGCAGGCGCTCGACGCGGCGGGTGGTGTCGGCGCGGGGACGGCACCGGACCTGTCCGCCTTCGACCCGTGCGCCGTCCGGGTCCAGCCGACCGACCTGCTGAGTCGCCGCCGGGCACTCACCGCGGCGCTGCTGGTCGGCGCGCTGGGTCTCACCGCCACCACCGTCGCGCTCGCCGGCACCGGCCCGGCCGCCTCCACCCCCGGGCCGGCGCCCGCTCCGCCCATGGACGCCGGGGCCGATCCGGCGCGCCTGGTTCGCGCACCCGCGGACCTCTGGCAGCACACCGCGCGAGTTGACTTCACCGCCTGGCCGGCCCGCGGCGACCGCCGCGAGGACGCCGCACTGCTCGGCCGCGCGCTGACCGCCTGGGAACGCCCCGGCCCGCAGACCCGCGCCGAACCGGGCACGGACGCCGCGCCGCCGGTCGCCCCGCCACGGCTGCTCTACGCCGGCACGGTGGACGGTGCCGCCGTGGTCCTGCTGTACGACGGGCAGCGGCTGGCCCGCTACACCGACGGACCCGGCGGCGGCCTCGACCTCGCCCGGGCCGACGACTCGGACGTGACGACGGCCGGAGCGGTGGTGCTGCACCGCGAGGGCACCTCCGTGCGCTACCTGCTGGCCCCCTGGGTGGAGGGCGCCGAGACCCGCCGGATCGACCGGCCCGACACCCCCGCCCGACCCCTGGACCATCCCGAGGGCCTCACCCCCGCGGCGCCGGGCGGCGTACTGACGGACTGCCGGGGAGCCACCGTGCTCCAGCTCCGCTCCTCGCCCGTCATCGCGGAGAAGCACGCCTTCCTGCTGGCCGACCTCGGCGGGCTCGTCCCCGCCCACCTCACCTACACGCCGCCCCCGGACCGCAACCAGCCGGCACGGGCGCCGCGCGAGGCGACCGGCCCGGACGCGCTGCAGGCCTGGGCCCGGGCGGGCTGCGCGGCCCCGGACGGCACTCCCGGTGTCAAGCAGCTCAACCTGTGGGCGTTCGCGGTGCAGCCGCTGCCGCAGAACGCGGGCTCGGCGTCCTGGGTCTGCCTGCGGGCCGACCGTTGGAACGGCGGCGGCAGTGCCGCCACCGCCGTTCTGCTGCCCACCGCGCCGGGGCCGCAGCGCACCGGCGGCGGTCCTGGCCGGTCGTGCAGCCGGTTCGAGCAGGACACCGTCGGCTGGGCCTGGTGGCGTTCCCCGCAGGGCACCGAGTTCCTGCTGGCGGCGGGCAGCCGACGGGTCGCCCGACTCACCGTCAAGGGCCCGGACTGGTCCGTCGACCGGCCGGTTCCGGACCACACCCTGGCCGTGGAACGCCCGGCCCGGGCGAACGTCCGGGTGGAGGGTGTGCTGGACGGCGGCACCCGGATCGGCCCGCAGCCCTGACCCGGCCCGACCCGGATGCGTGCGGGCCGGGCCGGGCGGCGCGCCCTGGAGGAGAGCGGCGCTGCGCCGGAGCGTGCGGATCGACGAGCCGCACGGTGCGGGTCTAGGGAGTGCTCTCCCCGGGCCGGGCCCTGCTCATCTTCGCCGCCCTGGCCCGGGCCCAGCGCAGCAGCAGGGCCGCGACCACCACCGCCATCAGGCAGGCCTTGCCGACCGGCACGAGCGCCCCGCCGCGCAGCGCCGAGGAGAACATCGGCGTCAGTGCCGCCACACCCACGGCGGGCCCGGCCGCGTACCAGACGGCGAACAGCAGCGGGCCCGTCCCACCGCCGGTGCCCGGGGCCGAGGCCGGGGCCGGGGAGAACAGCAGGTCCTTGCGCAGCACCCCGCGACAGGCGTTCACCAGCCCCGCAGCGACCAGCGGAGGCGCGGCGGCCGGTGCGAGCCAGGCCGCCGGGCCCGCGCCCGCCGCCAGCAGCGCCCCGGCGCAGGCCAGCCCCAGCAGGATCCCGGCCAGCGTCGGAACGGCGGCATGACGCAGCATCAGCGCGGCGAACGGGTACGGCGACCAGGAGGCCCGCCGGACGTCGTCCGTCTCGATCCGGGCGGGCTCCAGGAACTGCGCGACGGCCAGGTAGCCGAACGTCAGCGCGACGGCGGTGGCCAGCCAGGACAGTCCGCCGGTGGCGCCGTGCGCGAGGACGGCGCAGAACAGCGCGGGCACCGCCAGGACCACCGCGCGACCCGGCCGGGCGGGGGAGCGGAGCAGGGCGAGGGTGTCCCGCCACGGCACCACCAGCCAGGCCCGCCGGGGCGCGGGCAGCCGGATCCGGCGTTGCCGGGCACTGCCGTTGGCGCTGTTCACCGCCAGCCGCGCGCTGCGCAGCTCGACGGTCCGGAGCGCGGCCAGCACCCCGGCGGCGGTCCGGGCCCGCTCCCGCAGCCGGGCCAGCGGGACCGTCGAGGCGGCCCGGTCGGCGAACACCAGGGCGGCACCGGTCGACACCAGCAGCAGCGCGGCGGCGACCCAGCCGCCCGCCACGGCGGCCGGGGTCGGCGCCAGCGCGGCGATCGCGGCCCAGCCCCACGGCCCCGACCACATCTCGACCAGCTCCAGCCAGCGCACCGGGTGGCCGGTGACGGCCAGTACGCTCTGCCCCGCCAGGGCGACGATCAACAGGGTCAGGTACGGAGTGAGCCGGCGCACCCAGCGGGCCGCGCGGTCGCCGCGCTCCACCACCAGCGCGGCGCAGGTGGCCAGGAGCGGTACGCAGAGGCCCCCGAGCAGGCACCAGCCGAGCGCGGCCGGCAGGCCGGTCCGGACGGTGAGCCCGAGCGCGACCATGCCGCCGACCGCCGCCACCAGACCGGGGAACGCGGCCACGGCGCAGGACAGCCAGAACCACGGCCGGAGCACCGGGCGCGGCCGGACGGGGTGGATCAGCAGCCAGTCGGCCGCCGCCCGGGGCGGCACCACCGGACCCCGCCACAGTCCGTCCCGGACCAGCAGGAGGAAGGTGGCGAGCCCGATCGCGGTGATACCGGCGGGCATCGCGGCGAGCAGATCGCCGCCGTGGCCGGTGTAGTCGGCGCCCATGGACGCCTGCAGGAACAGGCCGAGGCTGGGCACGGCGCCCCAGACGATCAGGAGGAGCACCACGCAGTAGACGGCGAAGCCGATCGCCTTGGCCCGGTTGCGCCGGTGGGGGGCGCGCAGGGTGCGGAGCAGGGCGAGCGTCTCGTCGGTCCAGTCGTCGTCCTCCGTCCAGTCGTCGGCGGTCGGATCGTCGTCCGTCCAGCCGTCGGCGGTCGGATCGTCCTCCGCCCGGGCGTCGGCGGCGGGATCGGCTTTCGGGGGAGGGGTGACGGTCACCGGGCACCCGCCGAGCCCGCGGCGGCGCGGGCCGCGAGTTCCGGCGCCAGCACCTTGCGGGTGGCGCCCTGCTTGAGGATCCTGCCGTCCTCCAGAACCACCACGCGGTCGGCCACGTCCAGGGCCAGGTCGGTGTGGTGGGTGACCAGCAGCACCGCGACGCCGTCGGCCAGTTCGGCCTTCAGCAGGTCGGCGAGGTGCCGGCGCGCGTCCGGGTCGAGTCGCTGCTCGGGCTCGTCCAGCAGCAGGAGGTCGCGCGGGCGCACCAGCGCGCAGGCCAGGAGCAGGGCCTGCAGCTGTCCGGAGGAGAGCGCGGAGGGCAGCGCGTCGGCCCGTTCCGTGAGCATCCGGTCCTCCAGCACCCGGGAGACCCAGTCGGGCGCGTCGGCGACCCCGTGCGCGACCGCGACCAGCAGCAGGTGCTCGCGGACGGTCAGGTCGGGGTAGCAGGCGACGGTGTCGCCGACCACCGCGACCCGGGCCCGGACCCGGGGGTCGTTCTCGTCCATCGGGATGCCGTCGAAGACCACGGTTCCCTTGCTGGGGGTGTCGCGTCCGGCCGCGACCCTGAGCAGGGTCGACTTGCCCGACCCGTTGTGTCCGAGCAGCGCCACGCACTCTCCGGCGGCGAGCGAGAGGCTCACGGGGTGGAGCACCTCCCGCTCGCCGTACGAGCGGCTGACGCCGGTCAACTGCAGCAGGGGCCGGCGGGCCGCGGTACGTGGTTCGGCTGCGTTCTTGGCCATGGGGGGAGGGAGCCTCTCGACGGGGTGTTCGGCCACAGTACCGATCCGTCGGCGGCCGTCCGGGCGGGGGTGACGGCCGGGACGGGACGGTTCCGGGGTGGTGAGAGTTTCTGAACCGACCTCGTGGGAAATTCCGAGCATATTGTATGAATGACAAATATCCGGGTCACGGGTCTGGCCATATTTCCCCGCCCGGGAATAACCTCTAGCCCGAGAGTCGCAGTCGTCCGGCGGTGACGGATCAAGCCCCGCCCACGGACTCTCCCCGGTAGATCATCCCCATGCCCGCCACCTCGTGGCGGCCCCCCATGCGCTCGGAACGGGCCAGGCCAGGGCACACCCGCCCACCGGTCCCTGCCGAGGCATGCCCGATCAACAGCACGGACCAAGAAACAATGAGGCGACATGAGCAGTCAATTCGACGGCCTGGCGCAGATGTACGAGGACATGTTCGCCCTGCCGTGGCGGAAGGACCTGGAATCCCCCAGCGTCCTGGCGGCCCTGGGCCGCGTCCGGGGCGCACGCGTGCTGGACATCGGGTGCGGTACGGGCCTCTACGCGCGCCTGCTGAAGGCACGGGGGGCCGACCTGGTGGTGGGTCAGGACGTTTCGGAGGGCATGCTCTCCTACGCGCGGGCCCAGGAGCCCGCGGACCACCGCGCCATCGAGTACGTCCAGACCCTGCCGTCCGGCCTCGAGGGGACCTTCGACGCCGTGCTCGGCGTCTACGTCCTGCCCTACGCCGAGCAGTACGCGGAACTCGTGGAGCTGTGCGGGCTGGCGGCGCGGGCCCTGAAGCCGGGCGGCAGGTTCGTCACCCTGCCGGTCAACCCCGACTACGACGGCAGGCGCGAGTACTACCGGCGTTACGGGCTGCGGCTGTTCGACGCCGAGCCGCGGTTCGACGCCTCGAAGGTGACCCTGGAGCTGGAGTTCGGCCCCTACCAGGAGACGATCACGGCCCGCTACTGGAGCCGCCGGGCGTTGGAGGAGGCGCTGACCGAGGCGGGCTTCACCGACATCGGCTGGCCCCCGTTCCAGGTCTCGGAAGAGGGGATGCGTGAGCACGGCGCGAGCTTCTGGGAGCCGTATCTGCGCTCGCCGCACGCCGCGCTGATCACGTGCGTGAAGGGTCCGTCCGCCCCGTGAACGTGCTCCGCACGCAGACCGCGGGGGCGATCGGCACCCAGGTCCTCCCCGACGCCCACGGCGTCGACCCCGCCGCCTGGGACCGCCTGGTCGGGGCCGACAACTTCTACGGCAGTCACCGCTGGGTGCGCTCCACCCACCTGGCCTCCGGCGGAGACCCGGTCATCACCGCCTCCGTGGACGGCGTCCTGCTCGGCGCGCTGCCGACCTGGCCCGGCGAGGGCGGCGACGACGCGATGTTCTCCCTGCCCGGCATCCTGCCCGGCATCGCCGCCGGCCGCGGCGACCACCTCTGGCTCGGCACCCGGCGCGCGGTCTACAACGAGCTGGTGTGCGTCCGAGGACCGCGGCGGCGCCCCGTCCTGCGGGCGCTCCTCAACCGGGCGCTGGACCTCGCCGCCGACCGGGGTGCGGACGGCGTCGTGATGGCCTACCTCGCGGGCGACGACGCCCTGGAGCTGGCGGCGGCCCACCCCCGGGCCCGCGCGCTGCTGCACTCGGCCGACACGTACCTGCCCGTACCGCCGGGCGGTGCCGGAGAGCTGACGGCCCGTGCCGACCAGCACAGCCGGACCCGGCGCAGGAGCGAGATGCGTGCCTTCCAGCGCTCCGGAACGGTCATCACGACCGTCCGGCCCACCGAGGACGTCGTCGCCCGCATCGCGTACCTGATCGCCCAGAACCGGGCCCGCCACGGCAGCTCCGGAGGGCCGCGGGCGGTGCTCGACGCCCTGAACGCCCAGCGCGCCACCGGGCTGCTCGACGACGCCGTGGCGTTCCTGGGCCTGCGCGGCACCGACCTGGTGGCCGCGACCCTCTGCTACGAGCACGGGGACCGGCTGTACGCCCGCTACTACGGCTACGACTACGCGAGCACCGCTCCCAGGAACGCGTACTTCCTGCTGACCTACCACGCACCGCTCGACTACGCCGCGGAGTGCGGGTTCCGGCGCTACCGGACGGCGATCTCCGCGTGGGACCTCAAGGTGCGCCGCGGTGCCCGCCTCACCCCCCTCGCCGCCGTGGTCCTCCCGCTGCACGGCGCCGTCTGCACCCCCGCCCGTCAGCGCGAGCACAACATCACCGCCGCCGGGCGCTGGCGGGAGCTGGCCCGGACCCACCCCCTGGCCATGGGGCCGGAGTGGGCCTGCTGGGACTCACCGCTGTCCTGACCCGACGGCCGGGACCCGAGGACCGTGACCCGACGGCCGGGACCCGAGGACCGTGACCCGACGGCCGGGACCCGAGGACCGTGACCCGAGGACCGTGACCCGAGGACCGTGATCCAGAGAAGGGAACGATCATGCTCTACCTCCACTACCGGCTCGAACTGACGGAGGCCGCCGAGGCGGACCCGGCCGGGTTCTGGGCCTGGGCCGCCGAACGCGAGAAGTGGTTCTACGAAGGACTCGACACCGTGCTGGCCACGAGCTGGTACCTGCGGACCGTCGGCACCCACGTCCACGCCCTCGAACACCTCGTCACCTTCGCCGACGAGGCCGCCTGGGGCACCTACCGCCGACAGGTCTCGGCCCGCGGCGGCGACTCCGCCTGGGAGAAGCGCCGCACCGAGCAGACCCACTGGTGGCGCCTCGCCGAAGCCGCCCTGCTCAACGACCCGCCGGTCGCGATGGGTGTCCGCCGCGCCCCGCGGACGGGGTGACCGCCGTGACCACGGGCTCCCCGTACGCCGACCACGTCGCCCGCAGCACGCACCTCCTGGACCACGGACGCTTCACCACCCTCGCCACCGTCGGGGAGGACGGCCCCTGGGCCTCCACCGTGAACTTCGTCGCCCTCCGTGACCCGCTCCGGCTGCTCTACTACTCCCTCCACCGGGCCCGCCACTCCCGCAACATCGACGCCCGGCCCGACATCGCCGGCTCGGTCCACCTGCTCGGCACCCCCGGATTCGGTCTGGACGGCGCGCAGTTCACCGGGCACTGCGAGGCGGTGCCGGCGCCCGAGGTCCCGCGGCACCGACAGCTGTACTACGAGCTGAACCATCCCGACCCGGAGGTCCGCGCGGCCTGGCTCCTCCCGGAGTCGGACTTCACCGGTGCCGGACCGCGCCGCTTCTACGTGGTGCACGTGCGCCGGTGGTGGCTGCTGGACATCGACCGCTGGCTGGCCGACAAGCACGACACACGCGTGGAGGTCGACCTGGCCGAACTCGCCACCGCGGCCCGCCCCTGAACCCGCCGCCGTTGCCGGCCGCCGCTCGACACGGACACGAACCCCTGAGGGGTCGGGCACGACCTCTTTCGGGCGGACCGCGCGGCTGCTGCATCGCCGCGCGGGCCGCTCCCGGCCGACCACGACCGGGCGGAGCTCGAGGCCCGCCGTGGTCGGTGGGCCGTTGGCGCGGAGGGGGTGGGAGGAGGCAGGGTGTCACCATGTCCGAACGCCGCGACCGTCGTCGCCTTCACGCACGCGCCCGAGCCCTCGGGGTGCCCATCGAGCAGGCCCGCCGTCGGCCTCCTGCTCCTCGCCCCGCGCGGCCGGTCGTCGAGCCGGCGTGGCCGCGTACCGCGCTGCCGGACCGGGACGAGCTTCCTGTCATCGTCCGGGCGACGCCTCCGACGCCGGCGGTGTGCTGCACGGTCTCGCGGGAGCGGAAGATCACGGACGGCGGGACCGTGGTTGTGCTGACCCGCCACACGGCCGACTGTCCGGTCTGGTCCGCCCGCTGACCGCACGCGACCTCGCGCCCGGGCCCGACCGGGACGTACCGGTCGCCCGAGCGGACACCGCCCGACCGGGCCGGGAGGCGTCGCGCCGGGCCGTGGGGAGTACACCCGACCGCGCCCCTGCGGCCGCCCCGTCGGCGGCCGACCCCCGCCGGCCGGGCGGTCGCCGTCTCCTGGTGGTTCCGTGCGTCGGTCGTGGTGACGACGGGGGTCAGTCGCTGTCTCCGGGGTGGTGGTGGGTGGTGGCGGGGGTGTGCCGTTCGTCGCCGAGGAGCCGGTGGACGAGGTGTTCGGGGTAGCCGGTGGCGGGCGGGTCGATGCCGAAGATCGCGCGGAGGTAGAAGGGGGCGACGAGTTGGTCGAGGATCTGTTCCAGGGGCGGCGGGTCCTCGCCGCGGGAGAGGGCGCGTCGGCGGATCTGTTCGATGGAGTGCATGCGGCGCCGGAAGTGCTGGGCGCGTTCGTCCTGGGTGCGGGTGGTGTGGGGCATGGAGAGGACGACGGCGCGCACCAGGGCGCGGCCTTCGGGCGTGCGGATGCTGATGGCGGAGGAGGGCGCCGGCGCGCACTGCCACCCCGGTGCCATGCGCCTGACCCAGGCGCGGATCTACGACTGGCTCGACGAAACCCTCGCCCCGAGCGCGTGAGCGACCGCGGTCCCGACCAGGCGCTCGTACCTCCCCGCTCCCGGGGAGGTACGAGCGCCAAGGCCGTCATACCCGAGTGGGCAGCCCGGCAAGGGCGGCCTCCAGGTCCACGACGAAGCGGCCGGCTGGCAGGACGCTCCCTTCGAGCCGGGCGCCTACACCGTGAACATCATTGGCCTGATGGCCCGTTGGAGCGGAGACCGCTGGCGCTCCGGCCAATCACCGCGTGCTGCCCCCAACCCCCGAGGCAGCACAGGAAGAGTGTGCCGGGGTGGCTGCGGGGCCGTCCGGTGCCGTCCGGTGCGGGCCGGTCGTCCGCGGAGGAGCTCCGCCGGTCCGGCCGCGTCCGGAGGCCGAGGACGACATCGGCCGGGGGCCGGCCACGACGCTGGACGGACGTGGCCGGCTGAGCGGGCCGTGGCGCGTGCGGGGGCTTCCGCGGGTGTTCCGCAGCGGTCACCATGGAGGTCCGTCGGCGATCCGGGGGTGGGGATGAGTGAGGGCGGGGACGTTCCGGACGCGCGGCCGGAGCAGGTCGGACCCGCGCCGTGGCTGGCGCTGGCCTGCCTGGTCGGGCTGCTCCTGGCCTACGTCGTGCTGACGAACTTCACCGGAGAGCCGCGGGCGGCGCTGTGGGGCGAGCCCGGGACCGTGACCCAGGTCGACTGCCGGACGTACGACAACACCGTGGTCGACGCGGGAGCGTCGACCTCCTGCTCGGGGACCTTCACCCCGGACGGCGGCGGCTCGCCGTCCGACGTCACCGTGGAGGGTGACATCCGCGCGCGACCGGTCCGCGCGCGGCTGGTCGACGGCACGTCCGGCACCGCGTACGTCGCGCCGACGCTGTGGACGGGGGTGCTCCCGGTGGGGCTCTCCCTCCTCCTCGCCGGCGTCCCCGCGGCGGTGACGGCGGGGTACGCGCGCCGCGTCCGCGCACGGCGCCCGCAGCCGCGTACCTGATCGTCCCGGCCTCCCGGAGCCCGCCGCCGGGCCCCGAGCGCCGGGCCCGCACCGGCGGGTTCAGTCGTTGATGGCCTCCACGCCCTGGGCCTTCAGCGCTTCGAGGTGGTCGCGCATGTGCTGCAGCTCTGCGGGGGAGTGGCCCTGCCAGTTCCGGAGCTCCGCGAGGACGCGCAGGGGTTCGCGGGTGCGGTAGGAGCGGGTCGGGTTGCCGGGGAACCTCTTGTCGGTGAGGTTCGGGTCGTCCTCGAACGGTCCGGTCGGTTCGACCAGGTAGATCCGCTCGGGGCCCGTCCCCGCAGCCAGTTCGGCTCCCCAGACGGCGGCGTTGAGCGTGGCGGTCAGATAGACGAAGTTCGCCGTGGCGCCCTTGCCGTAGTTGGAGCCGTACCCGGGCTCCAACAAGGCGCCGACCGCCACCTCGGCCTTCGTGCCGTGGAAGAACGGACCGGGATCCTCACTGCCCCACCGGATCGGCGCGTTCACGATGCACTCTCCCTCACCATTCGACGAACCTTCAGTCGCCACCATTCCAGCACGGAGCCCCGGGCCGGTTCCCGGAAGTCACGCATGAGGCACGCGCGGCACCCGAGCCTCGCACACCGGGCCGTCACCGGCCGGGCGCCGCAGCGGCACGGCCCCGTACCGAACGGCGCGGGCCCCGCCGCTGTCGCGCTCCGGTGTCAGAGGGCGGTGCCGGCGGTGTCGTAGCCGTCGATCCGGGTTCGAAGGGAACGCGACAGGATCGGGAAGCCGTGGGATCCCCACTCACGTCCGCCGCAGTCGTGGGGGGCGTCGGCTCAGTACAGCCGCGTGCAGCCGCTACGGGTGCAGAACTCCTCGGCCAGCGGTGTGACGTTCTCGTCGTACATCGCGATGTAGACCCGCTGGACGCCGCCCGACAGCGCGATCTGCAGCGATCCGCTGAAGGCCCTGTTCGGGCCGCCCACGTTCGCCCAGGGGCTGCAGATGGCGGTGGTCGTCACATCGCCGTTCGCCCCCCAGGCGCAGACCATGCGGGAGCCGCTCGCCGCGTGGACGGCGCCGGACACGCTGGCGGAGTACCCGTCGGTGAAGTGAATCGTTCCGGAGGTGGTGCTGTTGCCGTAGTTCATCCCGAAGGGCATGTCCACGCTGGTCACGGTCGCTTGGGCCGGGGCGGTGGAACCGATGGCCGCCATCACGGCAACCGCCGTCACCATCAGGGTCTTGCGCATGACTCTTCCTCTCCGCCGGACGAACTGGGAGCGAACGGACTTCTGCCATGCTACGCGTGACTGACCGTGATCACCTCAACATGCGGGCGCGCGTGCGGTGTTCGCGCTCCATGATGGTGAGCCTCCTCCACCACCCCGACCGCGCCAGGCGCGGACGGGCCGGCCCACGGCGGCTCGCAGGCGGAGTGCACGCGAAGCGGGTGGTATGACTGGGGCATGCAGGAAGAGACGGCACGCTTCGCGATCGACACGTTCATCTCCGCGTTCAACGCCTCGGACGACAGCTACGTGATTGGCCTGCTCTCCCAGGCCCTGACCTCGGACGTGGTCTTCTGGGGACCGTTGGGTCGCAGCGAAGGGATCGCGGCGGTCGAGCGGTTCGTGCTCGACCTCCGGCGCCACCCGGCGGGGCCCGGCACGATGGTGCGCTGCTCGGCGGTGGACATGCCCGACGAATGGGCCCGGTACCAGTGGGTCTTCACCGCGCCGGAGGGAGGGCCCCGCCTCGCGGGAACGGACGTCGTCCATCTGCGGCGGAACCTCATCGACCAGTTCATCGTCTTCGCGGGGGAGATCGAGCCGTCCGCCGCCTGAGTCGTCCTTCCGTCGCTGTCCTCCTCCTGAACGTGCCCCTTCTGCGTACGGGAGCGGTCGTCGCCCACGGAGCGGCAGGCGGTTCGCCGTGCCGTGCTTCGCCCCGCAGACGCCTGCGGTGGACCGGACATGCGGCCGTGCTGGTGGCCGCCGTCGACGCGGGGCGGCCACCAGCACGGCCGAAACGCTCCGGTCCTCAGTGGACGCAGAACTCGTTGCCGGCCGGGTCCTGCAGCACGATCCAGGTGAGACCTGGAACGCTGTGCTCGCCCACGACGCTCGCACCCAGAGCGACCAGCCGCTCCACCTCCTCGGCCAGTCCCGTGCCGGGCGCGACGGCGAAGTCGACGTGCACACGGTTCTTGCCTTGCCGCTCCTCGCTCACCCGCTGGAAGCCCAGTGCCAGCGGCTGCGCCCTGACGATGACGAAGTCGCCGTGGTCCTCGGCGATCTCGCCTCCCACCGCACCGGCCCACCACTGGGCCAGCTCCTGCGGTTCCGCACAATCCATCGTGATCATTACTGCTGACAGACTCATGATCGTCACCCTAACCAGGACCACTGACAGCCACCGGGGCAAGCGTCCGCAGACCTGCAGCCATGGACTCCCGAGGATGCCGCCGACGCACTTGAGCGGCTCCGACGGCGCCGCTGAGCCGATCGGGTGAACCGGCGCGTCCACAGCTGCCGGCCGCCGCCGGTCCGCGACCACCCACCGTGCCGGCCGGTCGGCGGTAAGCACCCGTCCGGGGGCCCCTCTCGAGGGCCTCCCGCCACCACCGGCACCCTGTGTCACCGACACGCGCGGACCTCGTCCGAGCTGCGGGCGCAAGCGGATTCAGGAGGCGGGTGACAGTGAGCGAACGTCAGGAGAAAGCCGTTTCGCCCCGGCCCCCCTCGTCAAGGCGCTCCTCGGATCCGACTACGGAGGAGGCGTAATCCATGATCACCGAACAGCAGATCCGTTCCGTTCTCGACCATCCGGTGCACGACGCCGAGGGCAACCGCATCGGTAAGGCCGATCATCTCTTCCTCGACGACACGACCGGCAAGCCGGAGTGGGTGAGCGTCAAGACCGGGTGGTTCGGGTCGAGCGAGTCGTTCGTGCCGATCCGCGACGCCACGATCGTCGACGACCACCTCGAGGTGCCCTACCCCAAGGCGACGGTCAAGGACGCGCCGAACGTCGACGTCGAGGGCGGCCACCACCTCTCGGCGAAGGAGGAGCAGCGCCTCTACGAGCACTACGGGATCGCCTGGGACGGTGCTTGGGAGCGCGCCAACCAGCCCGGTGACGGCGGGTGGGCCCATTCCGGGAACCAGACCGCCGCCGGGGCGGCGGCGGGCGCCGCGGGAACCGAGGCGCGGACGTCGGCGGCCACCGGCCGGGAGCCCGGTCACCCCGGCACGGCTCACGACGACGCGATGACCCGCTCCGAGGAGCGGATGACCGTCGGGACGGAGCGGCACGAGAGCGGTCGCGCCCGCCTGCGCAAGTACGTGGTGGAGGAGGAGCAGCAGCAGACCGTGCCGGTGCGGCACGAGGAGGCCCGGATCGAACGCGAGCCGATCACCGATGCCAACCGGGACTCCGCGCTCGCCGGCCGGCCGGTTACCGAGGCGGAGCACGAGGTCGTCCTGCACGAGGACCGCCCGGTGGTGCACACCGAGGCGGTGCCCGTGGAGCGGGTGCGGCTGACCACGGAGGAGCACGTCGAGCAGGAGACCGTGACCGGCAAGGTCCGGAAGGAGCAGATCGAAGCCGATCTGCCCGAGGACGCGCCCCGCACGGGCAAGGACCGGCGCCGCTGAGCGCGGCGCCCCGAACCGCTCGGGCACCGGGGGAGGTTGGGCGCTTGCGGCGTCCCCCTCGGCGGCCGGCGTGGTGCCGGCCGCCGAGGGGGACAGGACCGAAGGCGCGTGTCGGATACGGGTGGATCAGTCCTTGTCGGGGACGGCCAGGATGCACAGCAGGGAGCAGGCGACCGCCGCCGACGGGGCGGTGGTGGTCGGCGGGGTGCCGGGCGGCGAGTTGGCGGGGACGAAGCTCGCGGACGCCGTGTTCTTCAGCGGCAGCGCCAGCAGGAAGGAGTCGCAGTAGACCCGGCGGGTGGTCCCGGCGGGCAGGGTGAAGGTGCCGGCCGCCTTGCGGCACCCGGGGGTGACGGCGTCGTTGACGGTGACGGCGGTGGCGTCGACGGGGCCCGCGTTGGTGACGGTGATCCGCCAGTGGGCCGTGCCGAGGAGGCCGAGCAGGCCGACCGGACTGGTCTTGGCCCACGGGCCGGGGCCGCCGGGACCGCAGTCGTGCCAGTTGGCGGACCCGCAGATCTCCTTCTCCACGGTGACCTTCGGCCGGCACTCGGCGCCCGGGGCGACGGCGGTGGTGACGGTGTTGGAGGTGAGCGCGCCGGTGGCGTCGGTGCCGGTCGCGGTGTTGGTGACGCTGGTGGTCGCGCAGTCGGCGGTCACCGTGGTGCGGAAGCAGATCTGCGGCGCGTCGCCCCGGTACTCCACGACCAGCGCCGGGTGGTTGTCGGGAGTGAAGTCACCGGTGCCGGTGAGGACGAGCTGCGCGGTGACGGTCAGCGCGGGGTGCGCCGAGGCGTCGATGCCGGACAGGTCGACCGTGCCGTCGGGGGCGAGGGGCGGCGCGGGCACGGGCGTGCCGTCCGGGTCGGTGACGAGCACCCGGGAGGAGGCCAGGTCGACGTGGGCGAGGTCGATGTCGGTCAGCCGGGCCCGGGTGTAGCCCTGGACGTGGCCGGTGCCGCCGTCGCAGGCGAAGTCGGCGGGCCTGAGGGTGACGGCGGCGCCGCTGTGCACGCAGGGGCTGGCGGCGGTCGCCGGGTCGAGCGAGAACAGGACGCCCGCGTCGCCGAGGCCGACCAGGCAGCGGGTGGTGGCGTCGTAGGTGTAGCCGTAGTCGCGGGTGGCGCCGCCGTTGACGCCCGGGTGGGTGGCGGGCAGCGGGAAGCCCGCGCACGGCGCGTCGTGGGTCCAGTCGTGGCAGACCGTCGCTCCGGCCACGGGCCCGCCCCAGGCGGGGAAGTAGCTGCGGGTCACGCCGTCCGCGGTGACCGTCTCCGGGCTGAACGTCAGCACGTTGCCGGCCAGCACCGCCAGGGTGGTGGGCGCGGTGCGGGGGGAGCCGTCGAGGCCGTAGCAGGTGGTGAGGACGGTGGCCCCGCCGACGGTGCTGGTGCAGACGCCGTCGGGCTGTCCGGTGGTGGCGTAGGAGGGGAAGATCCCGTAGGCGTAGTAGCCGGCGTTCGGTCCCGCGGGGTGCGGGGTGGTCCAGCCGGCGCAGGAAGCCAGGGCCGTGGTGTCGAAGCAGCCGAGGACGGGCGGTCCGGCGGCCGTGGAGCCGGAGGTCTGCGGCGAGGAGGAGGCGAAGACCTTGTCCCCGACCACCGTCAGCGCGCCGAGGTAGAGGGCGTTCGGGGTGCTCGGCAGGTCGTGGTTGGGGGCGACGACCGGCGCGTACGGCTGGCCGGCGCAGGGGGTGCGGGTGGCCAGCGTCATGCACAGCACCTGGCCGGTGGTGGCGACCCCGTACAGGTTGCCGCCGGAGCGGACCACACCGGCCAGGCCGTTGGCGCTGCTGGGCGAGGCGCCGCTGGTGGCCAGGGCGGTGAAGCCGCAGTTGGCGTGCGCGCCGAGGTCCAGGCAACCGACGCCGACCGCGGTCTGTGTGACGGCCGGGTAGAACAGCAGGTTCGGCTGCTGCGGGTCGAGCACGTACTGCGGGGTCAGCGGGCTGCCGATGTCACCGGTGGAGCCGGTGCCGAGCGGGCCGGCGGCGGTGTTCAGCGGACGCGGCCACGGCCCGCCGGCGCACAGCTGCCCGGTGGACAGGCTGTTGCACACCACCTGCGGGGCGCCGCGCGCGGCGTGGTGGTAGATGCTCCAGGACTGCACCTCGCCGGACGCCGTCCGGTACAGCACGGGCGTGAACCCGTCGCCGCCGGTCGCCTGGGCCGTGGCCCGGACGGGCGCGAGCAGCGGCGCGGACAACCCGGTGCCGCCGGACCGCGCCACCGGGTTCTCGGCGCGGACGGCGACGGTCGCCGCCCCCGGGTCGGTGCCGGTGAAGGTGGTCCCGTCGGTGGACCACGACGGCGTCCACCCGGGCGGGACGCGCAGCGAGCCGGGCACGTAGGTCTGCGCCGTCCCCGCCCCGGCCACCCGGTCGGTGACGACGGCCGGCGCGGCCGCGCCGTCGGTGGTGCCGTTCCCGTACTGGACGGTCCAGTTGAGGGTGTCCCCGTGGTCGGCCGCGGCCGCCCCGGGATGGGTGACGTTCTGCAGGCTCTTCACCAGGGTGGACGCCGCGGCGTCGGCACCGGCGGCCCGGGGCGCGAGGCCGGCCGGACCGAACAGGAGGAGGGCGGTGGCGAGGACGGCGGCCAGAACGGCGCGCGGCGAACGGATCGGAACGGGCGGACGCGGGCTTCTCAGCACAGGTTCTCCACCTCTGACTCTGATCAGCAAGTGTGTCCTGACGGACCGTCAGGACGGGCCGCCGATCAGATTAGAGGGACGGAAAGCGCGAGCCGGAGCGATGTTCCCTATTGATCGCATCATGAACGAATCCGACCGCAGGCCGACCGTGGCCGCGCCTTCCAGGTTCTCGACCACGGACCGCCGAGGACGGGCCGCCGCCCTGCGACGAAGCCGGGCACCTCCAACACCAGGTGCGGGTCATCCGAGGGGCCTCACCGGGGACACGTCCGGAGGAGAGAGCCTAAACGCTCAACCGCTCCCAGAGAGGCAGCTCCAGGACGCCGAGGTCGTCCCACACACAGACCTCCAGGGTCGACAGGTACCCCCCGAACGCGAAAACCATCGCCTGCCCGATGTGCTCGCCGTCGACGGTCGTGATGTCTCCGTCGGCTATGACCGGACTCCGCTCCACCACCGGCCCAGCCGCCACGGCGCCCCCGTCGACGCGCAGGTCCACAGTTGGACACCCGCATGTGCATCCAGGTCTCATCAGCACGTGGGACACCTGTGCGCGGTATGCCCGGTCGGCTTCAGTGTCCCCGGCCAACAGCAACTCCAAGGACCGACGCACATCCTCGCTGAGCGGTCCCCACATCTCTGGTGCCCATCTCCTGATCGCTGGGTATCGGCGCTGCGACGCCCCGAGGCCACAGGGTCCTCCGTCCCACGTGACAGAACAGTCTATTCCCTGCTGACCTGCGAGATCAGGTTGACTACCATGACCGTGAAGAACCACGACCGGCCGGTGGGCGCGTTGCTGGCGAAGTGGGGTCCGTAGGGGGGCAGGCGCCGTCACGAGGCGGTGAGCGAACTCGGCCGTGCAGTCGCCCAAGCGCGGCCTGGGGCATCATGACGGCATGATCTCTTGGATTCGACATCGACATCGAGATCGGTGTCGCGGCAAGCAGCGGGCGCGAGAAGCCTCGTGGGTGGAGGAGCGGGCAGAGCTGACGGCGGACTCCGACAGCCTGACCGTGGTCTTCGAACCTATGGGTGCTCTCTACGAGATCCAGCCGGGAGAGACCCTCACCATGGTCTTCAACGGGCCGACGAACCATCCCGGTTCTGTCGTGCACCGAGCAGACTACATTTCGGTTTCCGAAGGCCTTGTGGGTCGTATGAGCGCGTTCGACTCGGCAGGGAATGAGATCGACCTCGCGACCGGGGCGCCCTGCTGAGCTCCCACTCCGTGCCGCCTACGCCTGACCCTCACCGGCCGGGGTACGTCGGCGCAGGGCCTTTCGTGCGCCGCTCGCGGATCGTACCGAGGACGGTCCACCGCACGCTCGATGCAGGGCCCGGCCGTCCGCTGCCGGCGCCGTGATCGTGGCCGACCACCGGAATCACGTCGGCGGGCCCCGGCGGCCGACGGTGGTGGGGGCGGTGCCACAATGACGTCGTGAACCCGACCAGCAAGATCATCGTCGCCCTGGACTGCGACAACCGGGCCGCCGCCGATGCGGTCGTGGAGCGGCTGGGCGAGGAGTGCGGTTTCTACAAGGTCGGCCTGGAGCTGCTCACCGCGGTGGGGCCGGAGATCGTCAAGGACCTTGTCGCCCGGGGCAAGGAGGTCTTCCTGGACCTCAAGCTCTTCGAGATCCCGAACTCGGTTGCCAGTGCGGTTCGCGTCGCCGGATCCCTGGGCGTCTCCATGGTCACCGTCCACGGGATGGGCGGAAGCTCCATCATGTCCGCCGCGGTCGAGGCTGCCCGGGATTTTCCTTCGCTGCGCGTCCTGGCCCTGACCGTGGTCACCAGCATGACCGACGCGGATCTCGAGGACATCGGCGTGGACGATGCGGTGGACCGGCAGGTTCTGCGGCTGGCCCGGCTCGCGCAGAAGGCCGGCTGCCACGGGGTGATCGCTTCGCCGCAGGACGTCGCGGCCCTGCGCGGCGCACTGGGGCCCGGTGCCCTGATCGTCACACCGGGTGTCACCCTGCCCGGCGGATCCCCGGCCGAGCACGCCCGCCCGGGCACACCGCGTGCGGCGATCGACGCCGGGGCCTCGCACGTCGTCGTCGGCCGCTCGGTCACCCGTGCCGCGGACCCGGGAGCCGGCTTCCGTCTCGTGCGCGCGAGCCTCGCTCCGTAGCGGTCGGGCCCGCGGCCGACCGATCGCACCTGTCCTCCCGTCGCACCGAAGCGCCCGACGGCTACTCCCACGGGGCCGTGAACGAGTCGCAGCATGCCCCGCCCCACGACACCACGACGGCCGCCGACCTGATCAAGCTCGTGCTGGCCCCGGCGTCCGTGCTCGCGGCGCTGATGTTCTACGCCGGCATCCTCTACGCGGACGCCTACTACCGCTCGTTCCAGGTCTCCGCGATGTCGCTCGGCTTCGGCTTCCCCGAGCTGGCCCTGCAGAGCCTGCGGCTGGTGACCGTCCCGCTCGTGATCGCGGTCGCGTGGCGCTGTTGCTCACCCGACTCCCGGCGCTGCTCGCGCGGTTTCCGGAACCCGTCACGGGCACCGGCCGCCGCGCCTTCGCGCTGCTCGCGCGCTGGAACCTGCTGGTCGTCCTCGTGGGCTCGGTCTTCTGCTCGCCTGGCGTCCGCTCCAGCTCCACGGGTGGGCCGGCTCGCACCGGTGGTGTTGGCGGTCGGGCTGCTGCTGGGACAGAGCGGAGCCGCCAACGGCGGGCGACGGCCCACCGGCCTGCTCGCCCACGCCCTCCCCGTACTGGCCGGGCCGGCGTGGTGTTCCTGCTCTGGGCCGTGGCGCTGGTGGCCGGCCGGCTCGGCGGGCAGGACGGTCGCAGGGACGCCGAGCACCTGGCGGACCGTACCGCGGTGGTCGTCTACAGCGCGGACCGCCTCATGCTGGGCAGCCTCCCCGCGCAGGACGAGGTCTGCCTCGATGCCGGCGTCCCGTCCCCCTACCCCTACCGCTGCACCGGCCGACGGCTGCTGGCCGCGCGCGGCGGGCGCTACCACGTGTTGCCCGTCGGCCGGCGGCGGGGGATCGACCCGCTGTACGTGGTCAACGAGGGCCCGGGCCTCCGCGTCGAACTGGTCGCCGGGACCCGCTGAGCCGGGCCGGCGGCATCAATGTCAGTGCTGTGCTCTACCTTGCGCCTTGGCAACTGGCACCGGGTCCGGACAAGTGAGGCTGACGCCATGAAGAGGTGCGCTGCGTGCAACGCGGACATCAGCCATCGGCACGGGCTCGCCAAGTACTGCTCGGACGCCTGCGCTCTTGAGGCACGACGGCCGGCCGTGCTCACCTGCCAGGAGTGCGGCGCCCCGTTCGCGCGGCCGAGCCGTCCTGGCGCGCCTCCTCGTTACTGCTCCGAGGAGCACCGGGCCACCGCGGCGGCCCGCCAGTCCAGGAGCCATCACGCGGCCCGTATGAAAGAACTGCGACTGCACCGCGGTGCCAGAAGGTGCGAAGTGTGCGGCACTGAGATCAACCATCTCAAGGCCTACGCGAAGTACTGCGGCCAGCAGTGCCGTTACAAAGCCCAGGGGCACGATTCCCATCGGCCGGCGATGTCGCACGAGGAGCGGCTGGAGAGGCGACGCCAGAGGCGCGCGGCAGCAAGGCCGGTCTCCTTGACCCTCCAGTGCGGAAGCTGCTGGAACAGCTTCGAACACCCTGGCGCACAAAAGGGGCGCAAGCCGCAGGACTGCCAGTCGTGCCGAGAGCTCAAGAAGCCGAAGGTGCGGTCGGAGCCGATCCCCTGTCAAGGTTGCGCCCTGCCTGTCCCGATCGACCGAGGGCCCCTCGCGCTCTACTGTTCAACCGGATGCCAGGCGGCCACGAACAACTCGGCCCAGATGGAGCGGCGAAAGGCCGAAAGAAGGACGGCAAAACAAGAGAGGCAGTGCGCGGTCTGCGGAGAACCCATCGACGTGGAAGAGCACGGCCTCCGCAAGTACTGCGGCCGCGGTTGCTGGTACCGAGCCAACTACACGCCGAAGTCCAGGGACCACTCGTGCACCTGGTGCGGCGGGAGCATGCACCATCGTTCGGCGACCGCCAGGTTCTGCGGGCAGCCCTGCTATCTGAAGGCACAGTACAAGCGGAAGGTCGGAACGGCTCTCCGGTCGCGACCGTGCACGTACTGCGGCGAGGCGATGCCTCTGTCCACAGCGAACCGCCTTTTCTGCTCGCCCCGATGCTCCCGGCGCTCCTACTTCGTGGAGAACCGGGAAAAGGTACGTGCCGCGAAGCGTCGAGGAAATCATCAGCGCCGAGCCATGCTGGCCAACGCCAAGCGGTACCGTGTGACGGAGCGTGACCTCGCGCGTCTGTGGGGGCGGTACGGGAGGGCCTGTGCCTATTGTGGCGAGAAGTCCGGCCCGCTTCACCAGGAGCACATCGTGCCGCTAGCCCGAGGTGGAGATGACGGTATCGGAAATCTCGCGCCGGCATGCCAGGAGTGCAACCTCGCCAAGGGAGATCGGACGATCATGGAGTGGCGACTCGGAAAGAAGTCACCCCGCTATCGAGTCGCCTCCCAGTACACGGAATGCTAACGAGTCACCATTCGATGCGGACGTGGACAATATTATTTGAGCCGGGGTCGCCACTGACCGTGATCTTGTAATGCAGGTCAACGGCGGCGGGCACGGCAAACGACAAGCCCACGTCATCGGTACCGTTCGTATCCGTTTCTTGCCTGTCGGTGTAGGTTGCGCCCTGGTCATCCTCGGACCATATGTCGACGCTGATGTGTGTTGCGTATGCGCTGGAGAATGAGAACGACGCAGAGGTTGAGCTTTGATTGACAATCTTGCCGTCAATGGGAGTGAAGCTCGACATCTGAAATGACGAACTGGACATGATCTCCTCGCTAACTCCGGACGGGACCGCCATTTACCCCGGGTCCACCGTCTCGGGAACTCCACAGCACGGGAAGCCAGGGGATGAGGCGCTTACGTTGTTCTCCTGTTTCGGGGAGCCGGCGTGCCCCCTCTGTCCAGGATCGGCGCAGTCATGACCAGTCGGAGTCAAATATGGAGAATCGGACTCCTGCGATTCCTTCTGGATTTTCACCGGTCCCGCCCGAGCAGGCCCCGCCCTCTTCCGCTGAAAGGAAATAGTGGGCGGCCGTCGGATACGGGGTGTGTCCCAAATCGTCTCGCTCCAAATTCCAGTTGAAAAGCTGCGTCTCTTGTCCCCCTGGCGCGATCGAGCCGAAAGTCCCGTCGGCGAAGTTTCCGGTCCCAAAGGGGGCTGCCGTAAGTCGCACTGTGCCGCCCGTGGCGATAGTGCGACTTGATTTGTTGAATATCGTTGCCAGGATCGTGGCGCTGGACGCGTTCGAGTCCACACCAGCCGCGTCGATCTCTGTCATTGCGCATCTCCGATCTCGCGATTGTCAGCCGGCAACCACTGGATCGTCACGGTCTTGTCGCGCCGCCGCTGTTGATATTCGCCGTCGTGGCGTATCTCGCAGGAGGTCGCATTGTCGGGATGCGCCGCTCCGACGAGCGTCAACGGATGATTGTGGTCTCGGTATCGAAACGCTCGTCCGGTACGTCGGCTACCGGATCGACCCGTAAAAGTGAACCGATGCCATGATCACTCCACCTCGTGCGGCTACACCTCTTTACCCACGATCTCGCAGCCGTCACGGCGCTGCAACTCGACTGACGACAGGGGAGGCAACAGTTTCTCATGGGGTGTTTTGATCCAGCGTCACCTGGAGGTGCCTGCGGTGAGCAGGGCGGACCACCGGTGATCAGGTGGAATCACCTGCTGCGGTCCTGCGGCAGGTGCGCTGAAAAGTCTCGTGCTCGCTCGAATGTGCTGATCAGGCGATGCCCAGAAGGTCGAGTGGGCGGGTGAAGGGTTCGTTAGACGTGTGGGGGAGGCCGGCTGCGGTGCGGCCGGGCCGGTTCCCGGCCTCGTGAAGGGTGGTCCGGGGCCGTCCGGGGTGGCGGTCCTGGTCGCGCCTGACGCCATGTCGCACCGCGGTGGCTTGGCGGGGCGCGCGATCGCACTGACTGGCGTGTTCAGGCCAAGTTAAGTCCTTCACTGGCCAACCACCGGACATCCACAAGATCTCCGAACTAAGGTAAGCCGAATCTACCGCTCGGCCATCCCCCGCCCAGCGGGCATCGAGCATGCCCGCCGCCAGGACTGGAGTGAACCGACCATGCATCCTCGCCATCTCTGGAAGCGCCTCGCCAGCGCGGTCGTCCGCCGCGGCATCGGCGCGACCGTGGGCGCACTCGCGCTCCTCGCCGCCTTCGTCCTCGCGGGCACCGCGGCCGGCACGTCCAACGCGGCCGCCCAGCCTGCCGGCACCAGCCACGTCGGCCAGTGGGCCTGCTCCGGCGCCGCCATCCCGGACGGATGGGCCATCACCGCCTTCAACAAGGACGGCTGCAGCGGCTGGGGCTCGTGGTACCAGCAGCCGGAGGCGGAGGGGCTCTACAGCTGCGGCGGCTCCCCGATCTACTCGGGGTGGGTCACCACCGACTACGCCAAGCTCGGCTGCAACGGCGTCGGCTCCTGGCGGCACAACCGCGTCAAGGACGGGATCTGGACCTGTGGCGGTTCCCCGATCGTCCCGGGGTACGTCGTGACCGGCTATCAGCTCATCGGCTGCAACGGTGTCGGTGCCTGGTACCACCAGCTCCCGAAGGTCGGCCTGCTCACCTGTCCCAACTCGCCGGTCCCGGCGGGCTGGCGCGCGGGCGGCTACTGGCCGAACGGCTGCACCGGCCACGGCGGCTACTACCTCAGCCGCGCCTGATCCCGCGCCCGTTCGCCGCGCCGGAGGCACCGCACGCCGTGCGGTGCCTCCGGCCCGAGCGGTGGCGCGGGCCCGGCCGCCCGGGGCCGACGCCGGTCTGCTGCGCCGTACCTGAGCCCGTCCAGCAGGCGGTCGAGGAGACGTTCGGACCGCTCGGACCGGCCGGGCTTCCCCGGAGGCGAGGGCGACGCCGGTGAGGGCGGCCAACACGTCGGCCGCCCCGCGGTGTCGCACGGGCCGGGTCGAGCGCGCTGGTGACCGGGTGCAGTGCGGTGGGCGACCCGACCTCCGCCCACTCCGGGACCCCCGCCTACCTGGGGCGGGCGGGCACCGGCCGCCTGGTACCTCGCCAAGGAGTACGGGTTCACCGACGTGGACAGCGGCCGGCCCGCGTGGGGCGTGGCGGTTCCGGTCCGCCCTCCCGTCCCGGCCCGGCCGGGGTCTCACGGTGTCGTGAGTCGCTCCAGCAGGGTGGTCAGCGTCGCCCCGAGGGGCAGTGCGAGCGTCGTCGTCGCGTACTCGTCCCCGCGAGTCGCTCCCTGGTTGACGATCGCCACCGGTTTGCCGGCCCGCGCGGCGTGCCGCACGAAGCGCAGCCCCGACATGACGGTCAGGGACGATCCGAGGACCAGCAGAGCCCGGGCCGCGTCGACCAGGTCGTAGCAGTGCTGGACCCGGGGCTTCGGGACGCTCTCGCCGAAGAAGACCACATCGGGCTTGAGGACGCCGCCGCAGGCCTCGCACGGCGCGATCCGGAAGGCTTCCACCGCCGCGCCCGGGAGCTGGACGTCCCCGTCCGGATTGAGCGCCGCGTCCGGGGCGAGGAGGGTGCCGTTGAGCGCCCGCAGCCGGCGGTCGAGGTCCGCGCGGGAGCTGTTCCGCCCGCAGTCCAGGCAGACCACCCGGTCGAGACCGCCGTGCAGCTCCACGGCGCCCAGGGTTCCGGCCGCGCGGTGCAGCCCGTCCACGTTCTGGGTGATCACCGCCGAGACGTGGCCCGACCGGCGCAGCCCCTCCACCGCCAGGTGGCCGGCGTTGGGCTCGGCCCGGGCGATCGCCGGCCAGCCGACGTGGCTGCGGGCCCAGTATCTGCGGCGTCCCTGCTCGCCGGCGACGAACTCCTGGTACGTCATCGGGGTGTGGCGTCGCAGGCTGCCGGTGGCGCCCCGGTAGTCGGGGATGCCCGATTCGGTGGAGAGCCCGGCGCCGCTCAGCACCGCGACGTCACGGCCGGCCAGCAGGCGCTCGACCTCCGCCAGGCCGCCGTCCCGCGGTGCCGGGCCGGTCTCCGGCCCTCCGGGTGTCCGATGCATTCGCACAGAAGCAGCATAGTTCGGCCCGGGCGGCAACGGCCGGGAGTCCTGTGCGGCCGGTGCGGGCCGGGCCGGGGCGGGCCGGGGCCGGGTCTGCCGGTCTGCCGGACGTCGCGGGCGGCCGGCTCCACGCCGACAGCACCGACCATCCCGCCCGCCGCTTTCGCCTGCTCCGGAAGGCCGAGGACGAGCAGCCGCCGGCGTGACCGGGCGTGCGGCGAGGCCAGGGAAATCCTGTGGTCAGCCTGTTCTTGTCGGCCCCAGTGGCGATCACGATCTCCCAGGGCCGGACGCCCCGCGCACCCCGTGCACCGGGGCCGGTCTGCGTGGGAAGTCGACAGGTCCGACTTCCCACGCGGGGCTCCGGACCTCGGCGCGCGCTGCCGGGCGGTCGGCGTGCCGTAGGTGGTGCTGCCCCGCGGGAACATGCCCAGGCTTCACCACGGGGCGACGGCCCCGACCCGCCCCGGACGGCTCGAGGAACACGCGGCCTCCGGACTCGGCCCTCCCCCTCGATGGCACCCGTCTGACAGGATCGGTCGATCGGATCGTCGTCGAACGCCATGGTCCGACGGTGGCGTGCGGGGGCCCTGGGGAGGGGATCGCGTGGAGTTCGGGGTTCTGGGGCCGTTGGAGGTGCGGACCGGCAGCGGTGTCCGGGTCCGGCTGGGGGGCGACCGGCAGGAGCGACTGCTCGCGGCGCTGTTGCTGAACGCGGACAGCAGTGTCCCGGTGACCCGGTTGGTCGACGCGGTCTGGGGCGACCGCCCACCGGCGACCGCCGACCGCCAGGTCGGCAATCTGGCCGGGATGCTGCGCCGGCGGTTCGCCGAGGCCGAACCGGGAGGTCCACCGGTGCTGCTGACCGGCGGCCACGGATACCGGGTCGTGCTCGACGGGCACCGGCTGGACGCCCGGACCTTCGCCGACGGGGTGGCACGCTCCCGCGCCGCCGCGGCCGCCGGCGAACCCGCTGCCGCGCTGGCGGACCTGCGGGAGGCGCTGGCACTCTGGCGGGGCCCCGTCCTGGACGGGCTCCCCGGGCGGCTTCCGGCCGCGTCCGGCGTCGCGTTGGAGGAGCTTCGGCTGGCCGCCTGGGAGGACTGCCTCGACCTGGAGGCGGCCCTGGGCCGGTACCGCGAGACGGTGCCGGAACTGACCGCCCTGGCCGCCGAGCATCCGCTCCGGGAGCGGTTCGCCGGGCAGCTGATGCGGGCACTGCACCGCTCGGGCCGGACGGCCGACGCGCTGGCGGTGCACCGGCTGTTCGTCGGCCGGCTCGCCGAGGAGCTGGGACTCGACCCCAGTCCCGAACTGCGGAACCTGTACCTGGAGCTGCTCAGGTCCGAGCCGGAACGGAACGGGCGCGAGGTGGTCGACCGCGAGCCGGGCGGGCGGGGCGAGCGGGGCGGGCCGGCGGGGCGTGCGGCGCCGGGCGACGGCGCGTCGGCCGAGCGCGCGGCGACCGGCCCCGGAGCCGCACCGGACTCCGTCCCCGTCCCCGGCCCCGCAACGGTGCTGCCGCGGCCCGCCCAACTGCCGCCCCCGTCCGCCTCGTTCACCGGACGCGGGAGGGAACTCGCGGCACTCGACGGGTTCGCCGCCGAGGTCACCGCCGGGCCGGGACCGGCTGCCGGGGCGGAAGCGGCTACCGGGCCGGGACCGGCCGCCGCCCCGGTGGCGGCGACCGTCCTCACCGTCTCCGGTACCGCGGGAGTCGGCAAGAGCACCTTGGTCGTCCAGTGGGCGCACCGGGTGCGCGGCCGGTTCCCGGACGGCCAGCTCTATGCCGACCTGCACGGCTTCTCGGCCGGTCCACCGCTGTCGGCGCACACGGTGCTGGCCCGGTTCCTGCGCGCCCTCGGTGTGCCCGGTCCGCACGTACCCAGCGCGCCCGACGAGGCCGCCGCACTGTACCGGTCCATGCTCGCCGACCGGCGGGTCCTGGTCGTCCTCGACAACGCGCACAGCGCCGAGCAGGTCCGCCCGCTGCTCCCGGGTGGGCCGCAGTGCCTGACCGCGGTCACCGGCCGGACCAGCCTCGCCGGGCTCACCGCCCGCGACGGTGCCCGCTCACTGGCCCTGGACCTGATGCCCGCCACCGACGCCGTCGCCCTGCTGGACCGCGTCATCGGCGACGAGCGCACCCGCGCCGAGCCCGCCGCCGCCGCCGAACTCGCCACCCTCTGCGGACGGCTGCCCCTCGCTCTCGCCATCGCCGCCAGCCGCCTCGCCGTGCGCCCCGGTCTCACCGTCGCCGACCAGGTCGCCGAACTGCGCGACGCCGAGGACCGGCTCGGCGCGCTGGAGATCGAAGAGGACACCGCCTCCACCGTCCGCGCCGCGTTCGACCTCTCCTACCGGGCCCTGCCCACCCGCGCCCAGGACCTCTTCCGGCTGTTCGCCCTCGGGCCCGCCCCCGACCTCTGCGCGGCGGCCGCCGCCGCGCTCTGCGGCGAACGCACCTCCGCCGTACGCCCGGTCCTGGGCCGGCTGACCACCGCCCACCTGCTCACGAACGAGGGCCGCGACCGGTACCGCATGCACGACCTGCTGCGCCTGTACGCCGCCGAACGTGCCGCTGCCGAGACCGGGGCGGCCGAACGCGCCGCCGCCCGCGAACGCCTCTACAGCTGGTACCTGAACCACACCGACGCGGCCGTCCGGATGCTGACCCCGCACCGGCAACGGACGGGATTCCCCCGTCCCGGCTCCTGGTACGAGCCGCCGGGGTTCGCCACGGCCGCCGAGGCCCGCAAATGGTGCGAGAGCGAGCACACCCACCTGATGGGCGTCGTGCGGGAGGCGGCCGGACACGGTCTCGACGACTTCGCCTGGCGGCTGCCCCTGGCGCTGGGGGGCTACTTCTTCGTGAGCCCGCACCTGGACGACCGGGAGGAGGCGGCCAGGCTGGCGGTGGGCGCCGCCCGGCGGTGCGGCGACCGCTACGGCGAGGGCCACGCCCGGAACGACCTGGCCACGGCTCTCGTGACGGTCGGTCGACTCGACGACGGTCTGGCCGAACTCCTGCGGGCCCGGTCCCTGCTGGCCTCGGCCGGCGACCCGGTCGGGGAGGCCGTGGTGATCGGCAACCTGGGCGGGCACAGCCTCCACACCGGCGCGCCCGAACGCGCCCGGGAGTACTTCCGGCAGGCGCTCGCACTGCTGTTGTCGCAGCCCGAGGACCGCAGGGACGACTGGGTGATCGGCGTCAGCGAGACCAATCTCGGGCTGGCCGCGATGCTGGCCGGGGACACCGGGGAGGCCGGCGAACACCTGTACCGGGCGCTCGACCGCCACCGCTCGACGCGGGATCCGGTCATGGAGAGCGTCACCCTGTTCCATTTGGGCGACCACCACCGTCGGCTGGGCCGGCCCGAGCAGGCCGCCGCCTGTCTCCACCGGGCGCTGGCGGTGATCGACGCCACCAGCGAGAACCCGCTGCTGCGTGCCCGGGTGTCGGAGGCCCTGGCGGCCCTGGCGGATCCCGGTGAAGGTACGGCGGACCCCCGCGCACAGGACTGACATCACCTCCGGTGGCGATCCGATGGCCGGGCCGTGCCGAACGGGTGCGGCCGGTTGAGAGGGTCGATCGCACCGGCCCCACGAGGGACCGGTCGCCTTCGCACCGCGTCCCGCACGACGCGCCCGCAGCCCCTGGAGGACCGTCCATGAGCCTCACCAAGCGCCTCGCCGCCACCGCGGCCGCCGTCACCGTGGCCGCCCTGGTGCCACTGACCGCAGCCCCGGCGAGTGCCACGACCCTGCCCGCGCCCCCGAGTCCGACCTGCAACCCCAGCGTCGACACGTTCTGGGACGAGGTCGTCTCCGCCCAGGTCGACCCGGTCGTCACGGAGTTCCTCGGCTTCACCGTCGCGCCCGGCACCACCGGCACCTACCAGAAGAGCCTCCAACGGGTGGACTCGGTCAGCACCTCGGTCAACTCCAGCCGCGAGTTCACCGCCGAGTTCAGTGGACTCTTCGCCAAGGTCGGCCTCCGGACCAGCCTCTCGGTGGCCTCCACCAGGGCGACCACCGAGACCGAAACGGTCACCGTCACCCAGCAGTTCAACGAGCTCGGACGCTACGGGCTCTACCGGGGCACCCGGAAGGTGGCGGGTCAGTTCGTCCGCTACACCTGCGCGCGCACCGGCCCGACCACGGGCTTCTGGATCAACACCAACCCCAACGGCGCGGGCACCTACACGACCTTCGCGGACATCGAGCTCGGCACGGTCGTCTGCACCCACCCCGAGCCGGCCGGATCGCTGAGCGCACTCGCCCGGCAGCGGATCGGCAACTGCTGACCGCCCGGCGCCCGTTCACGGTCGGCCGCTCGGTCCGAGATCGCCGACGCCCCACTCCCCGGCTTCGCCACCCCTTTCACCTCTCCACTTCTCCGCGAAAGCGAGCCCATGATGGGAAGTCACCACCGCCCCCGTTCCGGAGCACGCCGCCTCGCCGCCGCACTCGGTACCGCGGCCGCCCTGGTCACCTCACTGATCGTCGCGGCCCCGGCCGCCCGGGCCGCCAACCCGGTCGGCTTCACCTGCGACCCCGGTGCCTACCGGATCGAGGCCCTCAACAGCGGCCTGACCGTGGAGGCGTCCCTGGGCTCCGGCAACCACGGATCGGTCGCCCAGTTCTGGTGGAACGGCGGCGGCAACCAGGTGTGGCGGTCCTGCCACACGGCCGTCCCCGGCGGCCTGGAGGTCTACCGGTTCATCAACCACGGAAACGGCAGGTGCATGGCGGTCGACAACCGGGGCCTCGAGGCCGGCACCTGGGTGATCACCCAACCGTGCGACGAGACCGACCTCCCCCACATCGGCAACAACGCCCAGGAGTTCTGGATGCTGCAGGTCGACGGCACCAGGGCATTCGCCCTCTCGCCGCAGCACACCCAGAACGGCACCCGCATGTGGCTCTCCGCCCAGGACCACTCCACCGCCGCAACGGCTCAGATCATCCAGCACCGGGAGCCGGAACTCTTCCGCCTGAACCCGATCCCCTGACCTTCCCGTCCCGTGCGGACGCCCGGCCGGGTTCCCCCGGCCGGGCGTCCCACGTCGGCGGCCACCGGACCGGTCGGGCGACACGTCGGCCGGGCGACACAGCGCCCCGCTCCTGCCGCCGAAACACCTGCGCGAAGGCGTCAGGAACGGTCCGGCCGCACCCGCCGCTCCCCGTGTCCGATCACACGCGGCCCGGCACGGCGAACTCGTGCCGGCCCCCCGCCATGCCGCAGGGCTGCTCTACAGGTCGAGTTCGGCGACGACGGCAGCGTGGTCGGACGCCTGGTCGCGAGGGCTGGTCACGGTGTCGAACGGGGTGCCGAACTCGAAGATCCCACGCCGCTCCACCTCGACCTTGTCCACCTTGGCGAACAGCTCCGGCGAGAACATCAGATAGTCGATCTTGTCGTCCGGCTTGCACCTCCCATGGGTCCCGGGCGGTCCCTCGTAACTGTCGTGGCTCATCGCGTCCTTCAGGCTGGTGGCCTCGAGGAACGCGAGCGGCGGGCTGCCCGGGGTGTCGTTGAGGTCCCCGGCGACCACGACGCGGGCCGAGCGCTCGAGCGCGGCCTGGTAGAGCTGGGCGACACGCTCGCCCTGGAGCTTGCGCTTGTCGGCGCCCCCGCCGCGCTTGCTCTTGAAGTGGTTCCCGAGGAGCCAGAGCGGTTCGCCGTCGATGTCGATCTCGAATTCGGGGCAGTCCCGGCTGAAGATCTCCCGGGAACCCTTCTTGTCGAAGATGTGCGAGCGTACCGAGGTGATCGGGTGCCGACTGAACAGCCCCACGTCGATGCCGCGAATGTCGTTGCCGTCGATCAGCATGTTGAACGGATAAGGTTCCGCATCGAACTGGCCCGCCAGTACCTGCTTGTTGAAGCGGTGCAGGGTGAGCCGGTCCTCGACTTCGACTGTCAGCAGGATGTCGGCGTTCACCTCGGCGATCACCCGGGCGGTGTTCTTGACGGCGTCCCAGCTGAGGTCGCCGGTGACCAGTTGGGCCCAGCCGACCCAGGCGGACCGGCCCGTGGCCTCGGCCCTGACCTCGATGTTCACGCCTTCGCCCTTGAGTAGCCGGGCCTGTCCGCGCGGCTCGTTCACCAGGATCGTCTGGGTGGAGATCTCCTGGGACACATCGATGCTGTGCTTCTTCAGAAGATTGATGATCTCCGTTTTGTCGTCGTCCGAGTACGGGTCATGATCGAGAACTTCGACGAGCTTCCTGAAGTCGTCGAGCACGGCGTCGCGTAAGGGGTCGTTCCCGATGCCGAAGACGACGGGTCGCCGGAAGAGATTCTCGCAGTTGAAAGTAGCTATCCGGATACTCATGACCCCTCCTTCCCTACATCCAATTCTCCGGCGGTGTGCTACGGCTGTCGAACGGAGCAGAATACGGAAGTGCCCACCATCCCCAGCTGGTCGAGGACGCCCTCGGCAAGCAGATGCTCGCTCTCCCGCACCAGCTCGACGCCACCTGTCAGGCCGCCGCAGCACCACGGCGAGGTCGCGGACCGCGGCGGCCTTCGGGCCGCCTTCTCTCGACGACCGCACGGCCTGCCGCCGCTCACTCCGTGCTGGGTCCGATCTCCCGTGCGAGGCGGAGCTGGGCGTTCCGCGCCCACGGCACGAGCTGGACGATGCCCCAGGCGGCCTCGACGGTGAGGAACGGCCACAGGATCCGCGAGACGCCGTGGGCCAGCGCGTACGCCATCCACGCCGAGAACAGGAGGCGCGCGATGCCGTCGAGCAGTCCGTGCACCGGCAGCGGCCGTGCGATCCGCAGGGCGGCCCACACGATCACGACGGAACCCATGAGGGTGGCGTACAGGCTCTGCCACGGGTCGAGCGGGGGCAGGACGCCCCACCCCAGGTTGTCGCCGAGGGAGGAGAGTGCGTCGTGCACCAGGGTGTAGGTCCACGGTGTCGCGAATCCCGCGGTGACGACCAAGTCGTACCGGGCGCTCGCGCGTACGACGCGGAGGTATGCGGGGGTGAAGGGGCGGATCATGGTGAGGCTCCCGTCGTCGGGGTGGGCGAGGACTCACGCTAAACAGTGGAGTACGGTCCAAGGTCAAGGTCAAGGTCAAGGTCCGAGAAGGGGGTGCCGGGGCATGCGCATCGGCGAGCTGGCCGCGCAGACGGGGCTGACCAGGGACACGATCCGGTTCTACGAGAGGATCGGTCTCGTCGAGGGTGGGCGCATGGCCAACGGCTACCGCGACTTCCCGCCCGAGGCGGTGGCCTGGCTGCACTACGTCCGCACCGCGCAGGCACTCGGGTTCTCCCTGGCGGAGATCGCGCGGACCGGCGAGGAACTGCGCGCGGCGCCGGACGTCGCGCGGTCGCTGTCCGCCCTGTTCGAGGAGAAGATCCGTGTCGTCGACGCGCGCATGGCCGAACTCGCCGCCCTGCGCGCCGAACTCGCCACCCGCGTCGGCACCGGATGCCCGTTGCGGGCCGCCGGACGGCCTGGTTGAGGACGGGGCGGCGAGCCCGCGGGGCCCGCCCGCAGCCCAGGGCCGTCTACGAGGCCGTTGCCCACAGCCCCGAGACCGCCGCCCGTGTCGGCAGTCGGGAGCCGCGCCCGCCGGTCGGTCGGTGGGGGTGGGGTCTGCTGTTCGGATCCCCGGGTCGGTTCGTGCTGTCGCTGGTCATGGTGGTGGTCGGTGGGTGGTGAGTGCGGTTCGCGCTTGTGTGCGTAGCCAGGTGTGGGCGGGGTCGGTGTCGTAGCGCTGGTGCCATGACAGGTAGACGGTTGCCGGGGGGAGTGGGAGGGGCAGGGGGAGTACGGCCAGGCCGTGGTCGGCGGCCGTGTGGCGGGTGGTGGCTTCGGGGACGGTGACCAGGAGGTCGGAGCCGCGCGCGAATTCCAGGGCGGCGGCTTCGGTGGGTGCGGTCGCGACGACGTGGCGGGTGAGGCCGAGTCGGGTGAGGGTGTCGTCGAGGGTGTTGGTGAGGTTGCCGCGGCGGGAGACGGTGATGTGTTCGGCGGCGGCGAACCGTTCGGCGGTGAGGGGCCCGCCGCGGGAGAGGGGATGCCCCTGCCGCACGGCGACCACGAGGGGGGTCTCGCCGATCTTCTCGGTGCGGATGTCGGGTGTGCGGGGGTGGTTGGCGTTCGCTTCCAGGTCGATCTCGCCGCGCCGCAGTTCGGGGGTGTCGGTGCTGGATTCGGCGACGAACCGCAGTCGCACTCCCGGCGCCCGGGTGCGTACGGCCCTGAGGAGCGCGGGGCCGTGCGCGGCGACGAGGGAGTCGTGCCAGCGGAGTGTGAAGGTGCGCTCCAGTGTCGCGAGGTCGAGTTCCCGGCTCGGTGCGAGTACTTCGTGGGCCTGTTGCAGGAGTTCGTGGACCCGGGCCCGTACGGCGATGGCGTAGGGCGTGGGTGTCATCGTCCGGCCGGTGCGCACCAGGATCTGGTCCCCGGTCGTGCGTCGGATCCGGCCGAGGCTGCGGCTCATCGCGGGGGCGGTGACGTGCAGGCGCGCGGCCGCGCCGGCCACGCTGCCCTCCTCCAGCAGTGCGTCGAACGCGGCGAGCAGATTCAAATCCAATTGCATGTGAGTAACTCTAGGCGTTCCTGACATGCATTTGAAGTCAATCATCGGGCTCTGTACCGTCGAGAGCAGAGCGCCGGACAAGGACGCACAGTCCAGCCGCACCGGCCTCATCACCCCTACTGGAAAAGGGAGTTCATCATGTCCGAAACCCTTCGGAGCACCGGATCCGCCGCCTCCGATGCCGCCGCCTCCGACGTCGACCCGTTCGATGCCGAGCTGCTGGGCCGGACCCGGAGCGCCGTGCGCGAGGCCGGGTCCGTGCTGCGTGGGCGTTTCGGCGAGGTGGTCGGCCACGGGACCCGTGATGAGCTGATGCGGGCGCTCGCGGCCAACGACGACGCGGTGCTGGAGATCCTGCGCCCCCACCTCTCCCGGCTGCGTCCGCAGGCCGGGTGGGTGGAGGAGGAGCTGGACGGCGGGGCGCTGCCGCCGGGGGAGTGGTGGGTGGTGGATCCGGCGGAGGGCAATGTCAACCATCTGCACGGTCTGCCGGAGTGGGCGGTCACCGCCACTCTGGTGCGGGAGAACCGCCCGGTGCTGACCGTGGTCCACCTTCCGCTGACGGGTGAGACCTACACCGCGCTCGCGGGCGGGGGTGCCCACCTGGACGGCCGGCCACTGCGCGTCTCCGGCGCCGCGGATCTCGGCCTGAGCATCGTGGCGACCAGTCAGGCCCGGCCGGACGAGGACGAGTCGGTGGTGCGGCGCGTCGGCTCCTCGATCACCGCGATGCTCCTCGACGCGCTCGTCGTGCGTACCGCCGTGCCGGCGACCCTGCACCTGGCGAACGTGGCCGCCGGCCGGATCGACGCCTTCTGGCAGTTCGCCGGAGCCCGCGCGGACCTGCTGCCCGGGGCGCTGCTCGTCACCGAGGCGGGCGGGCGCGTCTCCGACGCGCAGGGCCGCCCGTGGACGCCGGGCAGCGAGAGCTTCCTGGCCACCGCCCCCGGCATCCACGCCGAAGCCGTGACCACGCTCTCGCGCTGACCGAACCCCCATAACCCGATAGCCCCACAACCCCACGACCCCACGACCCCACGACCCCACCCCGGCGGAAGGACCTCCCCACCATGACCACGATCGCAGTCCTCGGAAACGGCCGCGTCGGCGCCAACCTGACCGCGGCCCTGACCCGGGCGGGACACCAGGTGACGGTGGCGGACCGCTCGCCGGGCGCCGCCGCCGACGCGGCGAAGGCCGCCGAGGTCGTCATCAACGCCACCCCCGGAGCCGGCTCGCTGGAGCGGCTCGCCGCCCTGCGGGAGGAACTGCGGGGCAAGATCCTCGTCGACGTCTCCAACGCCACCGTCGACGGACCGGACGGACTGCCCGCCGAGCTGCTCCACCCCGGCTCCAGCCTCGCCGAGCAGATCCAGGAAGCCCTCCCCGACACGCGCGTCGTCAAGACCCTCAACACCATGCTCTACCCGGTGATGACCGCGCCGTCCGTCCTCACCCAGGCGCCCGAGGCGTTCCTCTCCGGCGAGGACCCGCAGGCCAAGCGGGCCGTCCGCGATCTGCTCACCGACCTCGGCTGGCGGACGGAGTGGATCACCGACCTCGGCGGGATCAGGACCGCCCGCGCCACGGAGGCCGCGATCCTGTTCGTGCCGCACGTGATCCGGTCCACCGGATTCGCCCCGTTCGCGATCTCGATCGCTCGCTGACCCACCGAACCGGCCACCCGAGCCGGCCACCGGCCCGGGCGAACCCGCTCGCGTCGTGCGGACACCGGCAGAACGCCCGGCCGGGTGGTCCCGGCCGGGCGTCCTGCCCGGTTCTCCACGGCCTCCGGGCGGGGGGGCTTCCGGGTGGTTCTCCCTCCCGCCGCCGAGGGCCCGTCGGCGGCGGTCGGTCGGCGGCGGGACGCTGCTGCGGGGGTCAGCCGATGAGGTGGGAGATGCCGCCGTCGCCGGAGGACTGGGTGTTGTGGCCGACGTTGCAGATCTGCTTGGGGGTCTTGTTGAGGACGGGGA
>JOHN01000036.1 GCA_000719695.1 Streptomyces sp. NRRL F-6131
AGAAATAACGACACGCCTCGGCCCGTAACGGGAAGAGGTGGTGTTTCTGAGGATTGGCCGCCCCGGGACCGTCCGCGCCGATGCGTGTCCGGTGCTCCCAGCCAGGCAGCTCGAAGAACATTAGACCTCTTGGGAGACCGAGTCAAGCGCCGGCCTCCGTTCGGCGGATTCCTCGTCGGCCGGCAGTTGGAAGGCGAGGACCGCGACGTCGTCGTCGTGCTCGGAGGTGACGCCCATGGCGCGGAGCAGCCGGGCGCAGACCACGTCGGGGGCGCCGACCGCCCCGGCGAGGGTGCGGGCGAGCAGGTCGAGGCCCTGGTCGATGTCCTCGTCGCGGCGTTCGACCAGGCCGTCCGTATAGAGGACGCCGGTGGTGCCCGGCAGCAGGCGCAGGGTGTGCGAGACGTGGACGCCGCCACCGGTGCCCAGGGGCGGACCGTTCTGCTCCTCGCTGCGCAGGACGGTGCCGTCGGGGCAGCGCAGCAGCATCGGGAGGTGGCCGGCGGAGGCGTAGCCCAGGGTGCGGCGCTGCGGGTCCCAGACGGCGTAGGTGCAGGTGGCGATCTGGTTGGCGTCGATCTCCATGGCGAGCCCGTCGAGCAGGCTCATCACCTTGTGCGGCGGGAGGTCGAGGCGCGCGTAGGCGCGGACGGCGGTGCGCAGCTGGCCCATGACGGCGGCGGCCCGGAGGCCGCGGCCCATCACGTCGCCGATCACCAGCGCGGTGCGCCCGCCGTCGATGGCGATGACGTCGTACCAGTCGCCGCCCACGGCGGCCTCGGCGCCGCCCGGCTGGTAGGTGGCGGCGACCCGGAGGTCGGCCGGCTGGTCGAGCTTCTGCGGGAGGAGGCTGCGCTGGAGGGTGACGGCGGCCTCGCGCTGACGGCGTTCGGACTCGCGCAGCCGGGCGGCGGCGAGCACCTGGTCGGTGACCTCGGCGGCGAAGATGAGGACGCCGGCGGTGGGGTCGTCACTCGTGGGGGTGGTCCCGGCGGCGGTGGCGTCCGTGGCGGGGGCACCCGTGGGAGTGGATCCCGCGGCGGTGGAACCGGCCGGGGCGGAACCCACCGGGGTGGGAGCTGGGGCGGGGGCCTGGTCGCCGGGGCCGCGGGTGAGCGGGACGCAGGAGACGTTGTAGTAGCGGTTGCCGGTCAGGCCGAGGATGCACCGGGCCTTGACGCTGCGCGGGCTGCCGCCGCGGATCACCTGGTCCATGAGGGGCAGGACACCGAGGGTGCCGAGTTCGGGCAGGGCGTCGCAGGCGGGCAGCCCGGTGGGGCGTTCGCCGAAGAGTTCGCGGTAGGCACGGTTGGCGTAGCCGAGCTGGTGCAGCGGTCCGTAGGTGACGGCGACCGGGGCGGGGATGCGGTTGAGGACCTCGCGGAGGTCCTGGGGCCGGTGGGGGTCGAGCACGCCGGTGGGGTCGAGGGCGTCCGGGAGCTCGGGCGGACCGGTGGGACCGGTGGGGTCGCGGGGGCCGGGCACCACGACGGCGTCGCCGGACGGCGTGCCGTGGTCGGTGCCGGCCCCGGACGGCGGGGTGGCACGCCACGGGACTCCGGTGAGCCGGGCGCTCCAGCGCATGAGGTTCAAACGACGGCCGCTTCCTCGGGTTCCAGGCATATCATCACTTTTCGTGCACTCGTCAGCACACGCGGTAATGACTCGGTCGGGCAGATCCTGTCAGGCGGAGGCCCGATTCCGGAAGTCGTCCGCGCCCGGCGCGGTCGTCGGGTCGGTCGAGGGAGGGTGTCGGGCGGCCGGGCGGGCGGCGCAACCGGCCGCCCGGGAGGGCTCACACCGGCCGCTCGTCGGCCGGCTCCGACCGCTCCGGCTGCTCGGGCCGGCCGAGCGGGACGACCTCCCGGGAGAACAGTCCGGTCAGCGCCCAGTCCACCAGGATCCGGACCCGTCGCTCGCCGCTCGGCAGCCGGCGCAGGTGGCGGGCCCGGTGCACCCACCAGGCGCGGCGGCCGGTGAGCCGCCCGCCCCGCCGGGTGTGGGCGACCGCCCGACCGAGACCGAGCGAGGTGGAACAGGCCGGGCTGTCCGGCCGGTACCCGTCGATGCCGGGCGCGTGCGGGCCGCCCTCCAGGGCGACGAGCACGTTGGCAGCCAGCAGCTCGGCCTGGGCGAAGGCGTGCTGGGCGTTCGGCGCGCAGGGCGCCCCGTCCGCGTGCGGGTCGGGCACCGCCGCGCAGTCCCCGGCCGCCCACGCCCCCGGCAGCGCCCGCCCGTCCGGGCCCAGCACCTGGAGGGTGTCGAGGCAGCGGACCCGGCCGGTGGTGTCCAGCGGCAGGTCGGTGTCCCGCAGCAGCGGGTTGGGGCGGACCCCGGCCGTCCAGACCAGGGTGCGGGCGGCGAACCGGCTGCCGTCGGAGAGTGCCATCACCCCGCCGGCGGCCGACTCCAGGGTGGTGCGCAGCCGGACGTCGACGCTGCGCTCGCGCAGTTGGGCCAGGGTGTGCTCGGCGAGTTCGGGCGACTCCTCGGCGAGGATCCGGTCGGTGGCCTCGACCAGCACCCAGCGCAGGTCGTCGGGGGTGATGTTGTGGTGGCCGCGGACCGCGTACCGGGCCATGTCCTCCAGTTCGGCGAGCGCGCCGACGCCCGCGTAGCCGGCGCCGACGAAGACGAAGGTGAGCGCGGCCTGGCGGAGCGCCGGGTCGCGGGTGGTGGTGGCCAGGTCGAGCTGTTCCAGGACGTGGTTGCGCAGGCCGACGGCCTCGCCGACGGTGGAGAAGCCGCGGCCGTGTTCGGCCAGCCCGGGCACCGGGGCGGTGCGGGAGACCGAGCCGGGGGCGAGCACCAGGACGTCGTAGTCGAGCTCGACCGGCGCGGGTGGTTCGCCCGGGCCGGCGGCGTCGGCCCAGGCCCGTCGGCCGGCGTGCTCGATCCGGGTGATCCGGGCGGTGAGCACCCTGCACCCGGTGAGTTCGCGGCGGAGCGGGACGACCACGTGGCGGGGGTCGATGGTGCCGGCCGCGACCTCGGCGAGCAGGGGGTGGTAGGTGAGGTACGCCTGCGGCTCGACCAGGGTCAGCTGGACCTCGCCGCGGCGGAGCCGCTCGCGCAGGCCGCGTTGGAGGTGCAGCGCGGTGGACATGCCCGCGCACCCACCGCCGACGATCAGGATCCTGATGGCGCACCTCCTGTCGATGGGGTCGGTGGCCCGCCTTCGACCGGGCATGCCCCCATCACGTCCACCAATAAAGGACCGCCGGAGCCCTCTTGTCCACCGTCCGTGCTGTGACGGATGGGGCTGGTGGTGCCGGGAGTGACCGAATGGACTGCCGGGGTGAGTTTCTGACGCACTTTCGGCCTCGAACGGCGGTGAACTATGGTCGGATTGTGTGGCGGCGCGGCCACTGCCATGTCAACTGGCGGCGACGCACCGTGGATCGGTCATTACGGCCAGTTCTAGTGTTGGCGGGAGAACCCGACTGCGGGACCGTGATCCGGGGAAGGGTAGTTCCCGGACAGGGCCCCGGAACGGGCGCCGAAACGTCGGTCCGATCGCACCGATCGGCCCGGCGGAGCCCGCCGGAGCGGGGTCCGGGCGGACCTGCGCGCGGCCGCACCCACGGCCGGGCGTCGCCCGGGCGGCACCAACGGCACGAGCGATGGGTCATCGGTCATTTCTTTCAGGCTTAGCTGCACCGGGGGGTGCAGGGGCGGGCGACGACAGGGTCCGGAACCGGATGCCTGCGGGGGAGAGTTGGGATGATGGAACAGGAGCGACTGTTGGGGCGAGCGGGTGCGACACACCCCGGCCAAGGCGTGGTGCCGGAGCAACGCGGCCCGGCCGAGGCCTCCGGTCCCCCCGGGGCGGCCTACGCGGCCGTCCCCTACCGGGGAGGCGAGATGACACAGGGCGGCGGGCAGGCCCCGGGAGCCCGACTGCGGGTCGATGCGCGGCGGAACCTGGAGAGCGTGCTGCGCGCGGCCCGCGAGGTCTTCGGCGAATTCGGGTACGGCGCGCCGATGGAGGAGGTGGCGCGGCGGGCCGGGGTCGGCGTGGGCACGGTGTACCGGCGCTTCCCGAGCAAGGAGGTGCTGGTCCAGCGGATCGCCGCCGAGGAGGTGGCCTGGCTGACCACCCAGGCGCGCGAGTCGCTGTACGGCGGCGCGGGTGCGTGGGAGGCGCTGGCCGGGTACCTGGCCCGCGCGGTGTCCACCGGGGCCGGGCGGCTGCTGCCGCCGGAGGCGTTCCGGTACGCCGAGGAGCTGGGGCGGGTGCCCGAGCAACGGGCGCCGGACTCGGTCGGGTCGGGCGGCGCGTTCGGCTCGGGCAGCCCGTTCGGCTCGGCGCGGTACGAGCCGTCGGCGACCGGTGAGTCGGTCGGTGGCGGGCTCGGTGCGGGGCACGGCGTCGGGCACGGCGTCGGGCACGGCGTCGGGCACGGCGTCGGGCACGGCGTCGGGCACGGCGTCGGGCACGGCGTCGGGACTGCGGCCGGGACCTCGGTCGAGGGCGAGGCGGCGGCGCTGGTGGCGGACGCGGATCCGCGGCTGCTGCTGCAGTTGCTCGCGGCCCTGGTGGCGCGTGCGGGTGCGGCCGGCGAACTACGGCCCGGGGTCACCGTCTCGGACGTGGTGCTGGTGCTGACGGCGTCGGTACCGGTGCACGCCTGGCGCGGCGGACCGGTGGGCGGCACGGCCGCGGCGGGCCCGGGTGCGGTGGTCCCGGCGGTGGCCGGGTCCGGCGCGGTGCCCGGGGTGCCCGGGGACGCTCCGCAGCCGACGGGTGGTCCGCAGGCGGACGGTCAACCTGCCGAAGGGCCGTCCGACCGCCTGCTCCAGATCCTGCTCGACGGCCTGCGGGCCCGCTGAGCCGTACCGCGCTCCGGCACTCACCGTCCGGTGCGGGCAAGGAGGTTGGTGATCGGGGCGGCGCGTGGTTCCGGGTCGTGCGCCCGGCGCGGCCGACGCCGTCCCAGGCGCCGTGCGCGGGGCGAACACACCCGCGACGGCCCCACGGAAGAGTGGGTCGTGGCCGGTCCGGCTACCGCCCAACTCTGCGCTATGCCATCCTTTGCCCGTGGTTGGAGCCAATGTCCCGATGCGCGCCGTTCGCGCGCCCTCGGCGCCGTGCAGCGGGGAATCGTGCGCCCACGCACTCCCGCGCGCCCTGCCACGCTACGGGGGCAGTCGTGGAGTCTGGGGTCCGTTGTGAGCGCCGAGGAACAGAACGACTACGGCTACGGCCTCGACTTCGGGCGGTCCGCCGGGGGCGGGCCCGACTGGGGTCCTGACGGTCCGACCTCCGACACCGGGGTGCCCGGTGGCGGACCGGGGTCCGTGCCCCAGGTGTCCGGTCCGGTGCAGTCGGGCGCGATGGACCAGGGTGCGGTGCCGTCCGGCGCGATGCCCTCCGGGCCGGTACCGGCCGGCCAGGTGCCGGACCAGGCCGGGATGCCCAGACGCGAGACGCTCTCCGCCTCCGCCGCCGCCCTCCCGCAGGGCCGCGTCCCCGGGCAGGCCTCCGCCGGGCGCGGCAGCGTCACTCCCGAGGCCTTCGTCGGCACCGGCACGCCGGTCCGTCCCACCGTGCCGGCGCCCGCCGATCCGGTCGACGGCGAACGGCCGCCGTCCGACGCCGAGTTGACCGCACTCGTCCGGTCGGGTGACGACCGCGCGTACGAGGAGATCTACCGCCGGCACGTCGACTCGGTGCGCCGCTACGCCCGGACCTGCTGCCGGGACAGCTTCACCGCCGAGGACCTCGCCGGCGAGGTGTTCGCCCGCACCCTGCAGGCGCTGCGGGCGGGCAAGGGCCCGGAGTTCGCCGTCCGCGCCTATCTGCTGACCGCGGTGCGCAACGTCGCCGCCGCCTGGACCCGCAGCGAGCGGCGCGAGCAACTCGTCGACGACTTCAGTGCGTTCGCGCAGACCTCGACGGCCGTCGTCGACCTCGATCTGGCCGACCCGGGCGCCGACGCCTGGGCGATGGCGTTGGCCGACCAGCGTATGGTGATGCAGGCCTACGCCGGACTCCCCGAGGACGACCGGATGGTGCTCTGGCACACCGAGGTCGAGCGGGAGTCCCCCAAGACCGTGGCGGTGATGCTCGGCAAGACCGCCAATGCGACCGCCGTCCAGGCCCACCGGGCCCGTGACCGGCTCGCCGCCGGCTTCCTCCAGGCCCATGTCTCGGGCAGCCAGGACCGGGACTGCGAGGCGTACGCCAACCGGCTCGGCGCGTACGCGCGCGGGTCGCTGCGCAAGCGCGCCTCGGCGGAGGTCGGCCGGCACCTCAAGGAGTGCGACCGGTGCACGGCCGCGTGCCTGGAGCTGTCCGAGATCAACCACGGGCTGCGGGCGCTGCTGCCCGGCGGGGTCCTGGTCTGGATCGGCGCGGGCGGCTTCGGTGCCGCCGCGGCCGCCGTCGGCGGGGCGGCGGCGGTCGGCGGCGCGGCCGCCGGCACCGCGGCCGTCACGGCGGGAAGCGCGGCAGGAGGAGCCGCCGGAGGCGGCGCGGCCGGTGCCACGGGCGGCGCCGCGGGCGGAGCCGGCGCCGCGGGTGGCGCGGGCGCCGGGGCCTCCGGTGGGAGCGGCGCCGCGGCGAGCGCGGCCGCCGAGGGCCTGGGCACCGCCGCGAAGGCCGGGATCGCCGCCGCCGTCGCGGTGGCGGCGGCCGCCGTCGCCGCGTACGCGCTCACCGGCTCGCCCGAGCCGAGGCCCCCGGTGGCCGCTCCCCCGGCCGCCGCGCCGGTGGTCTCCGCGCCGCCGGCCGCCGCGCCCGAACCGCCCGCACCCGAGCCGCCCGCTCCGGCACCGGCCCCGGAGCCGGTTCCGAGCAGCCCCCCGCCGGCCCCGGTGGAGCAGCCGCCCGCGCCGACGTCCCGGCCGGTGCCCCCGGCACCCGCCCCCGAACCACCGAGGCCCACCCCGAAGCCCACCCCGGCGCCCGAGTCGCCGAAGCCCACGCCGAAGCCCGCCCCGACGTCGGCCGCGCCGCTGCCGACCGTCCCGGCCGTGCCCGTGCCGACCCCGCCGCCGGTGCCGACGCCCGAGGTTCCGGTGCCGCCCGTCCCCGAGGTCCCGGTGCCCACCCCGAGCGTGCCGACGACTCCCCCCGCGCCCACCCCGGCGCCACCCACCCCGACGCCGCCCGCGCCGACCGACTTCTGGGCCGACGACCTGCCGGTGGTCAAGCCGGGCAACCACCGGGTGCCGCCGCCGCAGCCGAGCATCCGGCAGAAGGGCAGCGACTGGTTCTGGCAGCGGGAGGCGGTCTCGGTCGGCGGCGCCGAGCACCGGCACGGCATCAGCGTGCACGCGCCCGCGACCACGCTGATCGACCTCAACCGGAGCTGCGCGTCCTTCGACGCGGTGGCCGGGATGGACGACCTGACCGTCTCCATCGGCGGCGTGGTCTTCTCGGTACAGGGCGGTGACGGGCGGACCCTGTGGAGTTCGCGCACGCTGCGGGCCGGCGATCCGGCCGTCCCGGTGCACGTGCCGCTCGACGGGCAGACGTCGATCCGGCTGGTGGTGACGCCGGCGAACGGCATCTGGTCGGCGCTGAACGTGGCCGACTGGGCCGAGGCCCGCTTCAGGTGCGTCTGAAGCGGGCCCCGGGAAGGCCGAGGTGCCCGGCGACCGGCGGTGCCGGGCTCAGACGGCGCAGGAGCCGTCCGCGCAGGCCTCGCCGGCCGGGGCGACCTGCACCGGGGCGGGGCGGCGCTCGCCGATCTCGGTGGCGACCTGCTCCAGCACCTGGCGGAAGGCCTCGGCCTCCTGCCCGCCCTGGACGGCCCACTTGCCCTCGAAGACGAAGGTCGGCACGGCGGTGATGCCGAGTTCGCGGGCCTCGGCCAGCTGCGCGCGGACCTCGGCGGTGCCCTCGTCACCGGCGAGGTAGGCCGTCACCCGGTCGCGGTCCAGGCCCGCGCCGACGGCGACCTCGGTGAGCGCGGTGCGGTCGCCGACGTCCACGCCGTCGGTGAAGTGCGCCTTGAGCAGGGCCTCCTTGAGCCGGCCCTGGGCGGCCGCGCCGTACTCGGTCTCCGCGAGGTGGAGCAGCCGGTGGCCGAGGAAGGTGTTGGCGTGCAGGGCGGCGTCGAAGTCGTAGGTGATGCCCTCGGTCCGGCCGAGCTCGGCGACCCGGGCGTCCATCGCGACGGACTGCGGGCCGTAGCGCTCGGCCAGCCACTCCCGGTGGGAGCTCGCCGTGGCCGGCGCGTCCGGCACCAGCTGGTAGGGCCGGTAGACCACCTCGACGTCCTCCTTGCCCGCGAAGCCCTCGAGCGCCTGCTCGAAGCGGCGCTTGCCGATGTAGCACCAGGGGCAGGCGATGTCGGAGTAGATCTCGACCTTCATGACGGGGGCTCCAGAGGGGGTGGGGATGCGGTCCGAGATGGGTGAACGATGAACCATCTCGGGACATTCCCGGCGCGCGCTCAGGCCTCGGGCGGGGCGGGGACGACCAGGACCGGGCAGGCCGCGTGGTGGACCAGGGCGCCGCTGACCGAACCGAGCAGCAGCCGGGTGAAGCCGCCGTTGCCCCGGGTGCCGACCACCACCGTGTGCTGCCGGGCCGAGGCGGCGAGCAGCACCTCGATCACGTTGCCGAGCACCACGTGGAGGGACAGCTCGGCGGTGTACGGGCGCGGGCGGGCCTGCTGGACGGCGGCCACCGCGCGGCGCAGGCCGTCCGCCATCGACTCCACCAGGGTCTCCACGCTCTCCTGGACCAGTTCGGCCATCCCCGGCGGGTAGCCGGTGGGCGCCGGGTTGACGACGGCGAGCACGTACAGCGGCAGGTCGTGGGCCTCGGCCTCGGTCATCGCCCGCTCCAGGGCCCAGAGCGAGCCGTCGGACCCGTCGCACGCCGCGAGCACGCCGGGCGGGCGGGCCGTCGGCGGGCGGCCGCGCACCGAGAGCACGACGGGCACGGTCGGGTCCGGACCGGCACTGGTCACCACGGCCTCCGTACGGGGGGAGAGAGTGCGGGAGGGGGAGAGGGGGACGGGACGCCTCGCCATGATCGCCGCCCGGCGCCGTCCCGCGCCCGAGCCGCGCCGATCCGTGCCTTGCCGCGCCTTGTCGTGTCGGACGGGGACGGAGGCGGGACCGGGAGGCCGGGGCCGAGACCGGGACCGGGACCGGGACCGGGCACCGCAGGGTCAGGCGAGGCGGGAGGGCGAGAGGGCGGGGCGCGCGGGGTGCGGGAGGCCGGTCCAGCAGGCGCCGTGGCGGCGGGCCCGGACCCGGCGGAGCCAGAGTTCGGTGGCCACCAGGTCGGCGAGGCCGGCGAGGGCGGCGGGCGGGAGCGGGGCGCCCGGGTCGGCGGCGCGGGCGAGGGCGGCCCGGACGGCGGGGAGGTCGATCAGCCCGGCCTCGGCGAGCAGCGGCGCGTCGAAGAGTTCGGTCAGGCCGTCGGCGGCGAGCCGCAGGCCCGTCCGGGTGGCGGTGGTGCGGTCGGGGCGCGGGGCGCGGCCCCAGTCGGGCGGCAGGTCGGTGCGGCCGGCGCCGGCCAGGACGGCGTGCAGCAGGGCGTGCCGGGCGCCGGGCTGGAGCCGGACGTCGTCCGGGAGCAGCCGGGCGGCGCGCACCACCTGGTTGTCGAGGAAGGGCGCGTGCAGCCGCTGGCCGGGCTGTTCGGTGGCGTGCACCAGCGTGCGGAACCCGCGCGCGTGCCGATGGAGGGCGTGCCGGGCCCGGTACGCGCCCGGGTTGTCCCCGGGCGCCGGTTCGCGCGCCGCCAGGCGCAGCCGCAGGGCGACGGCGGAGAGCGCCTCGTCGGAGAGCCAGCGGGCGGCCGGCCCCGGGACCACCCAGGCGAGGTCGTCCGCCGAGCGCGCACCGGCCGTACCGGCGCCGTCGGGTATCCGTCGCAGGGTCAGCCGCACGGCGGTGTCGTCGAGCGCGTCCGCGTACCGGACCCGGGCGAGGCGGTGGGCCGCGCGCACCACGGTGAGCGGGGTCCGCAACGCACCGGCCAGCACGCCGGCGGCGGCCCGGTCGGCGCCGGCCAACGCGGCCACCGGGGAGAGGAGTTCGCGCGAGCGGCCGGCCCGGACCAGATCGGCCAGCCGGGCCGGGTGCCCGTCCAGGACCTGCCGGGCGCCGTGGCCGGTGAGGTGGTCGGTGCCGCCCGCCCCGAACCGGGCCTCGGCCCAGGCCGCGGTGACCAGTTCCGGTCCGGGCTCGTCGGTGAGCCGCCCGGCCGTCGGGTCGGCGCGCAGATCGGCGTACGGGAGGGTGTCGGGGCCGGGGGCGAGCACGGTGCGGCGCAGCCGCGGGACGTCCGGGGCGAGGGCCGGGGCGGCCGGGCCGGCGGCGGTCCCGGGACCGCCGGTCCCGGGGGTCTCGCCGAAGGTGACGGCGGCGACCGGTTCGGGGGTGGCCCGCGGTCGGGCGGCCGCGCGGGCCCAGGAGCCCTTCACCGCCCCGGTCCTGGTCGAACCGGTGTGCGCGGCGGTGGCGGTGGCGGGCAGGAGGTCGGGACCGTCGTCCTCGGACCCGTCGTCCTCGGACCCGTCGCGATCCGCCTCGGCGGCCGGTGGTCCGGCCTGCGCCCGCCGGGGCCGGGGCGGGCCGGCGGCCGGAGCGGTCGGTCCCGCCGGCCCCGCCCCGAGCGGGACGGCGGCGGCGAGCAGGGCGACGGTGGCGGAGGCCGTCCCGTAGGAGAGGTCGACCCCGAGCCGGGCCCGCCCGGCCGGACCCGCCGCCGACGGCACCGCCCCGACCGGGCTGGTGCGGACCCGGAAGCGGACCGACTCCAGCAGCGCCCGGGTGAGCTCCCGGACGGCCGCCGCCTCGCCGCGCCCCGGCGCCCCGTCGGCGCCCGGCCCGTCGTACCCGGAGACGTACGGCCGCCCGTCGCGGACCGCCAGCGCGTGCCCGGGCGGCACCCGCCGCACTCCGACGTAGGGGGTGCCGGTACCGAGCGCCTCCGGCGCCTCGGGGCAGGCGAGCCGGGCGGCCAGGTGGCCGGTGTCCAGCGGGGCGCCGACCAGGTCGGCGAGCGGCAGGGCCGCCGTGGCGTACGCGGTGCCGTCGCCCCACGGGGTGTGGAAGACCGGCCGGGCGCCGGCCAGGTCGGTGAGCAGCACGGTGGAGCGGGTGCCGCTGCGCAGCACCGCGGTGTAGCTGCCGGGCCAGGTGGTGAGGTGGCGGACGGCGCCGCCGCGGGCGGCGGCCAGGCCGGCGGCGAGTTCGGCGTCGGCGGCGCCGCAGTGGCCGAGCACGGCGAGGCGGAGGGTGGCGGGGGTGTCCTCGAAGGGGTCGGGGGCGGTGGGGCCGGTGGTGACGACGGCGGCGGCGCCGGGCCGCAGGGTGACCAGCCGGATCTCCTCGGGCCGCCAGTCGCCGACCGCCCAGAGCGGGTGGGACCCGGTCCACAGGGGGCGCGCGGCGATCGGGGCGACCACGCCGGGCGGCCGGTGCGCCGCCGGTGCGCCCGGTCGGGGCGTGCCCGTGCACCAGCCCGTCAGCCACCGCATCGCGCCTCCACCGGACGAGGACCTGCACCGCGGCGCGTCCGCCTCTGGACGGTCCCCCCTGGCCGGCCCGTGGCGCGCCGCGGTCGGCGCCACCGTGATCCGGCGCGCCGTCAGAAGACATGGTGCCACCGGTTGCGCGTCCGGTGACCGGAGTTGTCGTTTCCGGTGCGCGGGCGGGGGCGGTGTCGTACGGGCGTTCCGACCGCGCCGGCGCCGGGCGTCGAACACCGGGCGGGCACCCCCGCCGGGGCGGCCCGGGCCTTCCCCTCCCCGGCCCGGACCGCCCCGCACGGCGCCCTGTCATGGCCATCGCGAGATGGCCGAAAGGCGTCGCTCGGCCCGGGAGGGCATCCGCATGCCCTCCCGGACGTCGCCGCCGCCCGCGGGGATGAAGGCGGCGGCATCCCCCGGCCCGCCGGGTCCTCGACGGCGGGCCGACCCACGACCACCAGCGAATCGCCGACCAGCCGGTCGGGCCAGGGGGCACGGCCGGGCGCACATCGACACGGGACCGGAGCACGGCACTCCGGCGCTCGGCGCGGACCGCGCCGGGCGGCCGGATCCGGGCGGTCCGGACCAACCCGCCGGCCCGGACGCCGACCGGGACCGGGCGCGCGATCCCGCCATCCGGAATGCGGCCTCTTAACCCTCGGAACGCGTCCGACTACTCTAGGTACAGCAGCTTCGGCCCGGTGCCGCCCGGGCCCCGCGCACAAGGCCGCAGGAGGTGCCGCCGCCACCATGACCGTCAGCCCACGAGGACCGAACGAACGGCTCGGCACGCTCCTGACCCTGGCCCAGATCAGCAACGCCGGTCTGGCCCGCCGGGTCAACGACCTCGGTGCCCAACGCGGGTTGACGCTCCGCTACGACAAGACCTCGGTCGCCCGCTGGGTCAGCAAGGGCATGGTGCCGCAGGGCCCCGTCCCGCACCTGATCGCCACCGCGATCGGCGGCAAGCTCGGCCGGCCCGTGCCGCTGGAGGAGATCGGCCTGGGCGACACCGACCCGGCGCCCGAACTCGGCCTGGCCTTCCCGCGCGAGGTCCCCGACGCGGTCCGCTCCGCCACCGACCTCTGGCGGGTCGACCTCGACCTGCGGCGCGGCCCCGGCGGCGGCCGCTGGAGCGACAGCCTGGCCGGCACCTTCTCGGTCGCCGCGTACGCGACCCCGGTCTCCCGCTGGCTGATCACCCCCGCCGACGGCTCGGTGGCCCGTGAGGTGCCGCGCGCGCCCGCCGAGACGGGCTCGTACCGGGTCGGCCACTCGGACGCCGCCAAGCTCCGCGAGGCCGCCCAGGAGGCCCGCCGCTGGGACTCCAAGTACGGCGGCGGCGACTGGCGTTCGTCGATGGTGCCGGAGTGCCTGCGGGTCGAGGCGGCACCGCTGCTGCTCGCCTCGTACAGCGACGCGGTGGGCCGGGCGCTGTTCGGCGCGACGGCCGAACTCACCCGGCTGGCCGGCTGGATGGCCTTCGACACCGGCCAGCACGAGGCCGCCCAGCGCTACTACATCCAGGCCCTGCGGCTCGCCCGGGCCGCCGCGGACGTCCCGCTCGGCGGCTACGTGCTGGCCTCGATGAGCCTCCAGGCCGGTTACCGGGGCTTCGCCGAGGAGGCCGTCGACCTCGCCCAGGCCGCGCTGGAGCGCAACCGGGGCCTGGCCACCGCCCGGACCATGAGCTTCTTCCACCTGGTCGAGGCCCGGGCGCAGGCCAAGGCCCGGAACGCACCGGCGTGCGCGACGGCGCTCGGCGCGGCGGAGAGCGCGCTCGAACGGGCGCGCGCCGGAGATCCCGATCCGGCGTGGATCGACTTCTACGCCTACGACCGGCTGGCCGCCGACGCCGCCGAGTGCTTCCGCGACCTGGGGGTGCCCGCCAAGGTCCGCCAGTTCACCCGGGAGGCGCTGGCCCGCCCCACCGAGGGGTTCGTCCGCTCGCACGGCCTGCGGCTGGTGGTCTCCGCGATGGCCGAGGCCGAGGCGGGCAACCTGGACGCGGCGGTCGCGGCCGGCGAGCGCGCCGTCGACGTGGCCGGGCGGATCTCCTCGCAGCGCAGCCGCGAGTACGTGGTGGAGATGCTGCGCCGGCTGGAGCCGTTCCAGGGCGAGCGCCGGGTCCGCGACCTGACCGAGCGCGCCCGCGCGGTGATCGTCGCCCCGGCCTGACCACCGGGCACCCGTGCGTGCCGGACCGGGCGTACCGGGCCGCGGGCACCGGCACCCCACGCACCGGCACCCCACGCACCGGCACCAGGCGCACCGGCACCCCCGGCCGAAAGCGCCCCGGGCCCCCTCGACCCGCCCCCGCCGTCGTGGCAGCATCGCGGACGGACGGGGGCCGGTCGGACGAAACGAGGAGCGGACCGTGCGCTACGACGTCGACGTGCTGGTGGTGGGGGGCGGGATCGTCGGGCTCGCCACGGCGTACGCGCTGAGCGCGGCCCGGCCCGGGCTCCGGCTCACCGTGCTGGAGAAGGAACCCGGCCTGGCCGCCCACCAGACCGGGCGCAACAGCGGGGTCATCCACAGCGGCGTCTACTACCGGCCGGGTTCGCTGAAGGCCCGGTACGCGGTGGCCGGTGCCGCCGAGATGGTGGAGTTCTGCCGGACCCACGGGATCCCCCACGAGGTGACCGGGAAGCTGATCGTGGCCACCGGGCCGGCCGAACTCGACCGGCTGCGCGCGCTGGCCGACCGCGGCCGGGCCAACGGCATCCCGGTCACCGAGCTGGACCGCCGGGGCATCGCCGCGTACGAGCCGCAGGTCACCGGCGTCGCCGGACTGCACATCGGGACCACCGGCATCTGCGACTTCCCCGTCGTGGCCGCCACGTACGCACGACTGGCCCGGGAGGCCGGGGCGGAGATCCGCACCGGCGCCGAGCTGCGCGCCGTCGCCCGGCGGGCCGACGGGGTCACCGTGCAGACCTCGGCCGGCGAACTGCGCTGCCAGGTGCTGGTGAACTGCGCCGGCCTGCACAGCGACCGGATCGCCCGACTGGCCGGCGACGACCCCGGGGTGCGGATCGTGCCGTTCCGCGGCGAGTACTACGAACTGGTGAAGGAGCGGAGGGAGTTGGTCCGCGGACTGGTCTACCCGGTGCCCGACCCGGCGTTCCCGTTCCTGGGCGTCCACCTGACCCGGGGCGTGCACGGCGACGTGCACGTCGGCCCGAACGCGGTGCCCGCGCTGGCCCGCGAGGGCTACGACTGGCGCACCGTCCGGCCGCGCGAGCTCGCCGGCACCGCGGCCTTCCCCGGCACCTGGCGGATCGCCCGCCGGCACTGGCGGTACGAGGTCGGCGAGCTGCACCGTTCGCTCTCCAAGCGGGCGTTCACCACGGCCGTCCAGCGGCTGCTGCCGGCCGTCACCGCGGCCGACCTGGTCCGGGCCGCGGCGGGGGTCCGGGCCCAGGCGGTGGCCCGGGACGGTTCGCTGCTGGACGACTTCGCCTTCGCCGGCTTCGACCCCGACGACCCCCGCTCCACCCGCCGCCTGGTGCACGTGCTGAACGCGCCCTCCCCGGCGGCGACGGCCTCGCTGCCGATCGGCCGGGAGGTGGCCCGCCGGGCACTGGCCGCCCTCGCGGCGGGCGGCCGGTGACCGCCCGCCGCACGACCGGGGCGACGGTCGCGGGCGCGGCGGCCCGGACGGACGCGTGGACGGACACCGGGACGGACGTGGGGACGGTCACAGGCCCTGCGGCCCGCGCCCGGCGGCCCCGTAGACTCGGTTGATTGTGACTGCCACCGCCCCGATCCCCCAGCAATCGCCCTCCGCCCGGCTCTCCGCGGCGCCCGCCGCGTACCCCGCGCCGATGTACCCGCACAAGGCCACCGAGGCCCAGCACAGCGAGCGGCGCATCCGCAGCTTCCAGCCGCGCCGGGGGCGGATGACCAACGCCCAGGCGGGCGCGCTGGACCGGAGCTGGGAGAAGTACGGCATCGCGATCGACGGCAGCCCGCTCGACCTGCCCGCGCTCTTCGACGGCCTGCCGGTCACCCTGGAGATCGGCTTCGGCATGGGCGAGACCACCGCCGCGATGGCCGCCGCCGACCCCGCCACGGGCATCCTGGCCGCCGACGTCCACACCCCCGGCCACGGCAACCTGCTCGGGCTGCTGGAGCGCGACGGCAGCACGAACGTCCGGCCCGCCGCCGGTGACGCCGTGATCCTGCTGCGCGACATGCTCCAGGACGCCTCGCTGGCCGGCCTGCGGGTCTACTTCGCCGACCCGTGGCCCAAGCCGAAGCACCACAAGCGCCGGCTGGTCCAGGAGTCCTTCCTGGAGCTGGTCCTCCCCCGGCTGGCGCCCGGCGCGCTGGTGCACTGCGCCACCGACTGGGAGCCGTACGCCGAGCAGATGCTCGCCGTGCTGTCCGCGTCGCCCGAGCTGGAGAACCTCCACCCCGAGGGTGACGGCACCGGCTGGCTGGAGCCGGCGGACCACCCGGACGGCTCCGTCCCGGGTTACGCGCCGCGACCCGACTGGCGCCCGGTCACCAAGTTCGAACGGGCCGGCATCGCCAAGGGCCACGTGGTGCACGACCTGCTGTTCCGCCGCCGCTGAACCCCCGCCGGGCGTTCGACCCGGCCGGCCCGTGACCCCGCCGGCGGGTCCCTCCCCGGCGGGAGCCCCGCCCCGAACCGGCCCGACCGCCCGGCGGCTTGGCCTACCCTGTGCCGGGTGAGCACCCCGTCCGGCGGTGGGTACCACATCACCGTGCGGGCCGCCGACGACCGAGAGATGCCCACGCCCACCGCCGGTACCCGGACCATCCCGGGGCCGCGGAGGCGCCGGGCCCACCGGCTCCTGCCCGGGCCGGGCCGCACCGCCGCACCGGCCCCCGTCGCGGGCCCGGACGGCGCCCCGCCGGAGGGACCGGCCCCCCGCCGCCCGCTCCGCCCGGCGGCCTTCTCCGCCGTGACCGCGACGATCGTGCTGGCCCTGGCCGGCTGCGGGGTGCTGATCCTCCACCTCGTCCGCCGTCAGACCGGCACCGCCGGACTGCTGGTCGGCCTCGGGCTCGCGATGGTCCCGCTGCCCTTCGTGCTCGGCGGGCTGGCCTGGCTCAACCAGACCGCCCGCGTCCCGCTGCGGCACACCGTCTTCTGCCTCGGCTGGGGCGCCTGCGCCGCCACCACCGTGGCCATCCTCGCCAACGGCTGGACCAGCACCTACCTGACCGCCCACCAGGGCAGCCTCGGTGAGGCGCTGGGCGCCGACCTGGTCACCCCGGTGATCGAGGAGAGTGCGAAGGCCGCCGCCCTGCTCGTCCTGCTGCTGCCGGTCGCCCGCCGGCCGCGCTGCGGGGCCCGCCCCGGCGGCCGGCCCTGCGCCGCCGTGCTGCACCGGCTGCCCGGCCCCCGGCAGCCGCACGGGTACGGGCACGGGCCCGCCCTGCCGCACGCCCGCGGCCGACTGCGGCTGCGTCCCGACCCGCGCCAGCGCGCGCTGCCGCACCGGCGGGGCGCGACGGCCGCCGGCGCCGACGGGCGGACGCCGGTGCCCGGCCGCCGCCGGGCGCGCTCCCGGCCGCGCACCCTGGCCGCCGGGGTGGTCCTCGGCGGCATCACCGCCTGCGGGTTCGCCTTCACCGAGAACGCGCTCTACCTGGGGCGGGCGTTCACCGACGACCAGCAGCAGCGGCTGGACAGCATCGGCCTCGGCGAGTCGCCCAGCCTGCGGGACTTCGACGGCACCGTGCAGACCTTCGTGCTGCGCGGTCTGCTCTCGCCGTTCGCCCATCCGCTGTTCACCGCGCTGGCCGGGCTGGGCCTGGCGGTGACCCTCACCACCGGGCGCCGCCGACTGGCCAGGCTGGCGGCGCCGACCGGGCTGGTCCTGTCGATGGCCCTGCACGGGACCTGGAACGCCGCCGCGGACCTCGGCACGCACGGCTTCCTCCTGGTGTACGCGGTGCTGATGGTGCCCTGCTTCGCGGCGCTGGTCTGCTTCGCCGCCTGGGCCCGGTCACGGGCCGGCCGGCACCCCGGCCGGGCTGGGCCGGGGAGCCTGCGGACCCGGGCCGCGGGGCGGATCGCCCCCCTCCTCGGGGACCGGCTGGGCGGGTGGCTCGGGGGGCGGCCGGGAGGACCGTGAGGAAGCGATTTCCCATCCGCGCGATCTCCCCGTATTGTGGTGTTCACCGACGCGGGGTGGAGCAGCTCGGTAGCTCGCTGGGCTCATAACCCAGAGGTCGCAGGTTCAAATCCTGTCCCCGCTACTCAGTAGCACGAAAGCCCGGAGGCTCGCCTCCGGGCTTTCGGCGTTCCCGGGCCGTGGGGCACCGGCCGACCGGCACCGGCCGAACGCGGCCGACCTCGACCGCGACGGACCAGGGCGTCCACGACCTGCCACGGTCCTGCCACGAAGGGGTAACAACGCGGGCCGGGCAAGATCCACCGATCGGCGTAAGCGATCATACTGAGTGAAAAGATGACCCGTTCGGATGCGGACCATCGCTCCGAGTTAGGAACACGCTCATGCTGTCGAAGCGCCTTGTCTGCACCGCCGCGATCGGCCTGCTGCTCGCGGCCGGGGCGACCGCCTGCGGCGACAACGACAAGCCCGCCACGGCTGCCGCGGCCCCGAAGCTGGACACCGAGAAGCTCAGCGCCGAGGAGATCCAGAAGCAGGCCAAGGACGCCCTCGCCGGTGCCTCCTCGGTGAAGGTCGTCGGCGCCATCAACAAGGACTCCGAGAAGATCAGCGTCGACCTGGCGGTCGACACCAAGGGCCAGTGCAAGGGCACCATGAGCGTGCCGGGGGCGGGCAAGTTCGACCTCGTCGGCGACGGCAAGCAGGTCTACCTGAAGCCCGACACCGAGTTCCTGACCAGCGTCACCGAGGGGAAGAACCCCCAGGCCGTCGAGCTCCTCAAGGGCCGCTACATCGCCGGCGTCCAGGACGACCCGGACATGAAGGAGCTCACCACCGTCTGCAACCTGAAGGAGCTCACCAAGACCTTCGGCGCCGACGACCGGGCCACCAACATCACCAAGGGCTCGGCGGGCACCGTCAACGGCGTGAAGACCTTCAGCGTGAAGTCGAAGGACAGCTCCGGCGGCGAGGTCACCCTGCACGTCGCCGCCGAGGGCAAGCCGTACCCGCTGCGGATCGAGAAGAGCGGCAAGGACGGCGGCCAGATGGACTTCACGGAGATCGACAAGGCGCTGACCGTCCAGGCCCCGCCGGCCGACCAGGTGATCGACTACTCGCTGTTCAAGGACCGGGTGAAGCCCGTCTGATCCGACGGCCGGTCCGGCGGCCGATCGGTGTCCTACGGGGCCTCCGACCGGGCGGCGATAAATCCGTTGCCCCGCCTCCGGTGGGCTGCCTACAGTGGCGGCACACTGAAGGGAGGTGATCCTGAATTGAGTTCCATCAGGATGCGTGAGGTGGCTGCTCGCTAGAGCCGCCCCTGCCTGCGCAGGGTGGGGCCACTGGCCTCCGGCAGGCGAATTCCAAGCAGTCACCCGGCCCGCGGGCTCACCGGCACATCCCCGGTGCCTCGGCGCACGACCCCTCGCGGGGCACGGCACCGAGGAGCAGCCCGCGGGTCGTCTGCGTTTCCGGCGCCTCCCCGGGGCCGCCCCGTCCGTGCCCGCGCCGACGGCACGCGGACCGGCGGGTTTCCCCGGCCGCGCCGGGGGCATCCCCGCTAGAGTCGGCGCGCGCTCCGCAGGGGCGGGGTGCGGGCACAGGGGGTGGTGGGCGATGGCGACACGGCGGACCGGCGACGCGGCGGCGGTACGGACGGCCCGACGGGCGGCGACCGGGGTGCTGCCGGGCGCGGGACTGCTGGGGCTGGTGCTGTTCTCGCTGGGGCGATCCCACCCGTGGCAGGCCCTGGGCGGCGGACTGGTGGCGACCTGCGCGGCGGCCGTGGTCGGTGGCGCGCTGGGGTTCCTGTTCGGGGTGCCCCGGGTGCGCGGCGGCGCGGCGGGCGCCGAGCCGCACGGTTCCTACGTGCCGAACACCAACCTCGAACAGGTCTCGGACTGGCTCACCAAGGTGCTGCTGGGCGTCGGCCTGACCCAGCTCGGCTCGATCGGCGAGCGGCTCGACCAGCTCGGCCGGACGCTCGCCCCGGCGCTGGGCGGCGGCGCGGACGCCGCGCCGGTCGCGGCCGCGCTGGTCCTCTACTTCGTGCTGCTCGGCTTCCTGGCCGGCTGGCTGCTGACCCGGCTGTCGCTGCCCCGGGTGCTCTCGGACGCGGACCGGGCCCTGGACCTCTTCCTGGCCGGGCAGGACCGGGACCGCAAGGGCGACCGGGTCGGCGCGGACGACCTGCGGATGCGGGCGATGCAGCACCTGGGCCTGGTCGGCACCAGCACCGGCAGGTCCGCCGACCTGCCCGGCTCGATGCTGCCGGCGGACCCGGCGGGCGGGCCCGAGCGGGTGGTGGCCGAGGTCCGCTCGACGGCCAGGCGCTCGGCGCTGACGGCGTCGCAGGTGCGGGAGCTGTTCGCGGACGGCTCGGAGGGGCGGCGGATCCAGGCGCTGGCGCTGATGCAGGGCGATCCGGCGCTGGCCGACCTGCCCAGTCTGCTGGAGGCGATCGAGCACCCGCGCTCCGGCTTCGAGCAGTACCACGCGCTGCTGGCGGCGCGCGGGCTGCTGCCCCGGCTGCCGGCCGGGGAGACCGGCCGGCTGCGGGAGGCGGTGGCGGGGCGGCTGATGGCGCCGGACGGGATCCCGTACGGCTCGGACCGCAGCTGGCTGGCGGAGAAGATCCTGTCGCGGCTGGACGCGCCGGTGTTCCTGCCGCAGCAGCAGGTCGGGCCGACGCCGGATGGGGGCGGGCCGGAGGGCGCGACGGGGACACCGGCGCCGACGGCCGACGAGCCGCGCCGCTGAGCGGGTGAGCGGCCGAGAGCCGCGCCTGCGGCCGGGACCCCCGGCCCGGCGTGGGACTCAGAGGACGAAACGGAGTTCCGGGCGGTCCCAGTCGATCGGCGGGCGGGCCGGGAAGGTGCCGACCCGCTCGGCCCCCATCCGCAGGTAGAAGGCCTCCGCCGGCGGGTGCGAGACCACTCGGATGCCACCACCGAGGCCGAGGGCCCGGGCCCGGTCGAGCAGGTGGGCGACGAGCCGGCGGCCGACACCCAGCCCCTGCGCCTCGTCGGCGACGAACATCAGGTCGAGTTCGGCCGGCTCGGTGACCAGCGCGTAGAAACCGAGCAGCCGGCTGTCGGCGGCCCGGACGGCGACGTGCACCTCGTGCCGGGCGAGGTACTCGGGAGTGACCCGGTACCCGGCGATCATCGGCGCGTACGCCCCGCGGTAGGCGGAACAGTCGCGGACCAGGGTGGTGAGCGGGTCGGCGTCCGCGGCCCCGGCCGGCCTGATCAGGATCTGGTTCATGATCAGGAAGTATAGGGGCGAATGGCCATTTCAACCATTACCACCGTGTCGCTCCGGCCGGACGACCCGCCGCAGCACCAGGACCCTCCGGGGCCGGCCGGTCTCCTCGGTGGACGGGACGGTCCGGATCTCGCTGGTGATCCGGCGCGCGCCGAGCGCGCGCCGGACGGCGTCGAGGTGGCCGGTGCGGCGGCCCGCGCCGTCGTGGAGCGGATGGACGCGGACCTCGCCGCCGGGCACGGTGACCCGGACCAGTTCGGTCAGCGCGGCCAGCTGCCGCTCCGGCCCGAAGAGCGCGGGATAGGCGAAGACCAGGTAGCCGCTGAGGGTGAGGGCGAAGGTGCCGTCCGCGAACGGGAGCCTGGGCAGCGCGGCGGCGACGTACTGCCCCGGGTGGGCGGCACGGTCGGCCGCGAAGAGCCGGTGGGCCCGGTCCCAGCTGCGCAGGTAGCGGTCGGGCGGGCGGTGCCGGCGGGCCGGGTAGAGGTCGGGCCGGGCGTCCATCGCGGCGGCCATGGTCGCCCGGGCGGCCAGCGCGCGGGCGGAGATCTCCTCGGTCGACCGGGCGTACACGGGGTCGGTGGCGATCACCCGGCAGCCGAGCGGGCGGGCCTCGGCGGCGAGGGCGGCGGCGCCTCCCGGGCAGTCGAGCAGCGGGCCGGGGAGGGCGGCGATCGCGGCCCGGGTGAGGCCGAAGAGGCCGCAGTACTCGTCCAGCGGACGCGAGGTGACCAGGACTGCGGCCGGGGCGGGGGCGGTTCGGTCGCTCATCGCGGCCATCCGAACACGGCCCGGCGGGGGCCGCATCCGGACAGGGGCCGGGCGGGGGCGGAGGGCGGGGACCGGACCGGGGTGCGGGCGCCCCGGCCGGGTCAGCGGCCGAGCAGGCCGCGGGCGGCGAGCCGGTTCACGTTGGTCAGGCCGCGCACCAGCTGCGGGGTGACGAAGACGAAGAACAGACCGATCAGGCAGACGCCGGCGATCTGCAGCGGCGACTCGACGTAGTAGACGTGCTGGACGCCGGAACCGTCCGTGTAGTCGAAGACCCGGTAGCCGGGCCAGTCGGTGTAGCGCGGGAAGACCCAGTGGTAGACGGGGTAGAGCGCGAGCGTCCAGCCGACGCAGAGGAAGACCAGCGAGAGCGTCATGCTGAGGATCGCCCAGGGGAGCATCACCACCTGGTGGAGCACGGCCTTCCAGCCGGCCGCGTCCGCCAGCCGGGCGGTGATCGCGGCCCAGAAGCCCGGCCGGGAGGGCCGGACCGGCGCCGGGCCGGGCACGTCCAGGGCCAGCAGGCCGCGCACCCTGGCGCGTTCCAGTCGGCCGAAGCCACGGGCCGTCGTGGTGAGCGCGGCCAGGACCGGCAGGCCGAGCACGGTCACGAAGGTGCCGAGCCCGAGGGAGAACATCGTGACGGCGACGGTGAAGCCGAGGACCGCCACCGGCAGACCGGTCAGCGCGAAGCCGACCTCGCGGTAGAAGTAGGAGGTGAACGGGGCCCGCCAGCCGTACGGCGGCTCCTCGGTGCGACGGGCGCCACCGGGCCGCCGGTCACCGGCGTCGTCCTTGGCGTACCCGGTGTGGCCGTCGTACGCGTCGTACGCGTCGTACGCGTCGTACGCGTCGTACTCGCTGCGCTGCATGGTGTGGGTGCTCATGGCCGGGTCGGTCCCTCGGGTCGGTCGCGGGTGCGGGCTCGTCGGGCGGTGTCCTGCCGACCTCTGAAGCCTGTCAAAGCGCGCCCCCGCCGGACATCCGGCTCCCCGCCGGACCGGGGGTGGGGTTATCCCCCCTGAACGGCGCTCCCGGGCGGCGGGCCGCCGGGCAACGGGCCGCCGGGCAACGGGCCGCCGGGCAGCGGGTCGTCGGCGAGCAACGCGTACTGCCCGGCGTCGCGCCAGCCGTCGGAACGCCGGTAGTCGTGCCGGACCCGCCCCTCCAGCTGGAAGCCCGCCCGGACCAGCACCCGGATCGAGGCGGCGTTGTCGACGTCGACCCGGGCCTCCAGCCGGTGCAGGCCGAGCGTGCCGAAGGCGAAGTCGCGCAACAGGCCGACGAGCTCCCCCGCGTAGCCGCAGCCCCAGACGTCCCGGCGCAGCGCGTAGCCGATCGTGGCGGCGCCGTACGGGACGAGGCCGAGCGCGGCGTTGCCGATCGGGACGGCGCGGGCCGGGTCGTCGGCGTCGGCGAGGCGGGTGACGGCGAGCCGGTAGACCTCGCGGTCCTCCTTCTCGGCCTCCTCCACGAACTGGGCGACCTGGTCGTCGCAGGTCTCCAGGTCGCGCGGGGCGAACGGGAGGTAGCGGGTGGCCTCCGGATCGCCGAAGACGGCGTGCAGCGCCGCCACGTCCTCGGGGGTGTGGTGGAACTCGCGAACGGCCAGCCGGGGGCCGGTGAGTCGGACGGGAACCATGGCTCCCGACCCTACCCGCGACCAGCGGTTACGGTTCGTGGTTATGGAAGACGAAGACCTGCGGCTCGCCCCGCGCACCAAGGCCGCCGACCTGCTCGCCTGGGCGGAGGCGCAGGGCCGCGAGCCCGTCGCCGAAGCCGCGCTGAGCACGGTGCTGGCGCTGCTGGAGCTGGGCGGGAGCAGGATGCACGACGGCTGGCCCGAACTGACCTCCGCCGCGGTGGAGCACCTGCTGTACGAGCGCCTGTACCTGTACGTCCAACCGGAGCCGGAGCAGGACCCGCTGGCGTACGGCGCGGCGGTGCGGCTGCTGGTCGACCACCAGCGGGCGACGAAGCGGCTGAACGCCAAGCGGCAGGAGCGGCTGCACGCGGAGGCCGAGTGGCAGGGCGAGGTGGCGGCCGGGCTGCTGCGCCGGGCCGACCTGGTGACCTGGCCCCGGCTGTACACCCTGCTGCTGCGCGCGGCCGGGGTGGCGACCGACGACGGGGCGGCGGTGCGGGCCTGGCTGGAGGGGTTCCGGGAGCTGCCGGAGGAGGAGCGGTCGGCGGCGTTCGCGGCGCTGGAGGCGGACGGCGTGCTGGACCCGGTGGACGACGGGGGCTGGGGCGCGGGTGCCCGGACGCTGGCGGTCGGGATGGCCACGGACGGCGCCCGGCGACTGCTGGAGCACGGACTGATGCAGCGCAGCTACCGGAACCTGGCGGAGCTGACGGCGCTGGGCCGGCCGATGCCGGAGGAACTGGCCGGGGACTTCGGGGCGTTCGAGGAGGCCGCGGTGCGGGCGGCGCTGGAGCTGGCCGGCACCTGGACGGTGCCGGGGCTGCCGGAGCTGCTGGTGACGGAGTTCCCGGAGCTGGCGCCGGAGCCGGGGCAGGCGGAGATCGACGCCTACCTGGCGGAGCTGGAGGCGGCGGACGCGGACTGGTCTGCGGACGAGGACCGGTCGGCCGACGAGGACAGCGAGGACGACGAGGACGACGAGGACGACGAGGACAGCTCGGGCCACGAGGACGACGAGGAGAGCGAGGCGGCGGACGCGGACCAGCCGTAGGCCCGGCCGCACGACGGGGGCCCCGGTCGATCCGACCGGGGCCCTCGTGGTGCTCGGGGGAGCGGCGTCAGGGGGTGACGCCGCGCTGCTCGAACCAGGTCTCCGGGTCGACCGGGGCCCCGCCACCGGGGCGGACCTCGACGTGCAGGTGGGCGCCGGTGACGTTGCCGGTGGCGCCGACCTTGCCGATCTGCTGGCCGGGGACGACCTTGCCGGAGCCCTTGATGATCGAGGAGAGGTGGCAGTACCAGATCTCGGTGCCGTCGGGCAGCGTCTCGACGATCCGGTAGCCGTAGGCACCGGCCCAGCCGGCCGAGGTGATGGTGCCCTGGCCGACCGCGTAGACGGGCTCGCCCTGGTCGGCCGCGAAGTCGAGACCGGTGTGCAGGTGGGCCCAGTAGCGGGCGCTCTGGCCGTAGTGGGCGGAGAGCCGGTAGTCGCGCACCGGCAGGTTGATGGCGGCGAGCTTGGCCTTCTCGGCCGCCTCGGCGGCCCGCGCGGCCTGCTGCTGCTGGGCGACCTGGGCGGCGCGCTTGGCCTCGGCGTCCTGGGCGGCCTGGACGCGGGCGGTCTCCTCGGCCGCGGTGCGCTGGCTGTCGGCCTGCTGCTGGATGCGGGCGGCGAGCGCGAGGCCGGGGTCGGCGGAGAGCGCGACCGGGGTCTCGTCGGGCGTCTCCACGGCGGGGGCGGCGGCCGGGGTGGCGGAGGCGAAGCCGGTGGCGCCCAGGGTGGCGGCGACGGCGGTGACGCCGAGCAGCGGAGCGGCGCCGCGGGTCTGACGGGGCATCCGGTGCCGGCTGGTCTCGGCGGCCGGCGGGGCGGTCTCGTCGGCGGGGCCGCCGAAGGGGCCGTGGCCGGCGAACGGGCCGGGGTGATCGAGCAGCTGGGTGCCGGTGGAGGACCCGGACGGGTGTGCCGGGGTGTGCGTCGACGCCACGGAGGCGCGCTCCTTTCCTTCCTTCGCGCCTACCGGGTTAGCTGACGGGTTCGGAGCAGGAAGGTCTCCTACGGCTGGACCTCGACGGGGCCGGGTCCGGCCGATTCACCCCAAGGAACGTGGTTCCCCGGCTCCCTGGCCTGCCCGGAGGCAGACCGGTGGGATTAGGCGACGGCGCACGGTGCCGTCTGGGTACGGCGTTGCGGACCGCGCTGCGTTATCAAACGTTAATCCGAGAGGCCTCCGATTCCAAGCCGTCCGCGGGTGACGACCGGACACGGATCGGACACTACGAGGTCAGATGGGCGTTTTGCGGCGTTTGATGACAACTGACACTACTGAACGTGAGAGGACGTCAACGAACGGACCCCCATCTGAGTACGCCTACTCATGTGCGGCCGCGCGCGCCCCGGCCATCCTGGCGGCATGAGCGCACCGATGCAGTCACGCACCACGGCCGCGTACTACGTGCAGTCCGTGCTGTCCTTCGCCCTCTCCGGCACCGCCCTCGGCGCCGGGATCGCCTACCTCCCGGTCGAGCCGTGGACCCGGGCCTTCCTGGCCGTCGGCCTGCTCTGGACGGTCACCTCCGCGTTCACCCTCGCCAAGGTGGTCCGGGACCGGCAGGAGACCACCGAGCTCGTCACCCGGGTCGACCAGGCCCGGCTGGACAAGCTGCTGGCCGAGCACGACCCGTTCAAGGTCGAGGGGGTCTGACCGGTCCGGCGCCGACCGGCCCCGGGGGAGCGCGGGGGGAGGCCGGCCGGAGGGAGGCTGGAGGGGCGGCGCGCAGGGGGCGGACGGCTTGACGGCTAAGGCTATTAGCCTTAGCTTTATGGCTATCGGCGCTCGCCGACGATCCGGCCCGAGGAGGCTCCCCGTGAACGGCACCATCGCCCCCGCCACCCGCTACCTCGACCTGCCCGGCGGCCGGATCGCCTTCGACGACACCGAGCACGGCGACGGCGCCCCCGTCGTCCTGCTCCCCGGGATGCTCGACAGCCGGGCCGCCTACCGGCACCTGCGCCCGCTGCTGGCCGCCGCCGGCCGCCGGGTGATCACCATGGACCTGCGCGGCTTCGGCGAGTCCTCGATCCGGTGGGACGACTACTCCCCCGCCGCGATCGCCGGCGACGTGCTCGCCCTGCTGGACCACCTGGGCATCGACCGCGCCGTGCTGGCGGGCAACTCCTACACCGGCGCCAGCGTGGTCAAGGTCGCCGGGGACGCCCCCGGGCGGATCGCCGGGATCGTCCTGCTGGACGCCTTCGTCGAGAACGTGCCGCCGAGCGCCCTGCAGCGGGTGGTGGTCGGCGCGATGGGCGCGCTGCTGGTGCGCTCCCCGGCCTTCTGGGGCCTCTACCTGCGCAAGGCCGCCTTCCCCGGCCCCAAGCCCGCCGACCACGAGGAGTACGTGGCCGGGCTGGTCGCCGCGCTGCGCGCCCCGGGCCGGAAGGCCGCCACCCGCGGCTACGTGCGCGGCGACTCCTCGCCGGTCGGCTGGACCGCCGCCGTGCGCTGCCCGGCGCTGGTGGTGATGGGCGCGAAGGACCCCGACTTCGGGGACCCGGAGCTGGTCGCCGACCGGCAGGCCGCCGCGCTCGGGGCGCGCAAGGTGATGATCGAGGGCGCGGGGCACTACCCGATGGCCGACCACCCGCGGGCCACCGCCGACGCCCTGCTGGACTTCCTCGCCGACCTGGCCTGAGCGCCCCGGCCCGCCCTCCCCCGCACCCGCCCCCCGTACCGCCCCGCACCCGGCCCCGTCAGGAGAGAACCACGATGCCCCGAGTCGGACTCACCCCCGAGCAGGTCGTCGGCCACGCCCTCGCCCTCATCGACGAGCAGGGCCCGGAGGCCCTCACCCTGGCCGCCGTCGCCGCCCGCGCCAAGGTCGCCACCCCCTCGCTGTACAAGCACGTCAGCGGGGGGCTGGCCGAGCTCCGCCGGCTGGTCGCCGTCCGGGTCACCGAGGAGCTGGCCGACCGGCTCGCCGAGGCGGCCCTCGGCCGGGGCGGGGACGAGGCGGTGGCCGCCGTCCTGCGCGCCTACCACGCCTACGCCACCGAGCACCCGCACCGGTACGGCGCGCTGCCGCAGGCGCCGCAGCCGGACGAGGACCTGGCGGCGGCGGCCGCCCGGCTGGTCGGGGTGATCGTCGCGGTGCTCCGCGCGTGCGGGCTGGAGGGCTCCGAGGCGATCCACGCCGCCCGCACCGTCCGCTCGCTGGCCCACGGGTTCGCCGCGCTGTCGACGGGGGGCGCCTTCCAGCTCGCCGAGGACCTCGGGGAGACCCAGGAGCGGATGATCACCGTGCTGACCGCCGGTCTGCGCGGCTGGCCCCGCTGAGCCGGGACGGAACGCCGCGGGAACGGGAACGCCGAAGGGCCCGGAGCTGGTGCTCCGGGCCCTTCGGGCTGATGTGGGGCTAACAGGACTTGAACCTGTGGCCTCTTCCTTATCAGGGAAGCGCTCTAACCGTCTGAGCTATAGCCCCGCTCCGTACGACGCGCCGCAGCACGGCCCGTCGTACGGAGAAGGGTACCGGACCCGGCGGGGCCCGACGCACACCGGGCGACCCGACGGCCCCGGGGCACGCCGTTCGACTCACCCCTCACACGCTCGAGAAATAAGGTAGGAAGAATTAACTGCCCCATAAGGAACCGGAGAGGCCGGACATCCCGTGGACCCGCGCAGCAGCCCCACCGCGCGCAGTGCCATGCGCTGCGTCCGCTTATTGCTCGGCTGCACCAGCGCCGCCGAACTCCTCGGCACCGTCCTGGCCGAGGGCCCGGGCTGGATCACCGGCGAGGGCTCGGCGCTCTACCTCCTGGACTCCGCCGGAATGCTCCGGCTCAGCGCCTCCCACGGCCTGCCCGACTGGGCCCACGAACGCTACAGCGTGGTCGATCCGGCCGGTGACCTGCCCGCCGCGACGGCGCTGCGGCTGCGCCGCCCCTATCTGCTGAGCCCCGAACGCACCAGCGCCGAGTACCCGAACCGGAACGCCGGGATGGGCACCGGGATGGTCGCCGTCGTCGCCCTGCCGATGGTCGTCGACGAGCGGCCGCTGGGCGTCCTGGCCCTGGCGCTCGCCCACCGGGGGACCGTCCCGCGGCGGGACCTGGACGTGCTGGAAACCCTGGCGGACGCCTGCGCGCACCGGCTCGGCTACCTGCTGGAGCACGCCAGGGCCGGCGCCCGGGCGCACGCGGGGCAGGACGGGGAGGACGGGGAGGGCGGGCAGGACGGGCAGGACGCGACGGACGCGACGGACCCGGCGGACCCGGCGGACCCGACCGGGGCGTTCGCCGGACGGGCCGGGCGGGGCGGCGCCTCCCACGGGGTCCGGCCCGGACCGTGCGCCGCCGACGGCGACCCGGCCGCCGCGACGGCCCACTCGATGCTCTCGCTCGCCGTCCGGGCGGCCGGGCACGGCGCCTTCGAGCGCGACCTGGTCACCGGCGAGACGCACTGGGACGCCCAGGCGCTCCGGCTGGTCGGCCGCCCCGCGCCGGAGGGCGGCGGACCGTCCCCCGCGCCCGCCCTCGACCTCGTCGTCCACCCCGAGGACCTGCCGGACGTCCAGGCCGCCCTCGCCGAGGTGCTCGCCACCGGCGGTCCGTACCGGATCCGCTACCGGGTGCCGCGCCGGGGCGGCGGCGTCATCCGGATCGAGGAGACCGGCGAGGTGATGCTGGACGTGCACCGCCGGCCGGTGCGGATCGCCGGGCTGATCGCCGACCTCGACCACGGCCGGCCCCCCGGGGAGCGCCCGCCCGACGGACGGTCCGCGGCCGGGGCGGACCGGGACCGGGAGGCCGCCGGGGAGGCGGCACGGGAGGACGGGGGAGCGTCCGGCGGGACGTCCGCCGCCGGCGCCCGGTCGGCGCTGCTGCTGGCCCTCACCCGGGCGCTGTCCCGGGCGGTCACCGTCCGGGACGTCACCACGGCCGTCACCGACATCGCCCGGCCGGCCTTCGGGGCGGCCAGCATCGTGCTGGACCTGGTCGACGAGGGCCGGCTGCTGCCCGTCTCGCACACCGTCTACGGGGGCGCGCGGCGCACCGAGCTGACCCGGCTGGCCGACCTCTCGGAGGGCGTGATGCAGCGGGCCCTGGCCCGGTCGGCCCCGCTGTTCAGCGAGCCGGCCCGGCGCGGGCGGCGGCCGGCCCGGCCGGGCGGCCCGGCCACCGGGAGCGGGAGCGGCGACGGACACGGCAGCGGACACGGCAGCGGAGACGGCAGCGGACGCGGCAGCGGGGACGGGACAGAGCGCGGGGACGGCGGTGGCGGCCCGCTGGCCCCGGCCGCCTGGGCGGTGCTGCCGCTGATCGCCTCCGGCCGGCAGGTCGGCTCCTGCCTGATCACCTTCGCCACCGAGCGGGTGTTCGGCCGCGAGGACCGCACCCTCTACTCCGCCTTCGCGGGCATCCTGGCGCAGTCCCTGGAGCGGGCCCGCCTCTACGACACCCACCACCAGCGGGCCACCGAGCTGCAGCGCGCGATGTTGCCGCGCACCCTGCCCCGGCTGCCCGGGATCGCCAGCGCCGCCCGCTACCTGCCGAGCACCGAGGGCATGCAGATCGGCGGCGACTGGTACGACCTGCTGCGGTTGCCGGACGGCCGGATCGGTCTGGTGATCGGGGACGTCCAGGGCCACAACGCCGAGGCCACGGCGGTGATGGGCCAGCTCCGCAGCGGGCTGCGCGCGTACGCGACCGACGGGCACGACCCGGCCGCCACGCTGACCCGGACCAGCCGGCTGCTGACCGAGCTGGACACCGAGCTGTTCGCCACCTGCCTCTACCTCACCCTCGATCCGGCCGACGGCACCCTGCGGGCGGCCCGCGCCGGGCACCCGGCCCCGGTCCGGGTCACCGCGGACGCCCGGGCGGTGGAGCTGGAGCTGGCCGGCGGCCCGCCGCTGGGGGTCGCGCCCGAGCGGCCGTACCCGCTGGCGGTGGAGCACCTGCCGCCCGGCGAGACGCTGCTCGCCTACACCGACGGGCTGGTGGAGGACCGCGAGGAGGACTACGACGAGTCGGTGCAGCGGATGCTCGGCGGGCTCGAGCTGTGGGCGCGCAACGCCGGTCCGGTCCGGGTCGAACCGGGGCCCGCGCTGGAAAGGCTGGCCGATCTGCTCACCCTGAACGTGACCGAGCGGCGTTCGCGTCCGGACGACGTCGCGTTGCTGTTGTTGCACCGCTTGTCGGCTGTGCACTAGCGGGACGGACGGGACACCGGTCGGGTGTCCACGGACGGTTCGATCGAGTCCGAACCAGTGCGGATCGGCGCGCTATCGGCGCGCTATCGGCGCGCTATTGACGGGATCTCGACGAGATCCGGTCACCTGGCGAGATCCGTTCACACCTTCGTAGGATCATCACCCTAGAATTCGCCGCGTGACGATGACTCAGTGGTGCGCAACGGCAACAGGCGTGCTCGCCGCCCTCGCCCTCGTGGCAGCCGCCCGCTACCGCGCGGTCTTCGCCACCCAGCGCCGTCGGGTCACCCAGCAGCAGCACGAGATCGCCCGCCTCCAGGAGCAGCTCGGCGCCGAACTCTCCCACCGGAACGCCGAACTGGCCGCCGTCCAGCAGGAGCAGGAGCTCAACGCCTCCACCCAGCGGGCCTTCCTCAGCGTGGCCCGCCGGATCCTCGTGATGGCGCACGACCAGCAGGCCCTGCTGGACGAGATGGAACGCACCCACGACGACCCGACCCTGCTGGAGGGTTTGCTCAAGGCCGACCACGCCGCCGCCCAACAGGCCCGGCTCGCCCAGACGCTGGCCGTGCTCTGCGGCGCCCGGGCCGGCCGCCACTGGCCGGAGCCGGTCTCGCTCGAGGACGTCGTGCGCGGCGCCCAGTCGCGCATCCTGCCGTTCCAGCGGGTGATGATCCGCAGCCGGATCGAGACCGCCGTGGTCGGCGCCGCCGCCGAGGCCCTGATCCACGCCGTGGCCGAGCTGCTGGACAACGCCACCCGCTACTCCCCGCCCAGCACCCAGGTGTTCGTCACCCTGATGCCCGTGCACAACGGCGCCGTCATCGAGATCGACGACGGCGGGGTGGGCATGCCCGAGCAGGCCGTGGCGAAGGCCGCCGACGCCCTGGCCGGCGGCACCGGGCTGGAGGTCTCCCGCCTCGGCGAAGTCCCGCAGCTCGGGCTGGCCGCGGTCGGCCGGCTCTCCGAGCAGTACGGGTTCCGGGTCACGCTCAGCTCCGCGCCCTCGCCCTACGGCGGGGTGCGGGTCGTGGTGCTGCTGCCGAACGCGCTGCTCACCGAACCGCTGCCGCCGACCGTGCCCGGGCCGGGCCGGGGCGACGCGGTGTTCGGCAGGTCGGCCGCGCCCGCGCCGTCCGGTCCGCGCGGGCAGGCCGGTCCGTCGGGGCACGTCGGTCCGTCGGGGCAGTCCGGTCCGCACGGGCAGGCCGTCCCCCCGGCCCACCTGGAGCCGGCCGAGCCGCCGGCCGGGGCGGGCGCCTCGGCGGCGTACGACCCGTACGGCCCCTACGACCTCCACGACCCGGCCGCGGGGGCCGGCCCGGCTCCCCACGGACAGGCCCCCTACGGACAGGCCCCCTACGGACAGGCTCCCCACGGACAGGCCCCCGGTGGCCCGGTTCCCTACGAGGAGGGCCCGTACGGCCTGTACGACCCGGCCCCGTACGACCCGGCGACGGCCACCGGGTACCCGCCTGTGTACCCGCCGGTCACCGGCTACCCGCCGGCCGACGACCCCGCCGGCCGCACCGAGCGCACCGACCCGGCCGGCCACTCCCCCGCCGGCGCCCCGGCGGCCGGCACCACCCCGCCGCCGCTGCCCCGCCGGAGCCACCGCCGCGGCCGCGCCGCCACCCGGCACGCCGCCAACGCCGCTCCCACCCCGCCGCCGGCCCCGCCGCACCGCTCGGCGCAGCAGGCCCAGGCGTTCATGACGATGTTCCAGGCCGGTACCGCCAGCGGCCGCTCGGCCGCCCGGTCCCACTCCCAGGACCGGCCGGCCGACCCGCACCACCCGGCCCGGCAGGACCGCACCGAGCCCCCGCTCGGCCCCTCCGGCCACCGGCACCCCGTCCAGGGCCACCTCGTCGACCGCCCCCCGGTCGCGGCCCCGGACCCGTACGACCCTTCCCTTCCCCCTTCCCCCCAGCTTCCCCAGCGCCCCGGAGAGTTCCATGACCACCACCCCTGACCTCGGCTGGCTGCTCGCCGACATCGTCAACGTCCCCGAGGTCCAGCACGCCGTCGTGGTGTCCAACGACGGCCTGGAGATCGGGCGCAGCGAGGGCATCGTCCGCGAGGACGCCGAGCGACTCGCCGCCGCCTGCTCCGGCCTGCAGTCGCTGGCCCGCGGCGTCGCCCAGGGCTTCGGCGGTCGCGGCAGCGCGACCCGGCAGATCATCATCGAGTACGGCGGCGGCTACCTCTTCATCGTCGCCGCCGGAGCCGGCGCCCACCTGGCCGTGGTGACCGGCGAGGGCGTCGACGCCGGACTGGTCGCCTACCAGATGCAGGTCCTGGTCGAGCGGATCGGCAGCCACCTCACCAGTCCGCCGCGCGCCGACCTCGCGGCGGGGGGCCGGCGGTGAGCGGCGGTCCGGTCCGCCCCTACGTCATCACCGGCGGCCGCAGCCGGCCCACCCGCGCCGAGCTGGCGTTCGAGAGCCTGGTCAGCGCGTTACCCGACCGGCCCGAACTCCCCGAGGACGCCCTGCTCAACCGTGAGCACCAGCGGATCCTGGACCTCTGCCGCAGCCTGCTGTCGATCGCCGAGGTGGCCGCCCACCTGGGGCTGCCGCTCGGTGTGGTCAAGGTCCTGATCGGCGACCTCTGGGACCTCGGCGCCGTCCAGGTGCTCCCGCCCGTTCCGCAGGCCGAACGCCTGCCCACCACACTTCTGGAAGAGGTGCTCGTTGGCCTCCGCCAACTCCGCTGACCCGGTCGCCGGGCCGCCCGCCGACCCGCAGTACCTGCCGTCGTCCGTCCAGGGCGCGGTGAAGATCCTCGTCACCGGTCCGTTCGGGGTCGGCAAGACCACCCTGGTCGGCTCGCTGAGCGAGATCACCCCGCTGCGCACCGAGGAGACCATGACGGCCGCCAGCGCCGGCGTGGACGACCTCACCGGGCGCGGCGCCAAGACCACCACCACGGTGGCGCTGGACTTCGGCCGGATCACGCTCAACCCCCGTCTCGCGCTGTACCTGTTCGGCACGCCCGGCCAGCAGCGGTTCTGGCCGCTCTGGGACGACCTGTCGCGCGGCGCGCTCGGCGCGATCGCCATGGTCGACCTGCGCCGCCCGGACGAGAGCTTCGACGTGCTCGGGCGGCTGGAGGAGCAGCAGATCCCGTTCGCGGTCGCCGTCAACACCTTCCCGGACACGCCGAGTTACCCGGAGGAGGAGTTGCGTTCGGCGCTGGACCTGTTGCCCGGGGCGCCGATCCTGTACTGCGACGCGCGGGACCGGCGGGCCTCCTACGACCTGCTGATCGACTTCGTCGACCACCTGCACCGCACGTCCGTCCTGGAGCTGCAACGATGACCGTTCCCGAGCCCGGTACGACCGTGCCGCCGCCCGGCTGCCCCGCCCACGGCGGTGCCGGCCCCACGGCGGCCCACGGCGGTGCGGCCCACGGCGGTGCGGCCCACGGCGGGATCCTGCCCGGCGGGCTGCCCGTCGGAGTGCCGCTCACCCCGCTGTACGGCGCCGCCGTCGCCGACGACCCGCACGGCCTGTACGCCCGGCTGCGCGCCCAGTACGGCCCGGTGGCGCCGATCGAGCTGGAGCCCGGCGTCGAGTCCTGGCTCGTCCTCGGCTACCCCGAACTGCTCGAACTCACCCGCAACGAGGCGCTGTTCTCCAAGGACTCGCGGCGCTGGCGGGTACCCGCCGAGGGCCGGCTGGCCGCCGACTCACGGCTCCAGCCGATGACCTCCTGGCGCCCCACCCTGCTCAACCTGGACGGCGCCGAGCACCAGCGACTGCGCGCCGCCGTCGCCGACACCCTCGCCCGGATCGACCACCGGCAGCTGCGCGAGACCACCGAGGCCGCCGCCGACGCGCTGATCGACAGCTGGGGCCCCGACGGCACCGCCGACCTGGTCGCCCAGTACGCGCGCCGGCTGCCGCTGCTGGTCTTCACCCAGCTGCTCGGCCTGAGCGCCGAGGCCGGCCCGCACCTCATCCGGCTGATCAGCCACATCGCCGACAGCGGCGCCGAATCGGTGCGCGCCAACCAGGAGTTCCAGACGATCCTGGTCGACCTGGTGCAGAGCCGCCGGACCACGCCCGGCGCCGACCTCACCTCCTGGCTGCTGGCCCACCCGGCCGCGCTGACCGACGAGGAGGCGGTGCACCACCTGGTGGTGATGATGGTCGCCGGCAACGAGACCACCATCTGCTGGACCGGCAACACGCTGCGGCTGCTGCTCACCGACCGCCGCTTCCGGGCCACCCTCACCGGCGGGCGGCTGACCGTCGCCGACGCGCTGGAGGAGGTGCTGTGGCGCGACCCGCCGACGCAGAACTTCCCCGGCCGCTGGGCCACCGCGGACACCGTCCTCGGCGGCCAGCGCATCAGCCGTGGCGACATGCTCGTCCTCGGCCTGGCCGCGGCCAACGCCGACCCGGCCGCCCAGGGCCCCGGCGCCCTCGGGCACGCCGCCATCGGCGGCAACCGGGCGCACCTGGCGTGGGGCGCGGGCAAGCACGTCTGCCCGGCCCAGCACCCGGCCCGGATCATCGTCGAGACGGCCGTCGAGACCCTGCTGCACCGCCTGCCGGACCTCCAACTGGCGGTTCCTCCGCACGAGTTGGCCTGGCGTCCGTCCCCGTGGTCGCGCGCCCTGGTCAGCCTGCCGGTGCTCTACAGCGCCTTCACCCCGCCCCGCCCGCCAGCTCCCGAGAGGCCCTCCGTATGGACACCGCCCCAGGTACCGCAGACCACGCCGCCGAGCCCGCCGTCGAACCCGGGGCCGAACCCGCCGTCGAGCCCGTCGCAGGCAGACCCGGGTCCGGGCGTGAAGGGCGTTCCGGCGGGGGCGACGCCGTCGGGAGCGGGGACGCCGGGACCGGGGACGCCGTCCGGCCCCGGGCCGTTCGTCTCGACGCCTTCGGAGGCGACCAGCACGGGGAGAACGCCCGACTCCGGGAAGCCGGCCCGGCGGTCCTGGTGGAGCTCCCTGGCGGGGTGGTGGTCTGGGCAATAACCCACCACGACACCCTCCAGGAGCTGCTCGCCGACCCCCGCGTCGGCAAGAACCCCCAGCTGTGGACGACGTTCCGGGAGGGCCGGCTGCCCCAGGGCTGGCCGCTGATCAACTTCGTCACCGTCCCCGGCATGATCACCGCCGACGGCGAGGACCACCGCCGGCTGCGCGGGCTGGTCACCCAGGCCTTCACCCCGCGCCGGGTCGCCGACCTGCGGCCCGCCGTCGAGGCCCGGACCGTCGCGCTGCTCGACCGGATCGCCGCGCTGGACGGCGCGTTCGACCTGCGCGAGCACTTCGCCTACCCGCTGCCGATGCAGGTGATCGGCGAGCTGCTCGGCCTGCCGCCCAAGCAGCAGGACGAGCTGCACGAGCTGTCCGACACCCTGGTCTCCAGCTCCGCCACCCCCGAGGCCGCCGTCGCCGCGCAGCAGTCGCTGTTCGCGCTGCTCGCCTCGGTGGTCGCCGCCAAGCGGGCCGAACCCGGCGACGACCTCACCACCGACCTCATCGCCGCCCGCGCCGACGACGACCGGCTCGGCGAGCCGGAGCTGGTCGGCACCCTGCTGCTGATGCTGGTGGCCGGGCACGAGACCACGCTCAACCTGATCACCAACGCGGTGCGCGCCCTGCTCGCCCACCCCGACCAGCTGCGGCTGGTGCTGGACGGCACGGTGCCGTGGTCGGCCGTGGTCGAGGAGACGCTGCGGTACGACTCGCCGGTCGGCCAGTTCCCGCTCCGCTACGCCGCCGAGGACATACCGGTCGGCGACGTGGTGATCCGGCGGGGCGAGGCGCTGCTCGCCTCGTACGCGGCGGCCGGCCGGGACGGCGCCCACTACCCGGACGCGGACCGCTTCGACCTCACCCGGCAGCCGAACCGGCACCTGTCGTTCGGGCACGGCCCGCACTTCTGCCTCGGTTCCGGGCTGGCGCGGCTGGAGGCGGAGACGGCGCTGCGGTTCCTGTTCGAGCGGTTCCCCGGGCTGGCGCTCGCGGACGGGCCGGCTCCGGAGCCGATCGCCTCGTTCGTCAGCAACAGTGTGCGCACGCTGCGGGTGACGGTCTGAGGGTGGGCGGGTGCTCGGGTGCTCGGGTGCTTCGGTGCTCGGGTGCTTCGGTGCTTCGGTGCTTCGGTGCTCGGGGGCTTCGGTGCTCGGGGGCCGGTGGCTCGGGTCCGACGCGCGCGGGTGCTCGGGTCCGACGGCGTGAGGTCCGCCGGGCCGGGTGAGCGCCGGGCGCGGTGACCTCGGGGCGGCCGGGTCGTTGGGGGTTCCATGAAGAAACTCGCCACCCTGGCCGCCCTCACCATGGCCGGTCTCGCCGCCGCCGTGCCGGCCGCGTCCGCCGCCACCTCCACCGCTTCCTCCCCGGACGCCCTCGGCGGCCTCTCCAACGGGATGACCCTCTCCCCCGCCGACCTCGTCATCCACGAGGCGAAGGACCTGCCGCTGGTCGGCAAGACGGCGACCGAGATCGAGGCCATCGGCACCAACCAGATGACCCACCCGGGCCTCAGCGGCCAGATCGGGCACGGCCTGTGACCGGCCTGCGGCGGCCCGCCGCGCTGGCCCTCGCCGTACTCGCCCTGGCCGCCGCGCCGACGTCCGCGAGCGCGTTCGCCGAGGGCGACGCCGGGACCGGGACCGCGCCCGCGCCCGGCGCCGCGAACACCTGGGACTTCTCGTCCGCCGCGACCTGCCTCCAGGAGCTGGCGGTCGTCCCGGCGCTCGGCAGCCACGCGGCCGGCCCCGGCCGGTGCTCCGACGGCAATGTCGTCAACCACGCCGTGGGCACGGTCGGTTCGCTCGGTGCGCTCACCGGCTGAGGAACAGCCCCTGCATCTCCCCGTAGTCGAGCCCGCCGTCGAGGGCGGAGTACGTTCCGTCCGCGTACACCTCCTCGGCGGCGCGGCGCACCGCCGCGTACGCCGCCTTCGCCAGGCCCGGCCCCAGGCTGACCCGGGCCACGCCCAGCTTCGCCAGCTCCGGCACCGACGGTGAGCCCGGCCCCGCGAGCACGTTGAGCGGCGCCGGGACGGCCGCGACCAGGGCGGCGATCGCCGCCGGGTCGGACACCCCCGGTGCGAAGACGCCGTCCGCGCCCGCCTCGACATAGGCCCGCAGACGAGTGATCGCCTCGTCCAGCAGCTCCGCCGGGCTGCCGGGGCCGCCCCGCAGGAAGACGTCGGTCCGGCCGTTGACGAACAGCGGCACGCCGGCCGCGTCCGCTGCCTCCCGGGCCGCCGCGATCCGCTCGGCCGCCTCGGCGACCGGTCGGTCACCGTCCTCCAGGTTCACGCCGACCGCGCCGGTGGCGAGCAGCGCGTCGATCGTCCCGACGATGCCGGCCGGGGTCCCGGCGAACCCGCTCTCCAGGTCGGCGGTGACCGGCAGGGGGTCGGCCGCTCGGACCACCAGTGCGGTCTGCGCCAGCACCTGCCACCGGTCGGCGGCCTCCCCGTCGGCGCTGCCGAGCGTCCAGCTGACGCTCGCGCTGGCGGTGGCCACGGCCCGTGCCCCGGCCGCCGCGACCAGCCGGGCACTGGGCGCGTCCCAGACGTTGGCGAGCACCAACGGCTCGCCCGGGCGGTGGAGTTCGCGCAGGAGGCGGGCCTTCTCGCGCTGCTCGACAGTCATCGTGGCGGCCCCTTACTTCGCGGCCGGGCTGAGCCGGGTGCCGACGCCGATCCGGTTCCAGGCGTTGATGGTGATGATCAGCGCCATCAGCTGCGCCAGCTCGGCCTCCTCGAAGTGGGCGGCGGCCTCGTCGTAGACGGCGTCCGGCACGTGGCCCTGGGTGAGCAGGGTGACCGACTCGGTCAGCGCGAGGGCGGCCCGCTCCTTGGCGGTGAACCACGGGGTCTCGCGCCAGGCCGGGAGGGAGAGCAGGCGGTGGTTCTGCTCGCCGTGCCCGAGAGCGTCGGTGCTGTGCATGTCGATGCAGAACGCGCAGCCGTTGATCATCGAGGCGTGCACCTTGACCAGCTCGGCGAGGACCGGGTCCACGCCCCGACGGGCCGCGCGGTCCACGGCGTACATCGCCTTGTAGAAGTCGGGCGCCAGGTCGGGGATCGAGATCCGCTGGGCGGGCGCGGGCACGGGGGCGTCGGCGGGGGCGGTGAGAGTCTCGTTCGTGGTGGTCATGCGGCCCAGCCTAGGGGCGGGGTGGCCTGGTGGTCCGGTCCGTTCGGGCACGGAAATCGTGGGCCACTCGAGTGGGTGCGCGGGGCGGTGCGTGGGTGGTGCGCGGAGTCTGGCACGGCGGGGCGGGTGCGGGGAAGACCTCCCCCTCCCGATCGACCCCTCCCGATCGGCCCCTCCCGGTCGGCGAACAGGCGTGCGAGGATCGCGGAGAGGGCGGTACCGGCGGGACACCGGCGTCGCCCGGGCAGGACGAGGTCAGGGGGACGGGACGTGTGTACGGCGTTCGTGAGCATCGAACCGTCGGCGGCGGTGCCGGTACTGCTGCTGTCGGTACGGGACGAGTACGCCGGCCGGCGGTGGGCACCGCCCGGCCGCCACTGGCCGGAGCAGCCCTCGGCCGTCGGCGGTCTCGACCTGGTCGCGGGCGGGACGTGGCTCGCGGTGGAGCCCGGCGGCGCGAGCCCGGACGCGGGTGCGGGCGCGGGCGCGGGCGCGGGCGGGCCGGTCGCGGCCTGTCTGCTGAACGGTTTCGGCACGCCGGCCCCGGCGGCGGCCCGCCTCTCGCGCGGTGAACTGCCCCTGCTGGCCGTCCGGGGCGGCCGGATCGACGCGCTGGACCTCGACCGGTACGACCCGTTCCACCTGGTGGTCGTCCGGCCCGACGGCGCCCGCGTGCTGAGCTGGGGCGGCGCGGGCGAAGGCCGCGGGGGTGGTCGGCTCCTCGAACTGGACCTGCCGACCGGGCTGAGCGTCGTCCTCAACGACGGACCGGAGGGCCTGGCCGAGAACCGCACCGCCTCCGAGCGGATCCGCACGCTGATGGCCGCCCGCGCCGCCCACTTCCGGGCCCGGTTCGAGGCCGAACCCCGTCCCCGGCCGCTGCCCGGCGCCGCGACCACCGGCCAGGCGTGGGGCGACTGGCTGCCGGTCGTCGCCGGCGACGGGCTGCCCCTCGACGCGCCCGCCGCCCTGATCCAGCGGCGCGAGTTCGGGGACGGCCGGATCTGGGGCTCCTCCTCGATCTCCCTGCTGGCCTTCGGACCGGAGGGCGTCCGCTACGACTTCACCTCGGCCCCGGTGACGCCGGGCGACCCCGGTTGGCGGCGGGTGGAGCTGTGAGCGGCGGGCGCCGAGGGGCGTTGACCTCCACTCGGCGCCGTTCACCGGCGCTCACTCCTCGCGCCGGTGCTCGACTCACACCTCGGCGCGCGCCTCGGCTCACACCTCGACTCACGCCTCGGCGCGCGCCTCGCGCCAGCGCCTCGCGACGACCTCGCTGACGTAGTAGAAGAACTCGCTGTTCCGGCCCTCGTCCGCACTGGCTGCCTCGGTCCACCACATGGGCCAGATCTCCCTCTCGTAGTGGGCCTTCAGGACGCGGGTGAAGCCGGACAGCGCCCCGCGCAGCCGCGTGCGGTCGAGGTGCAGCGCCTCGGCCAGGGTGCCGTAGCCCACCTTGGTGCCGGGCTGCTCGGCGAGGATGTCGAGGATGCCCACGACCACCTGGACGGAGTCGCGGCGGTCGCTGATCAGCGCACGGAGGTCCTCGACCGTCCACTCGTCGCGGCGGCGCTGCTGCTCACCCTGCGGGGACTTGAGCACGGCCCCCGGGGCGGCCGGCGCCGCTCCGCCCGGGCCCGCGGTGACGCCGCTGCGCTCGGCGATGAAGGCGTACACGGCCGGGACGAGGTGGGCCGGCACCGGCACCGGGACGTACTCCGGGTTCTCCTGGGTCATGACTGCGTTCTCCCCTCCTGCGGCCACCCCTTTTGGCCACAGGAACGATCCTGACACGAGCTCAGTGGAGGTGTCCAGTCGTTAACGGCTATTAGTAGCTGTTAACCGGCGCTAGGGATGCGGAACTCCTGAGACTTGTTGCCCGGCGTGCAGGTGGCCATCGTGAGCTGGGCGCCGAGACCGTTGTCGGTCAGGCAGTTCTGGCCCATGTAGTCCTTCAGGTAGAAGGCGCCAGGCGTGGTCGCGGCGGTCACCGTCCAGTTGGTGAGGAAACTGAAGCCGCCGGAGAGCGAGACCCGGCCGTCCATCTCCTGCACCAGGACGGGAGCACTCAGCTTGCACGGGTTGAACTGGTGCCAGCTGCTCGGGACGGTGTGCACCCAGCCGTACGCGGTCGCGCCGCCCATCACCACGGCCTGGCCGCCGGCGAGGCCGTCCTGGGAGAGGCCCATGCGAAGGCCGTCGCCGACGTTGGTGATGTAGCCCCAGTTGGTGCCGCCGCAGCCGGCGGGGGTGGTCCCCGCGGCCGCCGTGCCCGGGGCGGTGGTCGCGCCCGCCGGGGGTGCGCCGGCGCCGGGGGCCGGGGACGGGGCGGCCGGGGTGGGCTGCTGGGCCTGGGAGGGCGGTTGGGGCGCCTGCGGGGTGGTGGGGCCGGCGGCCGCCGGGGGCTGGCCCGGCTGGGGCGCGCCGGCGGACTGCTTGGGCGGGTTGACGGTGCCCGCGGTCGTCGCGGTTCCGGTGGTCGGCTTGGGCGGTGTGGTGGTCCCGGGCGACGGCGGAGCGGAGGCCGGGGGCGCCGGGGGCGTCGAAGCCGTCTGCGATGCGGTCGTGTCCGCCGGGGAAGCCGTTCCGGACGGCGACGCGGCGGCCGGCTGGGCGGTCACGGTCACCGTGGCGGCCGGCGGCGAACTCGGCTCCTGGGCCTGCGAGGTGAACGGCGCGCGGTCGACGAGCAGCGCGGTGGCGGTGCCGACCGAGATCACGATCGGCAGGACGACCGGCACCAGGAAACCCCGTCGGCGCGTCCGCCGGGACGGTTCGGTGGTGGCGGCGGGGCGCGACTCGACCTCGCCCAGGTCGTCCGCCGGTTTCGCGAGGACCGGGGGTTCGGGGGCCGGCGCAGGTGCAGGGGGCGTGGGGGTGGGCGCGGGCGCCGGCTCGCCGCCGGCCGCCGCGCGGGCCGCGGCCGCCATCGCGGCGGCGTCGGCGAACCGCCCGCCCGGGTCCTTCGCCAGCGCGGTCGCGACGAACGCGCGCACCTCGGGCGGGACGTCCGCCGGCAGCTCCGGCACCGGCTCGCGCAGGTGCTTCAGCGCCACCTCCAACATGCCCTCGCCGGTGAACGGCGGCTTCCCGGTCAACAGTTCGTAGCAGACCACGCCGATCGCGTAGAGGTCGGCGGCCGGGGTGATGGGCTTGCCCTCGGCCTGCTCCGGGGCCATGTACAGCGCGGTGCCGATCACCGCGTGCGAGGCCGTGAGCCTGGTCCCGGCCATCGTCCGGGCGATGCCGAAGTCGGTGACCGTCACCCGGCCGTCGGCCCGGAGCATGAGGTTGGACGGTTTGACGTCGCGGTGCACGATGCCGCGCCGGTGGGCGGCGTGCAGGGCGTCGAGCGCCTCGGCGAGCAGCCCGAGCGCCCGGGCGGGCAGCAGGGTGCCGTCCTCGGCGAGGACCTGGTCCAGCGGGCGGCCGTCGACCAGCTCCATGACGAGGTAGGCGAGGCGTTCGCCGTCCGCCGCGTCCGGCGGCTCCTCCTCGCCGTAGTCGTGCACGTCGACGATGCCCGGGTGGTCGAGCGCGGCCAGCAAGCGGGCCTCGCGCCGGAAGCGTTCGGCGAAGTTCCCGTCCTCCAGCAACGCCGGGTGCAGGATCTTCACCGCCACCGGTCGCCCGAGCACCGCGTCCTCGGCCCGCCAGACAGCGCCCATCCCGCCGCCGCCGATGCGCTCGGTCAGCGTGTAGCGCCCGCCGAGCACGGTCCCCCGACCGCTCATGCCCGCCCCCCGTGTCCCCACTCGAACGAACCGTCCGTCAGCCGCCCAGTCTGCCACGCACCCCTCCGGGGCCTGACACCCCCACCGGCCGACGGTGACAAGGTCGTTGAGCTGGGGAGAGGCCGACCCGGCGGTGCGGCGCCGGCCCACCCGCACGGGAAGTCGGTTCGTACGGCGGCGAATTGAGCGCCGTATACGATCATCCGGTGACCGACACCGTTGTCCTCCACGTACCCGCGACGCCGTCCGCCCCCACCCTCCGGCTGCGCCCCTGGAACGCCTCGGACGCGCCCGCGCTGGTCGAGGTGTACCGGGATCCGGTGCTGCGCCGCTGGACGGTCTCGATCGTGGAGGACGAGGCCGACGCCCGTCGTTGGGTGCAGGTCCAACAACGCGGTTGGGCGACCGGCGACCGGCTCGCCTTCGCCGTCTTCGAAGCACACCCGGACGCGGACGGACCCGGACGCGAGGGGCGCCTGGTCGGCAACCTGGTGCTCAAGGACGTCGCACCCGGCAAACCCTCCGCCGAGGTCGGCTACTGGACGGCCGCGTACGCCCGCGGCACCGGCGTCGCGCCGCGCGCGCTGGAGGCGCTCACCGGCTGGGCCTTCGGCCCCCTGGGCCCCGAAGGGCTGGAGCGGCTCGACCTCCTGCACCAGGTGGACAACGCCGCCTCCTGCCGGGTCGCGGAGAAGAGCCGGTACACCTTCGACCGCGTCCTCCCCGCGGCACCGCCCGCCTACCCGCTGGACGGCCACCTGCACACCCGCCTGCGCGCGGAGGCCTGACGGCGTGGCTGCCTAACCCCTGTCGCCGCACAGCAGTTCGGCCGCCGGTGTGCGCAGGTAGAGCACGCTGCGGCCGGTGCGGTGACGGGCGGCGAGGCCGGCGTCGTGCAGGGCGGCCAGGTGGTGCGAGACGGTGGGCGCGGACAGGCCGGTGCGGACGGCGAGTTCAGTGGTGGTGGCGGGGGCCGCCAGTTCGGCGAGCAGCCGGGCGCGGGCCCGGCCGAGCACCCGGGCCAGGCCTGCCGGAGCGGGCGGGGCCGACTCCCAGAGGGTGGCGACGCCGCGCGGCGGGTAGACCAGGCCGGGCTGCCAGGGCGGGTTGAGCTGGGAGAACACCCCGGGCCAGGCGAACACGGTGGGCACCAGGACGAGACCGCGCGCGCCGTCCAGCCGGTGGTGCGCGTCGATGTGCCGGTGGCCGATCCGCAGCAGGTCGTGCTCCCAACTCACCGACGGATGCAGGTCGGTGAAGAGTCCGGCCGGACCGTCCGCCGCCAACTGCCGGGCCCGGCGCAGGATCTCGCCCTCGGCGAGGCGTTCGATCCGCTCCCAGTGCGGGGCGATCACGGCCTGCCAGTAGGCCTGTGCCTCGGCCGCCAGCCGCCGGGTTCCGGCGACCGGGTCGGCGTACAGCTCGGCCACCAGTGGCGGGAGTTCGCCGCTGATCCGGTCCAGGTCGCGGCGGACGGCGGCCGGGTCGAGCGCGGTCAGCTCGGCCAGCTGCTCGGCCAGGGTCGGGCTGCCGACAACCGGCACCGGGGTGAGGAAGTCCGGCACGTACCGCGTCGGCAGCCGCACCAGCTGGGAGAGCAGCTCCCAGCCCACGCCGGCGAGTTCGCGGCGGGCCCGGCGGGCCCAGGGCAGGTGGACGGCGCTGCGGCCCGGGTCCTTCAGCGCCTCGACGCTCGTGGTCAGCTCGCACAGCGGCGAGCGGGCGAACCTGGTGCGGGCCAGGTCCTGCGCGGAGAACTCCCAGGTCAGCATCGGCTCCCCGACGGTCGGCGTGGCGAGGATTCGAGCAGCGTCGAATCCGTGGGCGCCGACGATCATCGCAGGCAGCCTGGGGCCATGACCACCGCCACCCCCGTCCCGCTCCGGGACCGCCTCGGGCTGCCCGCCTCGGCCGGCCGCCACCGCCCGCTGATCGGCGCGCACCTGATCGACAGCCTGGGCACCGGCCTGGTGCTCGCCTTCACCCTGGTGTTCTTCGCCCGCACCACCGCGCTGTCGCTGACCACCGTCGGCGCGGCGGTCTCCGCCGCCCGGCTGCTGGCCCTGCCGGTGGCCCCCGCCGTCGGCCCCCTGATCGACCGCCACGGCGCCCGGCCGGTCGCCGCCTGGGCCAACGCGCTCTCCGCGCTCGCCTACGCGGGCTTCCTACTCGCCGACCGCGCCTGGCTGATCGTGCTGGTCTGCCTGCTCGCCCAGGCCGGCCAGGCCGCGTACTGGACCGCCAGCACCGGGCTGGTGGTGCTGGCCGCCCCGGCCGGGGAGCGCACCCGCTGGTTCGCGCTGGTGCAGACCCTGCGCAACGCCGGGCTCGGCCTGGGCGGCGCGGCCGGCGCGCTGCTGGTCGGCGACGGCGGGACGGGCGGGCTGCGGGTGCTGGTGGCGCTGAACGCGGCCTCGTACCTGGCGGCGGCGGTGCTGCTGGGCCGCTGGCGGCCCGTCCCGGCCGAACCGCCCACCGCCCGGGAGGCGGCCGGGGCGGGCGAAGGGGCGGGCGAAGGGGCGGGCAAGGGGACGGGCGAGGGGGCGGGCGGCTACCGGGCGGTGCTGGCGGACCGCCGCTACCTGCTGATGGTGACGGTGAACCTGTCCTCCGTGCTGGCCTCGATGGTGCTGAGCGTCCTGCTCGCGGTGCACGTGACGGCCGCGCTGCACCTGGACGCCTCGCTGGCCGGCGCGCTGCTGGTGCTCAACGGCGTGCAGGTGGTGCTGACCCAGAGCCCGGTCTCCCGCCTGCTGGAGGGCCACCGTCCGACCCGGACGGCGGCCGCCGGGGCGGGGCTCAACGCGGCGGCGTTCGCGCTGTTCGCCGTCCTGCCGGCCGACGGGCCGCGCTGGCTGGTGCTGCCCGGGCTGGTCGTCGCGATGCTGGTCTACAACCTGGCGGAGACGGTGGGCACGCCCGGCCGCGAGGAGTTGAGCGTGGCGCTGGCCCATCCGGCGCGGCGCGGCCGGTACCTGGCGGTCAACCAGCTCTCCTGGAACCTCGGCCAGGCGCTCTCCCCCGGCCTGCTCACCCTGCTGTTCGCGCACGGGCCGGCCTGGCCCTGGCTGTTCCTGCTCGCCACCTCGCTGGCCGCCGTCCCCGGGCTGCTCCGGCTCGAACGCCCGTCCGCCGCCGTTCCCGAGATTCCGGCGGAGACCCGGCCCCTCGCGCGGCGCTGACAACATGCCGGAGAGTCTCTCCCAAGGGGCAGTTGTCCATGGTCGAACTGGTCCTGGGGGCGCGCGCCGCCCGGCTTCGACTCGCTCGGTGAACCGCAAGAAGCGCCCTACCCTTCGGCGATCAACTCCGGGCGGTGGCGCAGCATCGCGGCGACGACCTCCTCGGGACCGACCGGCAGGGTGTTGGCGGAGATGTTCGCCGGGCCGTAGCCCAGACGGCGGTTCGAGGAGGCGCTGAGCCTGACGATCCTCGGGGCGCGGGCCAGGTACGCGGCAGGGTCGTGGAGGAACACCTCGATCACGCGCTGGGTGCCGCCGCCGACCCTCATCACCCGGATCCCGACCCCGGCGACCTCGCTCCAGGCGATCCGGCCGAGCTGGACGTGCTCCAGCCCGGCCGCGTCCAGCACCAGCTCGGGCCGTCCGCGGAGCAGACGGCCCACGAGCGCCACCGCGCACGCCCCGAAGAACAGCACGGCGGGCACGCCGACGAAGAGCATCGACCACCCCTTCACCACCACGAGGCCCACCCCCACCGCCACGAACCCCAACGCTCCCGCCAACAGCAAGCCGGTCCGCCGCCAGGAGGTGCGGTACACGGTCGGCGGTACAGCCGGCATCTCGTCGCTCACCCGGCACAAGCTACCGACCCCGATCCACACCCCACCAGGGGGATCGGCCGTCAGGCGCAACCCTTTCTGCTCGAAACCGGGCAGCACAGGAAGTCGACCTCACCGACTTCTCACGCAGGCCTCGCGCCCACGGCGCGAGGAGAAACCTTTGTGCCCGAAGGCGAACAGCACGCCCCCCACCCAGCGCGACGCACCAACCGCCGGGCTGCGTGAGAAGTCGACCTCACCGACTTCTCGCGCAGCCCCCGCACCCCCTGCCTGGCGACGACGGAGTTTGCACCCCCCGCCACCTCCCCAGCAGAGCGTCCAGTCGGCACCCGCGCCGCCGCTTTCGCACCGCGCGCCCCCGCCCCACGCCGGGCGCTACCCCGCAATGCCCTCTCCCTCATGGCAACGCGCCGGGTTGGGATCCGCGCAGGAAGTCGGCCCTGCCGACTTCTCACCCAGGGCGCTCGAAACCGGTACTCCCCCCGATCCATGGGGCAACCGCAGCCGTCCACCGACCACGGATTTCACCGACGCACGAACCCGCCGAGCCGCGAACCCGTTAGGGCCCTGCGCAGGACGTCGATGAGGTCAACGTCCTACGCAGCTGCGCCGCCACCACCGCCGAGTGCATGGCTTCGCTGCGCCGACCGCCCCCGCACTGAGCACCTCCGTCGGGCGTCCCACCGAGAAGTGCCGACGCGGGCTTCGCGCAGGAAGTCGGCAGGATCGACTTCTTACGCGTGGTGCTCGGCAGTGCCGCCGGGAGGAAAGGTTTCTGCATGAGAGGGCGCGCTCGATGCGGGGCGCCCGCCGGCCCTCGCCTCGGGAGCGGTTCCGAGGCGGCTCAGGCGCAGGAAGTCGACCTCACCGACTTCCTGCGCCACCTTCCGTTGCCTGGCGTACGAACCGGGGTGAGAGGCGGAACCTGCACGGGAAGTCGGTGCGGTCGACTTCCTGGTGCGAGGGCTTGTCGGCAAGGCGGGAGGGAGCACTGTTGGGCAGATGGCCAATTATCTCCGCAGGGTTGCCGTTCCTTTCGAGGCGGGGCAGCGAAGGAGGCTCCGCGCGGGAAGTCGACTGGGTCGACTTCCTGTGCAGAAGGCTGGGGAATCGTTTCTGCTGCTCGATGGGGAGCGGGGACGCGCAGCGGGCGGTGAGTGGTGAGTGCGGGCGAGGGCTGCGGCGCTGGTGGGGACGTGCGGCCGCACCAGGGCAGAGACCGTCGAGGCACGGGGCGGTGGCCCGGGGCACCGCCCCGTGTCCGGCCGTGCGCACCTACCGGCGGACCGCTCCGGCGCGGTGGTCCTCGACCAGCCTCGCCAGCTCCTCCGGGCGTTCGAGGTGGAGGTCGTGAGTGGTGCCCGGGACGCTCACCAGTGTGCTGTCGGGGCGGTCGCGGCGCATGCGGTCGAGCTGCTCGGCCCCGATGATGGTGGACCGGGCGAGGACGACCAGGGTGGGGCAGTCGATCCGGCCCCACTCGGGCCACCAGGAGCGGTGGGTGTTGTCGCCGAGCGCCTCGACCATGACGTCCGGGTCGAAGCGCGGGTGCCAGCCGTCGGCGCGTTCCTCGAGTCCCGCCGCCCAGCCCTCGCCGACCGGCCCGCCGCCCAGGAACTCCGCGGCGGCCGACGGCGAGGCGAACGGCGTGGGCCAGGAGGCGAACCACTCGCCGATCCCGGCGACGGTCTCGGGGGTGGTGGCCTCCGGTCCCGCCTCGACCATCACCAGGGTCTCCACGAGTTCCGGGTGCGCGGCCGCGACCAGCATCGCGGCGTGCCCGCCGTACGACTGGCCGAGCAGGGTCACCGGCCCCAGCCCCAGCCGGTCGATCACGGCCACGACGTCGGCGGTGTAGGCGGCCCGGGACACGTCGGCGGGCCGGCGGGTGCTCGCGCCGTGGGCGCGCTGGTCGACGGCGATCACCCGGAACCGGGGAGCGAGGTGACGCGCGAGGGCGTCCCACTCCCCCGCGTGGCCGGCCAGGCCGTGCAGCAGGAGCAGCGGTGGACCGTCGCCGCCGCGGTCGTGGCAGACGAGGGTCACGTCGTCGCGGACCACGGTGTGTTCGATCATGCGTCGGTCTCCAGGCGGCGGGCGCGTTCGGTGAGGTGGCGGCGTTCGGGGGTGCTGGTGGCGTGGCGGGCGGCGTCGCGGTAGGCGGTGGGCGCGGTCGGGTCGCCGAGGAGTTCCAGCAGGTGGGCCCGGGTGGCGAGCAGCCGGTGGTGGCGGGCGAACCGCTTGTCCGCCGCGAGCGGGGCGAGGGCGGTCAGGCCGGCCGCCGGGCCGTCGACCATGGCGAGGGCCACGGCGCGGTTGAGGGTGACGAAGGGGTTCGCGCCGAAGCCTTCGAGCAGGTCGTAGAGGGCCAGGATCTGCGGCCAGTCGGTGGACGCCGCGTCGGGTGCCTCGTCGTGGACGGCGGCGATCGCGGCCTGGACCTGGTACGGACCGACCGGGCCGCGCGGCAGGGTGCGGCTGATCAGGGCCACGCCCTCCTCGACGAGCCGGGCGTTCCACCGCGACCGGTCCTGCTCGGCCAGCGGCACGAGTTCACCGGTCGGGCCCGTACGGGCGGGGCGGCGGGCGTCCGTGAGCAGCATCAGCGCGAGCAGCCCGGCCGTCTCGGCGTCGTCCGGGGCGAGCCGCAGGAGCAGGCGGGCCAGCCGGATCGCCTCGGTGGACAGCTCGGGCGCGGTGAGGTCGTCGCCGCCGCTCGTCGTGTAGCCCTCGTTGAAGATCAGGTAGAGGACCTGGCGGACCTCGGCGAGGCGCTCCGAGGGCTGTCGGGCGGGGAGCCCCGACGTCCGGACGGTCTGCTTCGCCCGGCTGATCCGCTGGGCCATCGTCGACTCGGGCACCAGGAACGCCGCCGCGATCTGCGCCGTCGTCAGACCGCCGACGGCCCGCAGGGTGAGGGCGATCCGGCTGGGCGCGGACAGCTCCGGGTGGCAGCAGAGGAACAGCAGCTGCAGGGAGTCGTCCCGGTCGGCGTCGGCCGCCGCGTCCGGGGGCGGGCCGATCAGCGCCGACTGCGGGGTGGCGAGGGCGAGCGCGTCCTCGCGCCGCCGCCGGGCCGCCTCGCTGCGGACGGTGTCGACCAGTCGTCGGCCGGCGACCGTGACCAGCCAGCCGCGCGGGTTCTCCGGCACGCCCTCGGCCGGCCATTGGGTGGCGGCCGCCAGCAGCGCCTCCTGCACGGCGTCCTCGCAGGCGTCGAAGAGCCCCCGCCCGTACCGGCGCACCAACGCCCCGAGGGCCTGCGGCGCGAGGTCGCGCAGCAGGCCCTCCAGGCGGCCGGGCTCCGGCAGGCCCTCCGGACGGCCGGGCACCGGCGGTCGGCGGCCGCTCACACGTCCGCCGCGTCGGCGGACGGGGACTCGTGCAGGATCGGCCACAGCTCCACCGGCTCGACGTCGGCGAAGGGCATGTCGGCGGCGATCCGCTGGGCGCGCTCCAGGTCCTCGCAGTCCAGCAGGTAGAAGCTGGCCAGGTACTCCTTGGTCTCCAGGTACGGGCCGTCGGTGACCACCGGGAGGCCGTCCGCGCGCCGGACCAGCTGGGCGGCCGCGGCGTCGGCGAGGCCGTAGGCGCCGAGCAGCTCGCCGGTCTCGCGGTACTTGGCGTTGAACGCCTCCTGCCTGGCGATCGCCGCCGGCCACTCCTCGGCCGGGAACGCGTCCCACTTGGCCTGGTTGCCGTAGATCATCGCGACGTACTTCATCCCGGGTGTCCTCCCGTCCCGCGCGCCCCGTTCGGCGCGCTCTCACCCTTCGGTCGGAGCGGGGCGCGGGGCCTCGACATCCACCGGCGGGAATTCTCCGGCATCTTTGCGCACGGCCCTCCGGACGGGCCGGGCACCGGCCCGGGGCCGGCCCTGGGCCGGGCCGGCCTCGGGCCGACCTCAGGCCGCCGACAGGCCGAGGCGCTCCAGGCGCTCCGGGTCCGCGAAGATCGCCATCTCGACGACCTTGCCGCCGCGCACGGTGAACGCCGCGAGCGAGACCGGCCGGCCGTCGACGAACGTGGCCACCGCCGGCTCGCCGTTGACCAGCACCATCCGCGACTCCCCGGCGAACTGCGACCCGAACACGCTCGCCCCGGCCGCCACGTCGCGCGCGCCGCGCCGCAGGACGGCGGGCCGCAGCGCACCGCCGTCGGAGCGGGCCACCACGTCCGGGTCCAGCACGGTGAGCAGCGCGTCGAAGTCCCCGCCCCGGGCGGCCGTCAGGAAGGCCTGCACCACCTCGCGGCGCAGCGCCAGGTCGGCGTCGGGCGCGGGCGCGGCGCCCTGGACCCGGCGGCGGCCCCGGCTGGCGAGCTGGCGGGTGGAGGCGGACGTCCGGCCGAGGATCGGGGCGATCTCGTCGAACGGCACCGAGAACATGTCGTGCAGCACGAACGCGAGCCGCTCCGCCGGCGCCAGCGTCCCCAGGACGATCATCAGCGCGATGCCGACCGAGTCGGCCGTGAGGATCTCCTGCTCCGGGTCGATGGACCGGGCCCCGCCGATGATCGGATCGGGCAGCCGGGCGTCCTGGCCGTCCTGGGCCTCCAGGGGGTCCTCGCGCCGGGCGACCCGCGAACGCAGCAGGTCGAGGCAGACCCGGCCGACCACGGTGGTCAGCCAGCCGCCCAGGTTGGCGACCTCGCTCACGTCCGACCGGCTCAGCTTGAACCAGGCCTCCTGCACCGCGTCCTCGGCCTCGCTGAGCGAGCCCAGCATCCGGTAGGCGACCGCCCTGAGATGGGGCCGGTGCTCCTCGAAGCGCTCGGCCAGAAAGTCTTCTCCGTCCACCTGTCACATCCTCGCCTCGGGATCCGTCAGTTCATTGACGGACGTTAACCGGTCCGCGTGACGCACACGCGGGCCGCTTGATCTGGAGGACCATCAGATGACCACCCACGCCGCGCGCATGAAGAACCCCGCCATGGTCCTGCCGGACGCCATGAAGGGCATCCAGACCATCTACAAGGCCATGTACCAGGGCGGTGTGCCGCACCAGATCATGGAGCTGGTGCACCTGCGGGCCAGCCAGATCAACGGGTGCAGCGCCTGCGTCTTCGCGGGCGTCACCAACGCCAAGAAGGCCGGCGAGACCGACGAGCGGCTGCACGCCGTCGCCGCCTGGCGGGAGGCGCCGTTCTTCAGCGAGGAGGAGCGGGCGGCGCTCGCACTGACCGAGGAGGCGACCCGGATCGCCGACCGTTCGGGGCAGGCGGTGCCGGACGCCGTCTGGGACGCGGCCGCGGACCACTTCACGGAGGAGCAGCTCTCGGCGATCATCCTGATGATCGGCCTGACGAACTTCTTCAACCGGATCAACGCGACGATCCAGGAGCCCGCCGGCGCGACCTGGAGCTGATCCGTCCCGGCGCGCGACGGCCGGCCGCACGGGACGGGCCGGTCAGGACCATCCGCCCGGACCGGACGCCCGGAACCGCCCGCCCAGGACCATCCGCCCGGACCGGACGCCCGGAACCGCCCGCCCAGGACCGCCCGCCCGGACCGGACGCTCAGGACTGGCGGCCGCGGGCCGAGCTCGGCGGCCGGCGCGGACCGCGACCGGACGGCGCGGGACCGCCGACCGGCCGCGGACGGGGCACCCGGCCGCCGCCGAGGGCGGCCTGGCGACGCTGGATCTCCCGCCAGATCCCCGGCGGGCACGGCCCCTGCGGGTGGTCGGAGAGGAAGCTCTCGTACGGCACCCGGCGCGGCGCGATCCCGATCTCGACCCAGGACGCCTTGCCCGTCCGGTCCCAGCCCTCGTTCTCCATCCGGATGTAGTCGTCCCGGTGGTCCTTGTCCTTGCTGGTGATCTGCAGCACCTCCGCGTAACCGGCCCGGGTGCCCACCACCACGCAGTAGTGCCGCGCCGCCTCCGCCCGGTCCCGGAACGGCACCATGGCGACCCACACCTCCCCCGCCGAGGGGCGGGCGACGGTCGCGGTGCGCGAGGCCCGCGCGGAACCCGCCGCGCCGCGCGTACCGCCGTCGGCGCGCGACGCCCGGGGGCCGCGCGGCGGCCGCTCCCGCTCGGCCGGAGCACCGGCCCAGGCCCGGACGGCCAGCCGCCACGCCCACGCGAGCGCCCCGACCGCCAGGCACTGCAGGGCGTAGCCGTTGGCCGAGGCCGGGTCCCGGCCCTCGAAGACCTTCGGGACGACGGATCCGCCGACCAGCTGGGCGACCAGCGACGAGACGGCGGTCAGCACGGCCGCCCGGGCCGGCACCACCCAGCGGGCGACCCGCCGGCCCCGGCCCGCCCGCCGATCGAGCAGCAGGGCGACGGCGTAGGCGATCCCGACCAGGATCGCCAGCTGCCCGGCCGTGGTGTGCCGGGGCGGGCGCTGCGCCGCCACCAGGGCGGGGATCAGCACCGGCAGGGCCAGCAGGTAGCCCAGCACCGCGCAGAGCGGCAGCATCAGGACGGCGCTCAGACAGCCCCCGCCGCCCGGCCGCCGTCGTCTCCGCGGAACCGCCGAACTCCCGTACCGGTCAGCCATGTTCGCCACCCCCACCGCGGTCGTGCGTCCGGCGCAATGTATCGGAGATCCACCGGTCGCGGGGGTTGCGGCGATAATCCCGCCATGAGCCGCCCCCGAACGACCCCCGGCCCCTCGCCGAGCGCCCCCAGGAACGCTCCCGACACCTCCCGGAGCGCCCCCGGCGGCGCCCGTGACACCGCGCCGTGGACCGCGTTCGGCGGCGATCTGCACCTCGACCTCACCGGACGCCGGGCCGCCGGGGCCGGCCTCCGTGCCGCCCTGGAGGACGCGCTGCGCGAGGCCGTCCAGGACGGGCGGCTGGCCCCCGGCACCCGGCTGCCGTCCTCCCGGGCGCTCGGCGAGGACCTCGGCATCGCCCGCAACACGGTCGTCGAGGCGTACGGGCAACTGACCGCCGAGGGCTGGCTCAGCTCGCGGCAGGGCTCCGGCACCACGGTCGCCGAACGCGCCGCGCCCCGGCCCGCCGACCGGGCCGTCACCGACCGGGCCGTCAGCGTCCGGGCCGGCCGCCGCCCCACCGGGCGGTACGACCTGCTCGCCGGGCGGCCCGACCTCTCGCTCTTCCCGCGCAGCGCCTGGCTGGCGAGCGCCCGCCGGGCCCTGGCGGTGGCCCCGCACGAGGCCTTCGACTACGGCTCGCCGCTCGGGCGGATCGAGCTGCGGCGGGCGCTCAGCGACTACCTGGCCCGGGTCCGGGGCGTGCGCACCGACCCGGAGCGGCTGCTGGTGTGCGCCGGCTTCGGCCAGGGGCTGGGTCTGCTGGCCGCCGCGCTGCGCGAGCGCGGGGCGGGCCGGGTGGCCGTCGAGTCCTCCGGACTGCCGCCGCAGCACGAGGTCCTCCGGGCGGCCGGGCAGACGCTCGTCCCGCTGCCGGTGGACGGTGCCGGGGCCCGCACCGATCTGCTGGCCGGACTCTCCTCCGCCGAGGGCGGTCCGGACCGCCTCGGGGCCGTCCTGCTCACCCCCGCCCACCAGTTCCCGACCGGCGCCGTACTGGCCGCCGACCGCCGGGCCGCCGCCGTCCGCTGGGCCCGCGAGCACGACGGGTACGTGATCGAGGACGACTACGACGGCGAGTTCCGCTACGACCGGCAGCCGCTCGGCGCGATGCAGGCGCTCGACCCGGACCGCGTCGTCTACGGCGGCACCGCCGCCAAGAGCCTGGCCCCCGGCCTGCGGCTGGCCTGGCTGGCGCTGCCCGACGAGCTGGTCGAACCGGTCGCCCGGCTCAAGGGGCTGGCCGACACCATGTCCCCGGTGATCGACCAGCTCACCTTCGCCGAACTGATCACCTCGGGCCGTTACGACCGGCACGTGCGGCGCTGCCGGCTGCACTACCGGCGCCGGCGGGACCTCCTGGTCGCGGCGCTCGCCGAGCGGGCCCCGCACGTCCGGGTCACCGGTGTCGCCGCCGGGCTGCACGCCGTCCTGCAACTGCCGCCCGGCTCCCGCCCGGAGGCGGAGCTGGTGGAGCGGGCCGCGGCCGCCGGACTGGTCCTCACCGGTCTCGGCTGGTACCGCGCCGATCCGCCGCCCGCGCCGCCCGGGCCGCCGGCCCTGGTGGTCGGCTACGCCACGCCGTCCGACCGCGCCTTCCCGGCGGCCCTGGACGCCCTCTGCGCGGTCCTCCGCGAGGGCTGAACCGGCCGGGCCTTCGGGCTACTTGTTGCGGTTGCCCAGCTCGAAGAGGAGCAGGATGAAGCCGGCGAAGGCGTGGGTGGCGACGGTGTAGATCACCAGGCGGACGCCGATCCGGCGGTTGGCCTGCTTGCCCGCGTCGATGGTCTTGGCCTGCTTGGCGCGCGCCGGAGCGGCGGCGGGAACGGCAGCGTCCGCAGTGGTGGTGGGATCAGCCATGGGAGATCTCCTCCGGAGTTCCTGACGTCGGTCAGTGGTGCTCGGGTCAGTGGTACGGGGTGGCGGGGCCGCCGCCGAGGCAGAGTTCGCCACCGGGGCTCTGCAGCAGGGTGTGCATGAAGAGCAGCTCGACCCCGGTCGAGGAGTCGGCGGCGATGCAGTGTGGGGTGAGCGAGTCGAAGTGGGCGGAGTCGCCCTCGTCGAGCAGGTGCACGCGCTCGCCGAGGGTCAGCTTGAGCCGGCCCTGGAGGACGTACAGCCACTCCTCGCCCGGGTGGACGCGGACCACCGCGTCCTGCACGCCCGGGGGGACGTGCACCCGCAGCGCCTGCATCGCCCGGCCCGGCGCGCCGGCCCGCCGGTAGCCCCAGCCGCCGGCCCGGCCGGGCTCGATCGCGCCGCCGCGCACCACCGGGTCGGGCTCGGTGAAGGCCTCGCCGAGCAGACCGGAGACGGAGGTGCCGTACGCGCGGGCGAGACCGAGCAGCACGGGCAACGAGGGCTGACGGCGCCCGGTCTCCAGCCGGGACAAGTAGGCTGGGGAGAGACCGACCCGGGCGGCGGCGACCTCCAGGGTCAGGCGGCTGCTGAGCCGGTGCTCGCGCAGCCGCGCGGCGAGGCCGGCCACCTCCTGCGTCTCGTGGTCGTCGGCCGGAACACCGGGGACGGCTGGAACGACGGGGGCGCCGGGAGCGGCGGGCGGACCGGCTGGGCTGGTGGTCATGTGACCAGTGGACACCTCACGTGCCGCTCGGGCAATTTTTTTGCCTCAGAGGCAAGAGCGCACTGGCGCCCTACGGCCGGGGGATGTTCCGGAGGTTGGAGCGGGCCAGGTCGATCATGCGACCGACGCCGCCGGACAGCACCGTCCGGCCGGCGGCCAGCGCGAAGCCCTTCAACTGGGCCGCGGTGATGTGCGGCGGGACGGCCAGCGCGTTGGGGTCGGTGACCACGTCCACCAGGGCGGGGCCGGGCCGTTCCAGCGCCTCCGCCAGGACCTCCCGCACCCGGGCCGGTTCGGTGACCCGCTTGGCCGGGATGCCCATCGCCCGGGCGATCCCGGCGTAGTCGACGTCGCCGTTGTCGATCTCCGACTCCGGGTACCCGGAGACCAGCATCTCCAGCTTGATCATGCCGAGCGCGCCGTTGTTGAAGACCACCGTCTTCACCGGCAGCCGGTGCCTGGCCACCGTGAGCAGCTCGCCGAGCAGCATCGACAGCCCGCCGTCGCCCGCCATCGCCACCACCTGGCGCCCGGGGAAGGCGAGTTGGGCGCCGATCGCGTGCGGCAGCGCATTGGCCATCGAGCCGTGCAGGAAGGAGCCGATCACCCGGCGGCGCCCGTTGGGCCGCAGGTAGCGGGCGGCCCAGACGTTGTTCATCCCGGTGTCGACGGTGAACACCGCGTCGTCGGCGGCCACTTCGTCCAGCACCGAGGCCACGTACTCGGGGTGGACGGGCAGGTGCTTCTCGATGTCCCGGGTGTAGGCGCCGACCACGTCCTCCAGGGCCCGGCAGTGCCGGCGCAGCATGTCGTCGAGGAAGGACCGGTCGGCCTTCTGCTCCAGCAGCGGCAGGACGGCCCGCAGGGTGGCCGACACGTCGCCGTGCACGGCGAGGTCGAGGGCGGTCCTGCGGCCGAGCCGGGTGGCGTCGTGGTCCACCTGGACGGTGCGGGCCTGGGGCAGGAAGGAGTCGTACGGGAAGTCGGTGCCGAGCAGGACGACCAGGTCGGCGGTGTGCAGGGCCTCGTGACAGGCGCCGTAGCCGAGCAGACCGCTCATCCCGACGTCGTACGGGTTGTCGTACTGGATCCACTCCTTGCCGCGCAGCGAGTGGCCCACCGGCGCGTGCAGGGTGGCCGCGAGCTCCATCACCTCGGCGTGCGCCCCGCGGACACCCGCGCCGCAGAAGAGGGTCACCCGGGGCACGGCGTTGAGCGCGCGGGCCAGCTCCTGCACCTGGGACCAGGGCGGGGCGGCGACGGCCTGCTCGGTGAGGAAGTGGCTGGTGCCGGTGGGACCGGCGGCGGGGAGCGCGGCCACGTCGCCGGGGAAGGCCAGCACGGAGACGCCGCGGGCGCCGAGGGCGTGCTGGATCGCGATCCGCAGCAGCCGGGGCGACTGGGCCGGGGTGGAGAGCGTCTCGCACCAACTGCTGCAGTCGGTGAACACCCGCTCGGGATGGGTCTCCTGGAAGAACCCGGTGCCGATCTGGCCGGACGGGATGTGCGAGGCGAGCGCGAGGACGGGGACGCCGCTGCGCTGCGCGTCGTAGAGGCCCTGGACGAGGTGCGTGTTGCCGGGACCGCAGGAGCCCGCGCAGACCGCGAGGCGGCCGGTCAGTTCGGCTTCGGCGGCGGCCGCGAAGGCGCCGGCCTCCTCGTTGCGGACGTGCACCCAGGCGATGCCCTCCGTGCGGCGGATGGCGTCCACGACGGGGTTGAGGCTGTCGCCGACCACGCCGTGGACCCGCTCCACGCCGGCCTGCCGGAGCACCTCGACCATCTGCTCGGCCACGCTCACCACGGGGGACCTCCTGACGCCGGGGGGACGTGCGCCGGGGACGCACGACACCAGCACCCTCCACCGGCCCCCGTCCCCCCGCACCCGGGGTTGCCCCGTTGGGGTGAGGGGTGAGGGGTGAGGGGTGAGGGGTGAGGGGTGAGCGGGGACGGGGACGGGGGCCGGGGCCCCGGTGCTACTCGGCGGCGAGGTGGTCGGGCCCGGAGGAGATCCGGCCGCCGGGCAGGCCCGCCTGGGGCTGGCGGCGGGACGGCGCGCGGCCGGGCGGCTGGCCGCAGCGTTCCTGGGCGGGCGGCGTGGTGGTCGGCAGCGTGGCCGGCTCGCCCGCCTTCACCTGCACCAGCTCGCCGTCGTGCCGCAGGTGGATCACGTCGCCCCGGCGGAGCGTGTAGGTGGTCTCGTCGTGGTCGATCCGCACCGCCAGCAGCTTCCCGCGGATCAGCAGCGAGAAGCTGAGCCGCATCAGCCCGGCGGGCAGCCGGGGCCGGAACCAGAGCGTCTCGCCGTGGTCCCGCAGCCCGCCGAAGCCGGCCACCAGCGCGATGCAGGCCCCCGCGAGGGAGGCCATGTGCAGTCCGTCGCGGGTGTTGCCGCCGAGGTCGTGGAGGTCCATCAGGGCGGCCTCGGCGGTGTAGTCGTACGCGAGGTCGAGCTGGCCGACCTCGGCGGCGATCACCGCCTGGGTGCACGCGGAGAGCGAGGAGTCGCGGACGGTCAGCCGCTCGTAGTAGGCGAAGTTGCGGGCCTTCTGCTCGTCGGTGAACGCGTCGCCGCGGACCTGCATGGCGAGCACCAGGTCGGCCTGCTTGACCACCTGCTTCCGGTACAGGTCGAAGTACGGGTAGTGCAGCAGCAGCGGGTAGTTCTCCGGCGGGGTGTTCTCGAAGTCCCAGACCTGGTGGTCGGTGAAGCCGTCGGCCTGCGGGTGGACGCCGAGGTTCTCGTCGTACGGGACGAACATCGCGGCGGCGGCGTCCCGCCAGGCCGCGGTCTCCTCGGTGTCCACGCCGAGCGCGGCGGCCTCGCGCGGGTGCCGGGCGGCGGCCTCGGCGGCGGCGCGCAGGTTCGTCTGCGCCATGAGGTTGGTGTAGACGTTGTTGTCGGCGACGGCGCTGTACTCGTCCGGGCCGGTGACGCCCTCGATGCGGAACCGGCCGATCGCGTCGTGGTGGCCCAGCGAGCGCCACATCCGGGCCGTCTCGACGAGGAGCTCGACCCCGTACTCGCGCTCGAACTCGGTGTCCCCGCTGGTGCGGACGTACCGGGCGACGGCGGCGGCGATGTCCGCGCCGATGTGGAACGCGGCGGTGCCGGCCGGCCAGTAGCCGGAGCACTCCTCGCCGCGGATCGTCCGCCACGGGAACACCGCTCCGGCGAGACCGAGCTGGACCGCCCGGTCGCGGGCCATCGGCAGGGTGGTGTGCCGCCAGCGCAGGGCCTGGGCGACGGCGGACGGCAGGCAGTAGGTGAGCACCGGCAGGACGAAGGCCTCGGTGTCCCAGAAGCTGTGCCCGTCGTAGCCGGGGCCGGTCAGCCCCTTGGCGGGGATGGCACGCTCCTCGCTGCGGGCGCCGGCCTGGAGCACGTGGAAGAGGGCGAACCGGACGGCCTGCTGGAGTTCGACGTCACCCTCGATCTCGACGTCGCTGGTCTCCCAGAACTCCTTGAGGAAGTCGGCCTGTTCGGCGACCAGGCCGTCCCAGCCGGTGTACCGGGCGGCGGTCAGCGCGGCCTCCACCTGGTCCCGGACGGCGGGCAGCGAGCGGGTCGCGGACCAGCCGTAGGCCATGAACTTCACCAGCCGCAGCTTCTCGCCGGGGCGGAGCACGGTGGTGACGCTGATCCGGCAGTGGTCGGTCTCCGCCTCGGCGACGGTGTCCAGCCGCTCCGGCCCCTCGATCAGGTGGTCCATGCCGGCGGCGACCCGGATGCCGCTGTAGCGGGTGCGGTGGACCAGCACCGCCTTGGTGCCGCCGGCGTGGTTGGTCTCGGCGATCAGCGGGGCCTCCAGGACGGCCGCGGCCCGCGGGTCGCCGTCGGCGCCGCCGGGCAGTTGCTCGTTGGCCACGAGTTCGCTCTGGAGCACGATCCGCACCGGGGCGTCCACCGCCTCCACGGTGTACTCGACGGCGGCGACCGCCCGCTGGGTGAGCGAGACCAGCCGGGTGGAGTCGACCCGGATGGTCCGGCCGGCCGGGGAGGTCCATTCGGCCGAGCGCCGCAGCAGACCCTCACGGAAGTCCAACCAGCGGCGGTGGCTGACCAGTTCGCCGTACCGCAGGTCGAAGGGCTCGTCGTCCACCAGCAGCCGGATGATCTTGCCGTTGGTCACGTTGATGACGCTCTGGCTGGACTCCGGGTAGCCGTAGCCGCCCTCGCCGTACGGCAGCGGCCGGAGCTCGAAGACGCCGTTGAGGTAGGTGCCGGGCAGGCCGTGCGGCTCGCCCTCGTCGAGGTTGGCCCGCAGGCCGATGTGGCCGTTGGAGAGCGCGAACACGGACTCGGCGCGGGCCATCGAGGTGAGGTCGAGGCCCTGTTCGACGACCTGCCACGGATCGACGACGAAGGGTTGCTCCTGAGCGGTCATGCCGGCGCCTCCTCGGGCTCGCCGGGGGCCTGCGGGCCCGCGTCGGGGATCAGTTCGGCGAGGTCCCGGACGACCACGGAGGCGCCGTCCCGGCGCAGTTCGGCGGCCTGCCCGGTGCGGTCCACCCCGACCACCGCGCCGAAGCCGCCGGCCCGGCCGGAGGCGACCCCGGCCAGCGCGTCCTCGAAGACGGCGGCGTGCGCGGGCTCGACGCCCAGCGCCCGGGCGGCGGCCAGGTAGGTGTCCGGCGCGGGCTTGCCCGGCAGCCCGTCCCGCTTGGCCACGATGCCGTCCACGATCACGTCGAAGTAGCCCTCGATGCCCGCCGCGCGCAGCACGTCCCGGCAGTTGGCGCTGGACGAGACCACCGCGGCGGGCAGGCCGAGCGCGCGCAGCCGGCGCACGTAGGCGACCGAGCCCTCGTACGGGGCGACGCCCTGCTCGCGGATCATCCGCAGCACGGTGTCGTTCTTGGCGCGGCTGACGCCCTGCACCGTGCGGGCGCCCGGTGGGTCGTCGTCGGTGCCCTCGGGCAGCTCGATCCCCCGGCTCCGGAGGAAGGCACGGGTGCCGTCGAGTCTCGGCCGCCCGTCGACGAAGGCGTCGTAGTCGGCGACGGCGTCGAACGGGGTGAACGGCCCGCCGGTGCGGGCGGCTTCGGCCCGCAGGAAGGCGTCGAAGGTGTCCTTCCAGGCCGCGGCGTGCACCGTGGCGGTCTGGGTGAGCACCCCGTCGAGGTCGAAGAGGAAAGCGCGGATGTCGTCCGGTAGCCCCAGCATGGGTGCAGTCTTACCCGCCGGGGCGCGTCCAGCCGCCCATTCCCGGCGGCGCGTCGCGGGAACGGGCGGCCGGGGCGGGGCGGCCGGGGCCGCCGGGGCGCCGGTGGCTCAGGGGGAGTCCGGGGTGGAGGTGACCGCGAAGACCGCGCCCTGCGGGTCCCGCACCACCGCCATCCGTCCGGCCTGCATGTCGAACGGCGGCTGGACCACCGCGCCGCCGGCCTTCACCAGGGCGTCCACCGTGGAGTCGGTGTCGTCGACGGAGAAGTAGGTCATCCAGTGCGAGGGGGTGCCGGGCGCCAGGTACTCGGCGACCGGCTGCATGCCGCCCACCGTGTGGTCACCGACGTTGAGCGAGTAGAAGCCGTCCATGCCCTGGATGGTCCCCGGGCGCAGGCCGAGCGCCTCCTGGTAGAACCGGCCGGCCGCGGCCGTGTCGGTGGTGTTGAGCTCGTTCCAGACCAGCGCGCCGGGCTCGTTGACGATGCCCGCGCCGATGAACTCCAGCTTCTGCCAGACGCCGAAGACCGCGCCGGTCGGATCCGCGGCGATCAGCATCCGGCCGGTGTCGCCCACGTCCATCACCGGGTAGACGATGGTGCCGCCGGCGCCGGAGATGGCCTGCTCGGCGGCGTCGACGTCGTCCGCGGCGAGGTAGGTGGTCCAGGAGACGGGGGGCAGCGGCTGGCCCTCCGGGCCTGAGCGGGCCATGATCCCGGCGACCGGCTTGCCGTTCAGCGAGCACACGGCGTAGCCGCCGAACTCGGGCGGGCCGACCTCGCCCTGCCAGCCGAACAGGTCGCGGTAGAAGTCGAGCGCGGCCTGCTGGTCGCTCGCCATCAGGTCCACCCAGCACGGGGTGCCGGGCTTGTACGGTGCGGTGACTACGGGCATTCCTGGGCCTCCAAGCGATGGTCCTCCGCCGGACGGGCCGCCGGGGCGCGGGCCGTCGGGCGGCGCGGACGGACGGCCGTACACCGCCCACGATCGCCGTGCCTCCGCGATCCCGCCACCGGACGGCGTCCTGGCGGGCCACCGGTCGCCGCGGGGCCCCGGGCGGTGGCGCCGCCGTCACGGCGCGTGGTGGTGGCCGCCCGGGGTGAACAGCGGCTGCGCGGTGCCGCTCTGCGCGTAGTCCTTCAGCCGGACGAGCAGCTGGGCCCAGGTGCCGGCCACCGCGGGCACGCCGTCCTCGCTGCCGGGCTGCCAGCCGCCGTGCCGGAACAGCAGCCGGGTGCGGTGGCCGGTCCCGGCCGGCCCGCCGGACGGGACGGCGCGGCCGGCGGGGTCGCTGGAGCCGGCGGGGTCGGCCGGGTCAGCGAGGTCCCAGCTGATCCAGGTGCCGGCCCAGTGCGGCGGGAAGGCGCCGGCGTTCGTCCAGACCACCCGGTCGAGGTCGGCCCGCTCGCGCCGCAGCCGGAACGGCTCGGGGACGTCGGGGAAGCCGAACAGCAGCACGTCGTCCTCCCGCTCCACCTCGGTGGTCCACCAGGAGGTCAGGCCGTCGTGGGTGGTCAGCGCGGCGAGGACGACGGCGCGGGGCGCGGCGATGTCCAGCTCCAGGGCGATCTCGGCCATGGGATCCGCCTTTCGGGCCTGCGGTCCCCCCGTGTGTCCGACAGGCCCACCATGGCACGGGCCCGCCGGGGACGCGCCCCCGGCGGGCCCCGCTCAGCCGCCGGAGCCGTAGGTGGTGTTGTCGCAGATGTTGTCGTCCGCCGAGCGGGCGTCGCTGACCAGACTGCTGGGCAGCGGCTCGGGCGTGGCCGGGGCGGACGGGCCCGCCGGGCCGCCGGTGGTCGCGCCCGGGGTGGTCGCGCCGCCGTTGGCCGCCGCGAACTCCTTGCCGACGATCACGGTGACGCCGGGCGAGGTGCCGGGCTCGACGATCGCGCCGGGGAACACCGCGGCGACCTTCTCGGCGTTCGCCTTCTGCCCGGAGCCGTACTGGACCATCGTGGTCGTGTACTTGAGGTTGTCCGCCCGGCCGACCGCGGTGGCGGTGAACTTGGCCGCCTTCAGCTGCTCGGCCGCCTTGCCGGCCATGCCGGTGGCGGTGGTGCCGGTGTAGACCGACACCCGGATGTTCTTGTTGGCGGTGTCGGACGCCAGCGGGGAGCCCGCGGCGGCGGCGTGCGCCGCGGCGACCGGGGTGGTCGGGGCCGCGGACGGCGGGGCGGTCGGGGAGGGGGCCTCGGCCGGCTGCTCCCCGGTGGCGTTCTGGCCGTCGATGGTGCGGTCGGCCTTGAGGGTCTCCCAGAGCTTCTTGGCGTCCGCCTGGACGATGTCGATGTTCGCGTCGACGGTGCGGTAGCGCCAGGGCAGGGTGACGAACTTGAGGTCGTGCAGGTCGATGTTGCGCAGCGAGAGGCCGAAGTTGAGCAGCTTGTCCGCGCTGTCGAGGCCGGGGTCGACGGTCAGCGCGCCGGTGGCGGCGCTGGCGAGCGGCAGCAGGGTGGTCGGGTTGAGCCCCTGCTTCTTGACCTTGGACGCGAGCGAGCTGATGAAGGCCTGCTGGCGCTTCATCCGGCCGATGTCGGAGCCGTCGCCGATGCCGTGCCGCAGCCGGACGTAGTCGAGCGCCTGCTGGCCCTCCACCTTCTGCGGGCCCTTCTTCAGGACCACCGCGCCCTTGCCGGGCAGCTTCTCGTTGAGGTCCTTCTCGTGGATGTCCTCCGGCAGGCAGACGTCCACGCCGTCGACCGCCTTGGTCATCGCCGCGAAGCCCTGGAAGTCGACCACCATGGTGTGGTCGACCCGGATGCCGGTGAGCTTCTCCACGGTGTTCTGGGTGCAGGCGGGGTTGCCGTCGTCGGAGCCGCCGGTGGAGAAGGCCGCGTTGAACAGGTCGCTGTTCGAGCCCTTGGACCACGTGCCGTTGGGCAGCTTGCACGACGGTATGGCCACCATCGCGTTGCGCGGGATGGAGATGCCCACGGCGTGCTTGTGGTCCGCGTAGACGTGCAGCAGGATCGTGGTGTCGGAGCGGGCGCCGCCGTCCTCGCCGCCGCCGAGGTCGGAGTTGTTCTTGCCCCGGCTGTCGGAGCCGATCAGCAGGACGTTGACCGGCTTGTTGCCGTCCGCGTCGGCCTGCGCCTCCGGCGGACGGTCCTTGGCTATGGCGTCCGCGTCGAAGGACTTGATGCTGCCGTTGAGCTTGTAGTAGATCAGCCCGCCGCACCCCGCCACCAGGACGAGCGCGCCGGCGGCCGACCAGGCGGCGATCTTCTTGACGTTCCGCTTGGGCTTGCGCGCGGCCGCGCGGGCCGCGGCCCGGCCGCCGGTGGCCGGGGGCGCGCCCTGGGCGGCACCCGCCCTGCCCTGGCCCGGTACGGCCTTGCCCGGTACGGCCTTGCCCGGTGCCGCCTTGCCCTGGGCGGCCTTGCCCTGGGCGGCGCGTCGGGCCTCGGCGCGGCCGCCCGCCCTGGGCGGCGGCACCTCCGCACCGGGTGCACCGGGTGCGCCGGGCGCACCGCCGTTCACGCCGTCGGCCGTGAGCGCACCGGGCGCGTCGTCACCGCGAGCCGGACCCTCGCCCCACTGACCTGACATGCCTGAACCTTTCACCGGCGGACGCCGCGCCCGCCTTGTCCGGACGCACTGCACACAGAGAGACGGTTCAGACCGCCGCCGGGTTGCACGTACGACGGTCGCAATAACCGACGAACACCCCCGGCCGCGCCGTCCGCAGCCCTCCGCGCAGGCCCGATGTCCCCCAGCAGACCCACTTTGGATCATACAAAGTGATCGTCATATACAGCCGAACCGTGTGCTCGGCGTCCTCGGCCGCGGACACGGAGAAGGCCCGGGTCGGAGACGTCCGACCCGGGCCTTCGCGCCGGTGGGGCGCCAGGGGCTCGAACCCTGAACCTACGGATTAAAAGTCCGCTGCTCTACCCATTGAGCTAGCACCCCGACACCGTGGACATCATGCCAGACCGGCCGACCGCGTGCCGCCGATTACCACCCCTCGTCCGGGGGGTCGGGAACCGGGGCGGCACACGTGACCCAGGTCACTTTTCGGGGGGCTTGGCCCGGGCGCCGCCGCGTGTCACTATTTCTGCACGCCCACCCTGCCCAAAACCCGTTACGGGGGCGGGTGTTGAGTGTCGAAACCGCCGGTCCGCGCAGGTCGGACCAGGTCCGCGGTCGACACGGTACTGGTTCCCCCTCGGTCGTCCGTCACCCGCGTGTGCCGCGGCGTGCGCGCACCCGCCCGCCTCCGGCGCGGGTGCCCGGCCGGCGGGGGGACGGCTGCGCAAACGTCGCACTCCGCACGGCCCGCGACGCGTCCCGATCCACACAGACGCCACGATTGGACAGGTGGAAGAAGAATGTCGGAAAGCGCCTTCCTGGAGAACTTCTACGGGGCCATCGAGGGAACCGCCGGCGTGGTGGACGTGCCCTTCGAGCGCGAGACGGTCTGGCCGATCCTGACCGCCTACCAGGACGTGCTCCCTGAGTCGGTGATCTCCTTCCGGGTGCAGAACAGCCCGAACGGCGCCGATGACCTCGACTGCCGGTTCACCATGCTCCCCCGGGGCCTCGACCCCTACGCCGTCGCCCTGGCGAACGGCCTGACCGAGAAGACCGACCACCCCGTCGGCAAGCTGCTGGCCGAGGTCCACGGCGAACTCCCGATCGACAGCTGCGGCGTCGACTTCGGCGTCCGCGCCGGCTTCACCAAGACCTGGTCCTTCCCCACCGTGGAGCGGCTGCTGACGGCCCGCGAGATCGCCGCGCTGCCCTCGGCGCCGGAGGGGGTCGCGGCCAACCTCGACCTCTTCGACCGCTACGGCCTGTCCGACATCGTCAGCACCGTCGGCATCGACTACGGCAGCCGCACGATCAACCTCTACTTCGGCGGCGGCGCCTCCGGCCGCGTGCCGCGGGAGACCTTCGCCCCCGAGGGCGTCCGCTCGCTGCTCCAGGAGGTCGGCCTGCCGGCCCCCAGCGAGGAGCTGCTGAAGTTCAACGAGAAGGCGTTCGTCATGTACGCCACCCTGAGCTGGGACTCGCCGAAGATCTCGCGGCTCACCTACTCGGTCATGACGCCCGAGCCGCTGGCGCTGCCGGTCACCGTCGCCCCGCAGATCACGCAGCTCGTGCAGAACGCCCCGTACAGCACCGAGGGCCGCAACTTCGTCTACGGCGTGACGGCCACGCCCAAGGGCGAGTACCACAAGATCCAGTCGTACTACCAGTGGCGGCGGCCGGTCGAGAAGATGCTCGTCGCCGAGTCGTAAGCGCGCGGCCTCCGCACGACCCGGGCCTGCCGGGGACCGGGAACGGTCCCCGGCAGGCCCTTTTCGGTCCCGACCCGATGCACGCGTCCGACGCAGTACGCAGTACGCGGGACCGCCACCGGATTCATTCCTTCCGAGAACTCTGGATGAGCGATCTCCATGCAGAAACGAAACGGGGAGCTGAGTTCGTTGTCCCTACCCGCCGCACCCGAGGGGTTGTCGGAGCACCGCGGGGCCCGGCCGGTCGGTACCGGCCGCGCCCGCGCCAAGGCGATCGTGCTGGGTGAGCACGCGGTCGTCTACGGAGCCCCGGCGCTCGCCCTCCCGGTTCCGCAGCTGGGCGTCACGGCCACCGCCGGATACTCCGCGCAGTCGCCGGCCGACCCGGACGACTTCTCCCTCACCATGACCGGCTCCGAGTCCCGCCCCAAGGCCACCCAGGCCTCCGGCGGACTCCACCGGCTGACCGCCGAGTTCCGCGCCGCCATGGGCGTGCCGGACAGCCTGCACCTCGACGTGATCATCGACTGTGCGATCCCGGTCGGTCGCGGCCTCGGCTCCAGCGCGGCCTGCGCGCGGGCCGTGGTGCACGCGCTGGCCGACCTCTTCGACCGCGAGGTCACGCCGCAGATGGCGTTCGACCTGGTGCAGACCGCCGAGAACGTGGCCCACGGCCGGGCCAGCGGCGTCGACGCGATGGCCGTCGGCGCGACCACGCCGCTGCTGTTCCGGGCAGGACGGGCGCAGGAGCTGCCGATCGGCTGCGACGGCCTGTTCATCGTCGCGGACAGCGGCGTCGCCGGCCAGACCAAGGACGCCGTCGAGCTGCTCCGTCAGGGCTTCCGGCGGCACCCGGGCACCCAGGCGGCCTTCGTCCGACGGGCCTCCGAGCTGACCGAAACGGCCCGGACGGCGCTCGCCGAGGGCCGTCCTGAGGAGCTCGGCGCACAGCTCACCGACTATCACGAGCTGCTCCGCGCGGGCGGTCTGAGCACCGACCGGATCGACGGGATGGTCGCGGCCGCGCTCGCCGCGGGCGGCCTCGGCGCCAAGATCACCGGCGGCGGCATGGGCGGCTGCGTGATCGCGCTGGCCCGCGAGGAGCGGGCCGCGGAGGTCACCCGCGCCCTGCTGGCGGCCGGCGCCGTCCAGACCTGGTCCGTACCGCTGAGGGAGCGCCCCGGCCATGGCCACTGAACAGCCGACCAGCACGACCCGCGCGGGCCTCGCCCCCGGCGCGGCCACCGGGGACGCCACCGCCGTCGCGCACCCGAACATCGCGCTGATCAAGTACTGGGGCAAGCGGGACGAGCGGCTCGTCCTCCCCTGGACCGACAGCCTCTCGATGACCCTGGACGTCTTCCCGACCACCACCCGGGTCCGGCTCGACCCGGCGGCCGGGCAGGACACCGTGACGCTCGACGGCGTCCCCCTGGAGGGCGAGCCGCGCCGCCGGGTGGTCGCCTTCCTCGACCTGGTGCGGGAGCGCGCCGGGCGGGCGTCGCGGGCCGTCGTGGAGACCCGGAACACCGTCCCCACCGGGGCCGGACTGGCCTCCTCCGCGAGCGGGTTCGCCGCGCTGGCCACCGCCGCCTCCGCCGCCTACGGGCTCGGCCTCGACGCCACCGGACTGTCCCGGCTGGCCCGGCGCGGCTCCGGCTCGGCCTCGCGGTCGGTCTTCGGCGGCTTCGCGATCTGGCACGCCGGACAGCCGGACCACGGGGCCGACCCCGACCTCGGCTCGTACGCCGAGCCGGTGCCCGTCCCGGTGGACGAACTGGACCCGGCGCTGGTCGTCGCGGTGGTCGACGCCGGCCCCAAGGCGGTGTCCAGCCGGGAGGCGATGCGCCGCACCGTCGACACCTCGCCGCTGTACCGGCCCTGGGCCGCCTCCAGCCAGGCCGACCTGGCCGACATCCGGGAGGCGCTGCGCCGCGCCGACCTCGACGCGGTGGGCGAGGTCGCCGAGCGCAACGCGCTCGGGATGCACGCCACGATGCTGGCGGCCCGCCCGGCGGTGCGCTACCTCTCCTCCGCCACCGTCACGGTGCTGGACGCCGTGCTGGAGCTGCGCCGCTCCGGGGTGTCGGCCTGGGCGACCATGGACGCCGGGCCCAACGTCAAGGTGCTCTGCCGCCGGGCCGAGGCGGACCGGGTCGCCGGAGTGGTCCGCGAGGCCGTCCGGGGCGGTTCGGTGCACATCGCCGGACCCGGGCCGGCCGCCCGCCTGCTGGACGCGGACGCATGACGACCGGCCGCCCGCCGGTCGTCCGGCGCGCGCCGGGCAAACTGTTCGTCGCGGGCGAGTACGCGGTGGTGGAACCGGGCAACCCGGCGATCCTGGTGGCGGTCGACCGCCACGTCACGGCCACCGTCACCGAGCCCGCCGGGGCCGGGGTGGTGATCTCCTCCGACCTCACGGCCGCGCCGGTGCGCTGGCTCCGCCGGGGCGACCGGCTCGACCCGGTCGGGGTCGCGGACCCCGACCGGGCCCGCCGCGAACTGGCCCACGTGCTCGCCGCGGTCCGCACCGTCACCCGGCTGCTGGCCGAACAGGGGCGGCCCGCACCCGACCTGGACATCGCGATCAGCAGCACGCTGCACGAGAACGGGGTCAAGTTCGGCCTCGGGTCGAGCGGCGCCGTGACCGTGGCGACCGTCGCGGCGGTGGCCGCGCACGCGGGGCTGACGCTGTCCGCCGAGGAGCGGTACCGGCTGGCGCTGCTGGCCTCGGCGGAGCTCGACCCCAAGGGGTCCGGCGGCGACCTCGCCGCCAGCACCTGGGGCGGCTGGATCGCCTACCGGGCGCCCGACCGGGGCGCCGTCCTCGACCTGGTCCACCGGCACGGCGTGGCCGGGGCGCTGGCCGCGCCCTGGCCGGGCTTCGACGTCCGCCGGCTGCCGCCGCCGGCCGGCCTGACCCTGGAGGTCGGCTGGACCGGCACCCCCGCCTCCACCACGGAGCTGGTCTCCGGACTGCACCGCGGGGCCTGGCGCGGCACCGCCTCCCACCGCCGGTTCGTGGCGGCCACCACGGACTGCGTGCGGGCCGCGGCCGACGCGCTCGAACGGGGCGACCGGCACACGCTGCTGGACGTCGTCCGGCGCGCCCGGCAGGAGCTGGCCCGGCTCGACGAGGAGGCCGGGATCGGCATCTTCACCCCCGCCCTGACGGCGCTCTGCGACACCGCCGAGGCCGTCGGCGGCGCGGCCAAGCCCTCCGGCGCGGGGGGCGGCGACTGCGGCATCGCCCTGCTGGAGACCGCGGACGCCGGACGCGCCGCGCCCGCCGAAGACATCGCACGCACCGAAGGCACCGCACGCACCGGGGCCACCGGAGCCCCGCCGGACATCGACCACCTACGGGAACGGTGGACCGCGGCCGGGGTGCGACCCCTGGCCCTGCGTCCCGCCACGGAAGGGAACGAGGAATGATCTCTCAACGCAAGGACGACCACGTCCGGCTCGCGGTCGAGCAGCAGCACGGCCACGTCGGGCGCAACCAGTTCGACGAGGTGTCGTTCGTCCACCACGCCCTGGCCGGGATCGACCGACCGGACGTGTCGCTGGCCACGACCTTCGCCGGGCTCTCCTGGCCGGTCCCGCTGTACATCAACGCGATGACCGGCGGCAGCGAGATGACCGGCAGGATCAACCGCGACCTCGCGATCGCCGCCCGGGAGACCGGGGTGCCGATCGCCTCGGGTTCGATGAGCGCCTACTTCAAGGACGAGTCCTGCGCCGGCACCTTCAGCGTGCTGCGCGAGGAGAACCCGGACGGCTTCGTCCTGGCCAACGTCAACGCGACGGCCTCGGTCGAGAAGGCGCGCCGCGCCGTCGACCTGCTGAAGGCCGACGCGCTGCAGATCCACATCAACACCGTCCAGGAGACGGTGATGCCGGAGGGCGACCGCTCGTTCTCCGCCTGGGTGCCGCAGATCGGGCGGATCGTGGCGGCCGTGGACGTGCCGGTCATCGTCAAGGAGGTCGGCTTCGGGCTCAGCCGGGAGACCGTCCTGACGCTGCGCGACCTCGGTGTGCGGGTGGCCGACCTCGGCGGCCGGGGCGGCACCGACTTCGCCCGGATCGAGAACGGCCGGCGCGACCTGCGCGACTACACCTTCCTGGAGGGCTGGGGCCTGTCCACCGCCGCCTGCCTGCTGGACGCGCAGGACGTGGACCTGCCCGTGCTGGCCTCCGGCGGCGTGCGCCACCCGCTGGACGTCGCCCGCGCACTGGCGCTCGGCGCCTCCGGCGTCGGGGCGTCCGGCACCTTCCTGCGCACCCTGATGGACGAGGGCGTGGACGCGCTGGTCGCCCAGCTGTCCACCTGGCTCGACCAGTTGACGGCGCTGATGACCATGCTCGGGGCGGCCACCCCGGCCGCGCTGACCGGCCGGGACCTGCTGATCCAGGGCACCCTGCGCGAGTTCTGCGCCGACCGGGGCATCGACCCCGCGCAGTTCGCCCGGCGCTCCGCCGCCGGGACCACCACCACCGGAGGCACCCGATGACCGACGACCACGCCATCGCCGGCGTCCCGATGCGCTGGGTGGGCCCGGTGCGCATCTCGGGCAACGTCGCCACCACCGAGACGCACGTCCCGCTGGCCACCTACGAGTCGCCGCTGTGGCCCTCGGTGGGCCGGGGCGCGAAGGTCTCCATGCTGGCCGAGCAGGGCATCGTCGCCACCCTGGTCGACGAGCGGATGACCCGCTCGGTGCTGGTCGAGGCGACCGACGCGGGGACGGCGCTGGCCGCCGCCCGGAGCATCGAGGCGCGCTTCGACGAGCTGAGGGACGTGGTCCGCGGCTGCAGCCGGTTCGCCGAACTCGTCAACGTCCGGCACGAGATCAACGCCAACCTGCTGTTCGTCCGGTTCGAGTTCACCACCGGCGACGCCTCCGGGCACAACATGGCGACGCTCGCCTCCGACGTGCTGCTGCAGCACCTGCTGCGGACCGTCCCCGGCATCTCCTACGGGTCGATCTCGGGGAACTACTGCACCGACAAGAAGGCCACCGCGATCAACGGCATCCTCGGCCGCGGCAAGAACGTGGTGACCGAGCTGCTGGTGCCGCGCGAGGTGGTCACCGACGTGCTGCACACCACGGCGGCGAAGATCGTCCAGCTGAACATCCGCAAGAACATGCTCGGCACCCTGCTCGCCGGCGGCATCCGCTCGGCCAACGCCCACTTCGCGAACATGCTGCTCGGCTTCTACCTGGCCACCGGCCAGGACGCGGCCAACATCGTCGAGGGCTCGCAGGGCGTCGTGATGGCCGAGGACCGCGACGGCGACCTGTACTTCGCCTGCACCCTGCCGAACCTGATCGTCGGCACGGTCGGCAACGGCAAGGGGCTCGCCTTCGTGGAGACCAACCTGGCCCGGCTCGGCTGCCGGGCCGACCGCGAGCCCGGCGAGAACGCCCGCCGGCTCGCCGTCATCGCGGCGGCGACCGTGCTGTGCGGCGAACTCTCGCTGCTCGCGGCGCAGACCAACCCGGGCGAGCTGATGCGCGCCCACGTCCACCTGGAACGCGGCAACAAGACGGAGAAGGTCGGGGTGTAGGGGATGTCCACCACTACCGCTGTCGGGATTCACGATCTGTCCTTCGCGACCACCGAGTTCGTGCTGCCGCACACGGCGCTCGCCGCGCACAACGGCACCGAGATCGGCAAGTACCACGTCGGCATCGGCCAGCAGTCGATGAGCGTGCCGGCCGCCGACGAGGACATCGTCACCCTGGGGGCCGCGGCCGCCGCGCCGATCGTCGCCCGGCACGGCGCGGACGGGATCCGCACGCTGGTGTTCGCCACCGAGTCCTCGATCGACCAGGCGAAGGCCGCGGGCGTGTACGTCCACTCGCTGCTCGGCCTGCCCTCGGCGACCCGGGTGGTCGAGCTCAAGCAGGCCTGCTACGGGGCCACCGCGGCCCTGCAGTTCGCCCTCGGCCTGATCCACCGCGACCCGTCCCAGAAGGTCCTGGTGGTGGCGAGCGACGTCTCCAAGTACGAGCTGGACAGCCCCGGCGAGGCGACCCAGGGCGCGGCCGCCGTGGCGATGCTGGTCACCGCGGACCCGGCGCTGGTGCGGATCGAGGACCCCTCGGGCCTGTTCACCGCCGACGTGATGGACTTCTGGCGGCCGAACTACCGGGACGCCGCACTGGTCGACGGTCAGGAGTCCATCGGCGCCTACCTCCAGGCCGTCCAGGGCACCTGGAAGGACTACAGCGAGCAGGGCGGCCGGCCGCTGGAGGCGTTCAGCGCCTTCTGCTACCACCAGCCGTTCACCAAGATGGCCTACAAGGCCCACCGCCACCTGCTGAACTCCGCCGGGCACGACACCGACGAGGCGACGGTCAAGCAGGCCCTCGGGCTCACCACCGCGTACAACGCGGTGATCGGCAACAGCTACACCGCGTCGGTGTACCTGGGCCTGGCCGCGCTGCTCGACCAGGCGGAGGACCTCACCGGGCAGCCGGTGGGCTTCCTCAGCTACGGCTCGGGCAGCGTCGCGGAGTTCTTCGCCGGAACGGTGGTGCCCGGCTACCGGGAGCACCTGCGGACGGCGGAGCACCGGACGGCGATCGAGCGGCGGAAGCCGATCGACTACGACCGCTACCGCGCGCTGCACGAGGGGACCCTCCCCACCGACGGCAGCGACCACGCGACCCCGGCGGAGACCACCGGCCCGTTCCGGCTGGCGGGGATCAGCGGGCACAAGCGGATCTACGAGAAGCGCTGACGGCGCGCGGGGCCGGGGGCTCCCGTCCTCGGGGAGCCCCCGGCCCCGCCCCGTCCGGAACCGGTACCGCAATGGCGAAGTGAGGAGCAGGCACCGTTGAGCAGGTTGCGCTGGCTGACCGCGGGCGAGTCGCACGGACCCGCGCTGGTCGCGACGCTGGAGGGGCTGCCTGCGGGCGTCCCGGTGACCACCGCGCTGGTGGCGGACCAACTGGCCCGGCGCCGGCTGGGGTACGGCCGCGGCGCCCGGATGTCCTTCGAGCGGGACGAGGTGAGCCTGCTCGGCGGCGTCCGGCACGGGCTGAGCCTCGGCTCGCCGGTCTCCGTGCTGGTGGCCAACTCCGAGTGGCCGAAGTGGGAGCAGGTCATGGCGGCCGACCCGGTGGACCCGGAGGTGCTGGCCGGCTCGGCCCGCAACGCGCCACTGACCCGGCCCCGGCCCGGTCACGCGGACCTCGCCGGGATGCAGAAGTACGGCTTCGACGAGGCACGGCCGGTCCTGGAGCGCGCCAGCGCCCGGGAGACCGCCGCCCGGGTGGCGCTGGGCGCGATCGCCCGCTCCTACCTGCGGGAGACCGTCGGCGTGGAGCTCGTCTCGCACGTGGTGGAGCTGGCCGGGGCGAGGGTCCCGGCCGGGGTGCTGCCGCTGCCCTCCGACGAGGCCGCGCTGGACGCGGACCCGGTGCGCTGCCTGGACGCCGGCACCTCGCGGGCGATGGTCGAGGAGATCGACCGGGCCCGCAAGGACGGCGACACCCTGGGCGGGGTCGTCGAGGTGCTGGCGTACGGGGTGCCGGTCGGGCTGGGTTCGCACGTGCACTGGGACCGCCGGCTGGACGCCCGGCTGGCGGCCGCCCTGATGGGCATCCAGGCGATCAAGGGGGTCGAGGTCGGCGACGGCTTCGGGCTTGCCCGGGTGCCCGGCTCGCTGGCGCACGACGAGATCGTGCCGACCGCGGACGGCGCCCGGCGGCTGTCCGGGCGGTCCGGCGGCACCGAGGGCGGACTGTCCACCGGCGAGCCGCTGCGGGTCCGCGCGGCGATGAAGCCGATCGCGACCGTGCCGCGGGCGCTGGCCACCCTGGACGTCGCCACCGGGGAACCGGCCCGGGCGCACCACCAGCGTTCGGACGTCTGCGCGGTGCCGGCGGCCGGGATCGTCGCGGAGGCGATGGTCGCGCTGGTGCTGGCGGACGCGGTGGCGGAGAAGTTCGGCGGCGACAGCGTGCCGGAGACCCGGCGCAACGCGCGGTCGTACCTTGAGCACCTGCGGATCCGTTGACGGGCGGTATTGCCGCCCGCCCGGCAACGGATCCGCGGGGTCGTCACACCGGGACGCCGGACGCCGTCGGTACGCGAGCACGCGTCAGTACGCGTCAGCGCGCGTCAGCGCGCGTCAGTGCCGGCGGCGCAGGGCGATCTCGGTGAGTTCCTCGATGTCGAACTGCGAGCGGCCGGGCGTGCCGTAGCGGGTGATCTTGCCGCGGCTGACCCACTTGCGGATGGTCGCCTCCGAGACGCCCGCGGCGAGCGCGGCCACGTTCGTCGGCACGAGCCGGTGGCGGGGCGGCCGACTCAGACGGCCGCCTTGCGCCGTTGGTCCAAGAGATGCCGTAGCGTGAGCCATTCGCGTATCCCCCATGAATGTCCGGACGAGCAGCCGATGCTGGTCCGTCCCCCGTTGATGTGCTGCGGTGAGGCGTCGATCGTCCCCGGGCAGCCGTCCACCACGCAGGCCCGGGTGGGCACCGCGCGGTCGTCGGTCCCGGTCTCGGGGTCGATCGCGTTGAGCAGTTCGACCCGCAGGTGCTCGATCTCGTCGGCGAACTCGGCCGCCGGCGGCTGCGCCGTGAGCCAGTCCAGGTGACGGCCGAGGAACCGTGCCAGGTGCGGCACGGAGCGGGCCACCGTGGTGGTGCCGAGCCGCTCGGCGGCGAATCCCGACCAGGACTCCAGGATCGCCACGATGTTGTTGCGGGCGTCGATCGCGGCCAGGTTCAGCCGGTCCCGGCGGCGGGTCCCGGAGACCCGGGTGGGATTGCGCCGCCGGGGCTCCGTCTGGATGTGGTGCAGGCACTCCTGGTGCAGCTCCGGAAGTGCCTCCAGGGTGCGTTCCAACTGCCTGATGCACGGGCCGCAGAGGACGGACCCCGCCGCGGCGGGGACCTCCCGTCCGTGGTTCCTCGGACACGAGTGGAACTCCATCGAACCTCCTTCGTGCGTGCGTCCGGCACCCGGACTCCCTGCCCGACGGGTCAGTCGGTGGGAATCCAGTCCCGCCTGATGTGCGGGGTCTCGATGCCGAGCGATTTCATGTGCTCGATCGGGTTGGTGTACTCGCGGCTGGCGGCGATGAGGCCGTCCCGCAGCGTGAATCCGTGGATGAAGTGGTTGCGGTAGCGCCCCTCGGGGTAGCCGGGGAAGCGGATGGTGCCCTCGCCGTCGCACTCGACCATGACCGTGTTCGGGTCCTGGGTCTGGAAGACGTGGACGTCGAACCACCGCCAGTCGGGCAGGACTTCGAGGGACAGCTCGTTGTGGCGCTTGAGCTTCTCCCGGCCGGTGACGACGATCGGCCGGCCGATGTCGGTGTAGAACAGGGCGGCGGTGCCGTCCTCGGTGTAGAGGGTGTACCGGCGCAGCCGGGCCTCCGGTCCGGTCTCCAGGTACTGCTCGACGGCCCGGCGGTTGCGGGCGCGCAGGTCGTGGTGGTCGGTGAAGATCTCTGGCGAGGTCATGACATCTCCTCGAACGTAGGGCCGGGCGGGGGTGCGCGGCGGGGCCGCGCGGGGATCACGGCTGGAGCCGGCTGATCCCCCAGCCGTCGGCGGTGCGGTCGTAGCGCAGCCGCTCGTGCAGCCGGTCGGTGCCGTCGGCCCAGAACTCCAGCACGTCGGGCACCAGTTCGAAGGCCACGTAGGACGCGGGGCGGGGCAGCGGCTGCTGCGGCCGGCCCAGCTCCAGCGCCTTGGCCCGCAGCTCCTCGAAGTGGTCGAGGTCCTCCACCGGTCGGCTCTGCCGGGAGACGGTGGTCATCGGGTGGGTGAACACCGCCCGGGCCGCCCACAGCTCCTCCGCCGTGGCGTCGGGCAGCTGCCGCACCGGCCCGGCCAGCACGATCTGCTGGCTGGTCTCCCGCCAGTACAGGACGCCGGACGCCCAGGGGTTCTCCACCAGCTCCCGGCCCTTCTGGCTGTCGGCGTGGGTGGCGAAGACGATCCCGGTGTCGGTGATCCGGTTGATCACCAGGATCCGGGACGAACTGCGGCCCCGGGCGTCGGCGGTGGCCAGCGCGAGCGCCCGCGGCTCCCGCACCCCGTGCCCGACCGCGGCGGCCAGCCAGGAGTTCAGCAGTCCCATCGGCTCGGCCGGCGGGGTGCGGAACTCCGGGAAGTCGACCGCGACGGTCCCGGACAGCGACTCGGACCGCTTGCGGGCGGACTGGTCAGACATGCAGCACTCCTTCGATGGTGACGACACCGTGGCCCGAGACCTCGACGCTGTCGACGCGGTCGCCCTCGCCGTGCACCAGGGCGCCCATCGGCGAGGGGCGGCCGATCTCGACGCCCTGGGTGATCTCGATGCGCCGCCCGTAGGCGCCGAGGCCGTGCCGGGCCAGGTGGATGGCGATGGGCCCGGCGGCGGAGCCGGTCGCGGCGTCCTCCACGACCCCGTACGCGGGCGAGAACATGCGGTTGCGCCAGGTGGTCCCGGAGCCGGCGATGCAGTTGGTCGCCATGTCCGGGAACCTCGCCAGCGCGCGGTGGTCCGGGTCGACCTTGGACAGCGCCTCGACGCTCTCGAAGCCGACCAGGACGTGCCGCGGACCGTTGCGGTAGATCTCCACCGGGAGCGTCGACTCGCTCACCCCGAGCGCCCACAGCAGCTCGTCGGCGCGGTCGAAGGGCTCCCAGACCGGCACCGGCTGGCGCATGCTGGTGGCGACGGTCCGGCCGTCCACCCGCTCCAGCTCGAACGGGATGACGCCCATCGCGGTCTCGATCCGCAGCGCGTCGGCCTCGGTGCGACCGCCCAGCGCGATCGCCGTGCCGAGCAACGGGTGCCCCGCGAAGGGGAGTTCGTTCACCGGGGTGAAGATCCGCACATGGTGGTCCCCGCCCTGCTTGGGGGCGAGGACGAAGGTGGTCTCCGAGAGGTTCATCTCCCGGGCGATGCGCTGCATCTGCTCACCGGACAGGTCGTCGGCCCCGAAGAAGACCGCCACCGGATTGCCGGTGAGGGGCCGGCGCGCGAACGCGTCGACGACGACGTACTTGTGCATGGGTCCTCCCACTCGTCGTTTGGGGACTGCGGGCCGCGCGGCGTCGGCGGGGGCGTGGTGCGCCTCGCCGGGAGCGCGCGGTGCGCCTGGTTCGAAGGCGCGCTGCACCGCGCCGCGCGCGTGGTCGCGACGCGGCTGCGGGCAGGGGGAGCCGGGCCGGCACTCACGGGGGAGAGCGCCGGCCCGGCGGTACCGGGGCGGCCCGGCCGCCCGGCTCGGCCGGGCGGCGGGCGGCTCAGGCGGGGTCGGGGACCCGCGCCGGGCCGAGCAGTCCGGACAGGGTGGTGGCCACGATCCGCGGCCCCTCCCTGGTGAGGACGGACTCGGGGTGGAACTGGAGGGAGGCGAAACCGGGCCCGCGCAGCGCGTGGACCTCACCGGTCTCCGGATCACGGCTCACCAGGACCGGGCCGACGCCGTCCACCGGGACCTCGTCCGCCTCGGCGACCAGGGCGAAGGTGTTGTAGAACCCGACCCGCTCGGCGCGGCCGAACAGGTCGACCTCCTTCTGCACGCCCTGGTTGGGCACCGTGCGGCGACGGATCGGCAGACCGAGCCGGAGCCCGAGCACCTGGTGGCTCAGGCACACCGCGAGGAACGGGCGGCGCTCCGCCAGCAGGGTGTCGATCGCCGACCGCAGGTGCCGCATCTTGGGGTGCGCGGCCTCCTGCGGATCGCCCGGACCCGGCCCCATCACCACCAGGTCGTGGCCCTCGAAGGCGTACTCCTCGTCGAACCGGCGGACCGTGACGCGCAGGCCCAGGGAGCGCAGCTCCTGGTCGATCATCGAGGTGAAGGTGTCCTCGGCGTCGATCACCAGGACGCTCCGCCCGGCCAGTTCGGGCCGGGACGAGACGCGGGCCTCGGTGTCGGTGAGCCAGAAGTCGGCGATCGAGTCGTTGCGCGACTCCAGGGCCCGCAGCACGCTGGGGTGATCGGCGAAGCGCTTCTGCTGTCCGCCGTCCAGCGCGGCGACCAGCCCGGCCGCCTTGGCCCGGGTCTCCGCCGCCTCCGAGGCCGGGTCGGAGTGCCGCACGATGGTGGAACCCACCGCGATGCCGATCCGCCCCCGCGGGGTGATGTCGGCGGTCCGGATCAGGATCGCGGTGTCCATGACCCGCTCCCCCGCCGCGTCCCGCCCGATCAGCGCGGCCACCCCGCTGTAGTAGCCCCGGCCGCCCGGCTCGTACCGGTGGATGATCCGACAGGCGCTCTCCACCGGGCTGCCCGTCACGGTGGGAGCGAACATCGTCTCGCGCAGGATGTCCCGCACGTCCCGGTCGGTCCGGCCCTCGATCAGGTACTCGGTGTGGGCGAGCCGGGCCATCTCCTTGAGGTACGGCCCGACCACCCGCCCGCCGCCCGGACAGATCCGGGCCATCATCTTCAGCTCCTCGTCGCCCCGACCAGGGTCCGCTCCCCGGTGTGCACCAGGAAGGTCCAGTAGGCACCGGTCTCGTGCTCCAGCAGCCGGCGGAACAGCGCGGGCGCGCTCAGCGGGCCGTAGTCGGTGATGTCGGCGACGAAGGTGCGCTTGATGACGAAGTTCGCGCCCTCGCCGGTGCCGATCATCTCCTTGACGACGCGGCCCACCACCTCGCCGTACGCCTCGTCGTCGATGTCGAAGGCCCCGCCGGCCAGCGGGGTCGGCACGTCCGGGATCCGGCTCATCGCCTCCGCCAGCGGCAGCCGCTGCTGGCCGGTGACGGTCATCGCCACCAGCGGCGTCCCGTCGTCGGCGGCCTCGAAGCCGCGCTCGGCGAGCTGGCGGTAGGGGACGACCACGAACACCTCGTGCCGCTCCCCCGCGCCGGGCCCCGCCGCGGCGGGCAGCGGGATGTCGGCCAGCGTGGCGGGCAGCGCGACCGAACCGGTCAGCACCTCCACCACCGGGCCGCCGTCCCCGCCGACCGGCGCACCGGGCCGGTGCAGCAGGACGAAGGCCTCCGGCCGGCCCTCCAGCACCTGGCCGAGCAGGTCGGGGGCGCTCTCGTGCCCGGAGGTCCCGGACAGGCCGCCCGTCATGCGAACAGTCCCTTGACGGTGGTGACCCGGGCACAGCGCTCGGCGGCGTACTTCAGCGCCGAGCGGTGGTACTCCGCGGAGAAGTCGGCCGTGGCGTCGGCGACGAAGAACACCTGGATGTCGTGGGTGAAGGCCTCGATCGCGGTGGCCAGCACGCCGACGTGGGCGTACACGCCGCACAGCACCAGCTGGTCGCGGCCGGTGTCACGCATCCGCTCCAGCAGGTCGGTCCGGAAGAAGGCGCTGTAGCGCCACTTGGTGAGCAGCCAGTCCTGCGGGGCCGGTGCCAGGGCGTCGACCACCTGACGGTCCTCCGGGGAGGGGGTCATGCCGGGCCCCCAGAAGTCCTTGAGGAGGCCGCGCTGCTCGTCGGTCATGCCGCCCGGCTGGGCGGTGTAGGCGACCGGGACGCCCAGGCCGGCACAGCGGTCGCGCAGGCGCGCCGCGTTGCCGACGAGTGCGTTCCGGGTGCTGTCGGGGAGGGGCTCGAGGAAGTACCGCTGCATGTCGTGGACGAGGAGGACCGAGCGGTCCGCCTCGGCGGTCCAGGACACGGTGGCCGGCGGCAGGTCGCCCTCGGCCGGTAACGGGTACGACTGGATCGGGGGTATGCCGGTCATGGCTCCGGTTCTTTGCTTGATGCGCGGGTGTGTGTGGGGCGCGCAGAGCGGGGCGGAGTGCGGAGGGTGCGAGCGGTGGCGGTCGGCCGGTCAGACGGCCCAGGCCGACACCACGGCGACGGCCTGGGCCGGGTTCAGCCGGGGGTCGCAGCACGAGGTGTAGCGCTCGCCGACGGAGTCGAGGTCGGCCTCGGTCGAGGCGCACTCGGTCACGTCGTCCGGGGTGGTCTCCAGGTGCAGCCCGCCGGCCACGCCGCCCGCACCGCGGACGGCCTCGACGAAGCGCGAGACCTCCAGCGAGACGGTCTCCACCAGGCGCGTCTTGTAGCCGCCGGGTGCCGTGACGGTGTTGCCGTGCACGGGGTCGCTGAGCCAGACGACGGGGTGGCCCGCGCCGCGGACCGCGTCGACGAGCTTCGGCAGCCGGTCCGAGACGGCCTCGGCGCCCATCCGCGCGATGAGGGTGAGGCGGCCCGGGTCGCGCCAGGGGTCGAGCTTCTCGCACAGGGCGAGCAGCTCGTCGGGCTCCATGCCGGGGCCGACCTTGCACGCCACCGGGTTGGCCACCTGCGACAGCAGCGCGACGTGCGCGCCCTCCACCTGGCGGGTGCGCTCACCGATCCACGGCCAGTGGGTGGAGCCCAGGAACAGCCGCCCCTTGTCGTCCACGCGCAGCATCGGCGTCTCGTAGTCGAGCAGCAGGGCCTCGTGGCTGGTCCACACCAGCGGCTCGACCACGTCGCGGCCGGCGGCGCGGTCGCGCCAGCCGAGGTGCTCGACGATGTCACCGGCTGCCATGTAGCCGGTGAGAATACGGAGCGGATCGGGCCGGCGGATCTCCGGATCGGCCTCCGGCCCGTTCACCATGTGCCCACGGAACACCGGGAGTTCGACTCCGTCGATGACTTCGGTGGGCTTCGAACGGGGCTTGGCGAACTGCCCCGCGATACGACCCGCCCGGATGACCGGCTTTCCGGTCCGAAGACCGAGCGTCCCGGCGAGCAGGTCGAGCAGCGCGGACTTCCGCGCCACATGTTGACGTGTGCATTCCTGCGGATCCTCGGCGCAGTCCCCGGACTGCAGCACGAGGGCTTCTCCGAGCGCCACTTTTCCCAGCAGGGTGCGCAAGGTGGCCAGGTCGTCCGGCTGGACCAGGGTGGGACGCGAGGCCAGTGCCTCGCCCACCCGATTGACCTGGGGAAGGTCGCTCCATTCGGGTTGTTGCAACGCCCCGCGGATACGAATCTCCCGTATAACGTCTTCCACGACGTACTCCGATCCGGCGGTCTCTTTTTTGATTTATCAGGTGGGTATTCCGGTCCGCTTGATCTCCGGGACCGGAATTCCGAGGGCACGCAGCTGCTGGAACGGGTTCATGAACTCGCGCTGCAGCTTGATCTTCCCGTTCTCCAGTTCGAACGAGTGGATGAAGTGGTTCTCGTACAGGCCCTCGGGGTAGTCGCCGAAGAGGATCTTCCCGCGGCCGTCGCACTCGACCCAGAAACGGTTCGGGTCCTGGGTCTCGAAGATCTGGATGTTGTACCACTCCCAGTCCGGGAAGCACTTGAGCGACCAGACGGCGTGCTCGCCCAGCCGGTCCCGGCCGTGCGTGGCGACCGGCGAGCCCGTGTCGGTGGTCCAGAGGCCGCCGACGCCGTCCTCGGTGAAGAGCTCGTGCCGGCGCAGCCGGTCCTGGCCGAGGGTGTGCATGTACCGCTCGACGACGGCCCGGTTGAGGCTGCGCAGCTCGGCCTCGTCGGCGAATCCCTGCGGGCTGACGGATTCAGGCACGGTGGTATCCCCTGTTTGTTATTCGGACGAGTGAATGAGCAAGCAAGCGATCTTGTTTGAATCCTGCCTCACCGGCAGATGTTTCCGCAACAGCGGCTTATGAACTAACTGTGAAGGTTCGGACCCGGCGGGCCCGCTCCGGGCATGGCCGAAAACCGTCCGGCGATAAAAAAACGGTTGTTCTTTGGGCGTGCTTTTGAAAGCAGTGGGGCCAATGTTTTCGGAATCCTTTGTTCCGTTGCGCCTCGGTCGCCCGGCGCCCGCGCCGCGGTGCGGCGGAGCGGGCGCCGGGCGACGAGTACCGGCCACACCGGCCGACCGGTCAGCCCACGGGCACGGCGGAGCCTCCCCGGTGGCTCGCGAAGTGGTCCCGGAGGGTGAAGCCGGGGACGGCGGCGTCGGCCGGGTTCAGCAGCACACCGCGGTCCAGGAGCTGCCGGGCCGCCAGGTGGTCGGTGGGCCGGTTGACCGACTCCACCGCCTGCAGCTCACCGCCCCGGAACAGCAGCACCGAGAAGGCGTCCGGGTCGTCGCCGAGCACCACCTCGGTGTCGTGGCCCTCGTCCAGGCCGGCGATCTGCACGGTCGTCGCGAACTGGTCGCTCCAGAACCACGGCAGCTCGCGGTAGCCCCGGGCCTCGCCGGTCAGCCGCGCGGCCACCAGCTCGGCGTGGCCCACGGCGTTCTGCACGGACTCCAGCCGCAGCCGGTTGCCCGAGCGCACCTGCGGGAACGCCGCGCAGTCGCCGATCGCCGAGATGTGCGGGTCGCTGGTCACCAGACGGTCGTCGACGACGATGCCGCCGCTCACCTTCAGACCGGCCGCGGCCGCCAGCCCGGTGCGCGGGATCACCCCGATCCCGACCAGCACCAGATCGGCCGGCAGCCGGGCGCCGTCGGCCAGCTCCACCTCGGCGACCGCGCCGCGGTCGTCGCCGTGCAGGGCGGCGACCCCCTGGCCGAACACCAGCCTGGAGCCTTCCCGCCGGTGCAGCCGGGTGAAGTGCTCGGCGGTGCGGGCCGAGACCACCCGGGCCAGTGGACGGTCGAGGGCCTCGACCACGGTCACCTCGCAGCCCGCCCGGCGGGCCGCCGCGGCGAACTCCAGGCCGATGAACCCGGCCCCGACCACCACCGCGTGCCGGGCCGCGCCGAGCGAGGAGCGCAGCGCGGCGGCGTCCTGCGCGGTGCGCAGGGTGTGCACCCCGCGCAGTCCGGCGCCCGGCACGCCGAGCGTGCGCGGGGTGGCACCGGTGGCCAGGACGAGGTGGTCGTACTCGTACACCGAGCCGTCGGCCAGCCGGACGGTGCGGGCGGCCGGGTCGACCGCCGTCACCGAGCCCGCGACCAGTTCGATCGACTGGCGCGCGTAGTAGCTCACCGGCCGCAGCCACAGCTGGGCCTCGTCCGCCTCCCCCTTGAGGTAGGCCTTGGACAGGGGTGGTCTCTCGTAGGGGAGTTCGTCCTCCGCGTCGATGAGGACCAGCCGTCCGCGGTAGCCGTGTTCACGCAGCGAGGCGGCCGTCTGGTAACCACCCTGACCGGCCCCGACGATGACGACCGACGCGGGGTGCGCGTCCTCGGTCATCACTTCTGCCGCTCGGGGAGGTGCACGATCAGACCGTCCAGGGCCTCGGTCACGGTGAGCTGGCAGCTGAGGCGGCTGTTGGGGCGGCGCGGGCAGGCGGTGAAGTCCAGCATGTCGTTCTCGTCCGACCGGATCGGCTCCGGCTTGTCGAGCGTCGACTCGTCGACGTAGACGTGGCAGGTGGCGCACTGCAGGTTGCCACCGCACTGGGCGACGATGCCGTCGATGTCGTTGAAGACGGCGCCGCGCATGACACTGGTGCCGGCGGGGACGTCGATCGTGCGCTCGGCCGCATCCACGGCGACGTACGTGATCTTGGGCATGACGGAACTCCTCGATGGCGCTCGGGCGCGCGCACGAGGGCACGCCGAAGCACGAGCACCGGTCAAGTGACGAATGGAGGTGGGACGGCGCCGCCGGTGGTTGCCGCAGGACGCCTTGCTCCTGCCAACCCGCCATCTCATACCGGCCGTTCGGACACGCGACGTCCTCGGCCAGGGACACGGCAGCGCGTTTGAGCGTAGCAAAGGACTCCGGGGCGCGCCAGGATCGATCAACGGCGCGCGGCGGGCTCAGACCGACTCGCGACCCGTCCGAGGATCGGGCCGACGGTGCGTCATGAGCGGCCTGCTGGTGGTGAATTCACGGAACCGGTGGGCCGCCTCGGAGTGGTAGGCGTCCCGGTTCCACACCAGGGTGAGCACCCGGTAGCAGTTGGGGGCGGCCACGTGCACCCAGGCCACCGGGACGTGCGAGTCGGTGCCGGCCAGCCGGGACATCGCCGGGATGAGACCGATGCCCAGCCCGGTGCTGATCATGTCCTGACTGGCCCCGGGCTCGTCGCCCTCGCAGGACAGCCGCGGGGTGAGCCCCTCGGTCGCGAACAGCCGGTCCAGCAGGGCGCGTTGCCAGTTCCCCCGGCGGGTGGTGACGAACGGCTCGTCGGCGATCTCGGCGATCGTCACGCTCTCCCGGCCGTCCAGCCAGTGCCCGCGGGGGACGGCCAGCAGCACCTCCTCCCGCAGCAGCTCGACCGACTCCAGGTTGGCGGCGGTCAGCGGCTGCGAGGCGACGCAGAAATCGACCTCGCCGGCCCGCAGTTGCCGGTCCATCTCCTCCACGTTGGACTGGAAGAGCCGCACCTCGGCGCCGGGGAAGGCGGCCCGGAAGCCGCCCATCAGATGGGCCACGGTCAGCAGGGTCTCGGAGGCGACCCCGACCCGGCCCAGCCCGGTCTCCCGGGCCTCGCGCAAGGCCCGCCGCCCGTCGTCGAGTTCGCTCAGCGCCCGGTCGACGTGCCGGAGGAACACCACGCCGTACTGGTTGAGCCGGATCCGCCGGCCCTGCCGGTCGAAGAGCGGCGAGCCCAGCTCGGCCTCCAGCCGGGCGATGGTGCGGCTGAGCGAGGGCTGGGCGACGTTCAGCTCCTCGGCGGCGCGGCTGATGTGCTCGAAACGGGCGACGGCCTGGAAGTAGCGCAGCTGCAGCAAATCCACGGTTCACCTCTGCTCATGCCTGACGGGCTATCCATACATAGCAAAACCGGTCTTGGAAGGCATAAGCAATCCTCCCCTAACGTCGTCGGCGGGGTTCGTCGCACAGGTGGCGGGCAGCGATGCCCGCCACCTGCACACGCGAAGCGAGGAACCCGACCTCTTCCCCTCATCCGTCCGCCGACCCGGAGGCCCCACCGCCCCCCAGGAAGGTCGCATCATGAGCGCTGCGGATCTGGCCCGACTCCAGTTCGCGGCCACCACCAGCGTGCACTGGCTGTTCGTGATCCTCACCATGGGGCTGGTCCCCATCGTGGCGGTCATGCACACCCGGGCCGCGTACACCCGGGACCTCGCCACACGCGCGGTCCGGGAGCGCATGACTCGCTTCTGGGGCCAGCTCTACGTCATCAACTACGCGGTCGGCATCGTCACCGGCCTCGTCATGGAGTTCCAGTTCGGACTCAGCTGGAGCGGACTCAGCAAGTTCGCGGGCAACGTCTTCGGGGCGCCACTGGCCCTGGAGACCCTCATCGCCTTCTTCGCCGAGTCCACCTTCCTCGGCATGTGGATCTTCGGCTGGGGCCGGATGCGCCGCAGCGTGCACGTGGCGCTGATCTGGCTGGTCGCGCTGACCGCGTACCTGTCGGCGTTCTGGATCCTGGTCGCCAACGGCTTCCTCCAGCACCCGGTCGGCTACGAGGTGCGCGACGGCGCCGCCTACCTGACCGACTTCGGGGCGCTGATCACCAACGCCAACGCCCAGGTGGCGCTCGGCCACATCGCGCTCGCCGCGCTCACCACCGGCGGCATCTTCGTCGCCGGCGTCAGCGCCTGGCACTTCGCCAAGGGCACCAAGGAGACCGAGCTCTTCCGGAGCTCGCTGCGCCTGGGCGTCTGGGTGAGCATGCTCTCCTCCTTCTTCGTCATCATCGTCGGCAACCTGCAGGTCCCGGTCCTCGAGAAGACCCAGCCGGTCAAGGCCGCCATCCTGGCGGGCGGCGACCTCGCCGCGGCGCAGGCGCAGGCGGTCGCCGACCACGGCCCCGGCAACTACGTGGCCTGGGAGAGCTGGGTGAAGAACTCGATGGACCTGATGACCATCCTCGGCAACACGGTCTCGACCATCACCTTCGTCGCGGTCTTCCTGCTGCTGAAGGACCTGCTGGTGCGCAAGCGCTGGCTCGCCTACCTGATGACCGCGATCATCCCGCTGCCCTTCATCGCCTCGGTCGGCGGCTGGGTGGTGCGCGAGATCGGTCGCCAGCCGTGGCTCGTCTACGGCGAACTGACCGTCGACGACGCCCTCTCGAACGTCAGCAAGGGCTCCCTGATCGTGTCCTGCACGGTGTTCATCGCCATCTTCGTCGCCCTCGCGGTGACCAACTGGACGCTGATCACCCGCTTCGCCCGCCGCGGGCCGGACGGCGCCCAGCTCGGCGCCGGCGACCCGCTCCCCGACGACCTGCCCGGTGCGGGCGGCGCCGACGAGAAGCAGCCGGTCCCGGCCTTCTGAGCCGGCCGCCCGGTCCCGCACCGAGATGAACTCCCCTGACGTGACGGAAGGTTGGGCTACATGAGCCTGGAGACCCTCTGGCTGGCCCTCCTCGGCCTGCTGCTCGCCGGCTACTTCGTGCTCGGCGGCTACGACTACGGCGCGCAGATGCTGTCGCCGTTCCTCGGCCCCGCCGACGGCGACGGCCGGCCGGACGCCGAACCGGGCGTGCGCAACGGCGCGCTCGACGCGATCGCCCCGTTCTTCCTCGGCAACGAGGTCTGGCTGGTCGCCTTCGCCGGCGTGATGTTCGGCGCCTTCCCGCACCTGGAGGGCAGCCTGCTGTCCGGCCTGTACCCGCTGATCGTGGCGATCCTGGCCGGCCTGGTGCTCGGCAACGCTGCGATCCAGCTGCGCGGCCGGTCCAGCAGCCCCCGGGCGGTCCGCCGCTGGAACGCCCTGGTGGTGCTCGGCGGCGCGCTGCCCGCCGTCTGCTGGGGCATCGTGGTCGGGCTGCTGCTGCACGGCGTGCCCCGCCGGGCGGACGGCTCCTTCCACATCGGTCCCGGCGAGGTGTTCTCGCCCTTCGCGCTGACCTGCGGGGTGGCCACCGCGCTGCTCTTCGCCGGCCACGGGGCGGCCTTCGTCGCCCTCCGTTCGGAGCCCGGACTCGCCGCCACCGCACGGCGGGTGGGCGCCACCCTGATCGCGGCGGCGGGCGCCGCGGGCGCCCTCGCCCTGCTGCTCTCGCTGTTCGGGGTCGGCGCCTCGATGACGAGGACGGTGACCTCGGTGGTCCTGTTCGCCCTCGTCGTGGCGGCCCTCGCGGCCGGCTGGTGGTTCCTGACCCGCGGGAACGACGTCCTGGCCTTCACCGCCACCTGCCTCGCGACCGCGCTGCCGGTGCTGCTGGTCGGGGCCGGCCAGTACCCGTACCTGCTGTCCGCCTCCTCCGGCGGCGGGATCACCGTCGACGAGGCCGTCGCCGACGGGGCCACCCTGAAGCTGCTGATCGGGTTCGGGGTGGTGATCATCCCGGTGATCCTCGCCTACCAGGCCTGGAGCTGGTACGCGTTCCGCGGCCGCACCGGCCGGCGCCACCCCAGCTACTTCTGACCGACCGCCGTCGGCCGGCAGCCGAGCCGCTGCCGGCCGGACGGCCGTCCGGGCATCCGGGCATCCGGGCATCCGGGCATCCGGGCATCCTCGCCGTCCGACCGTCCGGACGTCCGGCGCAACCACGGGAAGGACCACGGGATGAAGCCGGTCGAACGCCGCCTGCGGCGCGAGATCCCGGCGCTCCGGCGCCACGTGACCGTCTCCACCGGACTCGCCCTGCTGGGCGCCGGACTCGTCCTCGGCCAGGCCGAACTGCTCGCCGGCCTGCTCGCCGACGGCTTCGCCGGCCACGGCCCGTGGACCGCCGGGCTCGCCGCGCTCGGCACCGTCCTCGCCCTGCGCGGCCTGCTGGCCTGGACCCGCGGCGCCCTCGCCCAGCGGGCCGCCGCCGAGGCCAAGCGCACGCTGCGCGACCGCATCGCCGAACGGCTGCGGGACACCGGCCCCCGGCGGCTGGCCGCCGGCCGGCACGGCGAGACCGCCACCCTGTTCACCCGCGGTCTGGACGCCCTGGACCCGTACATCACGGGCTACCTGCCCACCATGGCCGCCACCGCCGTCGTCCCGCTGGTGGTCGTCGTCCGGCTCGGTCTGGCCGACTGGACCTCCGCGCTGATCATCGTGATCACCCTTCCGCTGATCCCGGTGTTCGGCGCACTGGTCGGCCTGCACACCGCCAAACGCACCGCGCGGCAGTGGCGGCTGCTGGCCCGGCTGGGCGGCCACTTCCTGGACGTCGTCGCCGGGCTGCCGACGCTGCGCGCGTTCGGCCGCGAGCGGCACCAGGTCGGGGTGGTCCGGGAGATGGCCGACGCCCACCGGCGGGCCACCATGCGCACCCTGCGGGTGGCCTTCCTCTCCTCCCTCGTCCTGGAGACGGTCGCCACCCTGTCGGTGGCGCTGGTCGCCGTCCCGGTCGGGCTGCGGCTCCTGGGCGGCGAACTCGACCTGCGCACCGCCCTGGTCGTGCTCTTCCTCGCCCCCGAGGCCTATCTGCCGCTGCGGGCGGCGGGCGCGGCCTTCCACGACAGCGCCGAGGGCATCACGGTGGCCGAGCGGGTCTTCGCCGTCCTCGACGGCGGAGCGAGCACGGGGGGCGAGGAGAACGAGGCGAGCGCGGAGGGCCGGACCGGCGAGGGCCGGACCGGCGAGGGCCCGCCCGCCGGGACCGTCCCGGTCCCCGACGTCCGCACCGCCCGGCTGCGCCTCGACGGGGTCACCGTCCACCACCCCGACCGCGTCGAACCCGCCCTCACGGACGTCTCGCTCACCGTCCACCCCGGCGAGCACCTGGCCCTGGTGGGCCCGAGCGGCGCCGGCAAGTCCACCCTGCTCGCGCTCTTCCTCGGCTTCGTCGCCCCCGGATCGGGGCGGGTGCTGGTCGACGGCACCGACCTCGCCGCGCTCGACCCCGACGCCTGGCTCGCCCAGGTGGCGTGGGTGCCGCAGCGCCCGCACCTGTTCGCCGCCTCCGTCGCCGACAACATCCGCCTCGGCCGGCCCGACGCGACCGAGGCCGAGGTCCGGGCCGCCGCCCGGGCCGCCGCCGCCGACGGCTTCGTCGAGGCCCTGCCGCACGGGTACGACACGGTGCTCGGCGAGCACGGTGCCGGGCTCTCCGCGGGTCAGCGCCAACGGATCGCCCTGGCCCGCGCCTTCCTCAAGGACGCGCCGGTCCTGCTGCTCGACGAGCCGACCGCCCACCTCGACCCGGAGAGCGAGGCCGCCGTCACCCGGGCCACCGCCGACCTGATGCGCGGGCGCACCACGATCGTGGTCGCCCACCGGCGGGGCCTGCTGCCGCACGCCGACCGGATCGTCACCGTCCGGGCGGGGGTCGTCGAGGCCGCCCCGCCCCGGCCGGACGCCGCGGACCTCGCCGGGCTGGTGCGCTCATGAGCCGCCCCGCCCCGACCGGCCGTACCGGTACGGCCGACCCGACCGCCGCACCCGCGCCCCACCCGCTCGCCCCCGGAGCCCCGATGCCCGATCCCGCCGCCCCGGCCCGCCGCCCGGCCGCCCTCGGCTCCCGGCCGACCCTCCGGCTGCTGGGCCACCTGCTGCCGCACTGGCGCCGGCTGCTGCCGGCCGTCCTCGCCGCCGCCGGCAGCGAGCTCAGCGGCGCCGCGCTGATGGCCACCGCCGCCTGGCTGATCAGCCGCGCCGCCGAACAGCCCCCGATCTCCGCCGTCGCCGTCGCCATCGTCGCCGTCCGCGCCCTCGCCCTCGGCCGGGGCACCCTGCGCTACGCCGACCGGCTCCTCGGCCACGACGGCGTGCTGCGCGCCGTCGCCGGCTTCCGCGCCCGGGTGTACGAGGCGCTCGTCCCGCTCGCCCCGGCCGGCACCCCCGCCTTCCGCAGCGGCGACCTGCTGACCCGCCTGGTCGACGACGTCGACGCCGCGCAGGACCTCCTGCTGCGGGTGCTGATCCCGGTCACCGCCGCCGGCCTGGTCGCCGCGGCCGCCACCGGCACCGCGCTGGCGCTGCTCCCCCCGGCCGGGCTGCTGCTCGGTGTCCTGCTGGCCGTCGCGGGCCTGGTGGTGCCCGCCCTGGTGCTCGCGCTGTCCCGCCGGGCCGGGCGGGCCGAGAAGGCCGCGCGCGCCGAACTCGCCGCGCTCACCGTCGACCTGACCCGGGGCGCGGCCGACCTCGCGGCGTACGGCGCCCGGGGCCGCGCCCATGCCCGGACCGCGGGGGCCACCGCCCGGATCGCCGACCTGGAGCGCCGCCGGGCCCTGACCACCTCGCTCGCCTCCGGGGTGATCCTGCTGTTCCAGGCGGCGGCCACGGTCGCCGTCACCTGGCTCGGTCTGCGCGCGCACGCGGACGGCCGGCTGCCCGCCGTCCAGCTCACCGTCCTCGCGGTGCTCGCCCTGGTCTCCTTCGACGCCCTGGCCGGGCTGCCCGCGGCCGCCCGCCGACTGGCCGACGTCTGGGCCTCCGCCCGTCGCCTCGCCGACCTGATGGACTCCCCGGCCCCGGTCACCGACCCGGCCGACCCGGTGCCGCTCCCCCTCGACGGACCGCTCGGCGTGGAGATCACCGACCTGCGGGTGCGGCACCGCCCCGACGGTCCGGCCGCGCTGGACGGCGTCAGCCTGCGCCTGCCGCCCGGTCGCCGGGTCGCCCTGGTGGGCGCCAGCGGCTCCGGCAAGTCCACCCTGATCGCGGCGCTGATGCGGTTCGTCCCGTACGAGGGCGGCAGCATCCGGGTCGGCGGGCGGGAACTGCGGGACTGCGCGGGCGCCGACGTCCGCCGCGTGATCACCGGCATGACCCAGGACGCCCATGTCTTCCACACCACGGTCCGGGCCAATCTGCGGCTCGCCCGCCCGGACGCCACCGACGGGGAGCTGCGCGAGGCGGCCCGCCGGGCCCGGCTGCTCGACTGGGTCGAGTCCCTCCCCGACGGCTGGGAGACCCTGCTCGGCGGGGACGGCGCCACCATGTCCGGCGGCCAGCGCCGACGGCTGCTGCTCGCCCGCGCGCTGCTCGCCGACCCGCCGGTGCTCGTCCTGGACGAGCCCACCGAGGGCCTCGACCCGGAGACCGCCGCCGCCGTGCTCGCCGACGTCCTCGACGCCACCCGCGGCCGCACCACGCTGCTGATCACCCACGACCACGCCGCCCTCGGCGCGGTCGACGACGTGCTCACCCTCGCCGCCGGCCGGCTCGTGCCCGCGGCGGCGGGTGCCGTCGTCCCCTGACCCGCCCCGCCCGCCGGGGGGCGGGTGGGGCGCACGCCGCTCCGCTCCGGAGGGATGCCGTGCCCAATTCACCGGCCGTGCCCGGTTCGGAGGCCGTGCCCGGTTCAGAGGCCGTGCCCGGTTCACCGGCCGCACCCGGTTCAGAGGCTGCGGGCGGTGATGTCGCCGCGCGCGGTGGTGGCACGGATCGTCAGGCCGGTGGCGCCGTCGTTGCGGAGGGCGTTGTCGACCCGGCCGTACCCGGTGCCCGCGTCCAGCGCGGCCGAGACACCGGCGGCGGCGGTCACCGCGATGTCGCCGGACCGGGTGTCGAGCACCACGGCGCCGCGCACGGCCTCGGCGATCCGGATGTCGCCCCGGTTGGTGGAGATCTCCGCCGGACCGTTGAGCCGGCCGATCTCGACGTCGCCGTCGATCGCGGTGAGGCGGACGCCCGCCGCCTCGTCGATCTTGATCCGGCGGTAGGCGCCCTCGAAGGCGAGGTCGCCCAGGCGACCGACGGCGCGCAGCTCGGCGCTGTCGGACCTGGCCTCGACGGAGGAACCGGCCGGCAGCTGCACGGTGACCTCCACGGCGCCCGCGGCGCCGACCAGTCGGCCACCGGGCGCGGTGCGGATCCGCAGGACGCCGTCGGTGTACTCGACGGTGGTCTGCTCGGCGCTCTTGACGTCGCGGCCCTTGGCGGGGTCGGCGGGCCGCACCTCGACGGTGGCGTCGGCACGGTCCGCGGCGATGAGCTGGACGCGCCCGGCGGCGATGTCCAGGACGGCGGTGACCGGGGCGGCGGTGTCGAACTTCTGCATGGTGTCGATCTCCTGTGTGATGGTCTCGCTGCCGTTTTCCGACATCGCAAAAGCTACGTTGCGTTCGACGATCCAGCAAGAAGCCTGTTGCGCAAAACATGCATCAGTGCAGGTGGAAGCCTTAATTTCGTTGCAACGAATCGCCTTTCAATGCAACGTCAGAACGACGGGTCGTTGCATTGACTGTGGGTGAACGCTATGCTGCGGGCGTCGGGGCCACAGGAAGGGAGAACGCCGTGCCGGGAGGCAGACTCACCCAGCAGGAACGCCAGCAGATCGCCCTGGGGGTGGCCGACGGACTCGCCTACGCGGAGATCGCCAGACGCCTGGAGCGCCCCACCTCGACGGTCACCCGCGAGGTGATGCGCAACGGCGGCCCCACCGCCTACCGCGCCGACCTGGCCCACCGCGCCACCGAGCGCCGCGCCCACCGGCGCCGGCAGGCCGCCCCCCGCGGACCGCAGCCGCCCGAGCAGACCCCCGGGCGCGACGCCGAGGCCGTGCGCGAGTACGAGGAGGCGTTCACCACCCTGCTGATGCAGCAGGGCCTGCCCAAGATGATGGCCCGGGTGCTGACCTGCCTGTTCACCTCCGACGCGGGCAGCGTCACGGCGGCCGAACTCGTCCGGCGCCTCCAGGTGAGCCCGGCGTCCGTCTCCAAGGCGGTCGCCTTCCTGGAGGGCCAGGGCCTGGTCCGCCGCGAGCGCGACGAACGCCGCCGCGAGCGCTACCTCGTCGACGGTGACGTCTGGTACCAGTCGATGATCGCCGCCGCCCAGGCCAACGCCCGGTTCGCCGAGACCGCCCGGCAGGGCGTCGGCATCCTCGGCCCGGACACCCCGGCGGCCGTTCGTCTGGAGAACATCGCCCGCTTCATGGACTTCGTCGGCGAGAGCATCAGCCGCGCCGCCGAGCAGGCCCGCGACGTCCTCCACACCAAGCCGGAACCCCGCTGATCCGCACCCGCCGCGGGGTCCGGCCGCCCGGCCCGGCCCCGCGGACCGGGCCGTGGGATTTGACGCTCGTCTGACAAGGTGAAACGCCGTCACCCGTCCTCGCGTCGCCGGGAGTCGGGACACGCGGTCGGATCAACTGTCCGGTATGCGTATTCCCATCCGGACCGGGCGCATCGCCTCGGTACTCGCCCTCCTAGGGGGAACCCTCCTGGGCAGCGGCCTGCTCGCGCCACCGGCACAGGCCGCGATCTCCTTCACCAAGAGCGTGGACAAGGCGACCGTCTCCCCGGGGGAGAACGTCACCTACACCCTCCGCTACACGTGCTCCGTCACCGAGTGCACCGGCGGCCAGATCGTCGACACCCTGCCGTCGAACATGCAGTTCGTCGGCTGGACCCCCGACCCCTCCTCGGTCGACCAGGCCGGTTCCACCGTGCCCGCCACCGGCGCGATGGGCGGCACGATGAACATCAAGCTGCAGAACCTCAGCCCGGGCACCACCGCCACCATCACGGTGGTCATGAAGTACCCCAACTTCACCACCGCCAACGGCACCACCTCCACCAACGCGGCCACCATGAGCGCCACCGGTGAGACCTCGCAGAACGCGAGCGCCAACACCAAGGCCGAGGTGCAGCCGCAGTACACGGTGACCAAGGGCATCCAGACCAGCAGCCAGGACGGGCGCACCGTCACCTACCAGTTCAGCCCGTGCGCCACCGACAACGTGCCCAACGTCGACCTGGACACCAGCCGGCTGCTCGACACCCTGCCGCCCGGCGCGGTGGTGGACACCGGCCGCTCGCCGGGCTGGAGCCAGGTGCCCCCCGGCCCCAACACCTGGGGCTACGACATCGGCCCGTTCGTCTCCGGCAACGGCCGCGGCGGCTGCCGCGCGCCCGGCGTGCTGGTCGTGCACTACCCGGAGAGCGACTTCCCGACCGGGACCACCTCCACCAACACCGTGGACCTGCTGGGCGACCCGATCGGCACCGACCCCGAGACCCTGCTGGACAGCGCCTCCACCACGACCGGCCAGTTCCAGCCCCCGGCCACCGGCGTGGTGGTGACCGCCAGCAAGGTGTGGCGCGACAGCGTCGTCTCCGGCGACCTCAACAGCTTCAGCCTGTCGGCCACCAACACCTCGGGACCGGCGACCAGCCTGACCCTCACCGACCCCGGTGCCGGCACCACCGAGGGCCTCTACAACTGGATCTACCCGCAGTCCCTCCAGCTGGAGCCCTGGAACCCGAACAGCATCCGGCTCACCCTCCAGTACCGGCTCAACGGCGACCCGACCTGGCTCACCTTCAGCCCGGGCAGCCCGTTCAACGGCGCCACCGCGCGCCGCGTCACCTTCGCGGAGGGCGCCGGCGACCCCGCCAACGACGTGCTCGGCATCCCGGCCGGCCGCTGGCTCGACGGGCTGAAGTTCACCTGGAACGGCCCCATCCCCACCGGCTGGAGCCCGGGCAACGCGGTGCAGCTGGTCACCCAGGTCGCCACCCCCGGCCACGACGGCCGCGCGGCCCCCGTCCCGCTGACCAACTGCGTCGACACCACCGCCACCGACGGCACCAACAACGCCGCGGCCAGCTCCTGCGCCAGCACCACCGTCACCCAGGCGACCAACCTCGGCGCGGCCAAGACCACCGTCGCCGGCGAGCTGTCCGCCCCCGGCGGCAAGGCCACCTTCCAGGTGATCCCCTACAACCGCAGCGCCCGTGACCTGGACCGCCCGCTGGTCCTGCTCGACCTGCTGCCGCCCGGCGTCGTCTACATCGACGGCTCCGCCCGGCCCGACCCGAACTACCCGGACGCCAAGGCCCCCGAGTCGATCACCGTCACCCCCGGCCCCAACGGCCGCCAGCTGCTGAGGATGCAGTGGCCCGCCGGCGCGCCCGACTCGACCTACCTGCACGACCCGCTGGCCTACCGGATGCTCTTCGACGTCCAGGTCGCCAGCAGCATCCGCTCCGGTGAGCTGACCAACGACGTCTACGTCACCGTCGACGAGCCGAACGCCCCGGTCTCCTGCATGTTCTCCGGCTCGGACAGCGGCAGCACCCCGGACGTCCTGGACCTCAACGGCAACGGCAACACCTCCGAGCTGCTCTGCCACGCCTCCTCCAAGATCGAGGTGGACGTGCCGAGCGTGCTGCGCTCCTTCAAGGAGGTGCAGGGCGACCTCGACGACGACTACCGCAGCATCGGCAGCGCCACCCCCGGCGGCCGGATCTCCTACCGGATGACCGTGCGCAACGACTCGCCGGACCCGGTCACCGACTTCATCGCCTACGACATGCTGCCCACCCCGGGCGACAACTACGTCCTCACCCAGGACGCGCAGCGCGGCAGCGCCTGGGCCCCGTCGCTGAGCGAGCCGATCGTCAGCAGCGACCCGACCGTGGTGATCGAGTACACCACCGACAAGAACCCCTGCGTCGAGTCGGCGCTCGTCGAACGGACGGGCTGCAACACCGGCGCGGTGTGGAGCACGACCTTCCCCGGTCCGGGGACGGCGACCTGGTTCCGCGTCCACCGGGCCGGCACCATGGCCTCGGGCGAGTCGTTCACGCTGACCTGGCCGATGGTTGCGCCGTTCGACGCCCCGGACACGGAGTACGCCTGGAACAGCTTCGCGTTCACCGCCACCGACAGCGAGGGCCGGCAGCTGCTGCCCGCCGAGCCGGCCAAGGTCGGTGTCGCGGTGAAGGAGGTCACCCAGCCGGCCAACGCGATCGGTGACTACGTCTGGATCGACAAGGACGGCTCCGGCGTCCAGAAGCCCGGCGACACCGGCGTCCCCGGCGTCAAGGTCAACCTGCTGGACGGCAACGGCCAGCCCGTGCGGGACAAGAACGGCCGACCGGTCACGGCGGTGACCGACGCCAACGGCCTCTACCTCTTCGACAAGCTCCCGGACGGCACCTACCAGGTGCAGTTCGACCTCACCACCCTGCCGCAGGGCGCGAAGGTCACCACCCGCGGCGCCGGCACCGACCCCACCAAGGACTCCGACGCCGACCCCACCACCGGCCTGACCCAGAAGGTCACCGTCGCCGGCGGCCAGCGCTACCTCGACCTCGACATGGGCATCGTGCTGCGGAACTCGTCGCCGTCCCCGACGGCCTCGCCGTCGCCGACCGCCTCGCCCAGCCCGACCTCGTCGCCGTCGCCCACCTCCTCGCCCAGCCCGACGTCCTCGCCGTCGCCGACCGCCTCGCCGTCGCCGACCGCGTCCCCGACGTCCGCGTCCCCCTCGGCCAGCACCAGCACCAGCGCGTCCACGGAGCCGAACCCGACGCACAGCCACTCCCACAAGCCGACCGGCAAGCCCCTGCCGGACACCGGCAGCTCGGCGGGCGAGGGCCTGATCGCGGCCCTCGGCGGCCTCGCCGTCCTCGGCGGTCTGCTGCTGTGCCTGGTCGCCTACCGCCGCCCGGGACGGCACAGCTGATCCGACGGACCACGGAACGAAGGGTTGAAGGGCTGAACGACTGAAGAGCGGTCCCGCGCCAGTGGCGTCGCCCCAACGGCGGCGCCACCGGTGCGTTCGGGGGCGGTGCCGCGGGCGCGGCCGCGGTCGGTCGTCGTTCCGGTGGGCCGCCAGGGGCTCGAACCCTGAACCTACGGATTAAAAGTCCGCAGCTCTGCCAATTGAGCTAGCGGCCCGCGGCCCGGGGCCGGGGAGGCGGCGGACCGCCGCGATCCTACCCGGCGGGATCCGGTTCCCGCGTCCAGTGGGCGGCGCGGACGCGGCGCAGCCAGGCGTCGGCGGGGCGCTCGTCGGGGCGGTCCGGGAGGACGCCGGGGCGGTCGAGGCGCTCGCCGGCGGCGGTGAGCAGGCGTTCGGCCCGGGCGGGGTCGTCGGCGATCCGCTCGCCGAGCTCGCGGACGCGCTCCGGATCGGGCAGCCGGACCAGGTTGTGGCCGGTCTCGTGCAGGTGGACGGCCTGGTCGAGGAGCCGGACCAGGTGGCGGGCGTGCTTGGCGGCCCGGGCCCGGGTGGCCTGCTCCGAGGTGTCGCGGGTCAGCAGCTTCCGGAACTGCTGGGTGGCGTAGCCGAGGTAGGCGTTGCGCACGGCCCGGGCGCTCAGGAAGGAACGGCGTATCGCGATCAGCTCCTCGCCGAGCGGGCTGCGCACCTCGTAGAGGTCCTCGGGCAGCCAGACCAGCTCGGAGGCGGTGGGATTGCAGCTGAGCGCGAGGCGGCACCACTTGGCGGCCTCGTGCAGGGTGCGGTCCGGGGCGGTGGAGACGTGCGACTCCGCCGGGCGGTGCAGGCCGTGGAAGCCCGCGGTCGGGGCGGCGAACAGGCCGAGCCGGTCGATGTCGGAGCCGGCGTGGGCCAGCCCGTACGCGGTCGAGCCGACGATGCCGGACAGCAGGACGCTGCCGGGCGGGTCGGTGGGTCGGTCGGTCATCGGGGCCCCTCTCGTCGGCCGGTCCGCAGGAGTCTGCCGGGCCGGGGCCGCGCCGGGCGAGCGAATTCCGGGGGCGGCGGGGGCGGCGGGCCGATACTGGGCCGCATGGCGAGGGCGCACGGCGGGCACGGACAGGGCCCGGAGACCGGCACGGACATCGGCGCGGAGACCGGCCCGGACATCGGCGCGGAGACCGGCCCGGCGGTGGGCCCGGTGGTGGGCCCGGCGGTCGGCCCGGCGGTCGGCACGGAGAAGCTGCGGGCCTGGTGGGCGCACCGGCAGTGGCTCGACGGCGGGCACCACGGGGCATCCGCCGGGGAGGTGCTGGCGGCCACCGGGTGGGCCCGGTCGGTGGGTGGCGCCGCCCCGTACCTGGGCCTGTTCGCCCGGGCCGGGCTGGGCCGGGCGGCGGTGGACGCGGCGGTGGCCGGGCTGGAGGTGCACGAGCTGCCCGCCGCGCGCGGCTGCACCTACCTCGTCCCGGCCGAGGACTTCGCGCTCGCCCTGGCGGCCGGGGCGGCGGTGCCCGAGGGCGAGGTGGCCGCGGCCGCGCGGCACCTGGGGGTGACCGGGGGCGAGGTCGAGCGGCTCTGCCTGGCGGTGGACCGGGCGCTCGCCGGCGCCCCCGGGCCGCTGGACCCGGCGGCGATCCGGGTGGCGGTGGGCGAGGCCGTGCGGACACTGGGCGAGCCGGGGCGCAAGCGCGGACTGTCCACCACGCTGCCGTTGGCCCTCGGGCTGATGCAGTCCCGCGGCCAGGTGCGCCGGGTGCCGGCCAACGGCCGGCTGGACCAGCAGCGGTACGGCTACCTGCGCTGGGACCAGCCGGTCGGCGGCAGTGCGGCGGACCTGGCCCGGCGCTACCTCACCTGGGCCGGTCCGGCCTCGCCGAAGCACTTCCGGTGGTTCTCCGGTTTCGGTGCGGCGACCGCCCGGCAGGCCCTCGCGGAGGCGGGCGCGGTGCCGGCGGCGCCCGGTTCGGAACTGCTGGTGCTCCCCGAACTCCTGGACGCCTTCGCCGCCTTCACGGTGCCGGACGAGCCGCACTACACGCTGCTGGCCGGCATCGACGGCATCCATCTGCTGCACCGCGAGCTGGCCAGGCTGGTCGACCCGGCCGACGCGGTCCGCCCGCTGCCGACCGGCCGGGCCGGGCGGAGCTTCGGCACCGAGGCCGACCCGCAGACGCACATCGTGCTGGACCGCGGGCGGATCGTCGGTTTCTGGGAGTACGACACCGAGCGGGCCGAGATCGTCCACCTGTCCTTCGTCCCGTCGAACGCCGAGCTGCGGGCGGCGGTGGCCCGGACGGAGGAGTTCGTCCGCGCGGAGCTGGGGGACGCCCGCGGGTTCAGCCTGGACTCGCCGAAGAGCCGGGCACCCAGGATCGCCGCGCTGCGGGCGAGTTCGGAGGAACCTCCGAAGGGATAGCGGCCGTTGGGGGCGGGGTGCTCGCGTAGGGTGCGGGCATGTCGACCTCGAACGATTCCGAGCGGTCCGTGGCCTCCGAGCAGTCCGTGTCCGTGGTGCCCGAGGGGGCGGAGCGGCCCGGCGTCGTGCTGATCACCGGGGCCGGGCGCGGCATCGGCGCCGCGACCGCGCTGCTGGCCGGGCGGCGCGGCCACCGGGTCTGCGTCAACTACCGGACGGACGAGGCCGCGGCGGCCGCCGTGGTGGAGGCGATCCGGTCCACGGGTGGCACCGCGCTCGCCGTCCGGGCCGACGTCACCCGCAGCGCCGAGGTGGCCCGGCTGTTCGACACCGTCGACGCCGAACTCGGCCCGCTCACCGCGCTGGTGAACAACGCCGGGACGCTGGAGCGGCAGGGCCGGCTGGAGGACATCGACGAGGACCGGCTCAACCGGATCTGGGCCGCCAACATCACCGGCCCGTTCCTCTGCGCCGCGCAGGCCGTCCGCCGGATGTCCACCCGGCACGGCGGCCGTGGCGGTGCGATCGTCAACGTCTCCTCGGCCGCCTCCCGGCTCGGCTCGCCCCACGAGTACGTGGACTACGCGGCGGCGAAGGGGGCCGTCGACTCGATGACCCGCGGGCTGGCCCTGGAGGTCGCGGACGAGGGCATCCGGGTCAACGCCGTCCGCCCCGGCCTGATCCACACCGGCATCCACGCCCTGGGCGGCGAGCCCGGCCGGGTCGACCGGGTCGCGCCGAACCTGCCGATGCGGCGCGGCGGACAACCGGAGGAGGTCGCGGAGGCGATCCTCTTCCTGCTGTCGCCGGCCTCCTCGTACACCACCGGGGCGTTCCTGGACGTCTCCGGCGGCCGGTGAGCGAGGGCCTCGCCCGCGGCCGCGCTGCGGACGGGGCCCCGGAGGACCCCGAGCACGCTCGGGGACCGGTCCGTTTCCTTCCCCCGGCCCGGCCCGCGCCCGTACGGTGGGGGCCATGACCGACGACCTGCCGGACCGTCCCGCCGACCTGCCGTCCGCCTTCATCGACATCCCCGGAGTGCGCAACTTCCGCGACGCCGGGGGCGTCGGTGCGCTCCGCCCGGGCGTTCTGTTCCGCTCCGGCTCCTTCCACACGCTCGCGCCGGAGGGCGCCCAGCGGCTGAAGGCCCTGGGTGTGCGCACCGTGATCGACCTGCGCAGCCCCTTCGAGCTGGAGGTCTGGCCGGACCTGCGGCACGGCCTCGACCACGAGGCGCTCAGCCTCCCCACCCTGCCCGCCGACCGGGAGGACACCGACCGGCCGTGGCCGGAGAGCCAGGACGAGCTGTACCCGTTCATGGCCTCCACCGCCGGCCCCTCGCTGGTCGCCGCGATCCGCCGGCTCGGCACCCCGGGCGCCCTGCCGGCCGTCGTCCACTGCGCCGTCGGCAAGGACCGCACCGGCCTCACCATCGCCGTCGTCCAGTCCCTGCTGGGCGCCTCCGAGGCCGAGATCACCGCGGACTTCCTGCGCTCCAACACCGGGCTGGGCCTGCTGGACGGCCCGACCCCGTACATCGACGAGACCGGCACCGAGCGGATCTCCCGCCCGATCTCGGAGCAGTTGCTCGCCTCCTCCTTCGCCTGGATCCACGACCGGCACGGCTCCGTCCCCGCCTACCTGCGCGCCCACGGCGCCACCGACGAGGACCTCACCGCCCTCCGCGCCAACCTCTCGGCGTAGGGCCCGGACCCGGAGTGCGGGGTGCCCCGGCGTCGGGGCACCCCGGGCGGCCGAGGAGACAGCCCCTACCGGCGCTCCAGGTGCCACCACTGGGTCGGGGAGTCGACGTCCTCCCACTGGTGGACGGGGTCGGGCGGGGCGGCCGGGTCGGTGGGGGCGGCCGGGGCGGTCAGTGCCCGGCCGCTGATGAAGCTGGTCAGGGTGCAGGTGCCGGGGGCGTCGAGGTGGTGCTCGACCAGCCACTCCTGGGCGCCGAAGGCGTTGGCGGACCACTGCTGGACGGGCACGCCGTCGTCGGTCGCGGCCCCGGTGACGTCCAGGCGCTTGCCGCCGGCGACGTTCTCGACGTGGAACAGCGCGCCGCCGGGGTGGACGGCGGTCAGCCGCCAGAGCTGGGCGTCCGAGCCGTCCTCCGCCCCGAGCAGGACTTTGACGCCGCTGCGGCGGCTGCCGCCGGGGACCTCCAGCAGCAGGCCGGTCGCGACGTTGCGGATCCGGTAGAGGCCGTCGGTGATCTTGTGGTCGGTCACCCGTGGAGTGTCTCACCGGGCGCCGACAGTCCGGCCCGCCGCGCGCTCCGCTGCTCCCAGCCGAAGGCGGCGGCCAGGGCGAGCGTGACCGCGGCGACCTGGGCCAGGGCCGAGACGGCGGTGCCGAGCACCGTGGCGGCCGCGACCACGGCCGCGGCCACCAGGCGCGGCAGGTTGGGGCCGAGGGCGAAGGTCCGGCGGACGGCGGCGTTGACGACCAGGAAGAGGGCCACCCCGCCGGCCAGCGCGGCCGCCTGCGCGGCGCTGATCGCCGCCCCCGGGTGCGCGACCGCCGACTTCACCCCGGCGGCGAACAGCAGCACCCCGAGCAGCAGCCCGTAGTGGCCCAGGTTGTAGACGCTGACGGCGAGCCGGTTGCGCCGGTCGGAGGGCAGTGCGGCCATGTGGTGCTCGGCGCGGGTGTCGTCGTCCCGCCCGAAGTACGCCCACCAGAGCCCCACGCAGACGGCCAGGCTCAGCAGCGCGACGGCCACCAGCGGGGCGGTGAGCTCGGCGGTGCCCGCGCCCACGCCGATCGCGATCACCGACTCGCCGAACGCGATGATCACCACCAGCCCGTGCCGCTCGACGAAGTGGTCCGCGCGCAGCTGGAAGCTGGGCAGGTCGACCAGCCGGGGTATCGCGAACTGCAGGGCGAAGGCGCCCGCCCAGAGGGTGAGCTGGGCCGAGCCGGTGAGGTAGCCGCCGGCCACCACCAGCCCGGTGTTGACCAGGTTGAGCCCGCCCATCCGGAGCACCGGGCCGAGCTTCACGCCCGACATCGCGAACATGCCCGTGTGCACGGCCACCACCAGCAGGTACGCCCAGCCGAAGGCGACGCCGCTGCCCTCGAAGGCGTGCGGCACGGAGAGCGAGATCACCAGGAAGCCGGCCATGGCGAGCATCAGCAGGCCGCGCCGGCCGTGGGTGCTCGGTGGCATGGCGTTGGTCAGCCAGATGAAGGCGTCGTACATCCACCAGATCACCGCCAGCATCACCAGCACCTGGGTGAACCCACCGGGGGTGAGGTGGTGGGCCAGACTGCCGGTCAGTTGGGTGACGGTGAAGACGAAGACGAGGTCGAGGAAGAGTTCGAGCGGCGCCGCCCGGAGCGAGGGCTCGGCGGCGCCGGTGAGGACGGGGGTGGGGGCGGGGGCCTCGCCGGCGGCGGGCGTACTGGTCGCGATCACCCGCGCGAGTATGGGGGACGCCGGGCCGTCCGCGCCGGGGATTCCGGCAGCCGGGCGGCGACCTGACGCCCGGTCGACAGCGACGGGGCACCGCTCGGCCACCGCTCGGCCACCGCTCGGCCACCGACGGAACGGTGGTGGCGGGGTGGGGGTGGAGCGGTGGTGGGGCTTTCGCGGAGTCGGTGCGGAGCCGGTGCGGGGCCGCCGCGGAGCCGTCCGGGCGCCGCGTGGGTGGGGGGCGACCCGGGCGCGGGGACGGGACGGCGGGCGCCTATGCTGCGGCGAATGGTGCCCGACCCTCATTCCGCGCAGGACGGCCGTTCCACCGGGCCGTCGGACAGTCAGCAGTCCGCCCTCCTCGAGGCGGTGGTCTCCCTGGAGGCCGCCGTGGCCGACCTGGCGGGGGACCCGGACGGCGGTGCGCGCTTCGACGCGGCACTGCGCCGGCTGGGCGCGGCACTCGGCCCCGCCGAGGACGAGGAGTCGGCGGCCGTCGGTCCACGGCTGGCCGCGCTGCTCCTGGACACCCCGCTGTTCCCCCGGGCGCACCTGGCGATGATGGTCGGCGCCTGCGTGGAGCGCGGTGCCGATCCGGTGGCCTGCGCCGACGGCGTCCTCGCCGGGCTGCGCGAGGCCCTGAGCGGCGCCCTGCTGCTGATCGACCGCTGGGCGGAGACCGGCACGGGCGCCGGTGAGGCCCCCGGGGCCGACGGGGGCGACGGGGGCGCCCTGCCGGATCCCGAGGAGGACGACCCCGGCCTCGCCCACGCCCGGATCACCGAGCCCGGCCGGACGGACGACCGGCAGGCCCACCGGGCCGTGGTCGGCTGGTGGACGCTCCAGCTGTGGCAGCGGGCCGCGTTCGCGGTCTGCTCGCACGCCGCGGTCCGGCGCGCGGCGCGCGGCTCCGGGGTGAGCGCCGTCCTCGCCGAGCTGGTCGACCGGTACCGCGAGCGGTCCGACCAGCACGACCTCAAGGGCCTGCGGCACCTGGTCGCCACCCTCGACGACGAGCCGCTGCTCGTCCTGCACCGCCCGAGCGGCACCGGCTACCTGCTGCGGATGGACGGGCTGACCGACAACTTCCAGCTCCACACGCTGCTGATCGAGGAGCTCGTCGGCGGCGGCCACCTGCCCGGCACCCGCCCGGACCCCGAGGTGGTCGCGCTCAGCCGCACCCGGTGGCTGGACGGGCGCCGGTTCGTCGCGACCGGCGCGTTCAACCTGGTGGCGCCGGACGGTGGGTGGATCTGGAACGAGGGCATGCCGGAGGACATCCCCGTGGTGGACGGCGTGCGGACCCTCGTCCTGGATCCGCAGCCCTACGAGCGGAGCTGGGCCGCCGGGCGGTTCGTCGAGCAGGTGCCCGGCGACCTGCGGCTGGAGCGGGTACTGGAGCCGGCCGAGGCGGCGGCCCGACTCGCGGCGGCCGCGCCCGCGCTGCCCTTCGAGCAGGCGGTGCGGTAGGCAAGTGCGGTGGCCGGTCGCCGGGTCGGCGGCCGGGGGCGGGCCGCCGGGGCCGCCGGGGCCGCCGGGTTATGGTCGGAAGTCCGAGGAGTCCTAGGAGCTGTTCAGGGTTCGGATCTTGGCTTGGTCTGATGGCGGGCTGGTGTGTCTGGTAGAACTCGGAGTTGTGGCGCGTTTTGACGTGACGGATGC